>CALIBL010000006.1 GCA_938045805.1 uncultured Rubripirellula sp. | reverse complement strand
CTACTTGTCTGCCAGGCGCAGTCTCATTCGGTTGATGATGGCAGATGGTCTTTCGCACTCGAGACCGCTTCCGGCGACTCTGTTCTCGATGCCGAAGATGTGGAGACAGGTGACCTGAATCGCCTGACCTTGCTCGCGGCGGTTCGTGGACTTGAATCGATCGACGGACCTGCATCGGTACTACTTCTTAGTAATAACCGGTACCTCATTCGCTCCCTGTCTGACTCGCTTCCTCGTTGGAGAGCCAGCGGGTTCCAGTGGGAGCATTTTGGCCGTCGAATGGATGTTCAGCATGCCGATCTTTGGCGTCGAGTTGATCGAGCGCTCGAAATCCATTGTGTTCAGGCCTGCTTGATTTCCTCTCGGTTGGTCAGCGGTGGAAGAAGCAATGATTTGACGCAGAACGCACGCAGTTCGGATCACTCGATGATTCAGCCACCAAGTCGTGCGGTCGCTCGGAATCGGGGTGCTTGGGAAGGGACCAACGCATGGGACCGTATCGATCGACCCCACAACGATTATCCGCCAAGTCCCCGATCCGGCTCGACCGATCGAGATGGATTACGCCGGTGGTTGCTGGGTGATGTTGCAAAACAGGCGAGCCCACCAGCGAAGGCGCGATTCGATTCTAAGGACCTTTTCTAGAGCCCTGTTTGGCCGACGTAGCGAACTACGAGACGAGATTTGAGTAGTCGTTGGTATTTGTCAGCTTGTAGCGATGAAGCGGTGGGAAATCGCACCTTTGTTCGTCGCTTTTGAGAGAGCGTTTTCACCTTAGAGATTGGTTTGCATTTCTTGTAACTCTCGCTGCGGTAATCGGTGCGTAGGAAGGTTACGATAGGCTAATTGCGGTGGCCGTTAATCGGTGCGCGGCGTTGCGATCAGATAAACGCCTTACCTATGAGCAGGATGATTTCAAAGTAGATATTGTCATGGATGCTTCTTCCTTTCCTTCCATTTTTAGCGAACTCGACCGGCATTTGATCGGCGAGGGTCAACATCATCGCCTGTATGAAAAACTTGGCGCACAGATCGTTGAACGAGAAGGTAGCAAGCGAGTTCATTTCTCGGTTTGGGCACCCAATGCAAGACAGGTTCAAATCGTTGGGGATTTCAATGGCTGGGATGGGCGTAGCATCACCGCTCAACCGGTCGATGACCTCGGGATTTGGGAGTTTCAGGTCGACGCGGCAAAAACTGGTGATCGATACAAGTTTCGAGTCCAAGATTCAAATGGTCTCTGGTGCGACAAGGCGGATCCCATGGGGTTCGCTGCGGAACTGCCGCCGCTGACAGCGTCGGTGGTAACCGACCTAAACGGGTACCAGTGGCAGGATCAGGATTGGATGAGTCGGCGCCGGGAGCGAGATCCTTTGAAGTCGCCCATGAATGTCTATGAGGTGCATCTAGGAAGCTGGCAGAAGGGTAAAGGACGCAAGAACGGATGGTTGGATTACCCCTATCTGGCCCGTCGGCTTTCCGATTATTGCCATCGCATGAATTTCACCCATGTCGAGTTGATGCCGGTCAGTGAGCATCCCTACACCGGGTCTTGGGGATATCAGACGGTGGGATACTTCGCGCCGACCGCGCGTCATGGTTCGCCTGAAGACTTCATGTACTTTGTTAATTATCTACATCAACAGGGGATTGGGGTCATCATTGACTGGGTGCCGGCGCACTTCCCGAAGGATCGGCACGGCTTAGCGCGATTTGATGGAACCGCCTTATACGAGCATGAGGATTCTAGACGGGGTGAGCATCCGGACTGGGGTACCTTGATTTTTAATTACGGTCGAAATGAGGTTCGTAATTTTCTCGTTTCCAACGCGCTATTCTGGCTGGATCGTTACCACATCGATGGTTTGAGAGTTGATGCCGTCGCA
Organism: uncultured Rubripirellula sp.; assembly: GCA_938045805.1. GTDB lineage: Bacteria > Planctomycetota > Planctomycetia > Pirellulales > Pirellulaceae > Rubripirellula. The sequence continues at coordinate 99,525 of CALIBL010000006.1, read as the reverse complement.
TCGATGCTTTATCTCGATTACAGCCGTGGACACGACGATTGGTTGCCCAATGAGCATGGCGGGCGTGAAAACTTAGAAGCGATCCAGTTTCTTCGTGAGGCGAATCAGGCGATCTCGGATTATTGCCCTGGTGTGATAACCATTGCCGAGGAATCAACAGCATGGCCCGGCGTTTCGAGGCCGGTGGCCGATGGCGGTCTCGGATTCGATTGTAAGTGGAACATGGGGTGGATGAACGACACGTTGACCTACATGAATCGCGAGCCCATTCACCGCAGTCACCACCAGAACGACCTTTCTTTCAGCTTGATCTACGCGTTTACCGAAAACTTCGTTTTGCCTCTCTCGCATGACGAGGTGGTTCACGGAAAGGGATCCCTCATCGCCCAGATGCCCGGCGATTTGTGGCAAAAGTTTGCGAACCTTCGCCTATTATATTCTTACATGTGGATGCACCCGGGTAAGAATTTACTGTTCATGGGCAATGAGTTGGCGCAGTGGAAAGAGTGGAACCACGACGATGGTCCGCAGTGGGAGTTGTTGGATTTTAAATCTCACCGTGGAATTCAGCAGATCGTGGCGGACTTGAATTTGTTAGTCAATGAGAACCCCGCTCTGCATGAACTTGACTTTCGCAGCGAGGGATTTCAGTGGATTGATTGCATGAACGCGGAAGACAGCACGTTGGTGTTTCTGCGCAAGTCGGATAGTGGTGACCCACCGATCCTCGTTTGTTGTAATTTCACACCGGTTGTCCGCTATGACTATCGAGTTGGGGTACCGATGTCTGGTTTTTGGCGCGAGCGATTTAATAGCGATAGCGAAATCTACGGTGGATCCAACGTGGGTAATTTTCCCGGAGCTACAACGCTTGGGGAACCACATCACGGTCAACCCGACTGTATTTCGGTTGTCATGCCTCCCCTAGCGGTCACCGTGTTCCGCTGGGAGGAAGCTTCGACGGAAAGTTGACCGAAACCATTGGAGTGGGTGTTTGAGGTCGGTCACGGTATACTTGTCTCCTTGATTGGCCGCGAGTACCCCTTCGAGGCGTTGTTCTTTTCTTGGTATGTGAGAATGTGACGGGAATTCATGGCTGTTCAAACGCGTTTGACACGAATTATCATCTCCGAGTTGACCGAAAATCAGGTGATCTACCTGAAAGAGGTGGATGGTGATCGTGAGTTTCCTATCCTGATCGGGATCTTCGAGGCCACTAACATTGACCGTCGTGTTAGCGAGGGGTTTGAGCCGCCGCGGCCATTGACGCATGATCTAATTGTCAGTGTTGCCGAGGCGTTTGACGCTGAGGTGGATCACGTTCTGATCAGTCACTACGAGAAAGGCACCTACTTCGCAAAGTTAATGCTGCGACGTGCCGATGGCTCCTTAGCGGAAGTCGATGCACGTCCAAGTGACGCGATTGCAGTGGCGGTAACCTTCAGCCCTTCGTTACCAATTTTTGTTGAAGAAGAAGTTTTTGAGTTAGCGGCGAATCAGTCGTAGGTCTTCAGTGGTGGTGCGAAGCTTTGTTTGTTGAAATAGATTTGGTGAACCAAGGCATGAGCTGATTGATGTTGCCGCTTGATGAACCATGAGGGTTGGAGAACGAGGAGATGGAGATTCTGCACACGCCCGCCGATGCTCGAAGTTACGTCCTGCGGCAGCAGCGCGAGGGCCGGAGCGTCGCGGTTGTGCCAACGATGGGTGCTCTTCATGACGGACACCTTTCTTTAGTTGAGATTGGAAAGCAATATTGCGACCGTGTCTCTGCAACCATCTTTGTGAATCCCACTCAGTTTGCGCCCCATGAAGATTTAGATCAGTACCCGCGAACGCTCGATCAAGATCTCTCTCGTTTAAGGTCGCTCGGTACGGATGCTGTGTTCGTTCCCGAGGTGGCCTCAATGTATCCCGAAGGCTGTACCACATCGGTTTTGCCACCGCGAGTTGCCAATCGCTTCGAAGGACAGTACCGCCCCGAGCATTTCGGCGGGGTCTGCACGATCGTCCTGAAACTGTTTCAATGCCTGCCTTGCGATGTGGCGGTATTTGGTCGAAAAGATTACCAGCAGTGGCGAGTCATCGAGTCGATGGTGGAGGACTTGAATCTGCCGATTCGTATCCTCGCCGGTGAGATCGTGCGTGATTCGGACGGGCTGGCAATGAGTAGCCGGAATCGGTACTTGAGTGATGCCGAACGTCAATCGGCGTTGGTGATTCCACGTTCACTCGATCAACTGGTGAGCGAGGTACGTCAGGGAGAGCGAAATGTTGAGCGACTGCAGGCAAGTTTGCTCAAATGCCTAATGGGTGATGGAGTGTCGGATTCAGCTTGTGTGGATTCGGTTGACTACGCGGTTGTTGTAGATGCGGAGTCGCTTGAGCCGATCTCCGAGTTAGATCGACCAGCAGTTGCTTTGATCGCGGCCAAGGTCGGGGCAACACGATTGATCGATAACCGTGTGATCGAACTTTGACGTTTTTGCTTGTTGGTTTTCGAAACACCAGTCCTGAGAACTCGATTTTCGTGCGTCCGTGAGTTTGTTTTTTGCCGTTAAGAGGAAAAGATGATTCAGCGTATTCTGGTGACCGGCGGTGCAGGATTTCTCGGTTCGCATCTGTGCGAGCGTTTGGTTGAGGATGGGCATGATGTGATTTGTTTGGATAATTTCTTTACCAGCCAAAAATCGAATGTGTCTCATCTGCTTGGTCGGCCCAATTTTGAGCTGTTGCGCCATGATGTGACGCTGCCCATCTTTTTGGAAGTAGATCAGATTTACAATCTTGCCTGCCCTGCTGCGCCGGGGCACTATCAGTACAACCCCATTAAGACAATTAAGACGAGCGTGATGGGGGCGATCAATCTACTCGGGATGGCTAAACGGTGTGGTGCTCGGATCCTTCAAGCGAGTACCAGTGAAGTTTACGGTGACCCTGAAGTGCATCCGCAAGTGGAAAGCTATCGCGGGAGCGTGAATCCAATTGGTATTCGAGCGTGTTATGACGAGGGGAAACGGGTCGCTGAAACGCTGTTTATGGACTACCACCGTAGCAACGGTGTCGATATTCGAATCATACGTATTTTCAATACGTATGGGCCACGGATGCATCCGTTCGATGGGCGGGTCGTATCAAATTTTATTCGTCAGGCACTAAATCATGAGCCAATCACCATCTTCGGTGAGGGGACTCAGACACGATCGTTTTGTTACCGAGACGACTTGGTCAGCGGAATGATTTCGATGATGAATGTCGGTAGCGATTTTGTCGGGCCAGTGAATATTGGAAATCCAATTGAGTTCACGATTCGTGAGTTGGCGGAGACCGTGATTGAACTTTCTGGATCACGCAGTGAGTTGGTGTTCGAGCCATTACCCTCGGATGACCCAACACGGAGGCGACCTGATATTTCACTCGCCAAGGAGAAGCTCGACTGGGAGCCGAAGGTGATGTTGAGGGAAGGGCTCGCTAAAACGATTGATTGGTTTCAGAGTATTCAACTAAGTGATTACCGACCGCCTACGCCGAATTACAAGTAAGCGGGCAAGCGATGAGTTCAGAGGGCAAAGCGTTGGTTGGGGAGCAATTGGAGTCATGAGATGACGTCGATCCATACCATCACTTGTTCGAACGCCAGTGATGCGAGCGTCCGATAAGCTGCTCGAGATCCGCGAAGAAATCCGGATAAGTCTTGGCAGTGCAAGATGGGTTGCGGATCTGAACGTCAGGGATTTTTAGACCCGCGAGCGCAAGACTCATCGCCATGCGATGATCTTGGTAGGTATCAAGCGTGTTTCCATGAAGGTCGGGGTCGTTTGCTTCGATGGTCAGTCCGTCTTCATGTTCGGTCACGGTGGCACCGAGTTTCCGTAGCTCGCATGCGAGGTCGCCGATTCGATCGGTTTCTTTGAATCGATTGTGTGCTACCCCTCGGATGCGCGTGGGACCCTCAGCAAAAAGAGCGACCACGGCAAGGGTCTGGACCGTGTCGCTGATCTGATTCATGTCGACATCGACACCGTTTTTGGCGCGACCCGAGATGGTCATGCTGTTTGAGCCAACTTCGAGGTTGCAACCCATCTGTTGAAGAACGTTGCAAAACCCCACATCGCCCTGCATTGCCGATGGTGTTAAACCGACGACCTCGACGGAGCCGCCCGTGATTGCCGCGGCTGCCCAAAAATAGCTTGCAGCAGATGCATCTGGCTCGATCGCGTATTGCGTGCCGGTGTAGCCAGACGTGCTCACCTCGACTGTAAGGTTTTGATCATCATCCCCACCCGAAATGTTGACTCCCGCTCCAAACGACCGCATCACCGAAGCGGTCATTTCGACGTAAGGTCTGGAGACCAATTCCCCCGCAACCTCAATACAAACTTTCCCACCAGGTGGATCGTGTCCCACACCCTCTGCTGCCTTGGCGGCAAGCGGCGCTGCCATCATCAGGCCGCTCAGATACTGACTGCTCACATTACCGGCGACTTTGAGTTGGCGGTTCTTCCAGCCCCGAGATTGAATCAGGACGGGCGGGCAGCGGTCAGCGGATTCGGTCGTAATGGATCCATTGATGACTTCCTCAATGGCCTGGACCAAATCACCGATGGGACGCTCGTGCATCCGCGGTAAACCACTGAGGCGATAGTTTCCACCCATTGCGGATAAGGTGGCTGTAAGAAAACGAATACTGGTCCCGCTGTTGGCGATATAGAGTTCGGTCTGGGGCCCGTCCGCGAGATGATCGGGATCTTGAGGTTGGTGATGAGGTCGCCCCTCAATTGTTACCGTGGTGCCCGCATCCGAAACAGTTGCCTGGATTCCAATTTTAGCGAGCGAATCAAGCATGACCTCGGTATCTTCGCTAACCAGTGCACCCGAAAGAGTCGACGAGCCTCGAGCCACTGCTGCACAGATTAAGGCGCGGTTAGTCAGGCTCTTGCTTCCCGGTGGTTGGATCGAACCGTTGACCTCTCCACCTGGAATCACTGAAACCGTCGTCTGATTTTCGTTTGCTCTACCTACTTCAATTCGACGCGACGTCGCGGAACTCTGTGGGCCGGCCGGGGTGTCTTGCGAGGAGAAACGAGATGGATCGTGCTGGCTCATGGGGTTTGGGTCGATCTCTTGCGGAGTGTTAGCCAAGGCGATTGGCGAGTTTTTCTGAATCGCCCCGAGCCACTAATACTGCTTGCTTGGCTGAGATTTGGAAAGCCCAAAAGGGAGATTGTCCAAAACCGGGGTTTTCCGGAAGGCCCATGCAATCGGGGACTAATGCTTAGCGTTACCACGCCGCGAGGCGGTGAGTCGGGTATGCCGGCATCAATCAGCATAATCGCTACCATCGTTAAATCTTGCCTAATGTTTCGATCGTCGGAGGGTCGATAAAGAATGAGTGTCGGGCCGCGTGAGGGGCTGACAGTTAAATGCTAGCGAGAGTGGATGGTGAAATCGATGCGTGCTGCAGTTTCGAGCGTTCTACTGATGGGAACCTTACTGATCCCGATGACGGGATGTCGAATCTGTCTCGACACTCATGATCTCGACTATCCGACCTACGGTGGAGCGTGGCAACGTACAACCAGAGATTCTGGGCGAGTTGGTAGTCTGTTTGATCCTGCAGGTGGAAAGGTTGCAGCGCTCGTGGATCGCAACGAGCCACCGACCCCCGATTTGATGGAACGCATGAAACATTCAGGTGATGTGGGGTCGAGTCCGAGTGATGATCCGGCGGTTGATGATGCCAGCGAAAAACTGCGGGAGGTCGATCCAACGGATGAACTCATGAAGCGTGAGTTAGACGATATCACCGAAGAGAAAGAGGGCGAGTTGAAGGATCGACAACTGGATGAAATAGAGATCCGTGTCAAACGCCGTAGCAGCGAGACCTAGCCTCTCTGTATCTCCTTGGATCACGTCTCGGGGGACCTAAGTTTCGTTCCGCCGTGTTGCGCGATGATTCTTTGATGAAGAGGTTGACGTTTTATCTCATCTTGGCAACTCATAAACCGCATAGGTTTCGTTGCTCTGGTCGCCCGTTGGGTAGACACGATTCAGCGGCAGGTGTTCGCCGACAATGCGTCGATCGACGATCATCCACCGGACACCGAATTGCTCGCGATACTGACGCAGGATCGGGTATTGGATCGTCACACGCGTATTGCCGAGTCTCTGTGGGTAAATTGACGTAAATCGGTCATACCACTGAATCAACGAGGACGCGTCTTGCGGAACGTCCTTCCAATTCGCCACTTCGGATCGCTGTGCGTACCACTTGAAGGTTTGCTGATGTCGGGGTGTCAGAAAAACTTCCGACGGATCTGAAGATCGTCGAGCCCAATGACACACAGCAATCCAATCCCTGAAGCTCTGCTGTTGGTCCGATGGGGAAGCATCGGGAGCAAATCCCAAGATGTGGTGGCTAGCTGAAGGTGGAATTTGCAGACGGCTTCTCTGGATGGCGTCCACTGAAAGGCATAGTGTGGCTAGCAAGGTAACGGACCAGCCGAAAATTGCGACTCGCCGCTGATTGGATAGCAAGAGGTTGACGATCAGGACTGAAAATAAAAGCGGAATGATCGCATCAGCTAGGCGAAACCAGTAATAACGCAGGAGTTGTGCGGCGAGATTGGGAGCCCATTGCATGGCGATACCGATGGCGAAGCCGAGCACGCTTAGGCCAAACGCGGTGGCGGCGAATGCGATCAGCGGTCTCATTTGGGGCTTCACGCCGAAACGCCCAGCAATGATGACGATGGAGGCGAGTAGCGTCCCATGACGCAGGTACCAACTCTGTTGAAAACTGGTCGGGACAAGGTGGTGTGGTAATCGGTAGTAAGTGTAGATTCTCGCCGCCCTGATTCCCTCCTCGGCACTCGCACCCGACTGTAGTGCGAGGGCGGGGACGAGTCCGAATAAGGCGATGGCTCCACCAACCACCAGCGGCCAGCTCAAGAGCGGAGACCGCGGAGATTGCCGACGCTCGCAGACACACCATGCTATCGAGGCTGCCACAACACTCCAGCCTCCCGTTAAGACATGAAAAGCGGAGGCGCATCCCAACAGGATCCAGGTTCGATGCCAGCGTCGACGAATCATTTCGGCAGCACCCCAGAGAACAAAGCCGAACGCCGGGACCTTTGCCTCGATGCCGCCAATGACCCATTCGCCCGCTAGATTTCCATACTCTGTTGCTGCCATCCACAAAATGGCGATCGGAATACAGAGAAAGGCCTTTCGAAACAGATTCCAACTCAGTTCGCTCAGGCCGTGTGCGATCAAAAGCCAACCCAGCAATCGACCGATCCAAGCGGTGACTTCGAGGGAGAAGCACTGCGTCATCCAGCCGAAGGTGAAATAGAAAGTGGTGTGCGCCTTTGCGGAGGAGACAAAGAGATCACTCGCGCACCAATCGGGCTGCCAAAAACTTTTTGCTTTGATCAGGTAATGGGATTCATTAACCATCGGCGCTGGATCACCAGCGAAAGCGAAAAAGGTGACCAGTAAGCAGAGCAATTCACCGACGCGAATCACTACACTCCGACCGATTTCCCCAGTCGGTTCTTCGCTGATGCTGTCAGTCGTTGCGGGTGGTTTGAATGTAGCCAATTTTCCTTGAATGGTTTCGGTTGGGAAGTCGTGCAGGTCTAATTCATTGCAGGGATTGCAGAGCAAATTCTATCGCCGAGATCATACTCTGATGATTCGCCTTTCCCTGCCAAGCAAGATCCAAGGCTGTTCCGTGATCCACACTGGTTCGGATGATCGGCAAGCCAAGAGTGACGTTCACTGCGTCATCAAAGGATAACGCCTTGAGGGGGATCAACCCTTGGTCATGATACATACAGACGTAGGCATCAGTTTTGCAACGCATAGCGGGTGTGAAAGCGGTGTCCGGGGGAACTGGGTCGCTGACTTCGATCCCGAGCTCACGCGAGTTTTCAATCGCTGGTTTGATGATCGTTTCTTCTTCGCCGTAGCTAAACCGCCGATTCTCACCAGCGTGCGGGTTGAGTGCGCAGACAGTAATTCGAGCGGCACGTCCTAGTTTTTGAGTGAGTGTCTGATGGGCAAGACCAATGGCCCGTTCAATAGACTCCTGTGTGAGGACTTTGGAGACGTCGGCTAGGGGGATGTGGATGGTCGCCAAGCAGCATGAAATTTCTTTGCTGGTTAGCATCATGCAGTAATTGGAGGTGTCGGTTTCAGCTGCCAGAAGTTCCGTGTGCCCTGGGTAGCGGACTCCGGCTGCGTGCCACGCTTCTTTCTGGATCGGTCCAGTGACCAACGCATCAACCTTTCCCGAAAGCGTCTCTTTGATCGCGGTTTTAACCGCTTCAAACGAAGCGAGTCCAGTTTCGGCGTTGGGTTGGCCCGCTTTTAATTTGTCGCAAGACACCACACCGACGTCTCGGGTCACCCCGAGATGTTTGAGCCCAAGACGGTCGCCCACCATTTGAATCGCATTTTTGGGACCGTAGAGAACTAATTCCACATCTGGATTGGTTGCGTAGTGCTCACACGCGCGCAAGGAGACTTCGGGACCGATCCCTGCAACATCACCTACGGTGATCGCGATGGTTCGTTTTCGGGACAGAGAAGGTCGATTCATCTTTTCGTGATGGCTTTTAGGCGTCATGATGCCCAAGGATCGGATTACTCGCGGAGGGTAGAATCTACTCTGAAACCATGATCGACGGCTAGCTGAGTCAGCGATTCTACGGTGCCATTCGCGTTCATGTGGTTCGGTATCTTGCGGAAATGTGGATGATCAAATGGATGATCAAGTGATCTGAGTAGGTGCGTGTTGCAGGCACTCCGGCAGGTCAGAAGGGAGCGGTTGATGAGTCTGTTAGCGATCCTTGGAAGGCGTTCGCCGAGTATGCGTGCTGTCGTGCTGTTGATGTTGCTCGGTGTAACTCGATGCCTTTCGGCCCAGACAAGTACGGATTCAATCGATCGGACCAATGCGCAGCAAACCCGCACTCAGGCAACGGAGACCACTGTTCTCTCGACTAACCCTCGGCCGATGAAAGCATCGAGTGAGTTGGTGGTGGTATGTGCAGAATCTTTTCGTGCAGCCGTTTCCGATTGGGTAAAACGAAGGCGTCTTCAGGGCATGTCAGTCGAAGTGATCTCTCCGGAGATTGATGCCGAGAGTACGAAGGAATCGGTGAAGGCGGCGTTTCTCCGGTTGGAGAAAGCCGAGGTGGACGCGGAAGGTGAACAACCGCAGCGTCCCATTCGAGCGAAGCATGTAACGGATCGTGTCCTTAGACGTTATTTGTTTCTCGTTGGTGACACACCCGTGATCGGAACAAAATGTGATCTCAGCTTGCAGGTACCGACCTTTTATGTCGCTTCGAAGGTGACACAGAAATGGGGTTCGACACCGACTTTGCCAACTGATTTTCTTTATTCGGACCTTGATGGTGACTCGGAGCCAGAAGTTGCCGTCGGACGTTTGCCAGTTGATCTCGCGTCGCAGTTTGAGAGTTGGCGCGAGCGTTTGAGGGAACGCGAGGAAAGCGAGGATTTTGGATCTTGGCGAACTCAAGTGCAGTTGGTTGGTGGAGTGGGCGGTTTCGGCTTTGTCGCAGATCGAGCGATTGAGGCGGTCGCAAGAACCGTGGTGACAGGGGTCCTCCCCGCTGCGGTGCGCACACAGGTGCTTTATGGCAGTCCAGGGCATCGGTTCTATCCTTCCACCGATACGTTCACCGACGCGGTGGTTTCCCAGTTTTCTCAGGGGTGCCGATTTTGGGTTTACGCGGGACATGGTCAGGTAACAGCGTTGGATCGTGTGCCGCAGGGCCGTGACGGGATTCCGGTTCTGGATCGCGCGAGCGTGCTGCGGCTGCGTTGTGAGGCGGAGAGAGCGCCGATTGCGTTGCTGTTGGCTTGTTACACCGCCGCTACCGATGCGGCAGAAGATTCATTGGCTGAGTCGCTGCTCTTTGCGTCAGGAGGACCGGTCGCCGTCATTGGCGGTAGTCGCGTGACGATGCCCTATGGAAACGCTGCACTTGCCGTTGGTTTGATCCACGCGATTTATGTTGAGCAGCACAATTGCTTGGGAGATCAATGGCTCTCCGCACAGAGATCTCTGTTGCGTTCCTTGCAACCGCCGAATGTGAGTGCCGTGGGAGATCGTTCAGGGGGGCAGACCGAAGAAGAGGTTGAGGTCGAGCAATCCGCTCGAGTGATGATCGATGGCCTTGCTTCACTGTTAAGTCCGCCCGGTTTTTCGTTGCTTGAGGAGAGAACCGAGCACGTTCAACTCTATGGACTCCTTGGTGATCCAACACAGAGAATGAACCAGCCTGAGAAGGTAACCATCGACGTTCCAGCGGGGATCGATGCGGGACAAGCGGTGATTCCAGTGGTGCAAAGTCCCATTTCCGGCACGTTGGTACTCCGAATCGACCGACCGCTAGGAGCTTCCTTTGCCGGTGACCCCAATGATACCTTGGTTGGCAGTTGTGAGATGGACCTTTTGGCTGGTGAAGCCACTGAGTGTGCTGTGGAACTTCGTCCCGAAGTGACGGGGCCGATCGTTCTTCGAGCGACGGTAAGCAAGAAAGGAAGCATGGCGATCGGTTCGGCCAAGACAATCATTCGACAATGAGGCAATGACTCGGCATGCTGGAGGGCTCTACCAACTGCACATGACTGTGCCAATTGAGTGATGCGTGCACGCTTCGGTTTTGCGTTATACTTTGCAACTGTTCCATGCGTCGTCTCATGATCTCGATCGCCCAAAGTCTGGGTTTGTCAACGGTTGAGAGCCTTGGTTGGATGAGGCTTCGTTCGTGACCAGTTGCCCATCCCTGCTAGGCGAGTGATGACGGGCTTGGTCACCGCAAGATCAGTTACTTCGGGAGATACGATGTTTGGCTTGAGAATCGCTAATTGGTTGCTGGCCGTGTTCCTCGTCACTGTGCCATCGATTTGCATGACTGGTCGAGCGATTGCTGAGACTCAGCGTCCACCGAATGTGGTCGTCATCTTTATTGACGATATGGGATACGCGGATATCAACCCGTTTGGTGCCGAGGGGTATCAAACACCGAATCTGAATCGGATGGCTGCGGAGGGACGCCGGTTTACGGACTTTGTGGTTTCGTCGGCTGTCTGCTCTGCTTCGCGTTCGGCACTTTTGACCGGTTGTTATCACGTCCGACTTGGGATCTCGGGCGCGCTTGGCCCAAAGTCAAACCACGGCTTGAACGCTGATGAGTTGACACTGGCTGAACTTTGTAAGAGCAAGGGTTACGCGACGGCCGCATATGGAAAGTGGCATTTGGGACACCACCCGAAATTCCTACCACACATGCACGGTTTTGATGAGTATTACGGGATTCCGTACAGCAATGACATGTGGCCATTACACCCTGCTTCGGTGGCAAAGCGTCAAAAGGATCCAAATGCTGAGATCCCATGGGCCGCGCTTCCCATGATCGAGGCGAATTCCTCGGGGTACCGAATCGTGAATCCCGAGATCACACCGGCTGATCAATCGCAGATGACCAAGCAGTTCACCAATCGCGCGGTGAACTTCATTCGGAAAAACAAAGACAAGCCGTTCTTTGTGTATCTCCCTCATCCCATGGTTCATGTCCCGCTGTATGCATCCGATGATTTTCGCGGCAAGAGTGGAGCCGGTCTTTTTGGTGATGTGGTCATGGAAGTAGATTGGTCTGTCGGTCAGATCATGAAAACGGTCGAGGAACTGGGGATCGCTAAAGACACACTGGTTGTCTTTACAAGCGACAATGGACCCTGGTTGTCATACGGTGATCACGGGGGTCAGGCAAAGCCGCTGCGTGAGGGTAAAGGAACGATGTTCGAAGGTGGATATCGTGAGCCAACGATCATGTGGTGGAAGGGAACCATCCCAGCGGGGACTGATTGTGACCAACTTTGCAGCACGATTGACTTGCTTCCAACCGTTGCGAAGCTGATCGATGCCGAGTTGCCGAGCCATAAAATAGATGGAAAGGACATCCGCCCACTGATGCTTGGTGAATCGGATGCAAAGTCCCCGCACGATGCGTTCTGTTGCTATTACGGTGGTGGACAGTTGCAGGCAATTAGGAATGACCGATTCAAGCTCGTGTTTCCTCATCAGTACCGCACCCTTGCAGGACGTGATGGTGGAAAAGGCGGTCAGCCTGCGAATTATCAGCAGCAACGAATTGGTTTAAGTCTCTTTGATCTCGATCAGGACGTTTCGGAGTCCGTCAATGTCTATGATCGATTCCCAGAGGTTGTCGAGATGTTGAGCAAAGCTGCGGATGAGGCGCGTGCGGACCTTGGTGATCGGCTCACTAAATCCGCCGGTACCGGAAAGAGACCCGCTGGAAGACTTGAAGCGGGAGAAGAAAAGTTGCCGCTATTGTGGAAATGAACCCCAGCCGATCGACGTGGAAGTGGTGTTGGGGACTCATATTCGGCCAATGACAACCAAAGAACCTACTGACGAACTGCTACCACCCAGCTTGCTCGCCAAGTTGGAGAGGTTGGAGTTCGCCTCGCGCAAAATGTTCCGCGGGCAACTCAAAGGTGAGCGGCGAAGTCGACGTCGTGGTCAGAGTGTGGAGTTTGATGACTTTCGCAACTATGTCCCAGGCGATGATCTGAGGCTGATCGATTGGAATTTGTACGCTCGGCTTGATCAATTGTTTCTAAAGTTGTTCCAAGAGGAAGAGGAACGTCACTTTTACGCATTGGTGGATGCGAGCGGATCGATGGGGTTTGGTACACCGTCGAAATTTCTTGTCGCTCGGCAACTCGCGGCGGCGCTGGGCTATATCGGGCTTTGTCGATCGGATCGTGTATCGGTACAGATACTTGGACACGCTGGGCGAAAAGCACCGGTGCTGCGTAGTCGCTCGTCACTCTGGCAAATGTTGCAGTATCTTGAAACGGTCACACTCGGACAGAATGATTCTCTGGGTGAGTCCATTCGGGATTTTGCGTCTCGACAGACCGGTTCGGGAATCGTTGTGTTGATTTCAGATTTTCTGGATAAAGAGGGGTTCGAGTCCGCGCTGAGGATGTTGGTCAATCATCGGATGGACGTTTTTGTAATGCATCTACTCTCGCCTGAGGAGATAAATCCTACGCTGCGAGGTGATCATCGGTTGATCGATAGCGAGGATGAAGATTTCGCGGATTTGACCATCAATCAGTATGCCGTTGATCAGTACCTTGCGAATCTCAAAGGTTTCATTGAGTCAATCAAGACATTCTGTAATCGCCGGTCGATGGTTTACGTTCCGATTTCCACCGAGATGCGTATCGAAGAAATGGCGACGACTTACCTGAGGCAGAGGGGGGTCGTGAGATGAGCGAGGGACTGAGCATCACATCGGTTGGCCCGCCGAATCCGTTCGGGATGCCTTTGGGTGCGTTGAGTTGGTTGAGCACCTTGGGGCTTTGGGCTTGGGTGCTGCCGGTGATTGCCGCTGGGATCGTTGCTCTGTATTTTCTCAAATTGAGGCGAGAACCCGTTCAGGTTTCCAGTACTTACCTGTGGGGAAAGACGATTGAAGATCTGCATGTCAACAGTTTGCTGCAGCGACTGCGGCGGAGCTTGTTGTTATTGCTCCAATTGCTGATTCTCGCGTGTGCCGCGATCGCGGTTTTTAGGCCCGGTGTTCGTGGTGAAACGAACGGTCAGGATCGTTTGATTTTTCTCTTGGATCGCTCGGCGAGCATGCAAGCGGTTGATCTAGAGGGTGGTGTCTCTCGATTTGATAAAGCGAAGGAATTGATTCGCGGAAGGATTGGTTCGATGTCGGATCAGCAGACAGCGATGCTGATTGCTTTCGATGACCGAGCGGAGACGGTGCAGGCATTCACGAGCGATCGTTCTCGATTGCTGCTGTCACTCGATGCAGTCACGGTAAGCAATGCCCCCACCGATATGTTGGAGGCTCTACGTGCTGCGGACGGTCTTGCGAACCCAAGGCGTTCCAGTCAGGTGGGTGACCTAAACGATGTGCAGGTAGCGGATGCGAGTCCGGCGGAGTTGTTGATCTTTAGTGACGGTGCATTTCAGCCTCCTGCCGATTTCAACTTGGGCAATTTGATTCCGAACTATGTAGCAATAGGGAGTGAGAAGGTTCTCAATCTTGCAATTACTGAATTTTCGACGCAGACCGATTTCGATAAGCCGGGGGTGGTTCAGGTTTATGGTACGGTCGCGAATCTCGGCAACGTCCCCGGAAAAACAGAAGTGGCTTTGGAGATGGACGGCGAACTGCTGGATGCCGAATTGGTCTCCCTAGAACCGGGTGAAGAGAAGGGACTAGCGTTTGAGATTTCTGCCAATGATTCTGCTTTTCTCACACTCACCCTTAGCGTGACGGATGACCTGGCGGTGGATAACCGTGCGTACGCTGGGCTCACTCCATCGAAACGGGCCTCTATCTTGGTGATCACGGAAGGTAACACCGCCTTGGAGGTTGCTTTGGAGACGGAGCAGATTCAAAGGATCTGCGATGTGTCGTTCGTGTCACCCTCGTTTTTGACTTCGGATTCGTACCGAGAACGAGTGAACACGAGTGAGGATGATTTGTTGATCTTTGATCGATGTCAGCCTTTGAAGATGCCAAAGACCAATACCTTCTTTATCGGCGCGATCCCTCCTGCTTCGGTGGTTTCGGTCGATCCGGAATCGGATGACAGCGAAGAAAACCTCACCACGGACGATGCGAGTGATGATTCGAGGTTTGCCTGGGGCTGGGATGCGGAGTCGACCCCTCTCTCGATCATCGATATCAATCGCACTCACCCGCTATTACGTTACTTAGATCTTTTCTCGGTTCTCGTCTTTAGTGGGCGTCCTCTGGTTGTTCCCGAGGGCGGAACGGAGCTGCTCGCTGCTGACACCGGTACTGTACTGGCGGTCGCGCCCAGAGAAGGCTATCAGGACTTGGTTCTCGGATTTCCGATTGTGAGTCAATCAGACGGGGGAGTGCCGGAGGCTAATACCAACTGGTTCGCGGAGCGTTCCTGGCCGGTCTTTCTTTTCAACGTCCTGCGTACACTCGGGAATGCTTCCGAGACGACAGCGGCGGGGTCTTACGCGCCCGGAGCGATAGTGCGTGGTCGATTGAATCAGTTATCAGAAGAAAGACCTTCGGATTCGCTGCGTATAGAGACCAGCTCCGGAAGAAAAGTTGCATTTGTTCTACGAGATGCCCTGCAGTTTGAGACGGTGGATACCCACGAAATTGGAGCCTATGAGGTGAGGACGCAGGAGAAATTGCTGCAGCGATTCGCAGTGAATCTCTTTAATCAACGTGAAAGCTCGATCGCGGCGAGTCGCGAAATAACTCTTGGTTATGAAGAGGTGGAGTCAGGTAATGCGGGGCTGGTGGTGCGCCGAGAGTATTGGCGCTTTGTGTTGCTGGTCATGCTGGCACTCATGATGGCCGAGTGGTGGTTGTACAACCAGCGGATGGGGTAAGTTGTGTGAGCTGACTAGGCCTCAGGGACGCTCACGATCCAACGCATCGTTTGAATCCTAGTTTTCCTTCAGATCTAACGCATCATGTGGCGGTTAGATGTCGCCGGACGCTTCGGCTTTTATCTTTCCGATTTAGTTCTCCCGTGTTGGGTCATCTTCGAGATCACCCTCAGATAGGATGGTGAAGCCTTTGTCGCGAAGTGTTTCCATGGCGAGTTCAATATTCTCAACCATGATGGCGACTGCCGGCTTCCCGTTCGGCCGAACGATCAAAGGGTAGGCTTGAATAATGTTGAGTTCCGCTTGAAGCAGGGCGGTGCAAACGCGCAGCAGTGGTTGGGGTCCCTGTGGTAATTCAACGCCAACCAAATCTGTTTCGATCATCGCCAAGCCGCTACGCTCAAGAATTTCGCGACCGCGGTCAGCATCGCTGACGAGGAATCGGACAAAGGCGCATTCTGATGCGTCATTGATCGACAGTGCACAGACACGAATCCCGGTTCCTTCAAAACGCTTCACTACCTCGAGCAGTTGCCCAACGCGATTTTCGAGGAAGATGGTGAACTGCCGCAGGGCTGGGAAGTTCCTTCCACGAAGGGTTTGAAACGGTGTGTTCGTTCCGTCGCCGATGCTCATCTTGACGCATCCTGTTGCGGGTATTCGGTGGGTGAATGTAGCGGGCGTTAGCGCACTAAACTGCAAATTTTAGGGTCTATGCGTGATCATGGTCAATTATCGAAAAGCGGTTGATTCGGTAATGGACGAGATGTGTTGGTGTTGTAGGCAGACTTTACCGTTTGTGAAACTTCAAGACAGCTGCGGTTGGCGTTTTGGTCGTCGTGTGTGAGACTAATGCCTTGATCTTGGTAGCGTGAATGGAAATCGAGCCTGAACGGAGATTTGGGATGACCCAGCCAATTCATCAACATCATTTACAGATCCGCGTTACCTACAAGGAGACTGACGGTCAGCGTAGGGTGCATCATGCCAACTACCTGAATTACTTTGAACGCGGTCGTGTAGAGATGTTACGTGCAATTGGGATCCGGTACCGTGACCTCGAGGATCAAGGGATGATGCTTGTGGTCTCAGAGATGAATATTCAGTACCACTCTGCAGCTGAATTCGATGATTTGCTTGATCTAGAAACCTCGCTGATGGAGGTTCGCAAGGTTCGAATGCGGCATCAATATCGGATCACTCGGGACGGCGAGTTGGTGGTATCTGCCAGCTCCGTGATCGCTTGCGTCGGTCCGGATGGTAACCCGAAGCGACTCCCGGTATTCGATTTTCATGGAACGACCTAAGGCTCATGCGCTCGTCTGGCAAATTGTGAGGCTCGACGTCGCGCAAGGATGGCCCCGTAGAGGGGTGAGTCTCTATGGTGGCGATGGTCTTTTCGGGTTAGGATAGTATCAGACCTGCGGCTAAATAGTTGTGGGTTCCCGCCTTAAATCATCCCACCATCTGGATCGCATTCGGCCTTTGTCACTCAACTGATGAGTGGTGCTCGTCGAATTGTTGATTCCCTCTCTCCCTAGAGATGTCTGCACCAATGACCGAGCACAAGGACACACTGGCGCTTGAAGATCCGCCCCGTGCGGGATGCGGTGTGTCTTCATTTGAATCCGCATGTCCGGTGTTTGTGGGATTGCGTTGCCGGCTTTTGCGCGCTGTTCTGGTCCAGATTTTGTTGCTTGTTGAGCTTGGTGCGGCCGAGCCACTTGATGCGGGAGGCAAGAGTTCCGCACAGGGCGGAAGCTCGCCCAACGATTCCGTTGTTGCTAGTGAGTCATGGACGAAGGAGGGTTGGCCGTTTCTGCAGAGGTTCTGTATGGATTGTCACAATGCCGATTCGCGGGAGGGTGAGCTGGATCTGAGCGGATTTGATTCACTCGATGCCTTGGGAAAAGAGTCTTCATCGCTTCAGCGAGTTTTGGAGATGGTGAGGTTCGGTGCGATGCCACCCGAGGATAGCGAGCAACCAGAGGGGGCGGAACGTCGACGTTTCGGTGAGTTAGCGGACCAGATCCTGTATTCGGTTACCTGCGACTTGCGTCCGCGTCCGGGCAAGGTCACCGCCCGACGGCTCAATCGTGCAGAGTACAACAACTCGGTTCGTGATCTCTTGGGGATTGATTTTGAGCCTGCAGAGGACTTTCCATCGGACGAGGTTGGAGCTGGATTTGACAACAATGGTGATGTGCTTTCCTTGTCGACGTTATTGATGGAGAAGTATTTGGATGCGGCCGAGGGCATTGCATCACGCGTGATCGTTGACCCCGAGAGACTACCAAGGATTCGAAAAGATGTAGCGAGTGATCAGATCTACGTTGCCGGCGAGACACAGGTGGGAAGGTTCAATGGTCGTTTCTTCAAGGAAGATGGGTTCGCTTGGATTCCGCTGGATGTTCCCTACACCGGTCGTTATCGATTCAGCTTTTCTGGCGGCAATGCGTCTCCCGATCGTGAAAAAAGTAAGATCGGAATCTTTGATGAAAATGGCCGCTTGGTAGCCTCGGGCGAAGTTGGTTACTACGGCGGCAGCGGCTCTTCAGATACCTTTCGATTTGAACTCGATCTGAAGCGGGGTTCGAGAACGCTTTACTTTGCACCGATACCTGCTTTACAGGCACAGTCGAGCCTCGATGGAAATCTTGGTGAGGAGCAAGACGATGCATCTGCTGCATCAGCGGTTGCTGCTGAAAAAGAGGTGAAAGCTCAAGAGGTGGATCAGCCCAAGTGGGAAGAGTCGACCTTCTCCGTCGCTGATCGCATGAGTCAGGCGGTGATCGAAGCGGCTAAAGAGGCGATTTCCGCACCCCTCAAACCAGATCGCAGAGTGGAAGCGGATCAGTTCCCGCACATGGTCAGGACCATTCGCATTGATGGGCCAGACAAGTTTCCGCGTGAGGCGTATCCCGAGAGTCACCATCGTGTCATCAAGCGTGTTGCGTATCGCTCGCGTGGCGGTTGGGATGGAGTGGAGCAAGCGGCACAAGAGTCACTGCGGCCGTTGATGCGTCAGGCTTTTCGCCGTGAGGTGACAAAGGAGGAGCTCGGACGCTATGTATCACTAGTGAAGGAGTGTACGGAGCGGGGAATGAGTTATTTCGAAGGGATGCAAACGGCTGTTGCCGCGGTGTTAGTTTCTCCGAATTTTCTATTCAGAATTGAAAGTCCAACAGACCAGACGCTGATCGAGGCGGACGGGACGGCTGCGTTAACTTCAGGTCAATTGATGACCCGACTATCGTATTTTCTTTGGAGTAGTCTACCGGATGAACGTCTTTTAGATTTGGGGATGGAAGCAGAGTTAACCGAAGAACAGTTGCTTGTGGAGGTTCAGCGGATGATTGCGGATCCCCGCTCCAAGTCACTCGCCGAACAGTTTGCGGCACAGTGGTTCGGGCTGCGGAACCTTGATCGGCACGATGCGGACCTTGATCGTTTTCCTGGTTTTACATCTGAATTACGTGAGTCGATGCAGGAAGAAACGAAGCGACTATTCATGCACCTGCTATCGGAAAATCGCCCCATTGGAGAGTTGCTTTCAGCAGATTACACCTTCGTGAATTCGTCGCTGGCTGAGCATTATGGTATGCCGGTTGTGGAGGGTAACGAATTCGTGAAGGTTTCACTCGCTGGAACCGGACGGCGCGGATTGCTTACGCACGCGAGTGTTCTGACATTGACGAGTTACCCCCGTCGAACTTCGCCGGTGCAGCGGGGTAAGTGGGTGCTTGAAAATGTGTTTGGAACTCCGCCGCCCGATCCGCCCGCGGGTGTGCCGACTCTGGAGGAGGCCGAGGTGGCGACCGATGGTCTGAGCTTGCGGGAGCAGATGGAGTTGCATCGTCGAGACCCAGCTTGCGCATCGTGTCATCGCGTCATGGACCAGCTTGGCTTCGGCCTAGAAGGGTTTGATGCGGTGGGCGCGCGAAGATCGGAATCCTTGGGGGAGGAATCTACCAAAATCGATTCCAGCGGTGAGTTGCCCGGCGGTCGAGTATTTGTCGGTGCTTCGGAGTTGAGTCAGATTCTCAGCGTCACTGAGGCGAGGGCGTTTGCCAAGACAGCGGTCGAGAGGCTGTTAACGTTTGCCCTCGGACGTGAATTGAGACCGCAGGATCGCTGTGTAGTCGATGAAATCATTAAGAAAACCGAAAATCAGCAGTTCCGGCTGCAGGACTTGGTCCGAGAAGTGGTTTTGAGTCGACCGTTTCGTTTTTACGACTGGGAATCGCCGAGCTCAATTGCCGTTTTGGAAGATTCGAGTCAACCCAACAAGTAAACTAGTGTCGAGAAGCGATGGTCGCCTTGGACCACGCTACTGTTTTTTGAGGGATAAAGGTTTCAGTATGAAGTCAAGCAAGCATCCGCAGAGGGAGGGTCATTCGCCCTTGCAGACCGATCATGAATCGGCAGGTGGGTCACGCTGGTGTCTAAATCGTCGCACGATGTTGCGGGGAGCGGGCGCGGCTTTAGGGCTTCCTCTGCTTGATGTCATGGCAAGTCCGAGTCGTTTACTCGCCGATTCGGTTACCAGCAACTCTCCGACCCGCATGGCATGCGTGTTCTTTCCCAATGGTGCAATCATGCCCGATTGGAGGTCGACCGGAGAGGGAAAACAGTGGGAGTTATCGAAGACTCTGCAAGCGCTCAAGCCGTTTCAATCGAAGCTCAACGTCATCGAAAATTTGGCTCATGACAATGGGCGTGGCTACGCCGATGGGGCCGGTGATCATGCTCGATGTGCAGCTACCTACCTGACTGCTTCCCGTCCGGTGAAGACGAGCGGAAATATCCAGCTCGGGATTTCGGTTGACCAAATTGCCGCAACTCGCTTGGCAGGGCAGACGAAGCTCCCCAGTATTGAGCTCGGGCTTGAGCCAAGTCGTAATGCCGGGAGCTGTGATAGCGGGTATAGCTGCGCGTACTCGTCCAATATTTCTTGGAGGAGTGAATCGCAACCGATGCCTAAGGAAGTGACTCCAAGGATGGCTTTTGAGAGGATGTTTGGTAGCCCTGAAATGGGTGACCGGAGGGAGCGTCATCTGACGCGACAGAGTATTCTCGATGTGGTGCGAGAGGACGCAAAGCAATTGCTGCCTCGCGTCAGCAAGACCGATCAACGAAAATTGGATGAGTACTTCACCAGTGTTCGTGAAATTGAAAACAGGATTGAACGCGCTGAGCAGGAAGACGAGAAAGCATTACCTGATCTGGAGGTACCTCACGGGCGAGTGGAGGCGTTCCGTGAACATGCTCGGTTGATGTATGACCTAATGGTTCTCGGGTTCCAGACCGACACGACGAGGGTCGCGACGTTCATGCTCGATAATGCCGGTGGTAACCGGAGGTACACGGAGATCGGGATTAAGGACGCCCATCATCAGATGAGTCACCATCGCAACCAGGTGGATTTGGTTGAGAAGCTGCAACGCATCGACCAATACCTCGTCGAGCAATTTGCCTACTTCCTCGGGAAGCTCGACAGCGTTCAGGAGGGTTCTGGAACGTTACTTGATCACTCGATGGTTCTGTACGGTAGCGGGATCAGTGATGGAAATCGTCATCGCCATGAGGATTTGCCCATCGTTCTCGCTGGTGGTGCCAGCGGGCAGATCGAGACCGGTCGATTGATACGGCCGGAAGGGAGTGAGGTTCCAATGGGTAATCTTTTCCTATCGATGCTCGATGTGATGGGAACGCCGGTTGACTCGATCGGTGATAGCAGCGGTCGATTGAAGGAACTCCTCTAGGGCTTTGTGGCAGCGCACAAAGGGGTCAGACCCCTTTGTGGCTCCGATTGGATGAACTGGACGGTATGAACCGGAACGGCGGGACGCGTTTTGAAATTCCGAAGTCGCTGCGTGGGCAGTTGATGGGCTTTCGTCGACGGTTGTGGAGTCAAAAACTTTTTGAGGCGGTCGCTTTTGCTGGGATTGGCTTTCTACTTGGTTTCTTATTGACCTATTTGATGGATCGGATCGGTGAGACTTCTCGAGCCTCACGCTGGGCCGTCTTCTCTGCGGCGATGATGGCCGCCCTAGCTATTCCCTACGCAATTGAGCGGTGGATCTGGAGACGTCGGCGGTTTGAGCAACTGGCCGACCTGATGACTCGCCAACAACCTGCAGTCGGCGATCAGGTTTTAGGGGTGATTCACCTCGCGAGCGATATAGACGAACAGAGTCGGTCTCCGGAACTGGTCAATGCTGCGATCAATCAGGTTGCACAGCATCTTGAAGGTAATGACTTTAGCTCGTGTATTCCCACTCCGCGTGCGCGGCGACGAGCGGTGATCGCGTCGTGCATCACGGTGATCTGCGGGATGCTATTTGGCATCTCAGCCGATGCTGCTGGCAACTCGTTGACGCGATTCTTAATGCCGTGGTCCGATGTAAAACGGTTCACCTTCGCAACCATCGAACCTTTGGACTCACCAATGATCGTTCCAAAGGGTGAGCCTATTGCCCTTTCGGTGGCACTGACCCCCACAAGCCAGTGGCTGCCCCGCTTGGCAAATTTGCAACTCGCAACGAGTGTTCCCTACGCAGCATCGAACGAGAACAATCGTTTTCTGTTTGATCTTCCGGCTCAGGTAGTCGATACGCCTCTTGATCTATCGGTGGGTGACTATCGCGAGCGAGTCGTCGTTCGTCCGGTGGCAAGGCCGGAGATGAAGAAATTGGTGGCAGCGATACGTCTGCCGGAATATCTGAAACGCGAACCTGCCGATTCATTTGAGGTTCGTGGGCGAAAGATTCCTCTGCTGAAGGGTACTTCGCTCACGCTGCAAGCTGAAATTTCACGGGAGTTAACCACCGCGGAGGTCAATGGAGTTCCGGTTGCGGTTGAAAGTGGATTGTTCAAGAGTAATAGCCTTGTCGTGACGGAGGATCTTGACGTCAGCTTGACCTGGAAGGACCGCTATGAGCTCTCAGCAGAGGATCCGGTTAACTTGCAACTAATTTCGGTCGAAGACCAAACTCCCACCCTGCTATGCGAAAACCTCCCGCTGCGAAAGGTTTTGCTAACATCGGAAGTACTGGCTTTCCAAGTTCGAGCGTACGATGACTATGGGGTCCGGCACGTTGGGCTGGAATGGTTCGAGGTTACCGAGGAAGGGCCGGGAGATTCCATTGGTGAAACACTTCTTGGTGGTGGTGGCCCCTACGCGGAAAGCGTCGCGTTGGATGCTACTTTCTCGGTGGCTGAGCACAAGATCGACGTTGACGCGATCGCACTACGAGCTTTTGTTGAGGATTATCAACTCGATTCCAAGCGACAATATTCATCGCCGTCCTATTTTCAAATTTTGGACAGTGCAGAGCACGCCGTTTGGCTCAATTCCGAGCTGACTCGTTGGCATCAGATGTCCTTGGATGTTCGTGATCGAGAGATGCAACTACATCAGACCAACCGTGCACTCCAACAACTCGCTCCCGAACAGTTGGCCACGGCGGAAACGCGAGCACTGATCTCTCAACAGGCGGAGAGCGAGAGAAACAACGGACGGCAACTGGCAAATCTCGTTCGCAGCGGCGAGTCGCTGCTACGAGAGGCGATGCGGAACGATGAAATCGAAGCGGATTCGCTAGAGAGCTGGGCCGAGATGGTCCAGGTGCTGAAGGAGATTTCGAGTCAACGGATGCCTGAAGTCGCAAAGCTTCTTGAACAAGCGGCCAAAGCAGGCAAGCCCTCTGGAAAACCAAGCGATAGTGATTCAAACAAAGTCGGCCAGAATCGTCTCAAGACGCCAGGCGGTGATCAAGCGGCGGGAGAAGATGAAGAGGAGTCAGACGATGAGAAGCCGCAGACTCCTTCTGTAAGCGATATTGAATCGAGTCAGCTTGACCTTGAGAAATTACCGAAGGCCGAAGGCAAGAAGCAGAAGTCGCAAGCGGGGCGACTCGGCTTGGCCGATACGAAACTTGCCGGTAACGCTGCCAGTGAATCAGAACCCTCCGAGTCTCAGGAGGATCTTGATCAGGCCGTGATTGAGCAGGAAGGTTTGCTGGAGGAGTTTGAGAAGGTCTCTGGAGAAATGAATGAGATCATGGGAAAACTTGAAGGCAGTACGCTAGTGAAACGATTGAAATCTGCGTCACGTAAGCAGCAGCAAGTCGCTTCCGGTTTAGCGGGTTTGGCGACCAATACCTTTGGTGTTCCTGACCGAGAGAAGCACGCGGATGGGGACGCGTTTGTGACTTTGGCGGAGATCGAAGCGGAAGCGAGCCGGGAAGTCTCAGATCTCATGGACGACATGACCGCGTACTTTGAACGGAGTCGATTGCAGCTACTGCAACGTGTTCTGGAGCAGATGAAAACCGAGGATGTCACGGCGGGATTGCGGGATCTTGGTGATGAACTGCGTCGCGAAAATGGCCTTTCGATTTCTCAGGCGGAATACTGGAGTGACAATCTAGATCGGTGGGCTGAAGATCTAGTGGAGGTGACGCAGTCGGGAGAATCACCCGGCGGTCAACCCAAGGGGAGTTTGCCACCAGGTATCGTCCTGGAAGTCCTGCAGATACTTGATGATGAGGTCCAACTTCGGGAGCAGACTCGGGTCGCGGAGCAAAAACGGTCGGTGGTTTCCGATACGCAGCATATGAATGACGCTAATCGGCTCGGGGAGATGCAGGAGGACTATCAGAATCGTGTCGAAACGCTCATCGATCAGATCCTCGAGTTACCCAATGCGGAGGGGGATTTCGCTAACGAGTTGAATCTGTTGGGGCAGGTTGCTGGCGTGATGCAGGAAGCGACGGAGATTCTTTACAAGCCTCAAACAGGACCGACCGCGATCGCGGCCGAAACCGAGGCGATTGAGCTTTTGCTGAAATCCAAACGCTTCAATCCCAATGCGAGTGGGGGAAGTGGGTCAGATCCTGGCGGAGGCGGTGATGGGCAGACCGAAGTTGCTGCATTGGCCCTCGTGGGGACCGGCATTAACGCTCGGGAAGTTCGTGAGGAATCAGAGGCAGCGCCGGCAACCGGTGTGACCCAGCCTGGTTTGCCTGAAGAATTTCGCGGTGGCTTGGATCAGTACTTCAGTCGCTTGGAAGCGTGGAAGGCGAAATGACTCAGTTTTCGTGTTTGAGTAACTTTGCGTTGCACGGTGTCCTTTTGACGGCCACATTTTGGTTCGTCTGTGTTGGACCACGCGTTGCTGACGCTCAGGTGGTTCACTTCAGCGAAGATTCATTCGACAAGGCGACGTTCAGTCAACTCGCCGTTCTTCAAGCTAGGCAAGAGTGTCTTGATGCGTTAAATGACAAGATGGGACGGATTGCTTCGGTCGAAGGGTTTTCTGCGGAGGATCAAGCTAAACTCCTCACTGCTGGGCGTGTTGATATCCATCGATTCTTCGCAGGCTATGCTGCGTTCAAGGGTCAGATTGAGTTCGGTAACATCGCTAGGGATCAATGGCAGCAGGTGTCTGTCGAAACGCGTGCGACGGCCAAGCCATACACCCAACGCTTTCTCGAGGGGCTTCACGGTCAAGGATCCATCATGGATCGATTGCTGAATCGGTTGGCAACACCTGAGCAGATTGAGCAGGTGAACCTCTTGGAAAGAGAGGCGGCGTTTGGTGAATTTGCCGAGCAAATCGATGCCGCTCTGCTCGTTGTTGGTAGACAGGTGCCTTTGACGGTCGAGCGACGCGAGGAGATCAAGGATTTATTGATGGAGAAGACATCCCCGCCAACACTCTTTGGCGCCTCGTTAATGCCTCTTTACTTCGTGCTCGCTAGAATGGGGCAGATTGAATCGGATCTCCGTCCGATGTTTACCGAAAAGGATTGGCCGGCGGTCAAGAAATTGATCGATGCTGGAGTCATGGCGACCGAATGAACCTCTCTTCACCCTTCCACCGACACACGCGAGGCGTTCCCACTCGGAAAGTGCAAGCCATTGGTTGCGCCGGAGTTCAATCACGGATGCCTATGATTTTGACAGATGAGCGAATTGCAGATGAGTGCCGGGTGGTGCAGCCGAGGTTGGCTCCGGAATCGTTATCCGCCGCATTCGGTTCTTTGGCTAGCAGTGATTGGACCTCGTGTAAGCGACCTTACCAAGGCTTTAGAGCGATCATTAGTTTGTTGGTTTTGGGCTTAATTCTCAGCGGAGCGCAGAGGGGTGAGAATGCGGTAGCTCAATCCCTCGAGATTCTTAATGGTGATCCGGTACCGCGGGATGTCAGAGATCTTTACGATCGTGGACTTCAGTATCTTGTTGCCAATCAAGACGATGAAGGCTGTTGGCCGTCGGGACACCGCGGTGCAGGCGTCGCTGGAATGGGCCTGATGTGTTTTCTCGCGTCGGGTGAGGATCCCAATTTCGGGTTGTATGCGAATCAGGTCCGCCGTTCGATCCGGTTCATCCTTTTGCAGCAGGATCCAGAAACGGGATATTACGGACAGAGCATGTACCATCACGGCTTTGCCATGCTCGCTCTGGCGGAGGCTTACGGGATGGTGGATGATCGAACGCTCTGGAGGGAAACCGGGGTCAGTTCTGATTTGACAATCGGAAAGTCGTTGGAACTCGCCGTCCGTGCGGCGGTAACTTCACAGAAAAGCAACCCATTTGGCGCATGGCGATACAGTCCTGCGGGGATGGAGGCTGATACTTCGGTTACCGGTGGTGTACTGATGGGGCTACTTGCCGCTCGAAACGCGGGAATTGAGGTCCCCGATGATGCGATCGATCGAGCGATCGCTTACTTCACCGGGATGACCGCCGAGTCGGGGCAGGTTGCCTACTCCAACGGAGCTGGGGGCTTCAATGAATCACTAGCGAGAATCTCGATTGGCACGCTTGTTTTCGCGATTGCGAGGAGAAAGGACATGCCACAGTTCGCTCAGACACTGGGCTACTTGCGAGATAAGTTGCAGGGCGGGACAAGCGGGCATGGTGGAATCAGCTACCAGAGCTATTATCAGGCACAGGCTTTATTCCAGGGTGATGTTGAACTCTGGAAAACCTGGAATCAACAGTTGATTGAACGCTTGAAGAAGGAGCAGCGTGCTGGAGGTGGCTTTGATGGGACCCAGGGACCCTACGTTGCCACGACGCTGTCGCTTTTGGCGGTCGCTGTGAATTATCGCTTTCTTCCCATCTATGAACGCTAGGAAGGTAAGTGGTGCGCGGTCACTGGATTGAACACGATTTTGAGATGCTCGTCGGTGGTCCTCGGCAGGTCACCACGTTCTCCCGGTTTGTCGCGAGATGGGTTTCGCTCACACTCGCTCTGCTCCTTGCGCCCCCATACAGTTTGCCAACGGTCGATGCGGTGGAGTCGGGGCCCACTGGCGTTGGAGAGAGACAAGTCGGGGCGGCTGACTCGGGCGTCGGTCTGCTGATCCTTCGCGATGGGGAAGTCCTGTCGGGTCGTCTGGTTGAATCCGATAACGATGCGCTGATCCACTGGAAGGGTGATGCATTCTGTGACCCATTCGTCTTCCGGCAAAGGGCTTTGGAGAAACTGGTTTTCTCTCGCGCTTCTGCGCTAGCGGACATTCTCGAAGATCATACTCAGCCCCTCGTCGATGAGTACATTTTTGAATTCCAAAACGGAGATGTGGTTCGCGGTGGTTTGGTCAAATGGGACCGTCGGGAACTGGTGATTCGTCACGCCATGGCTGGTGATTTGCGATTCCACGCCGACGATCTAAAGTGGGTGCGTCGCGGGGGTGCCCTGCCAGAGGATGCAATGCCGTTAGAGACGGCGATGAATTCCAATCGCGGCCTGGTCTGGAGGGGGTTCTACGACCCTGAAGCCATCCTGAGTGACGCCTCTGAGAATCGCCGTAACGACTCTGGGAAGCTATCGGGATGGACGGTGAGCGGTTCGGTCATTGCATCCGAAAGTTCGGGGAGCAAACTGATTCGCGAAGTGATGCTCCCACCACGCCTGTTCATCAATTTGGAGTTGGAATGGGAACAACAAGCTGACTTTGCTTTGTGCATCCGTGCACCAACCAGAGTGGACGAGAACCCAGAATCGCAGCGTGATGAGCAACCTAAGCAGGGCATTGCAGAAGGTGTTACAGGTACATCGCGTCAGGAGTCTTGGAGAGTGGAGACCGCTGGTAGCGATTTAGTGATGGTATTCGAGCTCGGTGATGACGTTGATGTGGGGAAGATCGCATCAATGGATGAAGAACGCCGGATACGATTTTCGGTCTATTTGGATCTGGTCGCGGGATCGATGGAGATTCTCTCAGATAATGGACAGTCGCTCGGAGAGATTCGTCGCAATGTTGATTTAGCGGCAGGGTCTCATGGGGAGCACGAAGGATCAAATCCGCGTCCGTTGGGTCGATTGGAGCTAGAGAATTTTTCGGGTTCACTTCGAGTTCGATATCTTGAGGTCGCACAATGGAAAGGGGAAATTGCCCGTGTCGAAGCAGATTTGGGAGATGAGAATTTCTTCATGATCTCCACGGTTGAACAAGATTCAATCGTTGGCGATGTGGTTGGTTTTGACGCGGAAACCGGCGAGATAAGTATCTCGACCGCATCGTCAGAACAAGTGAAAGTCGCGATCTCGCAGGTCGCTGAGGTTCGCCGTCGATCACGCAATGCTGGAGCGGACAAGGAAAAGGCCGTCCTTCAGTTTGATGATGATTCAAGGTTGACAGGGGACGTTCGTGAGATTCGAGCAGGTCGGTTTGTCCTCAGCAGCGAATTGGTTTCTGGACAGATCGAACTGCCCTTTGCGGCTATCCGTGAGGTGAGGTTCAGTGGTTCTGGGAACGGAGATATTCAGGAGGCCGCGGTTGTCGGTCGCATCGGAAAGTTAATCACATCCGGCAGTCAGGTGTCCGGTCGGCTGGTTGCTGAAACCAAGACGATGAGTGCGAACGCGAACGATGAGGCAGGGATTGGGCTTTCGTGGCATCCGCTTCGCAGTCTGGTTTCGAGTCGCATCAAAAAGGATGTTAGCGCGGAGATACGATTTAGTGAGCAAGCTGCGCAGAAGACGAGTGACGCAGGGGCCAAACTTCTCGAACAGCAAAGAGTCCGTAATCAACGCCTTCGTCGAGGCTTGAATTTCGGTCAGCTATTTCTCGAACGCACGGATCTTTCGAAGCGTGCTCCGGCGACTCGAGGATCACATCTCGTTCATTTTCGATCGGGAGACGTGTTGCGTTGTCGAGTTCAATCCATTAGCGAGCGGAATGTTCGCGTCGAGGTGGAGTCTGACGGGGCGAGCGATGCCGCAAGTGAACCGTCTGAAACGACAAATCAATTGACGCTTGATATTGAGCAGCGATTGATCAAGGCGATTGAATTTGTTTCCAACTCACCACCTCCGAGTTTAGATCAAGCCAAAAAGCAGCGACTACTGACGATACCAAGGTTACAAAAGTCGGATCCACCGAGTCACCTACTGTGTTCTCATAACGGCGATTTTCTCCGTTGTCAGTTGGTTGAGATGCGGGATGATTTTTTAACAGTCGAGGTACAGCTCAATCGCTTGCGTTTGCCTAGTGAGCGAATAGCACAGTTGATTTGGTTTCATCCTGATGAATACGGTCAGCAGCTTGAGGTCTCTGCGGCGCCGGTCGTGGCGTCAGGTGATCGACTCGATACTCGTGAGGCGATCAGCGGAGAAGATCGGCTTGGAGCGGGTTCTGCAGATCGAGACAAAGTTGATAGTGAGACTGCTGCGAGCCGTGACTCCACGAGGCCTGACTATACGGGGTTGGTTCAGGCGGTGCTCAATGATGGGAAGCGAACCACATTCACCGCGACGGGATTGGACGGGGATATGCTGCGTGGAAGAGGTCAATGGGCCGGTGTTTGTTCGTTTGATTTGGGGAGAGTAGACGAACTACTACTGGGCAATGCAATTGTGCCAAGTGTGGCGGATGTTTCCTACAACCAGTGGCGGTTTCAGGCAGCGACTGAACCGCTGGTTTCGGCGGTTCTGGAGGGACAGATGGGAAATCCTGGGCAGTCCGAGTTTGTGGGGCAACTGGTTCCCAATCTTCCTTTGCGTGCACTCGATGGAAGTGCGGTCAAGCTGAGCGAATATCGTGGGGATTGGCTGCTAATTGACTTCT
Source organism: uncultured Rubripirellula sp. (assembly GCA_938045805.1). GTDB lineage: Bacteria > Planctomycetota > Planctomycetia > Pirellulales > Pirellulaceae > Rubripirellula. Next base: position 69,963 of record CALIBL010000006.1, on the reverse strand, counting down.
GGACGACTTGGAGTGCAGCGAGTGTTCAAGCGATTCCCTCGCTGGAATCGATCCGCAAGGAATATCAGGATCTCGGTTTGCTGGGACTGTCGGTGAGTGTGGAAGAATCCCTTGAGACCGTGAGCGAGGCGGTTGGCAAGTACGAGCGATCATCAAGGGTTGTTGTTGACATTGATGGGAAGTTTGCCGAGCAATTTGGGGTGAATGTGCTTCCACAGGTGGTTCTGGTGAATCCAGAGGGGAAAATTGAGTCGGTGCATCTCGGTGGTGGCGATTTGATGTTATCGAAGGTTCTCTCAGCAGTTGCGCAGCGTCTCGATTTGCCGTCTGAGTGATCACAGGTCTTTTCGGGCGAGAATCCGAGAGGCAGAGGTGATCAAATCGGCAGGCGAATCCACCTTTCGGTGATTCGGTGAATCCATAGAATCTGTGCATTGAAAAGCCGTCCCGTTTCCTCGTTCGTCCGAACTTTTATGCCTCGCTACAATCCGTCTGAAATCGAACCGATCTGGCAAGCTCACTGGGAGAATGAGAAGACCTTTGCTACGCCCGACCTGCCGACCGGCAAGAAACGGTATGTTTTGGACATGTTTCCTTATCCCAGTGGGGATGGGCTGCATGTCGGGCACCCCGAAGGGTACACCGCAACGGACATCGTTTCTCGGTTTGCTCGAATGCGGGGAGAGACGGTTCTGCATCCAATGGGTTTTGACGCGTTCGGCCTACCCGCCGAGGAGCACGCGATCAAAACGGGTGAGCATCCTCGAGTTCAGACACAGCGGAATATTGATAACTTTACGCGGCAGCTGAAGATGCTGGGTTTCAGTTACGACTGGGATCGAGTGCTTGCGACGACTGATGAAGATTACTTTCGGTGGACGCAGTGGATTTTTTTGGTGCTTTATGACACGTGGTTTGACCACGAACAGCAGAAGGGGCGGCCGATTGCTGATCTGCCGATTCCCGCTGAAATCGCTCAGCAAGGCGAGGATGAAATCGCCAGGTATCAAGACGCGCACCGTTTGGCCTATCAAGCCGATGCTCTGGTGAATTGGTGTCCGGAACTCGGAACCGTGCTGGCCAACGAGGAAGTTCAGGACGGCAAGAGTGAGCGAGGGGGACATCCGGTTAAAAGGATTCCGCTGCGGCAATGGATGTTGCGTATTACGGATTACGCTGAGCGATTGCTAGAAGGCCTAGACGAGCTGGATTGGCCAGTCGGTATTAAGAAGCTTCAACAGGATTGGATTGGACGTAGTACGGGCGCAGAGGTTGATTTCTTTATCGGCGAGGATGCTGATTACTCGGACTGGCAAGCTGAGCGAGAGGCTGTCGGTTTTCCGTGTGAGGCTGGAGACCGAGCTCTGCGAGTTTACACCACGCGGCCCGATACACTCTTTGGAGCGACCTACATGGTAGTCGCTCCCGAGCACCCTTTGGTTGCCAAGCTCACATCGCCGGAGCAGCAAGACGCGGTGGCGGCTTACTGCGAGAAGGCATCGTTCAAGAGTGATCGTGAACGTACAGATGGCGAACGAGGCAAGACCGGAGTTTTCACCGGAAGTGAAGCGGTCAATCCGGTGACGGGCAAACGAATCCCAATTTGGGTAGCGGATTACGTCTTAGCCGGTTACGGGACCGGTGCCATCATGGCGGTTCCCGCGCACGATGAGCGAGATTTTGAGTTTGCGGTTCAGTACGACTTGCCGGTGACTCCAGTGGTGGACCCGCCCGTCGACCACGAAAAGCGTGAAGGAATTTTGGCCGGTAAAGTTTGTTTCGCGGCAAAAGGCGCTGCGATCAATAGCCCCGGGTTTGATGGTCAGCAGACCGATGATGTCAAGAATGCCATCACGCAGAAGCTGGATGGTAACGGGATGGGAAAAGCGGCGGTCAATTATAAACTTAGAGATTGGCTCTTCTCGCGGCAGCGTTTCTGGGGTGAGCCGTTCCCCGTATTGCACGAAGTTGATGAAAAGGGGGAGCCGACGGGTTTGAAACGTGGTGTTCCGTTGGATCAACTGCCGGTCAAATTGCCCGACTTGGAAGACTTCAAGCCGCATGGGCGTCCTGAACCACCATTGGCCAAGGCGGATGATGACTGGCTGTATGTGGAATTAGACGGAAAACGTTATCGGCGCGAGACGAACACGATGCCGCAGTGGGCCGGTTCGTGTTGGTACTACCTTCGATACATCGATCCAAAGAATGAGACTCGGCTAATCGACCCTGAAAAAGAAAAAGCGTGGATGCCGGTGGATCTGTATGTAGGTGGTGCCGAACATGCGGTTCTCCATTTGCTCTATTCTCGGTTCTGGCACAAAGTCTTGTACGACCGTGGGCATGTGACGGTCCCTGAACCGTTCAACCGGCTGGTCAACCAGGGAATGATCCTCGGAGAGGTGGAATACACCGGGTATCGAGATGAGCAGGGTACAGCGGTTTCCGCTCAGGAAGTGCGTCGCGATGCGGACGGTAACCGTGTGGCTGCTGATGGCCGTGTCGTCAAAGCGGTTTCACTCGCTGAAACCGACCTTGAAAAGAAAGGCGAGACCTTTGTTTTGAAGGAAGACGCGAAGATCCGTGTTGAGAGTCGTGCATTCAAGATGTCAAAGAGTCGTGGAAACGTGGTCAACCCCGATGACATTGTTAAGCAATACGGTGCAGACTCTCTGCGACTTTATGAAATGTTCATGGGGCCACTCGAAGCGACCAAACCTTGGGCAATGACCGGTGTTGGTGGGGTCAAGAATTTCCTCGATCGTGTCTGGCGAATGATCGTCGACGACAAAGCCGATGAGCTAAAGTTAGCGGACGCAGTGATTGATACCGATTGCGACGAGGAACAGCTTAGGACATTGCATCAAACGATAAAAAAGGTCACTGAAGATACTGAGGCGATGAGCTTCAATACGGCGATCGCGCGGATGATGGAGTTCACCAATTTCTTCACTCGCTCCAAGAAACGGCCCGTTTCTGCGATGCGTTCTTTTGTGATCTTGCTGTCTCCCTACGCTCCACATCTCAGTGAAGAGCTCTGGAAGTTGCTCGGGGCAGACGCATCCGTTGCACTACAGGACTGGCCAGCTTGGGATGAGGCGGCGTTGGTTGAATCAACCGTTGAAGTTCCTGTTCAGATCAATGGTAAAGTGAAGGCAAAAATCGCAATCGCTCCAGACACGGATCGCGATCAGATGATGGAAATCGCAATGAATGATGAGCGGGTCAAGGCGTTGATTGATGGTAAGCAAATCGTCAAGCAGATTGCTGTTCCCGGACGATTGGTCAACCTTGTTATCAAATAAAAACACCGCGATAGGTCCATCGTGGCATCTCGGTGTCACGCACAACGATCATAGGTCAGGCCTGTGATCTGCTTGGTGGCTGCGTCGAGTCTCGTCGGCAACATTCATTGATCCACAGTATTGGAAGCAAACGAAAAAAGGCCCTCGCCGTTGGCCGGAGAGGGCCTGATTTGGATATCGCTCGGAGTTGTTGAGTTTTTAATTCTCAAATTCAACGACTTGCAGATCCTCGTTGCCTTCGACCAGTTCGTCGATGACGTCGAATCCGATACTCGTGTTAGCAACATTTAGCTTTTTTAGCTTTGGGAGCGAGCCGAGCTTGCGAAAACTCTCATCGCCCAGTTGAGTTCCCGCCACATTGAGGTCTTCAAGGTTAGTTAGCTTCATCAACGAGTCGATGCACTCGTCCGTGATGGAAGTGGCTTTAAGATCGAGTTGGCGGATGCCGGAGAGATCAGCGATGGCGTTAACAAGCTTGTCATCGGCTTTGGTTTCCCACAAGATCAACACCTGAAGGTTCTTCATTTCACCGATCTTCTGCATGCCTTCAGGGGACACCAGGCGACACTCGCTAATGTCAACGTAGGACATTTTTGGAAGTGCGGCGAGAACGGCGAGGCCCGCATCATCGAGTGATGAATCACGCAATTCGACACGCTCGAGATTTTGAGCGTCGGTCAGGTTAGCAAGACCTTCACCGGTGACGTCGGTGCCACGAATTCTCAGTCGCTTCAGTTTCGGGAAGCCCTTTAGGTTTGGCATCCCGGCATCTGAAACCTTGGTGTAGTCGAATTGAATCGACTCCATCGTGGCAGTGTCCTTGAGCGTGGCGAGAGCCTGATCGGAAACGGAGGTGCAGTAGTTAACGTTAATGGACTTGAGCGGGAGTCCGACGAGAGATTCAATTCCCTTGTCAGTCACGTTGGTTTTTTCAAGTTGCAAATCAATTAGCTTGGTGAGTCCCGCCAAATGTACCAACCCTGGATCGCTGACCTTGGTGTTACGAAGATCTAGGGCTCGAAGTTTTGGGAGGTTGGCGACATTCGCTAAGCCGTCATTACTCACCCCAGAACGTCTCAACGTTAGGACTTCGAGATTCAAGAGCTTACCAACCGTTGCAATCGTCGTGTCACCGATTGCTGAGTCCGAGAGGTCGAGTCTCTTGAGTGAGAGAAGGAAGGTCAACGCCTCCATCCCGTCATCGGTTAGACCGGGACCACTGAAACGAGCTTGAGTCACATTGGGAACGCCTTCCAGATTTGGTAATGCGTCTGCGATTGAGGTTTCGGTTGCAATGACGATCTCGGTGACCAAGCCGTTTGTGCCCTTGGTTAACGCAAAACCAGCTTCTTCAAGTGCGGCAACTTTCTCCGCATCGTCTGGGAGGGTCAAGCCTCCAGGTGCGGTGGCGATCATTGATGGCGATTCGCCCTTTGGTGCTGGCGTAGGTGCTTTGGCGGAATCTGGTGTGGAGTCCGCTGACTTGTTGTTGCAAGCGGTGCAGGTTGCCAGAACAAGCGCCAGTGTGAAGGATTGGTAATTCTTGAGCATGAAAAGTCTTGGATGAACGTGTGTCAGATTTAATGGTGAGTATTTTGCTAACGCTAATGTTTTATTCAATTGCTCGATCAATGACCATGGTCTGGCTGGAAACACGGTTAGGGTTCCCTAACCTCAAGTCGTTATGAAAGTTCCAACCGTTCTACGTTGCTGGCGGTACAAGTGGATGGGAAGCGAGGCCGAGGTAGATGGGAATGATGGCCAAGGGAATGATGGACCGGGTAAGGGAGGGATTTCCAAACGCTTGACTAACACGGCACATCCTTCCAAAGGATGCAGATTTGCCGTTTTGCTGCGACTCTGCGGCGATGCTCCTATAACCCTGAGCGGCATTTCCCAATCGGGGGGTGCGTTGTAGGCACTATTTGAACTGGAACACGAGCGAATGTGTGCAAATTGTCTCGAATTGTTACCCTTGTTATCGTATAAAGGCGTCGGGGCCTGCCTTGAGACCCTAGAAATATAAGCGAAAATTATCACTCGGATTTGAGGAAAACATGACGAGAAAGACGAATCGGCGATCGTTCATCGGACAGTCCGCCGCAGCGACCGCGGGTGTTGGCTATTGGGCGAGTACAAGTCCTATGGCGCGAGCACAGTCCGCTCTACAGGCTCCCGCAGCAGGCTGTGTTGGTGTGGGTGGTAAAGGCGGCAGCGACACCAGTCACGTTGGTGAACATGGTGTTTCGATTGTCGGACTTTGCGATGTCGACGGCTCGACGCTTAGCAAGAAGGGACGCGAGTTCCCAGATGCGAAGCAGTTCCAAGACTTCCGAGAAATGTTGGATCAGATGGGTGACAAGATTGACATTGTCACAGTCAGCACCCCCGACCACACCCATGCTGCAGCTGCGATTCGCGCAATGCGGATGAAGAAGCATGTCTATTGCCAAAAGCCGCTGACTTGGTCGATCAAGGAAGCGAGGATGATGCGTGAGACAGCTGCCGAGATGGGCGTTGTCACCCAGATGGGCAATCAAGGGACCAGCGAAGATGGGCTGCGTGAAGCAGTTGAAGTTATTCGTAGTGGTGCCATTGGTGATGTTGAAGCCGTGCACATTTGGTCCAACCGTCCGGTCTGGCCACAAGGTATCGGTCGTCCCGCGGGTGAAGACCCAGTGCCAGAAGAACTCAACTGGGATGCTTGGATTGGCCCAGCACCGATGCGTCCATTCAAGAAAGGTGTGTACCACTCCTTCAACTGGCGTGGTTGGGTTGACTTCGGCACCGGTGCACTCGGTGATATGGCGTGCCACACCACCAACATGCCAGTAATGGCATTGAAACTGTGGGATCCCGTGGCGGTCACGGCGATTAAAAATCCTGGACTCTTCGAAGGCGAAACCTACCCGGGTAGCTCCGAACTGATGTTCGAGTTTCCTGAACGTGAGGGACTTCCCGCCTGTAAGTTCCACTGGTACGACGGCGGCAATCTTCCACCTGCAGAAATTGTCAGCCAATTGCCCGAATCATTCCAAAAGCGAGTTCAAGCTCAGCGGGATGGCGGAAGAAAGACCAGTGGAGCTGTCTTGGTTGGTACAAAAGGCCTACTGTTTTCACCGGATGACTACGGTGCTCGGTACTTCTTGCTCCCTGAAGACAGCTACAAGGACTACAAAAAGCCTGAGCAGACCCTGCCACGTATCCCATTCAAAGGCGGTGGAGACCAGCGTCAAAAATGGGAATTCGTTGCGTCCGTCAAAGGAGAGTACGAGCCAGGCACCATGTCGAACTTCGGTTACGCTGGCCGCCTGACCGAGACCATTCTTGTCGGTAATCTGGCGATGCGTTCCGCAGAAGGAAAGCGTATTGAATGGGACGCAAAGACTCTCACCAGTACAAATGTTCCAGAGGTGAATCAATACATCACCCGCGAGTACCGCAGCGGCTGGGAGATTTAATTTCTCGACTACCGCTCTATAGCCTAGGTTTGTTGTTGGCGACTGTTTTTTCCGTCAGTACGAATTCAAGGCTAGACCGAATAGAACCGCGACGGAATTCAAGCATGAAGACCGTCGCGGTTTTTTTTGTTTGTACAATTCGAATGAGTCCTACTCAGCAAAGGGTCAGTGAGGTGGTTTGCTGATTGGTGTTCAAGTCGACGACTCGCCCAATCTCATGGAGTGAGGGCAGGTTCAACTCAGACGCCAACTGCGTGAGACGTAATACTTTTTCGTCAGGGACACCCAACAGAAAACCACCGCAGGTCTGAGGGTCAAAGATTGCTGGGTAGGCTGCGTGTTCAAGAAGCTCAGGCGATACATCGACGTGTCGTTGTTTCTTCTGGTTGTCCGGCGCCAAGGTACTTTGGATGCCTTGTTGAAGTATTTCCTTAACGCCCGACATGAGGGGTATCGAGCGGAGGGAAATTTCGGCATTGGTTCCACTTGATTCCAACATTTCCAGCAGGTGACCGACCAAGCCAAAACCTGTGATATCCGTGACCGCTCGCAGGTCCAAGTTTTGAATTAGATCAAGATAGGGATCTATCGGATGTAACATCAGAGTCAGAAGTTCTTGGAAGTCGTGAGCGCTGCATTTTGCTTGCATGTGGGCTGCCATAAGAAGCCCAGAGCCAATTGGTTTGGTAAGGAAAAGACGATCACCAACTTTTAGTCCGTCCTTACCGGATCCGCTTCCTGAGGGTCGCTCTCCAACAACCGTCAAGCCAATTTCAGTGCGAGGACCGACAATGGTGTGACCACCCGAGATTTGAAGACCGAAGCGTTTTAGTTCACGATTCATTCCAGCTGACAGTTCCAGAAACTGCTCTTGTTGCCGCCTTTTAGGACCATGCGCTAGCACGAGGGTGGACAGTGCGGAGGTGGGCTTCGAACCACTCGCCACCAAGTCACTCAAGCTGTGCAGCGCTGCAATCCTGCCTGAAAGGTAGGCGTCGGTAAATGGAGCGGTAAAAAAGTCCGTAGTTGCGTTGAGCTGCGAGATGCCGTCATCGCGAATCACGATGGAATCTTGAAAGGTGGAGGTCCCACTGGGGTTTTGGCTTTTAATTGCGGAATCAAGTGAATCGCTATCAAGCTTACACCCACAGCCTTTGCACTGCTCCGCGAGTGGTGAACGCTCCGCGTTAGCTGGCATCTGAGCGGATGGATCGGAATACATCGAGATAAATCGATCGTCAATTCGATGCTTCCAATTCATAACCCAATGACCCGCGGCAGTAAGATTCCCACGTTGTGCTAACGCCCGTCCGTCACCAAGGTTTATCAGTTTCAGAGATTTTGTTTGGGGCTTGAATTGAGATAGTGGTTGATTGCGAAGGGATCGCTTTAGATTCTCCCATAGAGTTGGTCCCTGTCTGACCGCGTAGACCCCGGATTTGGGCACCGGTCGATCATGATGGCTGCTGCAATCTCCGACCGCGAAAACATTTTGCGTCCCCTTTACTCGGAGTGCATCGTCCACCAGCAAGAAATCTCGATCATCCTTTTCAAACGGAAGCATCCTTAGTAATGATGGAGCTGCCGCACCGGTGGCGGTGATCGCGATGTCAGCTTCGATCACGGTTCCGCTGGAAAGTGTGACCGAATGCTTGCTGATTGAGGAAACCCGTTCTTGGGTGATTAATTTGACACCGCGCCGGCTGAGTTCACCGCTGAGGAATCTCGATCCTCGGTAACTGAGTTCGTTGGCAGGTTCGTTGCTCGCTGTAACCAATTTGATGCGGAAAGGATTTGGAACGACGGACTGGATGAATGCCGGAAGGCAGAGGCAAAGCTCAATACTGGCAACACCACCACCGATCACAACCACCTGCAGGTCGCGATGAGGATCTTGAACGGCATTGAGTTGCAGGCGGTGAGTGAGCCGTTCGAGAAACGACTGCATCGGTTTAATGCTGAGTGCACATGTCTCATCGTGTGGCGGCTCGCTGGGGATGTCCGCGGTTCTTGAGCCTATTCCAATAGATAAAAAATCGTACGAAATCGGCGGCCGATCAACGAAATGAAGCGTCTGTTTCATTTGGTCGATTCCGGTCACATCATCGACGATTAACCGAGCGGAGGCTGCTGCGCAGAGTTTGACCAAGTCGATGGTCATCGCGGCTTCTGAGCGTTGCCCCGCCAAGACAGCGGGTAACATTCCAGAGTAGGTGGCGATGGGTTGGTCTGAGACACAGACAAGTTCTGCATCATCGGGTGCACGCATCATCCATTGCTTAAGGACATGAGCGTTGGTGTGCCCGATACCAAGCAGGACGATCCGATTCTGCTTTAACGTGTCGATCATTCTGCCTTGCTCTGTTCCGCTTCAAGCGAAATGGCTTGCCGGATTGCATTGGCAAGTGGCTCTGTCTGCGAGCTTCGAACGGTTCTCAGGTCGAACATGATCGAGTCATTGGCGATCCTGCCCAATACCGGTGTGGGGCCTGTCCGCAGTATTTTGGCGAGACGATGGGCCGATTTGCAATGAATTCGGACTGCGTAGCTATTGAGTGTTTGGCCCGGCATCGAGCCGCCACCGAGTTGCGAGTCGCAGGGCACCACATCGCAATGGGCCAAGGGCTTGATCCGTTCGGTGATCTCTTCGCATCTCGCGCGAATCTCTTCACCACTCGCGAGAAGCATTTGCGTGATCGGCAGTTCGCTATCACCTAGCTGCTCGAGGTGAATTTCTAGGGTTCCTTCGAGGGCCGCAAGGACAAGTTTGTCCAATCGCATGGCTCGCATAAGTGGATTCCGTCTCAAGATATCGATCCATTTGCGTTTGCCGAGGATAATCCCACACTGTGGTCCCCCCAAGAGCTTATCTCCACTGAATAGGGTGAGGTCGGCACCGGCCGAGACGCTGTCGGGGATTGAAGGATCTGATAGCCTGCAAAGAGACTCCGTTGGATCTGAAATCCTGCCATGATCTCCCAACCAGCCACTTCCCAAGTCATCGATAATTGGGATCTGAGCGGTGTGTTGCATTTGAACCAATTCAGCGATACTTGGTTCGGTCACAAATCCGCTCAATTGGTAATTGCTGTGATGAACTCTCATCACGGCTGCGGTCTGTTCGGTGAGTGCTGATTCGTAGTCACGCACATAAGTTCGATTGGTGGTACCAACCTCACGGATGGTTACACCTGCGGAGCGGAAAACATCCGGTAATCGAAAACCACCACCTATCTCGACGAGTTGACCGCGTGAGATGATCACCTCTCTACCGGCAGCGACGGCCTGCAGCACGAGTATCGTTGCGGCGGCGCAGTTATTGACCAATACAGCATCTTCGCAGCCGGTCAGATGGCATAGTTGCTCGACGCAGTGTTGCCCACGATGGTTACGTTTTCCGGTATGCAGATTGAGCTCGACGTTGGCGGCGTTCGCTGCACCAATCATCCGCTCGATGGCTCGCTCACTTAGGGGAGCGCGGCCGAGATTCGTGTGCAAGATGATCCCAGTCGCATTGATCACGGGCCGGATTTTTGAACCTCGGTAGAGCTGTTCCTGTTCGAGGATCGACGAAACAATATTCTCGAAAATATCGGCTGGTTGCTGGATTCTCTCTGCATCGATTTCCTCACGCATCTCCTCAATTGCGCGTCGTATCCACTTCAGCACGATAGGGTGAGGATACGCCTTCTGGAGCATCTCAATCCGATCGTCCTGTGAGAGTCGATCAAAGGAGGGAATGAAGCGTAACAACGAATGTTGAGACATGAGATGAAAGGCAAAGTGGATGAATGGTGTAGGACAAAAATTGAGCAAGATTAACCGCGTCAATTTGTTGAGTTGCCGGGAGCAACTTGGGAGATGTCTTGAGTCACTGCGTTCGCCGCAATGAGTAATTCAAGACGAGGGCCGGCAGTACGGTGATCTCCCTTGCGACAAGTGATTTGTTCCCTATCAAAGTGCTCGAGTAAAGGAATCGCGTATTTGCGAGTTATCTGTAAGTGGTCACGGATCTCGGCGACCGTTCGGTTAGCGTCGGCGTTGAACAGAGCGATCAGTTCGTGGCAAAATGCTGAGATGACTCCAGTCGCATAATATAAGTCATCCCCGATGCCGATGACGGTACCCTGATGAACGGCAAATCGAATAAGCGATTTTAGTGCCTCGTCACTCTGCTTGGTGGCTTTCGCGAGTTCAGCGAGATTGGGGGGCGTTCGGTTGTCTGCGAGGAGTTGGATGATTTGTGCGAGTGCAGCGGTTTGTTTCTTGGAGAGTGAGGTTTGATCTGTTTTTATCGCCAAAAGGTGGTTGGAGCGGACGATCTGCTGATCCTCTAACAGTGACGCGATGGCGTGCTTCACGATCGTGTGCGTTGATCGCTTGGTGATTTGATCCCGAAGCGATTGTTCATCGATCCATGCATTTTCGGCGTTTGATTGGCTCTGCAAGCGTTTAAGGATTGCACGCTTCGTCGACTTTAAGAATGACGCAGAGATCAATTGATCACCGATACGGATGATTTCGGGTGCATCTTCTACTTGTTTCAGCAATGCCGCTAAATTCTGTTGGTCGTGTGTCAGTGAAGATGTGATTTGAGGTAGCAAGAGTTCCGAGGTACTTAGCTCATCTCGGAGTTTGACTTGAGCGATGATGTGGACGACCACATCGGAAGGAGACAGATTATTTCCGAAGTCGAGAATCTCTCGAGTCTTTTTGTTGATACCTTCAAGTGGAATCAAGATGCGTCCGGCTGCGATTGAACCGTGCGGGTAAGGGCGCCGCAAAAGGAATGGTTGATTGAAGGAAAAGACGATCGGTTCGGTGGTCTGAACAATCACCTTTTGTTTCTTGTCTGGTGCGAGTGAGTGGGGGCCGAGTAGGCGGCCATCGCAGTGCATTGTTGCCGTGTGAAAATGCAGTGCTGCGGGACACTTAATCGTTGGACTATCCGGATAGGGTGTGACCTCGGCTAAAAAACGTTGCGTCAAGGTGTAGCTCGCGGGAGCCACGAGTTCGTGTCCGCGTCGTAGTTGCGAGGTGTCAACTCCGGCGAGATTCATTGCAGTGCGCATTCCCGCCTGGGTTGAATCAATCTGCTGGCCGTGCGCCTCAATGTCTCGAACTCGAACACGTTGACCGCTGGGTTGAATCATGAGTTCATCACCAACGCAGACCTTGCCCGCCCAAAGTGTCCCTGCTACCACGGTGCCGCGACCGGGCTTGGAGAAGACTCGGTCAATGGGCATTCGGAAAGGGCCATGAGTTCTTCTTGCTTCGCGCCGTCGTTGGGACTTTAGGTGCTCACGCAATTCCTCGACACCTTCTCCACTGACTGTTGATGTTTCGACTATTTGCAGGGTTTCAAAGCCAAGGTCGGTGAGGAAGAATTCCACCTCTTCTCGGATCTGTTTCCGTTGTTTGGGATCGGTGAGATCGCATCGGGACAGGGCGACCAGGATGCGTTGAACCCCCAAAGACCGAAGGATTTCTGCGTGCTCAATGGTTTGAGCTTGAACGCCTTGGTCCGAGGCAACCACGAGAAGTCCGAGGTCGAGGGACGCGACGCCGGCGAGAAGGTTACCGATGTATTTTTGATGACCCGGGGCGTCAATGAGTGCGAATTGATCATCCCCGCTGGTAAATGAAGCGAATCCAAGGTCAATCGTGATCCCCCGGCGTCTTTCTTCGGGTGCGGTGTCAGTATCCACTCCGGTGAGCGCCGCGACCAAAGACGTCTTACCGTGGTCGATGTGCCCGATCACTCCGACGATCGTGTAGCTCATGACGTTTCTGAACCGCTCGTTGTAACTTGGCCCGCAATCTTTTCGCAGGATGAATTGCATAAAGGATATCACGCCAAGGGTTAGCTGTAGAGATCGAGCCGAAAAGATACGACCCCTAACTTTGTGATACCGGCAGAACGAAGCGATGAGAGGAAATCATCGCCCTGTTCGGGTCTCACGGAGTGCGGTAGATCGTTATGATGAGGGCCGCGTATCAGATTCAACGTTTGAAAAAATCACTACAACCTCGCGGAGTCCTCAATGGGCGGAATTGCATCTAACCCTCGACGCTTAGCCCTCTTGATGTTGGGTTCGATCATTTCTGCGTTGGTTCTCGCCCTCATTGCGCCGGCGGTAGCGGCCGATTTTTCGTTCGGTGGTGAGCTCTTCCTGCGCATGCTCAAACTGCTCGTTGTTCCACTTGTTTGCACGTCGGTGGCGTGCGGTGTTCTTTCAATGGGCGATGTGAGTAAGCTCGGAAAACCCGGCATCGTCGCGCTGGTCTATTATCTCTCGACCACGGTGCTTGCTGCGGCAATTGGATTAATTGTCATCAATACGATAGGAGTTAGCCTCTTGTCGGTCGATCAGTCGAGCAAGATAACGGCGTCCGAAAGTGGCGAAGCTGGTTCAGCTGAATCTGCATCTCAAATACTGGAGTCATTTTCTGAGTTGACTGGACTTTCTGACGCTGAGGTGGTGGATGTGTTTCCACAACTCGGTGCCGGCGAAGAGGCAACACCTGGACTCGGCATGATCATTGAGAATCTTCTTTACATGGTCGTTCCGGAGAACCTGCTTGGTTCGGCGGTGGAAATGAAACTTCTACCGCTGGTGGTCTTTTCTCTGGTGTTTGGCCTCGTCATGGCACAGCTCGGTAGTCGAGCGGCGACGATCAAGCAGGTCTTTATTGAATTGAACGCGATTCTGATGCGGTTAGTGGACCTTGTCATGGTGATTGCGCCGTTGGGTATCTTCTGCATGATTGCGGGGCGATTCGGCCAAGCGGTTCAGGAGGGTCAACTTGGTACGGAGCTCCGTCAGATTGGGGGCTATTTTGCTTGTGTTTGCATCGGACTTGCGATACACGGTGTAATCGTTCTCCCCTTGATTCTGTGGGCGGTTTCTAAGCGCAATCCACTGACCTATTTCCTCGGGTTGTCTCGTGCTCTTTTGACAGCATTTTCTACCGCAAGTTCTACAGCGACGCTGCCGCTAACACTTGAATGCACCAATGATTTGGGCGTCTCGAAGAAGTCATCTGGATTTGTTGTTCCGTTGGGTTCCACAATCAATATGGACGGTACTGCTTTGTACGAGGCGGTTGCGGCAATGTTTATCGCGCAATTAGCCGGAATCGAACTAGGTTTCACAGAGCAAATCATTGTGGTGATCGCTTCTTCGCTAGCTGCGGTGGGTGCCGCAGGGATTCCCGAAGCTGGACTGGTGACGATGGTGATCGTTTTGAATTCTGTTGGTCTGCCTGTTGAATTAGTCGGAGTCATCCTCAGCGTTGACTGGTTACTGGATCGCTTCCGAACTTCGGTCAATGTTTGGGGGGATGGCGTTGCTGCAGCAGTGGTCGAAGTGTCACTGCCAAAAGAGGATGCTTGATGAGGTGGACTCTTGCAAGCGGGGTGCTTGAGTTGCGGGTGTTTGGCGTTTCAACGAATTAACGCCATCTCAATTTCCAGACCGGGACCGAATCCTAGCATCACCCATGGTTTTGCAACGCGTTCGATCGATAGCTTGTTAAGGATGAAGGGAAGCGTTGCTGAGGACATATTGCCATGCTCATTCAGCACCAGCCTTGAAGATGAGATTTGTGCCTGACTGAGGTCGAGAGATTGTTCGACCGCATCGAGGATTCGCGATCCACCGGGATGTACCGCCCATCCCTTGACCTGTGACACTGAGAGTCCATGTTGGCGAAGCCACGGCGTGATGCAGTCGTTGAGTTGAGATCGGAGCAGGCTTGGCACCTCTGCGGAAAGTGTCATCGAAAAACCATGATCACCAATTCGCCATGTCATCGCATCCGTTGATTGGGGGACCAGTGTCGATCCAGTTGCAGCGATAACCCCGAGTGTCTGTATATCGGTTCTCTCTCTATGGTTGTCTGGATCAAGTCGATCTGTGTCATGATTCTCACCCGTCACAGCAATTGCCGCTGCACCGTCTGCAAAAATGGCGTTGCTGACGATGCTGTCCGTGTCGGTTCCATACTGATAATGCAGTGAGCAAAGTTCGACGCAGCAAACCAAAACTTTCCGACTCGGATCACTTTCGCACAATGCTTGAGCGACTCGGAATGCATTGATGCTCGCGTGGCAGCCCATGAATCCTACTTGGATCCTCTCGATTTGCGGGGGCAAGCTGAGGCTTTGTATGAGGTCAATTTCCAAGCCCGGCGCGTAAAAACCGGTGCAGGTGACGGTGATCAGGTGCGTGAAGGACGCTCGTGGGAAACCACATGCGGCCAACGCTTGCGAGGCTGCTTGGGAGGCGAGTTTCGGTGCTTCGGTTTGAAATCGAGCTAAGCGGTCGGATGTGGAAGGTCCTCGATCGTTGGGATTCTTTGCGATGGGGTAAAAGCTTTGAAATCCGTCTTCCGCGGATAGACGCCTGTCGATGAGGACACTGCCACGCTGTGAGATCCCAGTTTTTCTGTAAAGGGCTTTCACCTTGCGATTCATTTCAGCAGGCATTGCTGAAGTGCGAATTGCAAAATTTGCTGCTTCCTGCACGCTAATTGAACCAGCCGGCACCGCACCTCCAAACCCACAGATCATGGCGGTCATTTGGAAGCGTTCCTGTGTAAAGGCTTGATCTATTAACTGGTTTAGAGGATTCCCGCCGGTGGCATATTATTTGGCGATGGGAAGTGGCAACGTTTTTCGCGTTTTGACTGGGTACCAGTCCGATAAAGCATCACTTAGGTGTTGAACAATCTCGGAATTCTCAGACGCGACATTTTCAAGCTCATTTGGATCTTCGAGTAGGTTATAGAGTTGGGGTGTTTTGATCGTTCGTGGGTGCGAACTAGCGTAACGGTTCGTCTCACCGTCGTAAGTAAGAAGCAGTTTCCACTGACCTTCGATACACCAACGATATAGCAGTGATGCTTCAGGGTCATTGAGGTCTGCAATGTCGTGAGCGAATCCTTCTCCGAAGATTCTGTCTCTTTCGAGCGGTTGGTTTTCCGTTAGTGATTTCCTCAAATCAAGCCCGGGCAAGTTTTCGGGCTGTTCAATGCCGGCAAAGGAAAGAATCGTAGGGAAGAGATCGAGGCTACTAACAAGTTCTTCACGGTCACGAGGAGCGAGTTGACTGGGCCAATGGAAGAAGATCGGAGTTCGGATCCCACCTTCGTTCGGCGACTGTTTGGATCGAGGGGCATACTTTTGCGACTTAGGATCTTGGATCCACCCGTTATCGGTTACGTAGATGAACAGAGTGTTGTCGGACATCCCGCGTTCATCGACCAATGAGTGCAAGTCACCGCAAGTCTCATCGAACCATTCACACATTGCGTAATACTTTGCAACTGAGATGGGGCGAACACTGGTTCGGTACTTGTTAAGGAGGCGTTCAGGTGGATTGTGCGGTGTGTGCGGTAGGAAAGGCGCATACCACAGAAAGAATGGCTTTTTTTGACCCTTGGCAAGATCCAAGAAGTTTGCGATGGGCTCCAGACCCTCTCGGCCAATTTTCAATCCGTCATCACCGTGCCGACCGCCGCGCTCCGGGAAACCCCGAGTCATCCCGTGTGTGAAGCCTGAGTTCTTAAAGCTACCCTCCCAGAGTTTGCCGCTTTGGTGACTCAAGTATCCTCTGTCGCCAAGTAAGGCGGGCAGGGTTGGGAACTGGTCAATTTTTTTGATTAGTTGTGCACGCTGCTGATTATTTTCCGGTGTGTTGGGTTTCGCATATTTTGGTGATGGATCGTTCCCCGTGATTCCGTGTGTTGACGCGTAGTGGCCTGTCAGTAGGGTTGCTAGTGATGGGCGGCACAAAGCGGTGGGAACGTATCCACGTCGGAACAGCACCGAGTCTTTCGCCATTTTGTCAAGGTTCGGCGTTTCAATGTCCGGATGCCCCATGAAGCCGTAGTCATTCCAAGCTTGATCGTCGGAGATAATCAGGACAATGTTTGGCGGCGAGGAAGGTTCGTTCGCCTGCAACTCGCATCGTACGGTCGAGACACACAAGATGAAGAGAATGAGAAGAGTCGCACGCATGTTGAATACCATGATCAAGTGTAAGGCACCGGTCATCGTCTCGGAGTTCATAACCCCGAAGTTCACCGATTGGGAGGTCGTCAATCAGGAGCTGATCGACAGACGAGGTCATCGGTTGGAGTTTGTCGGCGGGCGAGTATACACGATGCACGCTGTCGAAGCATGTATTGCTTGGAATTGAAATTTTCAGCACAGTGGATGATTTTCAAACGCTTTGCCGTGCAAGTTCGAGGTAGCGAGTTTTACTACAAGAGTGATGTCGTCATAAAACTAACTTAGACGGGTGCCGATTTCGGGTTGGTAGCCGCGAAGGAACTCTTCGGCTGTCATTTCGCGTTTTCCGGCGGGTTGGATGGTTAGCAGTTCGAGTACGCCATCGCCAGTTTTGATCAGCATGCGATTTCGATGCAGTAATGTGCCAGGATCAGATGGGGCGTCAGAGAAATCGCCTTGGGTGTCAGCGATCTCTACCGATTCCGGGTTCCCGGTGGAAACAGGATCGACGACCCGTGCGGTTTTAACTGCAATGCGTAGCGGGGCTTTTCCGCTGGCTGTGGGAAAGAAACAGAATGCGATCGGCCAAGGCTGCATGCCTCGGATGAAGCAGTGGATTTGTTTGGAAGTCTGGTTCCAATTGATCAAAGCCTCCTTCTTGTTCAGGCGTGGAGCTTTGGTGACCGCCTCAGGGTCTTGCCGCACTCCGAGTTCTGACACTCGATCCCAATTGTCGAGCATTGTCATCGCTGTAAGGGTGGGCTCAACGCCGAGATGAGAGAGTCGATCTTCGAGCTCTCCTGACGTCTCACTTTCGGTGATCGGGGTTTGTGCAGAAGCGAGAATCGGTCCACCGTCGAGTTTTGGGGTCATGTGAATCACCGAAATTCCGGTGATCTCATCACCCGCGAGCAGTGCACGCTGGACTGGTGCAGCACCTCGATACCGAGGTAGTAGTGAGCCGTGGAGGTTGATTCCGCCGAGTGTTGCGGTGGCAAGTGCCGCATCACCGAGGATTTGTCCGTAGTCACAGACCACCAAGAGGTCGGGCTGGATCTGCATCAGCGTCCTCACCGAATCATCTGAATTGATCGAGTCGGGAGAAAGGATGGGTAGTTGCTTTGACTCTGCCCATTCTCTTACCGGTTGCGGTGGCGGACCCTTTCGGCTTTTGACTGGCGGCAGCGGGCGCACCAAGACGCGCTCAACATGATGACCATGATTGTGGATAGCTTCGAAAGCAGGTACCGCAAAAGGTCCCGTTCCCATGAGTACCACTCGCATCACAACAACTCCTTGCCAAGCAATGTTCGTACGTTTTGAACTTTAGTCATCACCGTCGCTTATCAGGGCTTCGAGTCAACAGTAGCGTTGATACCAAGGCTCGAGTTGTTGGAGGAGTTCGGTATTGGAGGGGATGCCGCCGGTCTCCTGCTTGCTCTGAAAATCAGTTTCCAGCTCCGTGATTCGGTCGTCGATGTCTCGCTTCGCTTCAGCCGACATGCGATCGAAAAACATCACTCCGTTGAGGTGATCGTTCTCATGCTGGAGGACGCGAGCGAGGAAACCATCAACATCACGCTCGATTGAATTTCCCTTGATGTCGTAGGCACTAAGTTTAATGCTCTTGGGTCGTTTGACGTTTCCGTAGATACCAGGAAGGCTCAAGCAACCCTCCTGCGCGGTTTCATTGCCCTTCGGAAATTGGATCTCAGGGTTAATTAGAACGAGTTCCTCGCCGTCGCCCCGATCACCAGCGGGGTTGGCGACGAACAGTCTTAGGGGAAGGTTCACCTGATTAGCAGCGAGCCCAACGCCTTGAGCTTCGTACATTAGGTCGAGCATCTCCGAGACGAGATTGCGAAGCTGTGCATCAACTTTTCGGATGGGCCGACTACAAACTCGGAGTGTCGGATGTGGGTGCGGGATAATGCTGAGAGACATAAATACGTCACGAAATTACAGGAGACGATCGTCTGAGATCTAAAATAATGAACGATTTTGGCTGAAAGTGGCAGGGGGCATGCATCGGTCTGTCTCCACATCATGGAGGGGAAATGAGAGGCGAGTCCCGATCCAGTCCGTGCCGGTGCGCGAGATTGCTTATCATGTTCCACTGTCCACTGAATTGCTCGACGAGGGTTGTAGGCTGAAAAAGCGTTTGCGTGTTCGCTTTAAGTCGCTCCCCATTTGCACGTGATCCAGTGAGTTGCAGCATCGAATGCTGGCTGAGGGGTGACGATACCGCCTAGACAACCAGCGACGAATTCAAGACGATTCAGACATGATCAACCAACAATCCCATCTCAAGTTCCGGCAACTCTATGAATCCCCCGAGTACCTCGGGTGTGCATCGACGGAGCACAGTGGAGTGCAGATCTTTGATGCTGGGATCGAGTGTCCCGGTGGATTGGAAGCCGGACTTGCACTGGCTCGTTTGTGTATGGGGGATCTGGCGGATGTCCAGATCGTTCCCCTTGATGCGGGTCAATACGCTGTGAACCAAGGGGTTTGGGTTAGGACCGACCAGCCCATCATGAGTTGCCTCGGTTGCCAGTACGCTGGTTGGCCCATCAAGGGCGAAGATTTTTTTGCGATGGGTTCGGGACCGATGAGACTCGCACGCGGTCGCGAGGAGGTGCTTGAGGCGTTAAAGCTCTCTGAGCGTGTTTCGAAGGTTGTGGGAGTTTTAGAGACTGAGGTGCTGCCCAACGAATCTGCTCTCGACAAGATTGCGACCGATTGCCGTGTTGATCGAAGTGGTGTCAAGCTTGCGGTGGCCCCGGCGACTTCGATTGCCGGTAGTGTTCAGGTGGTCGCTCGCAGTGTGGAAACGGCGATGCATAAACTGCATGAACTTCATTTTGATGTGGGTACCATTGTCTCTGCGACAGGGATTGCACCGTTGCCGCCCCCCGCAAAACGAGGTGATTTTGTTGATGGGATCGGGCGGACCAATGACGCAATGCTTTACGGGGCGACAGTCACCCTATGGGTCGATCACGATGACGAAGCGATTGACGATGTGATAGACCGCGTACCAGCGGGCGCGTCACCAGATTACGGTCAGCCATTTGCGAAAATCTTCAAAGGTTACAACTACGACTTCTATCAGGTCGATCCGTTGCTGTTCAGTCCTGCGAGAGTTACGGTTCATAACCTGCGTAGCGGAAAAACATTTGACTCAGGGCAATTGGACTTAAGGGTTCTCACAGAGTCTTTTTCGGTATGAATCAGCTGAGTATTTTATGTCTTGGCGCGGGAAGTGGTTGGCACGCCACGGAACTTGAGAAGGCGTGTCAGCGCTTGTCAGTTGTCTTTCATTGTGCGAGTTACGAGTCGATGAGGTCGCTCATCGTTGACGGAAGACTTGAGGTTCAGTGTGAGACGGGGCCGGTCAACGACCATGACGTCATCCTGACTCGTACCATGCCCGCTGGTTCGTTCGAGCAGGTAACGTTTCGACTCGCGATGTTGCATGAGATACACGACCAGGCATGTGGAAGTTTGGAATTGAGGCCTGATGCGATGCGGGATGGTATCACACCGGATGGATCGACCGTCAGTTGTCAGCATCCGTTGGTACTTAATCCACCTCGTTCACTAGAACTAGCAATCGATAAGTTCGCCACATTGAGTCGGGTTTCAGCCTTGGGTTATCCCGTTCCCGATACGATCGTCGTTCAGTCGAGGTCCGAAGCACTCGACGCGTTCAAATCACTGGGTGGTGATTGTGTCGTGAAACCGATTTTTGGGGGTGAGGGGCGTGGTGTGATGAGAATCCGCGATGCAGAACTTGCTTGGTATGTTTTTGCGTCATTGGATCAAGTCGGAGCGGCATTTTATATCCAGCAGTTCAAACCACCCGGTGGAATCGATCGGCGGTTGTTGGTGATTGGAGATGAGATCATTGGGTTGCGCCGACACAATCCGAGCGATTTTCGAACCAATGTTTCTGGCGGCGGTGTTTCGGAGCGGTTCAGCGTCAGCGAAGACGAGAGACTTATGGCGGCCAGCATTTGCGAAAGCCTCAACCTGACCTATGCCGCCGTTGACGTACTGGAGACTAGTGTTGGTACGCCTTGCGTCATTGAGGTCAATGCAATACCCGGCTGGAAGGGCGCTCAGAGCGTTGTGCCGTACTCGATCGCGGACAAAATTGTTGCATCCCTTGTAGCCGCAGCGGAGTCGAGGTCACACAGATGAGTAAGACTTTCCAACCAAACGTTGCTGCAAGGCTCAAAACGGTTGCTTCGCTAATGCCCAGTGCAATAGCGATTGCGGAACCCTGCGGCGCAGTTCAGATAGATGGAACCAGAAGTTATCGCGCAACGACGTTCGATGCACTTGACCGTCGAAGTGATGAGATCGCACGAGGGCTGGCCGCTTGGGGGATCAAGCCGGGGATGCGGCTAGTGATGCTCGTTCCGTTCAGTGGGCAATTTATTGAGCTGGTTTTTGCGCTGCTGAAGGCTGGTGTTGTGGTGGTATTAATTGATCCCGGCATGGGGAGGCGACACCTTGTTCGTTGTTTGAGCGAGAGTGAGCCGGATGGGTTCGTTGGGATACCCAAGGCTCAAGCGATTCGAACGCTGTTGCGAAAGCGTTTTCCATCCGCTAGGTGGAATGTGACGGTGGGACGCCGTTGGTTTTGGGGCGGCAGGACACTGAACCAGATTCTCGCGATGGGCAGCGGTGAGGGTACTGCAAACGCGGTGATCCACCGCGAGATGGATGATCCCGCCGCGGTGATTTTCACCACCGGTAGTACGGGGCCTCCCAAAGGCGTGCTCTACACCCACGGGACTTTCCATTCGCAAATCGATCGCATTCGTGAACGATATGACATCCATCGCGGATCAAAAGATTTGGCGTGTTTTCCACTATTTGGTTTATTCGATGCGGTGATGGGGGTGACGACCATCATTCCTGATATGGATCCGACCCGTCCCGCCGAAGTTAACCCTCAGCGATTGATTGAAGCTGTGAATCAATGGGAGATCGATCAGGCTTTTGGTTCACCTGCCCTCTGGAATCGTGTTGTGCGTTGGGCCGAAGCCACTGATGCGGAACGCCCGTTTCCGACCTTGAAAAGAATTCTCTCTGCAGGAGCGCCTGTTCCGGCCGAGACACTTGAGCGACTGCGAAAATTGGTACACGAAGACGCTGAGATTGTCACTCCGTATGGTGCAACGGAAGCGTTGCCTATCGCCTCGATTGAGTCGCGTGAAATTATTAGTGAAACGGGACCTGCCTCATCGAAGGGAAAAGGCACCTGTGTCGGAAGTCGATTCGAAGGTGCCGATTGGCGAGTGATCGAGATTTCGGACGAGCCAATCACCGACATTCGACAAACCACTGAATTACCGAGGGGAAGGATCGGAGAATTGATGGTCACCGGCCCTATGGTCACCAAGAAATATGTGGTTCGTTCCGATCAGAATGAACTACACAAAGTGTCCGATGGGGATCGAGTTTGGCATCGGATGGGTGACGTGGGTTATTTGGATGCAAGAGATCGTTTTTGGTTTTGTGGGCGAAAAGCTCATCGTGTGGTGACGCCCGAACGCACGCTCTACACCATTCCGTGCGAGGCGATTTTTAATTCACATCCAAAAGTTTATCGATCGGCCCTGATTGGACTTGGGCAAAAGGGACAACAGGTACCAGTAATTCTCGTCGAATTGCACCCCGAGTTCGCTGATTCAAGCCCAGAAGATCGGGAGTCGCTTGCCAATGAACTGCTCGCGCTCGCTGAACGGAACCCGATCACGCGCCGCATCAAGCGAGTTGAGATCCGTACCGAACCACTGCCCGTTGACATTCGTCACAACAGCAAGATCTTTCGTGAGCAACTCACAGCGGAGTACGATCTCTAATTAGTCGGTGGTGAATTCGCTTTGCTGATCTTGATTCAGTTCTCGCGACGCCAGAGCAAGGTGGAAAGGAATGAGTCGATCAAGTGTGTACACGGCGTGCCCGAGCAGTTTCTGAGATTCGAGTGGTTCGATTTGCGTGTAGTCCATCAAAATTGATTCGCCGTCACGCGACTCCCGACGACCCAACGAAAGCTTCTTAAAGTAATCTTTGCGACGAACGGATGACTCGAGAATCTTGGCGAGTTTTTTCTCCTGTTTGATCTCTGTCGGGGTCAGCATTGCCGGAATGAAATCGGAACCGCCTATACCCAGCTGTTGGATCAAATCCCCAAGAGTGCGTAGGTCGAGCGGCTTCAACAGGCTAGGGAATGCAGTTCGTGTCGGTTGTTTGGGGTCGACCACCTGATGATTAATGAGGTGTAGGATCTTTCTTTGCGGATGCGATGACCAGCGATACCTAAGTGGAGTTCCTAGCGTGATGACGTCAAGGTTTGGAAGGTCTGAGCAATGGTTGAGGAGGGTTGCTAGATCGTTCACCGCGTTTGGGTTCTGTGAATCGCCCAAATGTGGACTCACTGCGGTGGGTGGGGCAACCGGTGTGGAGATCGACAGATGCCGAAGTAGTTTGCGTTTCACCTTGGCGTTGGATTCGGCGAGGAGCGTTAGCAATGCCAACAGGTTACCGCCATGACTGTGCGAGAAGATTAGAATTCGCTGATTCTCCTGCAACTGGCTTTTTAAATCTCGTAAGGTTTGGTGCAGGCTGAGCGATCCATGCAGCCGACCCAGGTGATGATTCTCCCCAGACCAAGCAAAGCGACTTGCTTCGATTGAGCCAATGTTGGAGTCGGACTGACCCGATTGGAGAAATTGGTTGACTTGAGTTACGTAGGCTTCAGGAAAGTTTCCCTGTGATCCAGAGAGGCTGTCAACGCTCCGTTTTGACCACTCTTTGATTGTCTGGTCGATTCGCAATTGCCGTGTCAGCGACGGTGAGAGGCGACCTAGGTTACGAGCTAGACCAGTGAGATCGTTCCCAGCAAAAGTGCCATGGATATACAGGATTTTGGCAACGCCGCGTTTCTGTAGCCCCGCGACGACGTCGGCGGAGGAACTCGCCAAGGCTTGATAAAGTTGGGGTGATTGAATTCTCGCAACGCCAGCGGGTTCGGTTCCGCTCAGGATGTGGTGTGGGAACGATAAGGTTTTCTTCTGGAGCAAGCCGAACTGACCGTTGAGTTAGGTGAAAAATTGAGTCCGTTTAAGCGTCCCCTAGCGGCACTGTACGATACGGGTGGACCGACATTTGTGACTCGATTGTTGACGTTCTGTGGGTTCCATCTGGTATACTTCGGAGCCTAGGAGTTTTTAGCGAATTCGATAAAAGGATGAAAGGTTTGGTGATGCAAAGACGTGATTGCTTAAGGGCTGGTGTTGGACTTGCGGCCACTTTAGCTGCATCGAAGGGAGCTTACCTTCAAGCACTCGAAAAGGCATCGGAGAGTACAGTGAATCACGCGGCAGTGGAGCGTTATCGTTCGCAAATTGGAATTCAGCTCTATACGCTCCGGAATGAAATCGGCAAGGACGTGAAGTCAACGATTCAAGCGGTAGCCGAGGCAGGTTATAAGCAGGTAGAGCCGTACGGGTTCCCCAACGCCGATGAAATGATCGCTGAAGCAAAGAAGTGCGGAATGCAGGTGAATTCCAGTCATTTTGCCTGGGATTCAGTGGTTGATCCAAGTCGCAAAGACGTTCCATCTTTTGACAGCATTCTTGATTCGGCCAAGGCACACGGTTTATCCCATCTTGTGATTCCCTACCTACAGGGAGAAGTTCGAGAGACCTTGGACGATTACCGAATGCTCGCCGATCGGTTCAATGAGGCTGCAGAGAAAGCTGCGAAGCATGGGATCCAACTTGCTTATCATAATCATGCGTTTGAATTTGAGCCTAAGGATGGTGGGAAATGCGGATATGACGTCATGATCGAGCGTTTCTCCGAAAAAATGAAGTTTGAAGTCGATGTGTTTTGGGTCGAGGTTGGCGGTCGCGACGCCGCTGGTCTGGTTCGGAGTTTAAAAGGGCGAGTTTCTCAGTTGCACCTCAAAGACCTCGGTAAGTCCGAGAAGACGCCTAACTTCGGCTCGGTTCCTCAGGATGCTTTTGAGGAATTGGGAGACGGTAAGATTCCCATGGTTCCGATTCTCGAGGCCGCGTTGGCCGCTGAAGTGGAACACTGCCATGTCGAACAGGATCATTCACCGCATCCGATCAAGAGTATCCAGCAGAGCAAGGCACATTTGGATCAGTTGGGCTGATTCATCGGAACATCCGTTGAAACAATGGTTTTGGACACTTAGCTCACTGCGACCGGCTTTGGCGACGAGATTGCAGTGGTCAATGATTTGAACTTTCACAGGAGCTTGAATTAGATGAATCGTTTGATTTTGATCGCTGCTACATTCGTTGTCTTTTTCGCTCAGCCATCGGCGATGCAGGCCGAAGTGAAGGTGGGCGATAAGATGCCGGCCTTCGAATTGGTTGGCAGTGACGGTGTGACGTATCGTTCAGCAGACCTTGAGGGAAAGCGAGCCTATGTGATTGCATGGTTTCCCAAGGCGTTTACTGGTGGATGCACAAAAGAATGTAAATCGATGCGGGAGTTCGGTGGGGAATTGCGAGCGTATGACGTTGCATACTTCACAGCGAGTGTCGATCCGGTTGGGAAAAACACCGATTTTGCCACCAGCTTGGATTTGGACTATCCGATCCTCAGCGATCCGAAGAAAGATCTATCGGGAAAGCTGGGCGTTTTAAACGATCGAGGCTTTACGAATCGCTGGACATATTATGTTGGCTTAGACGGAAAAGTGCTTTTCATTGACCGATCCGTCAAAACAACAACGCACGGCAAGGACATTGCGGCAAAACTCGCCGCACTGGGAATTGCGAAAAAGTGAGGCGATTGATCAACATGCGTGATCATTTGTCCTACGGCGATAATTGTGGCCAATAGGTCAAGCCGAAGGACTGCATTTGGCGGGTTAGTTTGTAGGTTTTTCAAGGTCGAATGACATGCGGTTCCACCAGATTTTGCTTTCACTCGCGTCCATTTTTTTTCCCGTTGTGATGCAGGTGGCAGCGGCGGAGAATTGGCCGGAGTTTCGCGGGCCAACGGGTGATGGACAGGCAAGTGAGTCCCTTTTGCCGTCTGAGATCACAGAGGAATCAGTTGCTTGGAAGGTTCCAATTCACGGCAAGGGTTGGTCCTCTCCGGTCGTTTGGGGTGATCAAATCTGGTTAACCACGGCCAAAGAAGACGGAACTGAGATGTCCGTTTTGTGCGTTCGTAAGACTGATGGAAAGGTTCTGCTTGACAGGGTCCTCGTCAAGAATGATGAGCCGGCATTTTGCCATCCGATGAATAGTTACGCCTCACCGACTCCTGTAATTGAAGAGGGACGCGTGTATGTGCATTTTGGAAGCTACCTTACCGCTTGCCTTGATACTCGATCATTCGATGTGATCTGGGAACGGCGTGATTTTGTTTGCGACCATCATCGTGGGCCCGCTTCCTCGCCAATTCTACGTGATGGGAAACTGTTCGTGGCCTATGACGGATTCGACGTTCAGTATGTTGTTGCCCTTGATAAGGCGACCGGCAAAACCGTTTGGAAACGCGACCGTGAAATTGAGTACGGTACAGACAATGGTGACCTCAAAAAGGCATACGGGACTGCCAGCGTGATCGACGTCAACCAGCAATCCATTCTTGTGTATCCCAGTGCGATTGCGACAGTCGCTTACGATATTGATTCAGGTGAACCGATTTGGACCGTCTATCATCAGGGGATGAATGCGTCAGCTCGTCCGATCTTTCGAGATGGGCTGGTATTCATCAGCAATGGCATGGGCGCGATGGTGGCTGTCAGTCCGGAAGGGGCCGGAGACGTGACTGAGAGTCATGTCGCGTGGAGCGCTGAGCGGGCAGTCGCCAAAAAGTCATCAGCGTTGGTGATTGACGGGAAACTCTACATGAACAGTGACGACGGAATTGTTACCTGTCGTGACTCAAAGTCGGGCGAGGTGTTCTGGCAGACTCGCATCGATGGAAAGTACGCGGCGTCTCCCATCTATGCTGGTGGGAAGATTTACTGCTTTGGGATGGATGGGGAGATCACAGTGTTTACTCCGGGCGATGAATTCCGCCCGGTCTCCACGACTCAACTTGGCGATGGTTACATGGCTTCGCCAGCTGTGGTCGGAAACACTCTGATCTTGAGGAGTCGGTCGACACTTTACTGCATTCACTAACTTATTCGCTCGAGAATGCTCGGCGTTAGTCTGTTCCGCAGATTAAAGTTCTGCTGGCAGAAGGATCGGGGAGTCTCATTACGTCGCTAGATCGAGTCCAACTCTCATGCAACCAAATGGGGTGCTTCATCTAGGTTTTACCATTTAGGGAATCGACGTGCTTTCTTTCCATCGAACGATCTTTGGCGACCACGACTGGTCGATTTTATCCAGTGCAATGACGTAACCTGCCACACCGAGTTCTTGGCAGATTTGAGCTTTTCGGGAGAGGTCTTGGTCTTGCGTTTGGTATCCTTCGATCACCGTGATTAGACGTTCCTTCGGAATCGAAGAACCTTTGTTGAGAGCAGGCATGGTTTGGAAGGTGTTTGTCGCATAGGCCAGCCAAGATGAATGGTTTTGCTTTTCTGGTGGTTGCCGCTTAAACGTATTTTCCAAGGCCAGCAATCCGATCACGTCGCATACATCACTTACAGGCATGAGTTGTTTGGTGTACGCCTTCCAGCAAATACCTTTGAAACATCCGACTCCCGCACATTGTCCATTTGGGTGCCCGTCTTGCTCTTCACATTCGGTGGTCCAAACAGGAACGATTAGTGTATCCGGAAACGCGTGTTTGATTCGAAGGACAAAATTCGCGGCGGCATGATCGTCCAGCGGAATCGTGGTGCGTCGTTCACCATAGTCACTTGTCCAGCGGCAAAGGTCATTACCGCACCCGCATGCGGAAGGTGCGCCCTGAAGGTCGTTGAGGAAAATCAACTGGCCGGGAGGAAGCGATTTAGCAAGTGCAATGATGCGATCTTTCTGCGCCACGAAGGTTTCTCGGGAAAGAATTGGAACCCATGGATAGGTTTTGGTGACTTCATCTGGTTTCGGTGTGAGTGTTTCGGGGAACATACGTCTCCATTCGTCATGGGTTTGCAGGCTCGCCATCCATTCGGGATGCTGCTCGGCTAGTTCCGGAGAGCGTGCGACTTCGAGCCAATAACCGACAGCAAGATTCGATTCACGAACCCATTGAACCCGTTTCCGGATATCGATCAGTGAGTCAGGTTTTGTGGGGTCGATCAACAGGACAACCGTATTGATTCCTTGCTTTCCAAAAAGCATTAAACGGTTTGGGTCTATATGGTTTGGAGAGACAAGAACCGCTCGTGGTTCTGCGAGGCGCTTTTCCTCAAGGGAGTTTGGTTGGGGTGAGTTGCCGCGTGGTTGAACTTCGTCTGTGGTTGAAGCGGCAACCTCTGGATCATCCTGTTCTGAAGAATCTATCGGTGATATCGCGTTTACCGATACGGGGTTCGCCGATGTAGAAACCTTGCGGAGACCGTTGGTCCGTTGCGAGTAAGCGACAGATGGACCGAGAAAGATTGACCACGATATGGTCAGAAGGGCGAGTGGGCGTAAGCGTTTGGTCATTGCCGAAGCTAGTTGGATGATTCTGATGGATCGAAGATGGTGGTTCCTGGGTACTCACTGGACCACGCGTGCCAGCGGCATTGGATACTTGGGGTCCAATCTAATTCAATGCCACGCAGGGGACCGTCAATTCCTCGACCCGCTAGTGACCATCGAGTACCTGTTTCACGATCTTTGAATGGAGCGGACTCAGGCGAGATTTCATCTGCATAGAAGTTGAGAGTCTGATCGCCCACACGTCGATTGAAGGCGACCGCCGACTGTGTAGCGGCATACCAGAAAACGGCTGTTTTTTCTCCATCCAACTCAACTTGGTAGCACGCGCGTGGTTTTTCGATGGGAAGCGTTACAGCGACTTTTGTTTTTCCTGATTCGAGACCTAAAACTAAAGTGTCGGCGTCCAACCTCGGATCGGACGTCGATCTGGACGCGAGAGACTCACTACTGCTAGTTGTTGGCAGCGGAGTCGTTTTGTAGGTCTTGCCATCAAACAGATCGTAGGTGGTCGATTCTGGATGGAGCATCAACCAATAATTCCAGTTGGTGACGAGGCTTGGAATACGCTGTAGTGATTGCCCCTTACGAGGTCCTTCGATGGCGGTTCCCGTCAGTGCGGACCATAGGGTGCCGTCGGTGTGTCGAACCACCATGACGCCGTTTCGCCATCCGTGAAATTGATAGCCATAGTCTTTTCTGTAGGCGGAGACGTAACCGCCATCGGGGTCGTAAAAGAACAGGCCGTACGTGTCATTAACGACTCGAGGCCCAGACAAGAAATGACGAATGGGAAACGCACCCCCGTTGTGTGAGGCCCGCAACCATGCAATCACTCGGTCTTGACCGTTAATGAGGTCCTTCAAGTGTTGTGTGGAACAATAGGAACATGGCGGTTCAGTGATCGGAGCGACCACACTGCTGAGCGGACGAATACTCGTTTCGCTTTGTGTGTCTTCAGCCGTTGCCGTGACTGATAGGTAAAGGATAAGAATAAAGAAAGCTTGAAGGTACGACACGAACGGTAGTCCTGCGGATTTCATCATGTGCGGCTTGGTAGGTAGGTTAGGCGTCGGGAAAATGCTACCAGTGACTGGATGGTCAATGCCAAGACATACTTTCTAAAAAAAGACGCCGGCGACACTTTTACATGCCACCAGCGTCTTGATCTGGTTAACGGTCGCGATCTTCTGAGTGAATCAATAGATGGGTCAAAGCGGTTGCAATGCACTGACACGTCTGGGGCCACGACTCGGCTTCAGTCAGCTACTTGTTGTTGAATCGGTAGATGCACTGGCCTCTGGAGCTCTCGGTGAGGTAGAACACTTCGCCATTGTGATCTTCGCCAAATGCCACCACAGGAATGCTGTCCGGAATCACCTGTTCGTTGCGAGTCGCTTTGCCAGCATCGGCATCGTACGATAGAGCCCAGATCTTGCCCGTCACGTAGTCCGCGTAGAGATACTTACCGGTCAACTCGCTGACGCGGTCACTCTGATAAACGCGTCCACCGGTGATTGACTTTCCGATTCGGTGATCGTATTCAAAAACGGGTTCAATCGGTGCACTGAGTCCTTCAACGACCGGTCGATTTCCGAATGGATGGCTACCTTCACGAGTACTCCAGCCATAGTTCCCGCCTTTTGTGATCACGTTAACTTCTTCCCATAGTTCCTGTCCGACATCACCGACCCAAAGGCGACCTGACTGTGAGTCGAATGCCATTCTCCAAGGGTTGCGAAGTCCGAAGGCGTAGATTTCCGGTCTCGCTCCCTTGTGATTGACAAAGGGGTTATCCGAGGGGATTCCGTATGCGTGATGATCGTTAGAAAAATCGATGTCGATTCGTAAAATGGATCCCAAGAGACTATTGAGATCCTGCCCGCTGGCGGTGGGATCGTTGCGGAATCCTCCATCTCCCAAAGCGATATAGAGGTAACCATCAGGGCCAAACTCGATCACGCCACCATTGTGATTTTGGAATGGCTGATCGATTTCCATGATGACTTTGGCCGATGTCGGGTCGACCTGATTGGGATTGTCCTTAGAAATGGTGTATCTCGCCACGACCGATTTAGGCTCGGTTGGGTGTGAGTAGTAGACGAACAGGTGCCCGTTCTTTTTAAATTCAGGATGCAATGCGAGACCGAGCAAGCCCTGCTCATTTGCACCGCGGCTTTTCCAATCTTTGACTTGTTCGCGAAGATCCAAGACCAAATGTGAATCCTTTACATCCTCTCGGTTCTCAAAGCACCAGATCGCGCCAAATTGTGAAGCGGCGAAAAGCCGGTTGGTGCCATCGCGTGCGGCAGTCAGTTCCAT
This sequence comes from uncultured Rubripirellula sp., assembly GCA_938045805.1. Lineage (GTDB taxonomy): Bacteria > Planctomycetota > Planctomycetia > Pirellulales > Pirellulaceae > Rubripirellula. Next base: position 39,245 of record CALIBL010000006.1, on the reverse strand, counting down.
GAGCCTTAACGCTCTGAGTTGGCCGGCGTCATTAACCGGTTCCCACTGATCCCATTGGAGGCTGGGGAAAGCAACATCGGCTGTTAGGTCGAGTTTTCCATCAATCGGCTGCGGGACAGAACCATCGTCGTTGAATTCACGGACCTTGATATTTCGGTAAGCGACTTTGTTACCGTGATCTTGTAAGCAGATATGACCGGAACCTGTGCTTCCGAAATTCTCAAATTTGGTGAACTTGCTTGCGGAAACTTTTTGTTTCCAATCATTATTGCCAAGCTTGAAGTGGTAGTACCGGACTCCGTTCATGCACACTTCACAATCATCGCCATTGATTCGGATGTAGAGTTGGTTCCATTCACCGGCGGGGCGAGTCGCATCAATTACTTCGCCCTGTTGGTCACGACCCGGTTGATAGAGTTGATATAGCCAGCCCGCTTTCTGCGGATCATGCCCATCGACATTGTCTTGCACTTGGATTTCAGGACCCGTGTGCCAAGGCGCGTTGCTGTTTTCCTGCACATGGAACATCACACCGCTGTTTCCAGCCTTACTAATCTGGTACTCGAGTGACAATTCAAAGGCATCATATTGCTTTTTGGTAACAATATCCCCGGCACCCTTAGCGACTCTCGTGAGCGCACCGTCGATGACTTGCCATCCGTCGGAAAGATTGTCTTTGCGGTAGTTTCTCCACTGATCCGTTGAGGAACCATCAAACAACAGTTCCCAACCACTTCGTTTCTCGGATTCAGTTAACGTATTGACTGCTGGCTCGGCCGAGGCCGTTGCCGCTAGAGCGAGTGCCAAAGCCAAAGATATGTATTTCATCTTTTCTCACCTGAAAAGGCGTAAGTAGTGCTAATGTTGGAAAGTGAGAGTATTACGCACGGCAGATGTGACGGCAACAGTTACATCCGAGAAAACAACGGCTGAACGTTTTTAACGTTTCTCGGGGGGGTGACACTGGTAGAGTCCGATTTGCCTTAGGTACTCCAGAGGGTAGGCCCGTCACCAGAATTCTGCTCGTGTAGTGCGTCGGATCCCCAAGATTCATCTTTCGAGGAACAGCGTGTGGGCGATCCAAAGTGCAGGGTCGGGGATATGTTAAAATGGGGTTTTGCCGCTTCCACCGGTCTGTTTCAGGAGTGTTAATTGAACGCGGTAAAGGTCCTCTACGGTCGCGGGTTTGTCTCGGTCGAGGTGCCAGCGAACGTTCCCTTCGAGGTGATTCGGAAGCCGGTTGTGACTCCGATTAGGGATCCCTCGGGAGCCGTTAATCAGTGTCTGCGGCGGGCATTGGCTGAGAGCCGGTTTCAGAGAGCGGTGTCTGAGGCCTCTAGTGCATGCATTGTCGTATGCGACATCACACGCCCCGTGCCCAATCAACTTTTCCTGCGTCCGCTGATTGAAGCATTGAATTCGGGTGGGATTGCCTTAGAGCACATCCGAATATTGGTTGCCACCGGCCTGCATCGTCCGAATGTTGGAGAAGAGTTGGAGGAATTGATTGGCGATTCGTGGGTACTTCAGAACGTTCGGATTGAAAACCACGATGCGACGGATGACCAAAATCATGTCTCACTAGGCCACACGCCGACTCGCGCTACGCCGGTTCGGCTCAATCGTCAGTTAGTCGAATCTGACTTAAAGATTGTCACCGGGCTGGTAGAACCACATTTTATGGCCGGTTACTCAGGTGGTCGAAAAGTTATCGCTCCCGGTGTCGCTCATAGTGAAACCATACGAACCTTTCACAGTGCGAGGTTCATGGCGGATCCCAATGCTGCCAACTGCAATTTTGTTGGCAATCCTCTCCATGAAGAGCAGCTTGAAATTATCAAGATGCTCGGTGAGGTCTTCGCCCTCAATACCGTTATCGATGAGAATCGACGGCTAACCAAGGTTAATTTTGGAGAGGTGTTGGAGAGCCACCAGGTAATGGTTGAGCAGGTGAGAGCTGAGTGTGAAGTGGGTGTAGGACGGCGTTTCTCCACTGTCCTGACCAGTGCTGCGGGCTATCCGCTTGATCGAACGTACTACCAGACCATCAAAGGAATGGTGGGAGCGATGGGGATCCTTGAGCCGGGTGGAGACTTAATTATCGCATCGGCTTGCAGCGAAGGCTTTGGATCGGTTCCATTCCGCGAAGCCCAAGAGCGACTCGTTCATCTCGGGGCGGATCAGTTTCTTTCACAGTTATTGGAGAAACCCCTCGCTTCGATCGATGAGTGGCAAACGCAGAAGCAATTGGCTCCGATGAAGCACGGCCAAGTCCAACTTTTTACCGAAGGTTTATCGGAAGTTGAAAAGAGGCTTACCGGTATTCACTGCGTGACTGATTTACAGGCCGCGGTTGAGGCGAGTTTGCATAGACACCCCGAGCCATCGCTTGCCGTCATCCCAGAAGGACCGTACGTGATACCGTACGTCTAAGCCGGACAGCTAGCCGGCCCCTTACCTTCCCAAAGTCCATCCGATCGATGCACTCAATGTTTGCGGGTTTGGTGTTATCACAAGAGCGTGTTTATTTTACTCGGATGAATTCGGATTGATCTGGACTTTGATTGAGCCCAGCATACGAGTTAGTTGCTTCTCTTTTTGGCTCACGTGCAAAATATTGTCGAGAACGATTGCGCGTTTTTCGGTGGCAGGATGAAGGATCAGACGTCCTGCACCGAGCAACATGTACTCGAACACGTCATTGATCTCCTTGTCGACACGCAGATTTGGGGCGGGGTAGCGTTTTAGGTCACTCAGGAATCCATGGTGATGAAGGAGTTCGTTGTTGGAAAGCTCCCAATAATCAAAGCGAACCTTGATCATGATGGCTCCATAAAGAAGCATCATGCCAAGGGTGATGCAAATGAAGAAGGAAGCGTTGGCTACCGGTCGCACCGTGGTGAGAAGGCTACCAATTGCCGGAAGGAGGCTTGGCTTGGCAAGGATGGCAATCCATGAACCGAGTACCAGTGAGACGCAAACAGCGATGAGTGTGAGGGAGGTTGCGCGAGGAAAATCAAACACAAGGATGAAGGTGTTGATCATGAGTACGATAAAGAAAAGGCCGGTCATCACCACTGACAGCGTGTCGTCCGGCGAAACACTCTGTCTCCCAGCAATCTGAAGGACGAGCGCGGCGATGAAAGAGATGATTAGCGTCGGGTACATGAAGACGAATTTCGGAAAGGGAACCAACAGCACACGCTTGGGTAATGGGTCTGCCTTGACCGTTTTCCCCTGATCATTTCTTGGAACGCTTCCCTCGGATGGTGCCGAGTCGATTGATTCCGCTTGGTTCGTCGATTCGTCGGTCATTGCTTTCCTCTGAAATGATTGTTTTCTGATAAATGATCAGGCCGCGATGGCTGTCGGATATGCCGTTGGGTATTCGTCAACGCCGTCGTGCGAGTTTGTCCTCTTTGACTCAGCCCTCATCATTGCAGGTCTGGCTGGGTCGAATCAAGCGAGTCGGGAAGAAGTGACGCGAATGATGGGGAATAGATTTGTTCGTGGACGTAATCAGATTACCGCAGGCGAGGTCCAACTCAGCTGAATGGAGACGTAGACATCAATTGTTACGCGTCTCTTGGCTATCTTCTCGGGTTGGCCGGCAGCGATAAAGGGTCATGAGAGCGAAGGACGTGCCGTAGGGTTGATGGTAATCATAGAGCGGATAATCCCACCACGAGCCATCTTTCTCCTGACGGTCAAGTAGCAGCTCACTGAGCATGGTTTGATAAGGAAGTCGATCTTGCGAAGGGATCGCGTCAATACAAAGAGCGGCGTAGTAATGTCCAAAGTAGTAGAAGTAACCAGCGACCTGCATCCAAGCTTCGTGCGGGACAGGGCGTTTTCGACCGATATCTAGCCAACCATTTCGCACATAAAGACGATAAAGCCAATTGGTTAAAACGTTTTGCGTGACGCTCTGATCTCCCCAAAGTTGAAGCGCGATGTTGCAGCATTGTGACCGACCGAGGCTACCGCCGGGACGATTGATTCCCCGCATCGGTCGGTACTGTAGGTATTCGCCATAAAGGTAGCTGAAGTCAGGTTTTTTTTGCCTCTGTAGTGCAGCGATCGCACGCTGTGTCATGCGACTGGGCGGTGTGATGCCGATCGACTCCGCCTCTTTCAAAGCGACCAGGATCGCACCGTTGACAAAACTGATCGAACTGGAAGTCGGTTGGTTAGCCTGATACCGAAAATCATAGTAACCCCACCCACCATCAACCGATTCGTAACGCTCGAGCTTTTCAAATTGCCCACGAATCAACGCAGCAATTCGTTCCTGCCTCGCCTCATCATTCGGGATCCTCCCGTGCATTCTGACCAGAGCTTGGATTGCGTAACCATGCCCCCACACGTTGTAGATGGCATCACCGGAAGCCCTGCGGAGCTGCTCGATATGCTCGAACAACCATTGCTCAGCTTTATCGATGGACTCGGTGACCGACGGCTGTACTGACCCAGATTCGATCAGAGCCGAGATAGCCAACGCCGTCGTGGCTGCTCGGAATGCATGATGTGCCCCCGGGACGGGTGCGTAGATGTTTAGGCTTTTGGTTCTGGTCGGCGAGCCCCAAGAGCCGTTACTGTTCTGTTTGGCAACGAGATACAGAATTCCGTTTTGGATAGCCGACTCGAGTCGGTCTCGATCAAGAGGTTCCAAATCTGGCAGTGTCGGAGGGTTCGAGAAATCGATGGGATCTTCAAGTATCGAGGACTGTTTTTCTGCAGAATGATCAACCGACTGATTTGGATCGTTCTCGTCGGCATGAATGGTCGAGGGAACGAGTAGCGGTGCAAGAACCACCGAGAAGCCCCACAGCCAGAGAAGCAAGAAACGTCCAGTATTTAACCCTTTTGGTTCGATGAAACGGGCGGAGCCACACTCTGGAATCCTAACTTCAAGGGTAATACGAGTACGGCTGCGGAGTGTGCAATCAATCATCGCAGTACCATCACAGCGATTCGCAGATTCATCGCGATCCGTAGAGTGGTTAGGGGATTCATTCATGGTGATGAGCTTAACAATTCCTCGGAATTCCAAATCTTACTAGAGACAGATCTGAACGATACGAGATCACTCTGAGTCGGCCTGCTTCGCTTCAATTGGATTCACGTTCTCTGCTACTGGTACCTGCGGAACCGATTTGATTTTTGGAGTCGCGATCTCTCTTTTCAGTCTCACCGGCTGCGATTTCTTTTTCGCAGGCATGGCGATCAGCTTGGGCTGTTCGGTGAATTCTACCTCTGCAGTCATCAGCGGCCGGAGTAACTTCGTTAACGCACCAGCAGGAATGGTGATCACACAATCGTATTGGGTGGACGCGAACGGAACGCTATCGACTGAAGCGACGATTGCTTCGATGGATTGATCCGGGATCGCGGTGAAAATTGCTGTGCATTGATCCTCTGCATTCACGCGATGAACGTTAGCCTCGGGGATGGTGGTTCGAATCTGCAAAGCTGATGGGTCGATTATCGTTAGGATCGTTTGGTCGCCATTGACGGAACTGCCGGCGCGATGCTGCGGCGGTTTATCGGCTAGTTTTCCTCTTTGGAGTTCACCGTAGACAACCAGACCCGAATGTTTGGCTTTGATTTCAAGACGTTCAAGATCTTGTACAAGTTCTTCGTGCTTTTCCCTCTGTTCTCTGAGTGCTACCTCTTTTTTATCCAGATCGATTCGACGCTTTTCTTTTTCGTCATTGAGATTTCTGATTGCTTTCTCGTGTGTAAGCTTGGCGCGCTCAAAGGTGTCCTTTTGCTTTTCCGTGGTTCGAGGAATCTCTTGTTCTTTTGAGCGTTTCGCCTGAATCTCGGCCGAGGTGTGTCGGAATTCAGCTGACTCTACAGCTTGTTTTGCACGTTTGAGAACGATTTCTTCGGATTCCTCGGTCAAGTCATCCTCACTGTACATTTGCTGCAATTGCTTTAATTCCTCTTTGGCATTCATCAGAGTCGCGAGTGACTGTTTCAGGCTGAAGTCGGCCGATTCGATGGAACGCTCACGGTCGACGTCCATGTAGTTCGCAAACGTCTGCTCGGCGGCTTGCCAGTCTCTTTCTGCCACCTTTCGATCGAGTTCCGCAGTGATTTCAGCTTGGCGATGACTGAATAAATCACCCTCAAAGGCGATTTCGGCCAATCGAAGATCCTGCTCGGATAGCCTTATTTTTTTTTCTAGCTCATCTCTTTCGAAGGAAACGAGAACATCTCCTTCCGAAACGCTTGCCCCATGCGGCACGATGCTTTCGATTTTTAGTGAGGTTTGCTGCTTGGTTTCCGCTTTAATTTCCGTTTGCTTCACCCCTTCAACGGTCCCGGTTACCTTGAACGCTACCGGGGGCTCACTTGGTGATTCTGATTCTTGGGCTTTGAGGCCATGGCCTAGCGAAAGGAATAACAGTGCGATGGCAAGGTGTCGTGTGGATCGATTGCAGAGCATCGACATCACTGGGTTTTTGATCACTGGGTTTTTGTATAAGAGGCTTGAGATCATGGTTGCGAGTCATGTGTGAGTGATGGGGCGGAGAAGGAATCTCTGCGGGTTAAGATCTGTTAGAACTTTCTAGCGATGAAAGGATGTTGGAGGCTGCACCGCCCAACGATTTTAGTGGGTTTGTCGTATGTTTTGCGAGGGTGCAGCGTTCAACTGCGACGAAGTTTACCCCATCGCATCCCGCTTCAGCTTCGATTTTCTCATGCTCGCCACGTCTTGACGCACGCAGAGACATCGTACTCCCTGCTTTCTTCCGGTATCCTCTGCACGTACCTGTATTTGGTCATTGATCTGGTGTTGTCATTGGCTGATTCAACACTGTCTTACACGAAGGTAAATGTTCGAGGCCATCATGGGAAATCTTCGACCGTCGGTCTGTATCGATGCCGTTCTTGAAAAAATGGATGATTCGCAAGCGATTAAGGCAGTCAAGGAAGTCGGGATCGGAGCGTTCGAGTTTTGGGGATGGTGGGATCGTGATCTCGCGAACCTCGTGCAGTCTAAGCAGAGTGCGGGGCTCGAAGTTTCTGCTTGTTGTACTCATTTTGTGAGCCTGACCGATGCGTCTCGACGTGCGGAATACCTCGAAGGTCTCAAGCAGTCAATCGAAGCGGCGGAGAGGATTGACTGTAAAACGATCATTTCCCAAGTGGGTGATGAATTGCCTGATCGATCTCGTGCATCACAGCACACCAGTTTGGTGGATGGCCTGCGAGCAGCGGCTCCGCTCCTTGAGGAGGCGAACGTTACGCTTGTGATCGAGCCGTTAAACCTATTAGTGAATCACCCTGGGTATTACTTGGTCGAGAGTTCCGAGGCTTTCGAAATTGTTGAAGCGGTGGGATCCGCGCGAGTGAAGGTAGTGTTTGATATCTACCACCAACAGGTGAGCGAGGGGAATGTGATTCATAATCTTGTTAACAATATCGATAAAATCGGGCACTTTCATGCGGCGGGAAACCCTGGGCGGCATGAGCTGACTCGGGGCGAACTGAACTATCGCCAGATTTTTCAGGCCATTCAAGAGACCGACTATGACGGATATGTTGGGTTGGAATATTGGCCAGTTGACGATCCTCTCGAGGGCCTCCAAGAAATCGCAACATGGTTTGCTTAGAGAGTGCGTTGAATGGCTAAGAGAACGAGATCATTGAGGTGCTCATAGGATGAATCAGCAAATTGAGAATCGCATCAATCGATTAACTGACAAGCTGCAGCAGGAGGGCTTGGATGCTGCGCTGATTACTAACGAGGTCAATGTCCGCTACCTCACAGGGTTCACCGGCGATAGTACTTACTTGGTGATCGGAGATGGAAACCCGATTCTCCTGAGTGATGGGCGATACGAAAGCCAAATTGCGAGTCAATGCCCGGGGTTCGAAGCGAGGATTCGATCCCCCAGTGATCTACTGCCTGACTTAACACGTGATGCTCTGAAGTCATTGGAATCGGGCATCAATCGTACACCGCGCGTCGGCATCGAGGCTCAGCACCTTACTCTCGCGTCTTACAGAAATTTGATGACAGGGCTCTCTGAAGTCGAATTTGTCGAGACCTTGGGAATGGTTGAATCGTTGCGGATGATCAAAGACGAAACTGAAATTGCCACCACACGATTCGCCGTGAAGGTCGCACAAGAAGCCTTTACAGAGGTATTGCCTCAAATCCGCGGTAATTGGACGGAATTGGAGGTGGTTTATGCCTTGGAGGCGAGTATGCGTCGGCGTGGCGCTGAGGGGTGTAGTTTCGCGCCGATTGTTGGCGCAGGTGCTGGCGCGGCTCTGCCTCATTATCAGCCGTCCGATCGCAGGATAGGGGGCGCAAATTGTCTGCTGATTGATTGGGGCGCTTTGTGTGGAGGCTATGCGAGTGATTTGACCCGAACGCTGAAACTTGCCGCATCAGGTGACGATTTCGCGCATGCTCACGCGGTCGTTTTAGAAGCGCAGTTGGCGGCAATCGCCGCAATCAAACCAGGAGTTTCCACTCGGGTGGTTGATACCGCGGCGAGAGAAGTTTTAAGAGCGGCGGGGATGGAGCAGGCTTTCAAGCACGGGCTCGGGCATGGCGTTGGTTTGCAAATTCATGAGTCACCGAGGATGTCAGCGGTCGGCGACGACCCTCTGCAGAGCGGTATGATTATCACGGTTGAGCCGGGCGTGTACTTCGAGGGTGAGTTTGGGATTCGTATCGAAGATGACGTGCTGGTCACTGAAACTGGATGCGAAGTTCTCAGTGACCTTCCTAAGGGACTCGATGATCATTGTCTGATGTTGTAAAACTGTGGAATTCAAGCGGTGCATCGAGTTTGAAAATCCGCTTTTCGTTGTGGATACAGCCGGAAAAAACGTCGGTTTCTCCGTTCGATACTTTTTTATTGAAGCAAGAAAAGTGAATGCGGAAATCAAAGGCGGGATGGGCGTTTTACCGCAGGTTAGGTAAACTTTCCCAACGCGGCCTGTTCAGGGCCTAATGCATCAAGAAAGTCCTCTTTTTTTACAAATGACGGCGAGTCAAGAATGAGCAAAGGCGCAAAGCCCAAGGATGTGTTCGATGTCGCACGCATCCGGCAGATCATTGAATTGATGGAGCAGCACGAGCTAGTTGAGGTAGATCTTCAGGAAGGCGAAGAGAAGATCAAGCTGAAGCGAGGTGGAGCTGTACAGATGGTCGGTGCCCCGACGGCCGCTGCACCAGTTGCAGCCGCGGCACCTCAAACTGCAGCAACAACTCCGGCTGATAACACTGCGGGCACCGTCACCATCAACGCCCCGATGGTAGGGACGTTCTACGCGAAGGCGAACCCAGAATCTCCTACTTTTGTGAAGGTAGGAGATCGCGTCAGTCCAGACACGGTTGTTTGTATCGTGGAAGCGATGAAGGTCTTCAATGAAATCCCAGCGGAATGCAGCGGGACCATCGTTGAGATACTCGTAGGTGACCAACAACCGGTTGATTTTGGCAAGCCGATGTTTCGGGTGCAGCCGGACTGATCGCTCGAGGAGTCAGTCTGACCGCGGTCTCCCTGCTCTTCCTCCGCAGTTGTTGCGAGTTGGTGAGACCGTACAGCAACTTCTATGGATTGTGTTGCGTAATCCAATGAGAGTATGAAATCGCGAGCAGTTGATGCGGATGGAAAGCCTACTGACGTGTGATGGTTTTGTTTACTGACTCATTCTCAGAGATGTGAATCAAGTGTTTAAGAAGATTCTGATCGCAAATCGCGGTGAAATTGCGTTACGGGTGATACGAGCTTGTCGTGAGCTCGGTATTCAATCCGTAGCGGTTTATAGCGAGGCGGATGCTGATTCGATGCACGTCGCGTTGGCCGACGAATCCTATTGCGTGGGATCGGCCCGCAGTGCTGATAGCTACCTCAAAATCGATCAAATTATTGCTGCTGCGGAAGTTTCCGATGCAGACGCCATCCATCCCGGTTATGGATTCTTGGCCGAGAACGCCCACTTCAATGAGGTGTGTCGTGCGAGTGGATTCGAGTTCATCGGCCCCAGCCCGCAAGCGATGGAAAAGCTCGGTGATAAGAATACCGCGAGGTCCATGGCGATCGCCTCAGACGTCCCTGTTGTGCCCGGCAGTGACGGACTGATTGAATCCGATGACGTTGCTGTGAAGGTTGCAAAAGAAATTGGCTACCCAGTCTTGATCAAGGCAACCGCAGGCGGTGGCGGAAAAGGGATGAGAGTAGCTCCCGACGAAGATACTCTACTCACGGCACTATCTCAGGCGAGAACAGAAGCTGAAGCCGCGTTTGGCAATGGCGGTGTCTACCTAGAAAAGTATGTCGGGAATCCTCGGCATATTGAGGTGCAAGTGATTGCCGACCACCACGGGAATGTTTGCCATCTCTTTGAAAGAGACTGCAGCGTTCAGCGTCGTCATCAAAAATTGATTGAAGAAGCTCCGAGTCCCAACTTGCCCGAAGAGCGACGTGATGCAATCTGTGCAGCGGCTGTTCGGATGATTCGAGGAGCGGATTACACGAATGCCGGGACGGTGGAATTCATCGTTGATGAAAACAATGACTTCTATTTTATTGAGGTAAATGCTCGAATTCAGGTAGAGCATCCTGTTTCGGAAATGGTCAGTGGTGTGGATCTTATCAAGTCGCAAATACTTGTTGCCGCGGGTGAACCTCTACCATTTCAACAAGAAGACCTTCAATGCACCGGCCACGCAATTGAGTGCCGCATCAATGCAGAGGATCCCAGCAAAGGATTTCGACCTAATCCCGGGAATATCAAGAAGTTCTTCGCTCCCGGTGGGATCGGAGTTCGGTTCGACTCCCATGTTTATGGTGGTTACACCGTTCCTCCGTACTATGACTCGATGATTGCAAAGCTGATTGTACATCGACCCACTCGTGACGAAGCGATCGCCACCATGCGTCGCGCACTCAAGGAGATGCAGGTCGAAGGGATCGAAACGACTGCTGGTTTCCACGATATTGTTCTTCAGCACGAAGATTTCGTTCAAGGTAAGCACGACACCAAGTGGGTTGAGCGAGAGTTAATGGATTAGCGGTGTGACCGCTACAAGAGTTCTCTCGGATGATCGGAACGTTACGTCTCGCTGATCGTCACCTTGCCTGAACCTCATGAGTTGATCCTGATGGAATCATTTTCACTCATCCTAGCGCTGACACCATTGCTTATGCATTTGATGGTGGTTTCGGCGATTCGGCTCTCTGGCAGGTACCATGTTACAACCGGCGGTCGAGAGATATTCTCGCTCGCCTTTGCGGTATCGGGGATGATTGCAATTGGGCCGGTAGAGCTCTTTTTTCCGATGGCAGCAGCTGCTGTCTTCGGCTCGCTAGTTTGGGCTGTCCTGTTACTCTTCTATGCCCTTTGTGTGACATTACTTGTTTTAGGGGCGAAGCCGCGGTTAGTGGTCTACGGTGGCGAGCCTTCGGCGTTGCTTGAGCCGCTGCTAGAGGCAGCAAAATCAGTCGATGGTGAGGCGACCGCGGTAGAATCACAATTGCAAGTTTTCTTGCCCCGACATGGAGTACACCTGAAGATTACAGGTCAAAGCTCAAGCGATTATGCGAATATCGTCGCTTTTGAAGACAATTTGTCTGTTGCGTTTTGGTCCACGCTTAAAAAGTCGTTTGAAGAGAAGCTCAGCGGACGAAGTACTTCAAAAAAGCGAGGGATTCTTCTCGGCTTCGCGACGGCTATGCTCACCGTTTTCTTGCTTTACCGGATGATCCAATCTGGCGATGAAGTTGCTACAGCGATTCGTGACTGGATCTGGCGTTAATACGTGACTCGATACGAGCCCGAGATGAAATAAGCTTGTCCGCGTGTGCCAACGAGAATCAGGGGGCAACCAAATCGAGTATTTGTCGCATCTGAGCGACCGCATCACGCATGCCAACCATTACGGCTCGTGAAACGATGGAGTGACCGATGTTGAGCTCAACCATATTCTGGATTTCTGCAACGGGTCGGACATTGTGATAGTTTAAGCCATGTCCCGCATGTAAACGTAGACCGCACTGTGATGCAAGATTACCAGCGGTCTCTAATCTTTCGAGTTCCTTAGCTTGCTCTGCCCCCTTTGCGAGAGCATATGGCCCAGTGTGCAGTTCTACCGCCGAGACTCCCAGTTTCGATGCAGCTTCTACTTGAAAGGGATCTGGGTCCACGAACAGGCTTACCAGAATCCCACTTGACTGTAGTTTTTGAATTGCATCCCGAATACGTCCAGAATCTGCGGCTACATCAAGGCCCCCTTCGGTTGTGACTTCCTCGCGACTTTCCGGGACAAGCAAGGCCCAGTCGGGTTGAATTCGGCAAGCGATTGCAACGACGTCGTCGGCACACGCAATCTCGAGGTTTGTTTTGACACTAACCGTCTGCTTCAGGATCTCTACATCGCGATCCTGAATGTGGCGACGATCTTCGCGGAGATGGAACGTGATGCCATCAGCGCCACCTTGCTCTGCTAGAGCGGCCGCAACCACTGGGTCTGGTTCATAGGTCCGACGCGCTTGTCGAACGGTTGCGACGTGGTCAATGTTAACACCGAGTTCAATCATGGGCGCAGGTGCTGAAGGGGTTCAAAGGGAGACGCATGAAACTTATGGGATAAATCGTGAAGGTTTAGAGCGAATCGATTTCCACTCGCTCTCCGTTCTGATCTCGGCAGTCCATTTCGAGGTGCTCAGGATAAAGTGCCTCACTACCGAGGATTTGGACTGTCATCTTGCCTTCGTCCTCCATTTCCATTACTTCCCGGCGTTTCTTGTTGTTCAAGTGAGCGGCCACTTGGTCGTTCACGCGTATGGTCACGCGTTTAATGTGTTCATTTTTGATCGCTAGAGCGAGCGTTCTAATCACTTCGATCGACATACTTTCAGCTGTTTTGACAAGCCCACGCCCGTCGCAGCAGGGGCAGTCGTTGTAGATGCTGCGTTTGAGACTCGGCCGGACTCGCTGACGGGTCATCTCGATTAGCCCAAAGGGGCTGGTTCGCAAGATTTTGGTTCTCGCTCGGTCGCCCGACATTGCGTCACGAAGGCAGCGTTCCACCTTCCGGCGATGGCTTTCCTTTCGCATATCGATAAAGTCATTAACGATCACGCCGCCCAAGTCACGTAGGCGTAGTTGTCTCGCGATTTCTTTGGCTGCTGCCAGATTCAGGCGAAACGCATTTTCTTCAGCCGAGTCATTGCCTCGGAAGTTCCCGCTATTGACATCGATAGCGACCAGAGCTTCGGTGGGGTCGATGACGATCGACCCACCTTCTTTCAGGTGAACCTGACGCTGGTTGATTTTGATGATTTCACGCTCAAGCTTGTATTTGTGGTAGAGCGGGACGGTTTCGTCGTAGAGTTTCAGGCGATCGACTACCCTCGGCATGACCATTTTGAGGAAGTCGCGCGCCTTCTCGTAGGACTCGGACTCATCGATGAGAATCTGATCGATGTCATCCGAGAAAATGTCGCGGATGGTTCGAATGATCAGGTCGCTTTCTTCATAGATGACACCCGGCTGAGTGCTGCTTTTCACTCGACGAACGATCGCCTTCCATAGACGAAGTAGGTATTCCATGTCGCGTTGAAGTTCTTTTTCCTTGCGGCCTGCGCCGGCCGTCCGAACGATGAAGCCCACACCCTTGGGTGGATCCAAGGAGAGTAGGCATCGCTTGAGTCGCTTTCGGTCATCTTCGTCCTCAATTTTTCGACTCACACCGATCCTCGAGAGTGAAGGCATGAGAACGAGGTAGCGTCCGGGGATGGACAGGTAGGTGCTGAGAGTCGGCCCCTTGGTGCCAATGCCCTCTTTGATCACCTGCACAAGGACTTCATCCCCACGCTTGAAGATTTCTTGAATTGGCGGCTTCACTCGTGGTCGACCACCTTTGTAGGCGTGCTTGCTACCCCGCCCAGACTCCCTGGCGCGTTTCGCAGCGGCCTCCGCCATCTCGTCCGACTCCCGCATGATTTCTTCGGGGTCATAGCCGCCCTGCCGGAAGTATTGAGGTTCGACGTCACTGATGTGTAGGAAGCCGTTTCGCCCAACTCCGAAGTCGACGAATGCCGCTTGGATACTTGGCTCAAGATTAACAATCTTGCCGCGGTAGATATTGCCAGCAAAAGCCTCAACGCTCTTGCGTTCCATGTAAAGTTCTTCGAGTTGGCCGTCTTCAAGTACGGCAATTCTGCATTCTTCGGGCTGAAGAACATTGATGAGCATTTCTTTTTTCATGGTCGATTCCCTCACGGGTTTGTAAGGCTGGCTAAGCACTTGGCAATTACGAGAAGCCTAAGTGTGGACGCCAGCGGTGATATGGTTTGTATTTGGCGAGGTCGTATCGAATGACTCCTGCATGCATCATGTAGGAATGCTGTCATTGAGTGCTCTCGCTGTATTTGTTCGGTTATGGGTGCGTTGTCGGAGTTTCAGTTGCCAAGGCAATCATGTCGCTTTCTTCGCCGGTCACGTCTTGTCGCAGATAGACGCGATTGCGAGTGATTAATGATCCGTTTTCAATCCAGTCCCCACAGTCCATCAGGTCCAGAACATCTTGGGGGCGTAGCGTTGCCGCCTCACTTGCTGCGAGTGTGAGGCTGAGGTGGTCGTGGTTCACCTGCAGGGAAAGAATCTGTTTTGCGGTTTCGACGGTGAGCGTTTTCTTTTTTCTGGCTACCGAAACGGTTGGTTGACCAAGCAACTTCTCGACAGCACGCTGCGTCGCAACCGGATCAGCATTTTCGGGCAGCGTGATTTGATAGTCGCTTTTCTCAAGTTGAGGTTTCTTAAAACCCTCGGGAACCTTCGAGACACTTGTGATCGACAAACCTGGTTGCCGATCTTCCTGAAGACGCTGCAGTACATTTTGGGGCGCTAGGTCTTCTGCAAATTCCAACTCGACAACCTCCTCGAGGCCATCAACACCCAAGGCGAGTGCTGAGGGGAAGCCAATCCTTGGTTTGGGATGAAACCCTTGGGTCATGGAGAGTTTGAAATTTGCTCGGCGTAAGAGTCTCTCCCAGAGCCTTGCTAGGTCTCGATGACTAATCCAACGCAGCAGGCCTGTCTTAGAAAATCGGATTCGATACCGAATTCGTAGTGGTTCAACGGTTTCGGAATCCGCAGCAGCCGACTCTGATTGGACGTTCCCCATCGGCAAACTAGCATCTTCCGATTGCTCATGGTCTGAACGATTGTCGATTGGCGAGGTCACTTGCGTTGCTGTGCTTAAAAAAGGAGGTTGGGTCAGGAGACAATCAATTCTGGAACGTACTTGGAAAGACGATCGAGTAGGTACATATCGACATCACGAGCGGCTTCCAGATTCATGGCGCGGATTGCAATTTGCTCACACTGTTCGGTAGTCACGCTGCGAATTGCTTTCTTGACTCGCGTGAGTGCTGCCGGCGGGACGCTCAAATGTCGCACGCCAAGGCCAAGGAGCAGTAGGGCGCGACCCGGATTGCTACTCATTTCGCCGCAAACCGAAAGAGGGATTTGATTGGCATCGGCAACCGCGACGCATCGCTGAATCAAACGGAGGACCGCTGGATCGCTGGATTGATAGAGATCCGAAACGTACTCATTGCTCCGGTCGACCGCGAGGGTGTACTGGGCGAGGTCATTGGTTCCGATGCTTAGGAAATCGACTTCTTTGACAAAGTGCTCAAGCATGACGACTGCCGCCGGAACTTCGACCATCATTCCTACCGGAATATCAGCACGGTAGGGAATCCCCTCGTCCTTGAGGTCTTCCCCAACCACCTTGAGCAGCATTCTCGCCTGACGAAGCTCGGCAATGGTGGTAATCAGCGGGAACATGACTCGAATATCACCATCAACCGCGGCGCGAAGGATGGCCCGTAATTGTGGACGGAAAAGATCAAGGTTTCTGAGAGAGAGCCGGATGCTGCGTAAACCGAGGAACGGGTTGTGTTCCCTTTCTGCCAACGGACGTCGGCCCATTTTATCCGCACCTAGATCGAGTGTGCGGATCACGACGGGCCTGCCGTTCATCTCGCGAACCACTTGCCTGTAGGCTTCGAAGTGATCCTCTTCGCTGGGCTCGTCAGAGCTTGAAAGGTAGAGAAATTCAGTACGGTAGAGTCCGATTCCATCCGCGCCACGTTCAATACATGCGGTGGTCTCATGGGGGAATTCGATGTTGGCGCTGAGGCGTACTTGATGCCCGTCTGCTGTTTCCGCTGGCAGATCACGCAATTCTGAGAGTCTCTGGCTGAGGGACTCTCGATCCTTGATTCGACGTCGATAGTGATCGAGTGTTGCATCGTCCGGATCGAGAACCACAACCCCTCGATCGCCGTCCACGATCACACGACAATTTGGCGGAACCGAGTCGAGAAACGGTCCGATACCAACCACCGCTGGCAGTTCCAGCCCCTTTGCGACAATCGCCGTGTGCCCTCCAGATCCGCCAATCTCAGTGCAAAACGCCCGCACAAATCGACGATCGAGATTTGCGGTCTCCGATGGGGTGAGTGTTCGCGAAAGCAGAATCACGGGTTCGTTGATATCGGACAGTGGTTGTTCATTCACCGCCCCCAGTTCGAACAACAACTGTTTCTCGATATCCGTGACATCATCAGCACGATCGGCCAAAATAGGGTTGTCCAAGCGGCGTAGAGAGTCCGAGTAATGCCGTAATACGCGGTTCACTGCGTAGTCTGCTGATTGGTGCTCCTGTCTGACGCGTCGCCCAAGCTCGGCTTGTAACCGGGGATCATGCAGCATTTGGAGTTGTGCTGCGAAGATATCAGCAGTTGTCTCACCGGCAACTTCTGACGTTGCCTTTCGCTGTGTCTCGAGTTGCTGCGCAACGCTAAGGACCGCTTTCCGAAGACGCGAGAATTCCTCATCCACCGCATCGGCTGAAATGATTTTCTTTGGAATACGATACCCTTCCAGATCCAGCACGAGCGCTGGTCCGATGGCGATTCCGGGCGATACGGGGATACCTTGAAGTTCAAGCATCATCATGCGTTGCTAACGCATCGAATCGCTCCGGCATGCGGGAGGGATACAATGAAGGATCCGACCATCGTTGCAGAAGCATTGCGGCTATCTCTAACCGAAAAAGCTTCCGAGAGACATCTCTGATGTCCCCGGGAATCGATGAGTGAGCTGATAAGTTGTTTTGTTGGAGAGAACCTTTTCAATTTCACCGAGAATCATCTGGATTCTTGGCCACGCATTTTGGCGCTAAAGGATTGATTCGATTCCCATATTGTGTTGTTTCTTTCGATACTCGCGTATCGGACTGCACGGGATTGCTTTGTCAGTTACGCCTCGACGTCGAGCTGACAATTACCCCCCGTTGGTGCCACTAGCATGGCCTTCCGCAAATTCTACAGGATCGCCGGTAGCAATGCATCACGCGTCGACCGGCTCGCCTAATTCATTGAAACCCTCGGCAAAAAGGGTTTTCATTGCCGCAACCGCGTCACTGGCGTCGGGTCCCGTTACTTGAAGTCCTAGTTCGGTGCCCTGCGCGGCCCCAAGGGTCAGCAACGATAGAATGCTCTTGGCATCCACCCATTCCCCCGCTTTCCCAATTTCGACCTGCGACTGAAATTGATTGGCAAGTCTGACAATCAGATCAGCGGGTCGGGCGTGGAGTCCTTGGGGGTTAAGTACGGTCACGGTTGTGGTGATCGATTCGGTACTCATTCAAGATACGAACTGACTGTCATCAGCTTCCTGAAGAAGTTGCTGGATGTCTGCACTGGATCGACTCTGCTTGAGGAATCTGCAAAAGGTTTCGTCTCGCAGTTGCCGAGAGATGTTTTCCAGAGCTCTGAGGTGGTCACCCGGTCTCTCGGGGGGGCTGATCAGCAGGAAGAACAACTGAACGCGTTCACCGTCGAGTGAATCGAAGTCAACTCCAGTTTCGCTCACACCTACTGTGCCCACAAGATTTTCGACACTCGGGTGCTTGGTATGCGGTACAGCAACGCCTCGGCCAATTCCGGTACTGCCTAGTTCCTCGCGTTTCATGATGGAACTGACGATATCGTCGCGTTGATCAGCTTGGATCTGTCCAGCATCGAGCAGGGACTGAACCAGTTCTTCGATGACCTCTTGCTTTGTCTGTGCTTTGAGTTCAGCGCAAATTGCGTCCGAGTTGATGAAGTCGGAAAATTTCATTGCAGTGATATTCCTTGTGGGAATCGTCGTATGTGTTTCTGCAAGTTGCAAAATAGGCGATCTTGAGCCAAGGGTATTGGCCGACTTGGTTGGAATTTGTCTCTCAGCGGGGCAAAAAGTTGCCTCCATTTTGGTCAGAATTCAAACCGATTCGGTGCCGGTTGGTTGGGAAAGCTTGTTTTGCTAGACCTGCTAATAAATTGTAAGTTTTGCCCGAATACACGAGCTTTTGTGTCTTTCTATACCAACTCAGATTTGCCTCAGTGAGTTGAAGCGGTGGATGATCTTTGTTGGGGTTTATGATTCTGAGAACGAGTCAATTCAATTCGTTTTCAGCCGGATCGATATGCTTATGTCCCGTTGCACGATGGCCAGTTTTCTTTTCCTTCAGCCGCCGAAGTTGCTGTTCAACTTTGGGAATCACCAAGTCGAGAGCTGAGATAACGGTGCTCGATTCGCTCGTGGCGACGAGTTCATCAGCGTGCTCGGCAGAAACTTGGATTTCGACGGACGGGTTGTCCTGCTGCTGAAGGTCCACGGTGACCTCGATTGCCGTGATGCGATCGAAAAGGCGTCGAAGTTTCTCAGTCTTCTCGACGATAAGTTCCTGATCTCCGGGTTGCAGATGCCCGTGCCGTGCCGAAACGTTGACTTGCATAATCTTTCTCCATCCATTGATTCGTGCAATCGGTGATCCACTCGATCTGGGCAACATCAATCCAGTTGTTCAACAATTGATCGAGCCCGACTGCCCTGTGCTGTTGAATCATACGCGAGAAACCGAATTCCGGATAGCGATTCTTTACGGGGAGTCAGCATCGAAAGTTGATTTTATCGTTCTTTTTTGATGACTCACTTCTGTGAAAAGTGGCTGGGGAAGTGGCCTTGGGCGTAGGAAAACGCCCTGAGCTCACAATAAGGGCATTTATGACTATTTAACGGGTCCCTCGGGTTATCGGTGCCCTGTCGACCCCTCAATCACGGGCCCTTCTTTTTTTTTCGGCTAACCGGTGTCGCCCTGGTTCTGATTGGTTGCGATTTTCAACGCACGACGCCCCTGTTGCACCCTGGATTGCTTGGGAACAGCTTCTCCGCGTTTACCCCTAACGAACTAACACTCAGAACGTTAAAATACCGGATCACGATCGGGATCGGTTGGGCAGCTCGTGCTGTCCGGAAATCCAGCCTGAATCAGTCTCCCTCATAACCCCCTCTTGCTCCTATGGCCCGGAAGGTCGTCAGCCGAAAGGCAAAAGCAGAAGAAGCAGAAGCCGCAGAAAAGCAAGTCGCTACGAAGAAGAAAGCCGCTAAGAAAAAAGCGACCAAGCGCAAGACCAAGAAGGCTGCGGCCGAAGTACGCATGAAGCTGTACTGGGGTGTATTCAGCCAGAATCTCAAGCGAGTCGCTGTGTTTGAGTTCGACCAGAAAGACGAAGCGGAAAAGCGAGCCACTGAACTCAGCAAAGGCGGCAAATCACCGCACTTCGTTCAGAAGGTTAAAGAAGAGATCAAGCCTGAATAACCTCTGCTCAGTGATGAACTGGCTGCCACCAACGGGCCGCGTTTCGGTTTCCAAAACACTTCGATCAAAGCGGATTGCGTCCTCCGATCTAGAATCTGTTGCCCAGACTGATTGGGGCGAGCGATCAACACGATTGCGTCGTTCATGGTATCCGGCGGTGGATCTCCGTTGTTTGTAAGGTTCATTGATGAACACGTTAGAAAGAATGCATCGTCGGCGCGGTTGGTGTTTTGTAAAAGGATTAACCGCTGTGGTCAGGTAAGACGAGGCGAACGCTATAATGCGTCGTAGTTGATCGGAGCGAGTCGGAAGCAACGTGTCTAGAGCTTGCGCTCAAGGTGGGGTGACAAGAATCTCTTTCGCTCGTGCCATGCAACGCGATAGGCTCTATTGCTCATGAATCCACCAAATGTCCGCATCATGTTCAATGTGAATTCGCATCTTGGTTTCGAGGGGACGTTTGACGTGATTACACGATTGTCGACTTTTCACTTCAGACTGTTTGATTCTTGCCTGTATCGCCTTTTGAAAAGCTTTGCATTCGGTGCGATGGCCATTGCGTGCTGCAATGCTGAAGAAATTCCATCCACTTCGCAGGGTGACACGGTGAAAGATTCTGTTGCCCTTGATGCCTCACCTAAAACTGCAAAAAGCGATAAAGAAGATTGGCGAAATCTCTTTGCCGCCAAGCAGTTTCGCCAAGCCGAAGGGAAGACACTACCTTACCGCCTGCTGGTTCCAGACGGTTTTCCTAACTCGGCAACAGGAGATGACCTAAGTCGAAAGGACGGTCAACTTTATCCGTTGGTGCTTTTTTTGCACGGAGCGGGTGAACGCGGCGATGACAACGAGAAGCAGTTGGTTCACGGTGCAGAGGAATTTGCGAAAGCGTCGCGTCGTGAAAAACATCCGGCTTTCGTGGTGTTTCCGCAGTGTCCGGCCGATGAGCGTTGGGTTGAATCCGATTGGAACCTTCAGAGCGGGAGAGGTGAATTTCCTCCCGAGCCATCGGGTGCCATGACTTTGACGCTACGATTGATTGATGAACTCGTCACCACCCTGCCCGTTGATCCCAAGCGTGTCTACGTGACGGGGTTGTCGATGGGCGGAATGGGTTCGTGGTATGCAGCTGCGACAAGACCGGAGAAATTTGCAGCGATGCTCGAGGTGTGTGGTGGCGGGGATCCGACTTGGGCTGAGCGTTACGCTGGGATCCCAATTTGGGCATTCCATGGCCAAGCTGATTCGGTAGTGCCCGTCATCCGCGGTCGAGAGATGATTCAAGCTCTTGGTGAAGCGGGCCACTGGCCTGAGCTCCGATACAGCGAGTACCCCGGCGTCGGCCACAACAGTTGGACGCAAACCTTCGCCAGAGATGATGTTTATGAATGGCTATTCTCCCATCGGAAACCCTGAAAGATCGGGCTTTTGAAATGACGAGACGCGTACCAGCGGAGTGGGAGGATCAGGTAGCCGTTTGGTTGTCGTGGCCACATCAAAGGGAGACTTGGCCGGGTCACTTCGACAGGATTCCTGATTTCTTTTTGCGTTGGATCGATCTTTTACGCGAGACGACCATTGTTAATCTGCTTGCTGGGCCAGGACAAATCCGAGAATGTGAAAAGCACATCGCCGGGAGGTCAAACACAAATGTCATTGCGATTGAAACCAATGATTGTTGGATCCGTGATTACGGTCCGACCTTTGTGGTGGACGAAGCGACCAATAGTTCACTTGGGATTGACTGGACTTACAACGCATGGGGTGGCAAGTATCCGCCGTGGGATGCTGATGATCGCGTAGCACAACAAATTTGCCAACATCTAGACTTGCCTTCGGAGCGTAGCAGTTTGTGCCTTGAAGGTGGTGCCATGGAATTCGATGGCCAAGGACGTTTGCTTACCACCAGCGAGTGCTTGGTGACTCCGACTCGGAATCCTGCATGGACACGCGAGCAGATTGTTGAGGAGTTAGCTTGTCGTCTGGGCGTCAAGGAAATCTGTTGGGTCGATGGCGGGGGACTCCGAGGGGACGATACTGATGGGCATATCGATCAACTTGCTCGTTTTGTTGATGCTCATAACATCGTTGTCGCGGTAAGTGACGATCATGGGGATGAAAATTTCCTCGGGCTCGAAGAGAACTTTCGGATCCTTATCGAGTGGAGTGGGCAAACCTCTCCGGGGGTTGAAGTTCATCGATTGCCGATTCCGCCTGCACGTTTTATTGATGGAACAAGGGTTCCTGAGAGCTATTGCAATTTTTTGAGGCTTGGGCCGGAGCGACTGCTCGTTCCATCGTTTGGGAACCCAGCAGATGATACGGCTTCTGGAATCTTAGGTGACTTGACTGGACTCAAAGTCGAGATGATCGATTGCCGTGACATGGTGTGGGGATTGGGGGCACTGCATTGTGGCAGCCGAGACCAACCCCTAGCCTAATCGACTCGGGTACTTGCCGCGACGCAATAATCTGACACTGAGGGAGTGGCAGCAGATGATCACCCGTAAATAAGCCTTGTCGAATGGATTTGCGAGCCTTGATTAAAGAGGCTTTGGGCAGGGTAGCTGCGATTAACCCTTCGGAGGCAGCTACAGCGGATTCTTAGCCGTGTTGGGAGAATTCGTGAAATTAGTTCGGAACCGACTAAGCTAATAGAGGTTCATATTCCAGCAGCCAACTTTCGGTCTTGGCATGCGATAGGATGGATTGGAGGAAATGCAATGAGTGAAAACGCATCCAAAATGACTTGTAGTTGTCCCAACGGGCATCGTGTTCGAGGGGATGTTAAATTGCAGGGGTCCCGAGTTCGCTGTCCGAAATGTAGGGAGTCGTTTGTCTTTCCCACGGCAATGCAGCAAGCACACAATGCGGGATCGCATCACGATGGTTTCAGTGATACCAGCATCATGCGCATCCTAGGAGACCCCAGCAAAGTTGGGATCCCGATTGTCAATCGAGGGAATGCTGCCAGTGGCCAAGTGGATCGGTTCCGCACCTGCAGTCGCTGCGGTGGTTCAACACCGAAAACGCTCGCTATCTGCAACCATTGCAGTTGTTACTTGGGTGTGGTGAACATCAGTAGCGACTCAACTGATACATCTTCATCCAAGATCTCCTCTTCATGAAAATGTCGTGGCGACTGAGCTAGTCTTTACCTTTAATTTCGGTGAGTTGATTCTTTAGTCGGTTCATGACCTCAGCGTGATTCTCGGCAAGATTTGATCTTTCGGCGGGGTCATGTTCTAAATTCACGAGCACCCAAGGTTCAGCAAACGGTGTTCCTTTCGGCTGCTCGCGTCCACCGCTTCCGTTACCGGCAATTAGTTTCCACTGGCCGTCACGGATCGCAAACATTCCACCCGCTGAATGGCAAATAAGGGGTGGTCGTTTCCACGTGTTGCTGGGGTCTTCCAGCAGCGGCGCGAAGCTATACGAATCAGGGCCTGCCGTTTTGGGCAACGGGATAGCTAAGTGTTCCGAGAGTGTTGCCATGAGGTCAATCAGGCCAACGACTTGAGTGACTCGCTTCCCCGCATGCTTGGCATTGGGAAGTCGCACGAAGAAGGGTACTCGATGCCCGGCTTCCCAGATGTCGGCTTTCGTTCCTCGCCAGTTCGCATTGCTCTGATGATGTTCCGTATGAAATCCTTGAACCGATGGGTCCGTGCGGTGATCATTCAGCGTTGGATTTATTCGCTTCATGAATGATCCGTTGTCACTGGTAACGATCAAGAGTGTATTCTCGAGCTGTCCGGATGCTTCGAGTGCATCAATGACTCGTCCTACGCTGTGGTCGACCTGCCGGAGGAAATCACCATAGGGTCCAAAGTCTGTGGAGCCAGTGAAAAGCTGATTGGGTAGGACTGGTTTATGGGGAGCGGTTAACGGAAAGTACAGAAAAGTTGGTTTGCTATTGGATTGCATTCGTTTGATCACGCCGAGCGTTTCATCGGTGAGGCGATCAAGACAGTCGCGAAGCGAAAAATCTTCGGCTCGTTGACCTTTCCGCGTGAAACCCGGAAAGCTGACCGCCTGCTGCTCGCTCCAGTTTTCGCTGGTTGCTTTCCCATCACGGAAGTAAACGTATGGGGGAAAGTCGAGCGAGGCAGGGATCACAAGTGAATGGTCGAATCCGACATGCCCCGGATGAAAAGTTAATTCCTGACTCAAATCAAGTTCGTTTGCATCACCTTGTAAGCCGAGACCAAGGTGCCATTTTCCGACGATATGTGTCTCATAGCCAGCTTGCTTCAGTACCGACGCGAGGGTCGCGCGATCGGACTCAATGAGTGGTTGGCTGTAGCCATTTAAGACTCCCCGTTTAAGATCGGTGCGCCAACAGTACCTTCCCGTGAGTAACCCGTAACGTGTTGGTGTGCAGACCGAGGATGGTGTGTGTGCGTCGGTAAAAGTAATTCCCTCTCTGGCGAGGCGATTGAAATTCGGCGTTGGGATCGCGGAACGGGAATGAAGAGCCTGGACATCTCCGTAGCCAAGATCATCTGCAAGTAGCAGAACGATATGAGGTTTCTTTGGGCCGTTATCCTCGTTTGCCTCTTGGGCCGTCGCCGCTTCGGTCACCCACTCCGACCCTACGAGGTGGATGAGAACCAAGAGTACAACCCAGAGAGATGAGATGCACTTTTGATGAGTCGTTACCTGTGTGATGCGTATCAGCGAGCTCGCAAAATGCTGAAAGAACGCATTGAGAATCGACGGGTAGCGGGTCATGAGTTTTGAGCCAAAGAAACAGAGAAACGTTTAGTACTTCGGGAAGATTGCGGGTGTTGGGAACCTTTCCTCGGAGATAGACGATCCGTCGTTGAGGTACTCTTCGCGAGGAAGATTCACAAGCGGCCAAGCAGCAGGCCGCACACGGACTACATTCCCTGGTCGAATTCCTTCGATAATGAGATCGGTTTTGAATCGAATCTGGATGCCGCTGCTACCCCTGGGTGGCGCCGACTCGGACCGAATCACCTCGAGGATTGGGCCCCGACAAGCCATATGTGCAGGCCCATATGCGCCATGGGTGTGTTTCAGTGTGGCCTCGACGGGGTTCATCATTGCTCCATCCTCGGCTTTGAAGTCTTCATACAGACTAGGGGCCATGCCGCCGAAAAGTGTGGCCGTCACGGTCGCCTGCCCGAACTCTCCGTACTCCACTGCATCCACCCATGCTGGCATCCAGCGGGCACGAATGAATTGCTTGTGAGTCTCAAGCTGTAAATCACTCGAACGCTGCATCGAGATTTCGTCGAGCCAGATGTCGGAAAGGTGAAATCGAGTAAAAACTCCATTGGCGGTTGGCTTCCAAGCGATACCAAGCTGAACGCTTAAATCGGCCAAAGCGATCTCTTGATTTTCTTCCCATTCATTCTCATCAACCCATTCTCGGAAAGTGAGTCGTTCGCGTCCCCGCCAGATGCGAGTTGCCGAATCAAACGTTAAGGCTTCAGGAGCGGCGTTGGAATTGGGCTGAGTCTCTGAGAAGTGGGTGGCGTGGAGAGTTCCATGGTCCTGTTTTACCTGAATCTTGTTCAGTTGCCATTTGCTGTTGGTGCGTTGGCAGTAACTCGGTTCGTCTTCGAGAAGCAGAACGTGGTTCTCGGCCGGAAAGATCCCGGCGCCGCGATTATGATTCGCGTCGCGTTCTCGGTTGTCTACCGGTAGGACAGGTACCGAGGAAAGCTTGGGATCAGGTGGCAGATAAGCCGTGACACGAAGGACGGTGCCAAGCGGGATATCCTTTAAATCAGCGGGCGCATTTCGGTAACGCACTTCGGCATAGGGAAGAAGTGCGAAGGGGTGAGGGTCGTTGCGGAAGAACATGCCAGATCCCTCGACTCGCAGACTTCCTCGCCGGTTTGCGTGATCAACGAACACCAGTTCACCACGGTAGGTGTGTCCGAGGTGCACGGGAGGGAACTGACCACGTTGGGGGCGGAAGATTTGTTCTTCCGGACTTGAGTCGCCGCTGCTTCCCTTCTCATTAGGCGATTCAGCCCGACTCGAGGAGGGCGACAACAGTAAACCAGTTAAGGCGACGATTATGAGAATGAGGTATTTCAATGCTGGTTTGCTCATCGTGCAACGACCTGTGGGGGAAAGGCGAGGAGGTTTTAGAAGAAGCGCACGGAGTCATGTTGGCTAAAACGTGTACTGTTTGGTGTGGTTTACAGGTCAACACTTTTATTGCTGTCTCCGAACTGATCAATCTCCACACCCATTTTTTGAGCCATCATGAGGAGAAGGTTGCTCATGTGTGCGTCAGCATTTGCGGGGCGACTACAAAGACTGTAATGCTTCCCCGGATCACTCAATTGGTAGCCGTCAAAATGACCCTGATTGAAGTCGATATGGCTACCATGACTGACGCCCAGATCATTTCCACCGGCGAGGACAAGAGGTAGGTTTGCATTTCCGTGGCTATGTCCGTAGCACATCCCGCTACCAAACAAAGACATGGTTGAACCGAGAAGCGGTTTCCCATTCAAATCCTGTGTCTCTTGAAGACGTTGCAGAAAGTATCGGTACTGATCGATTGCAAATGTGTCGTAGTTCGTCAACTTTTCCATGTAACCCGCGTCGCCGCCGTGATGGCTGAGTTGATGCCTCGATTCGGTGATTCCAATTTCTGGAATCGCAAATGCGTCCCCTTCGCCGCCCAAACTGAAAGTTGCAACCCGGGTGACATCGGTTTGGAACGCGAGCACCATCAGGTCATAGACGGTGCGAAAGTAATCGCCGGCTTGGGTCTTAGGGATATCGCGATTGGTGCGTTGGCGATCCTCGTCGGCAATCGTAGGAAGCGGTGTGTCGAGCCAAGCATCTGCTCGACGCGTGCGAATCTCTGCTTCGCGCACCGAATTAAGGTATTGCTCTAGCCTCCCCTTGTCGGCCGCACCCATCTTTTGCTCGAGTTTTCGAACCTCGTCGAGATTGTCATCGAGGACGCTCGCCTTGCGTCGCAGTGCGCGCCGCTGCGCCGCGATACCACCCTTGGGCTCTTCGAATAGAGAAGAGAAAATCTCACTGCATCGTCTCATTGCGGGCAGTCGGACTCCGTCCGCGGTCCAAGCAAGCGAGCCTTGGGTCAGTGCAATCTCCATCGATGGATATCGGGTCTGTTGGCCGGTGACCTGTGCCATCAGTTGATCGACCGAGATCGTGTTTCGTTCCGAGGGGCCAATTTTCCCGCCAGTGAGCCAGATGTCGATGCAGTTATGGTGATGCCCGAGACTTCCTGGATGATGTAGACCACTGATTGGCGTAATGCTGTCGCGAAAGGCTTCCAGTGGCATCAGCGATCGCGAAAATTTGTAATCCGTGCCAGGTTCGGTAATTTGATAATTCAGTGAGTGAACACCGTTGGCCAGATAGATAAAAGCGCTTCGACGTGGGGTCTCAACTCTTTCGGAGGCGTGGAGCGGGATCATGCATTCAAGCATCGGCAGGGAAATACAGCTTCCCAATGCTCGCAGAGCGTGTCGCCGATCAATCAGCCAAGATTGTGATAGGAAATTCATGGGGTTCACTTTCTAAGGATGCCATTGAGTGAGTTATCGTTTTCGGATCAAGTCGGAAGTTGCCACTGCTCGAACAATGTCCTTCACTCGATAACCGCTCTGTTTTGCTTGGTCTAGGATTAATTGGATATCATCTTGATCGTCCAGACTTAACACCCGGCGTGAAGCGTAGGTACTAAGGTGTTCAATGAAAGCTTTCGCCATCTGCTCGCGATCTTCGAGCAGCAGTGCTTTGAACTCGGCTGAGTCATTAAATGATCGGCCATCTTGCAGCTTACCCGATGCATCAACCGGCGGATCCTCACCTTGTCCCGTTGACATCGACTCTCGCTCGCGCCACTGTCCGATAGCATCGTAGTGATCAAATGCGAGACCGAGCGGGTCAATTCTTTGGTGGCAGGCTGCACAGCTTGCGTTAGTGGCATGGGCTTCGATCCGTTTTCGAACTGTAATTTTGTCACCTTCGGGGGGGACTGGTTCGATCGGGTCGACATTGGCTGGAGGAGGTGGTGGCGTCCGATTAAAGATCGTCTCACTAACCCATACGCCGCGGTGTACTGGGCGGTGACGAGTCCCATCTGATGTGAGTCCGAGAATTGCTCCCATGGTCAAGAGTCCGCCCCTGCGATCTTCTGGGCGTAGGCTCACCCTTTGGAATTCACCACTCTCCGGCTCAGGAAGCTGATAGAAATCACAGAGTCGTGCATTGGCCATCGTCCAGTCGGCATCGATCAGTTGATCGATGGGGAGGTTATTGTTGAAGACTTCGCGGAAAAACTCGATCGGCTCCTCCTTCATACTCGCCTCAAGCCACTCGTCGTATCTGGGATAGAGTTTTCGGTCTGGTGGGAACATGCCAACGCGATGGAGTTGAAGCCACTGCTGTGTAAAATCGTTAACGAACCGCTCGGTCTTAGGATCAGCCAACATTCGATCAACTTCACGCATTAAATCATCGGGCCCACTCAGGCGGTTATCGAGCACTGTTTGAGCAAGCGATGGATCAGGCATTGAACTCCAGAGAAAATAAGAGAGTCTGGAAGCCAACTCTGAGTCGCTCAACTTCGTTCTCTTGGTCTCATCTCCCTCGATGAGGTAGATGAAATGTCTCGACGTCAGGATTCCCTGTAATGCAATTCGGTAAGCATTTTCAGGTGATTCGCCCGCATCGAGTTCCTCCTTATAAGACTGCATGTAAGACGCCATTTCAGTTGGTTCAACGGGCCGTCTCCACGCTCGACTAGCAAACGCTTTGAGGTGTGATTCAACCACACTCAGATCACCGAAGGTCTCGTCTGAAGGAAAGATTCCTTCACGTCTCTGTTGTTCCTCGTCGCTAACGATTGGACCTTCCCACTCAACCCAATCTAGGATCACGGTCGAGAAGATTCCGTTGCCCTGGTCGTCAAACATTTGAGGTGCGTTCGGGTTGAGTAGTTTCGTTTCGCTGCTGTGTGTGAAAAGGTAACTCCCTCGACTGGTGAGTGCATTGCGAAACGCCGCGCCCTGTCGGCGATCGATTACATCGGTGGATACCACGCTGAAGTGAAGCGTGGCCGGCATTTCGAGGAAAACCTCGAACTCGAATACCTGTGGCTCATCTTCGCTCGCGGTAATGTCAAACTCGATGATTCCATCGACTGTTTCTTCGCTGGTCTGCTTCCCGATACTGAGATGTGCGGGTTGTCCACCGATCGGGCGAATCCCGCTCGCTTGAAGACGCAGTTTGTAGAGTCCGCTATGTTCCGGCCCCGTTTGTCCAAACCAGTTAGATGCCAAAGCGGTTTGAACACGTCCGGGAAACAGCAGATATCGGAGCGGACGAGTGATTCCAAACCTCTGCAGCGCTTCGATCTGTTCCTTGCCTCCCCCGTATCTCAGGTCTGCCGCCGACATAGTAACCTTACGAGGCTCACTGGTTTTCAGAGGGAAGGCGCGATTGAGAACTGTCTCCGCAGCGCGGTAGTAGCGATCGATATGAGACGAAGAGAGAGACAGTTGTGATCCGATTCGGTCATAGCCTAACCAACGTGTGTCTTCGTTGAGCTCCCCAGGTTTGGCCGGATCGTAACGCACACCGAGTAGATCGTAGACGGTGTTTTCGTATTCGGTTCGACTGAGCCGATAATGGGCAATGGGCGGTCTGGCCGAGAGCCTTGCAGCTTTCCCCTCGCGTAATCGATCTGTCAACTCGGTGACCGTGGCTGCAATTTCCGAGATCGTCGGTTGAGGCTCATCTGCGGGAGGCATTTCGCCGGAGTTGATCCGTTCGACGACTTCTGCCCAAAGATGTGCGTCCGTGCTCAGAGCGAAGTTTCTCGAAAGGTCGTTGAGGTTCAAGTCACGCTCGCTGAGCTCTGGTCCGTGACAACGCACGCAGTACACGTTCAGTAACTTCTCAAAATTCTCAGGCTCACTTCCGATGGACACACTCGGTGCAACCAGAAGTGTGATGAGGGAAATTGAAAGTAGAATGAATTTCATTTCGCACGGCGAGAATAAGATGGATGAGTCATCAGAGCTGATTGGTGAGTTTATCCGATTTCAGTCTTGTGTTGCTTGTTCAATTGGCTCGCAATCCCCAGTTCTTCTCTCCCCTAATCCACCGGCAATACCTTTCTAGCGACTTCCCCGGAGTCAGCCGGCTCAATCATTACCCAATTCAGGCAGGTATTGCTGCCTCCGTTCGGTTCCCCGACGGTAATCGTGAGGTGCCCATCCATCACGAGGACGGTCTTGGTGATTTCGAAAAAGTCGCCCGATCCTGTATCGATTGTTTCGTTGCTAGCTTTTATGCCCTCGATTGATAGGTGTTGGCCGGGCTGCGGGTAATTCGAGTCACCCACACAGGCGGTTACGGTCCAGTGGCCATTTTTTATCTTGCACTGCCAAATATCCTGTTTTCGCGTGAAGACAAATCCGTTGCGTAGCGGTTCAGGGTCACTGTGTCGATGACGGGTGTTGTTGGTCATGTCACCCAGCCATCCATAACCTTTCTTCGCGTCGTACCTCTGCCCAATATCGGAGAAGAAACCCTCTGGATCCGCTGTGCCGCGTTGTCGAAAATTGAATCTTTTTGTCTCGCTACCTATTGCAGTTGGGTTGGGCAATCCATCGCGATTGGGATCTTTTTCCCACGAATAAGACTTAGGGTTAAACGGTAATGGGTCGAGTTCATCAGTAATCCCGTCGAGGTCTGCATCGTTTGGAGCGAGGCGAACGTGTTTGGGAATATCTTGGTCAATGAGATGGCTCCAGAGGATCTTGGCAACATTTCCTCTGGAACGACTTCCGGTTCGAAGTGTTGGTGGTGCACTGTATCCAAACTCTTCTACTCGTTTTCTGACTTTGTTGATCCACTCGTCGGTTGCCAATGCTTTTGGATCAAAGTTGATAGTGGATTGGGCGAGCGGGAGTAGTCGTCGCAAAGCAAGCTGTTGGATTGCCTCAAATTCTGGCAGCTCTGGTTCGACGTCGGCGAATGGCCAGAGCACGAGCGGCGTTCCATGTTGATCATCGAGCAGTGCCGACCAGATCTCCGACATACGATCCGGTCGGAGGAAGAACGTGCTCGGATCCTCGGAGTACTTCAAGCTAACCGCAGCGACCGCTCCACTTGCTTGACCGACATGCATCGATTGGTCGTGCAATCGACATGACGAGCTGACGATGCTCGAGTAGCCAAGGTTTTTTTGCGCAGCAAGTAAACCGGTGTGCTGTTGTGGGACGAGGGACCGCACAGGGAAAACACTGCGGCCGGTACCGCCTCGTCCAAAACGACGATTCCCCACGAAGCTCGCCTCCCAAGGTCCTTCTGATTGCAAATCAGTCGTCCATTTTCGGTGGGTTGGATGAAAGTCCAACTCAAATTGCCAGGAGAAGACTGCATCGGGGAACATGCGACTGGAATAGTTGGATCGTTTACCAAAACTAATAACATCCTGTTCGCGGACCATGTATTGAGCCTTCATGCGCAGGCTCTCACGCACATAGGGCTTGGGAGGTAATCGATCATCGGTTCCAAATTCGTCGCTCAATGCCATCGTTCGGAACGATGGAAATCTTTCCTGCAAATGATAGAGGTACTTCAGTGAATGCTGTTTCGCATCGTTGAACACGATTTCACGTTGCTCCCGTGTCATCGCAACGAGGCTCTTCTGAGATGAGCCCGGTTGGTTGGCTTCAAGCGCTTTCACAACTGATGCAGGGTATCTGTCGACGGGGTAATCGATCGGTGGTGAGTTCACAAGAATCATGTCAGCATGATTGATCTGGTCGTTACCCTTTCCGTCTACCAATCGTCGTGACTGATAAGCAAATGCTTCGTCGATCCATCCCCACTGCCCATTGAAATAGTTGGGGTCATAGCCATTGGGCATGGGGATCCTTTGGGGGCGATCTGTTTGCTCGAGGATCATGCACCATGTGATGGGATTCATGTCATGCTTGTGGTCCACTTCGGTCGGTGCGTTGGGCTCATGGTACTTAGAACGAAGATCGACTCCGGCCTCCCAGTCAACGCCCGACTTCTGAATGACTTCGCCCCAATCCGAGGCATCGATCGTCATTTTCGCGTGAACAATGAGGCAGGTTGAGGAACCGGTGGAACTGAACCGAACAGCGGTGAGGCGTTTACCCCGTAGGGTGACCGATTGCACTTGAAAGTTGGAGAAACGCTCAATGGTTCCGTTGTCTTCGAAAGGCCTAAGAAGATTTCGGAAAACTCGCTCTGATTCAACCGGTAGACTGGTGGTAATCACACGAGTGTTGCCCGGTCGCCTCACGCCACCATAGAGAGCAGCGTTTCGCGTCTCAATCGAATCAATTACATCACAGAAGATCCCGGAACGCGGGATGGGGACACTGCCGTCATAACCGTCTCCCCGATTTTCATCGATCGCTCCGAGACCCTCCGCCGAGAATTGACCACCCAGCCACTCGATATCGTTGACCAACACGATCCGCCTCACTCCTTGACGGGCCGCCTGTACCGCAGCGGCACATCCAGACTCCGTCCCGCCGACCACGAGAAGATCAGCGTGTCTGGTGGTAACAGCAGAATCTAAGACGGGTGAATCGGCCGCAGCCGATCCTGCAGAATTGACAACGCTCAGTAAAGGAAACAGATGTACAATCACCGCAGCGAGTGATCGGAGCGCAAGGATTGAGCGATTACGTTTCACGGCGTCCTCCGATCATGATTTTCGGGTCTGAGTGGAATGCGGTGCTGACCGGTAGCGTCTCACGAAAAAATCCTTCAGCGGACAAAGCTTTGCTCAAGCCATTGGTTGAGGATGAGGTCTTCGTACACTGCATCATCCATCATCTCGTCTGTTGCGTCATTAGTGTATTGCCCGATTACGGTGAAGGACCCTGATCGCATATCAAACTCGATGGTGATTCCGCTGCGTCTTTTTAGATTGTGATTACCGAAAGCGATGAGGCTCAAGTGTTTTCTTAGGTAGTCCCGAGTAACCACAATGCGTTCCCTAAGTTCCTGATCCGTTGCTCTTCTTAGGTCAATGCCATCGAGGTGGCTCGGGCTGGTGATCATGATATTGCAGGCCCCAAGGAGGGTGGGGAGAAGATCGCTGTGTGAGGTAGGAAAGTCAATTCTGGACCTAGGGTGACTTCCCGCTAGACCCTCGCCAAGAATGATCGCTGGGGTTCGATTCTGCCATCGATTGATTTTTGTGCCATGACCGATGGTCCCATCTTCAAGAAAGGCCTCTCCGTGATCCCCTGTGATCACCACAGTCGTGTTCTTTAAGTCGAGGGTCGAAAGAAGACGATCGATTGATCTCGCACTATTGCAATAACGATTCCAGACGAGATCACGTTCTGTTTCCGAGTAGGGATAGCTTACGCGATCGTCCGCGAATGGTCTTGATTCTTGATCTTGCGGATAGCTCTCGTAAGGCGCGTGAGTTGAGTAGAGGTAAACAACGGCTAACCGTTTTTGTGGGGTTCCCGAGTCCGTTCTTGGTTTTGAAATAAACTGTTGGGCTGCCGAAAGCGTCTCACGATCGCTCTTAATTCCGCGATATGGTGTAGATCGAAAGACGTCGTAGTGCTTGGAATCAATGAAGCCATCCATCTCAAAACGTCGCCAATCGTTCTGGCTTGCAAAGAAGCCAATTTCGTAGCCGGCTTGCTTGAAAAAGCGGTTCAGTAGTGGTGTGTGGGTTACCGGGTGATGGTACCAGTAGGCATCAAGCCCATTGACGATGCTGAACACACCGTGTGTCGATGCATTTCCGCTGGAAAAGTGGTTCGAGCAGAAGAGCCCTCGCGAGGATTTACCAGCGAGCCAAGGCATTATAGTGGGATCGATGAGTTCCGGTCTAAGCGATTCAAGGATGACGATAAGCACCCTTTTTTCGCTGTCTCGATGCTCATCATCTGGAATGACCTGCAGTAATCGATGCTGGTTTGATCTTCTCTGAATCCGTTTAACTAATTCGTCTTCAGCGGGATGGAAACTTGCATCAGCTGAAAGACGGAGATCGCGTTGTGTTTTATCGAAAGTTCGCTCTGAAGTCGAAGATACAAATAGGGCGGCTAGTGGGTGGCGCGTGGGTGCTTCGGAAACTAGAGGCTGTACGTGTCGAAAGGTGAGAGTGCAGCTAACGAGAATCAGCGCACATGCGACGGAAACCGGCTGAAACGTGAAAGAATGTCCCCTGGGTAAAAAGGAACGCTTGCGTAGCACCGAGCAAGTTGCATGAGCAACGCACAGGTATAGCAAAACGCACACGCAAAGGCCCAGTAATCGCGATAAAGTTGCTTGTTTTGCGAAGAAGATTAGCTGAGATGGAACTCTCTTCAGAACCGCGAAGCCCTCCGGACTCCATAGGCCAAAACCAGCCCACCGATACATCATGCCATTGACGAGGATGCTTAGAAGAATGAACCCGTGCAAGCCAAGGCTAATTGAAGTGGTCATTCTACGTGAATAACGCTCAACAACGACGCCAACAAGGTAGCACGCGAGAAAGAGCAATGACACTTC
The DNA here is from genome assembly GCA_938045805.1 of uncultured Rubripirellula sp. Taxonomy (GTDB): domain Bacteria; phylum Planctomycetota; class Planctomycetia; order Pirellulales; family Pirellulaceae; genus Rubripirellula. Next base: position 5,005 of record CALIBL010000006.1, on the reverse strand, counting down.
CAGCAGGATCAACGGCAGATGGAACCAGAGCGTCAATTCACCTAGGCTCGCGGTTGGATGATTCCAAGGAATAATGAGAAGAACAAGTGATACGACCAAAGATGAGAGATTCAGTGTGGCGAGGTAAAGTCTATCCCGCTCTGATCTGGAGCTCGCGGTATTGGGAGCGGACTGCTGCATCGATCCGCTGTTGTCCCCTTTAGATTCGCGATGCTGATTTTGCTTATCACATACTTCCATTGCGTGTCTTTGAACTCGCCCGGGATTGCGGTGTTTGATTTTCGCTATGGTTACGATTTAGTGATGGAGACAACTACTCGGCAGGCTGAAAAACGGCGGTGATTGGTGTGTCGATGATCCACGTTTTGCTTCCCGTTGCTTGGATACGGAGGGCTGATGAGAGTTTACCGGCCGGTTTTTGATTCGGCGAGATTTTGATCGGGAGGAGGTGAGTGCGTTTTTGAGACTTTGTTGCGTCGTACTCAACGGTCCAATCTTCAGAGGTGATGCTGTCGATCTTGATGGGTTCTCTTCCAATGACCACGAGGTTGATCTTGATGGGATCGGTGGTAGCGATTGATGAGAGGAAGATTGATCTCGGGGAGATTGAGAGCTCGCGGGCAATGATTCCTGAAACCATCAGTGGTAAGACGGTGTTCTTTCCATCATCAAGAGTCAGATTGATGATTTCACGAAAGTCCCCCGCTGGTGCATCATCTGCAATGGTTACCTCAAGGTCAAAATTCGTCTTATCACCTTCCCGAAAGGATTCTCGGTGCATGCATCGAATCCAAGCTCGAGGGAGTTCGATTGATTTGATTCCAATCGGTGGAGACCCGGCGTGCATCAGCGTTGTTTTTTTCGTGTAGGCCTTTCCAGTGAATGCATCGCTGAAGTGGATAGAGCCCGGATAAAGAACAAGATCAGTGCGAATGAATGAATCAACCCTCAGGCGAATTTCCTGAGCGGCCGGTGAGCGAAGTCTCACCGTTAAAATTGCTTTTCTGCGGCCACTGTAAGCCTCCGTGTTGATTTCACCTTGGATCTCACTGGTCTCACCAGGTGCTATCGTCATCTGCCCTGTGTGAACCGCGGTGCAACCACAGTTGCTGTCAATCGAGTCAATGATGAGTTCCGAATCAAAGGAATTGACTACGGGGAAAGAGAACTCCACAGTCGAACCTTTAGCTACATCACCTAGATCAAGGCTTTGTATCGGGAACGCTCTCTCTTCCCACTTCTGTCCGAAGCAGGGCCGAGGGCACAGCATCGAAGCAATGAGTGCAGGCAGTAGAAGGATCCAGAATTTCATGATGCTGGTGTGACGGCGTAAGTGAAGCACGGCGAATCCACATTGTAAGTCTATCGCGTGCGGTGCGGCACAGGAGGTGTTATCGAATGCGAGAGTGAAAATCCTTATGTTTGACGCGTGACACGCGGCCCTTGTACAAAAAAAGCGGACTCCGATCACGAGATGGATCGAAGCCCGCTCTGATTTGTTGGGCGGTGGAATCGTTGATTAGCCACGCTACTGTGTGGAGTTCTTGCTTTTTGATTCCGCTGCACGGCTTTTTACGCGCCACAGGTCGGTTCGCAGGATAGCTTTTCCTCGAGGACGGCACAGCCATTAAGCAGATGCTTCAGGACTCCCTTCACTGGCCGAGGTAGGCAAGGCTTGTCGCAGCAAGGAGTGGGGCAACAAATCTCGACAGGGATCTGCTTGCATACTACTCGTGGAACGCATTTGACGACCGTGTAGGGCTCGCAAACTCGTCTGCACTTCTTCACCCGAATGATATCCGTGTAACACTCTTCTCGACACGTGGTTTCGCAGACTGTTTTTGTGCGCGTCTCCGGCACCATGGAGCAGACACGGTAGTTGCAGGTCTTGGTTCGTGTTTCTGGAACCATCTTGCACACACGGTAGTGGCAGGTCTTTGAGCGTTGTTCTTCGACCATTTTGCAGGTCGTGTAGTTGACTTGTTTGGTGCGATTTTCACGGACCATTTTGCAGACTTGGTAATCTTGGGTTTTGGTTCGTTTTTCGCAGACCATTTTGCACGTGGTGTACTGAACCTCTTTTGATTTAGTCTCAGGTACTATCTTGCGGACGGTGTAGTTGCAGACCTTCTCACGGGTTTCTGGAACCATCTTGCAAACTTGGTACTCGCATACTTTCGTTCGGCACTCGGGAACCTGCTTGCACACCGTGTAGGTTACGTCTCGGGTCCGGCATTCTCGACGATATCTCTTGCAGCAGATTTCTCTGGTCTCGCAGGTAGGAACCCAAACTTTCTTGCAGATTGTTTTGGGAGGGCATTGAATGCACTCAATGCGGCAGCGACCCGGTTTGTAGACACACTTTCCGCGTGCTTTGTCATACTTCCAGCAACCTGGTTGGCGAACCAGTTTTCTCATCGTTGGGCCGGGTACACAGACGCTTCGTGTTTCCCAATGTCCACCTTTGACCTGGATGGTCTTGGTGTAGTGTTCAGGCACTAAGACCGTATAGGTCTCCTGCTTCACTCGCTGTTCACGTACGGTGTTGTACACCGTGTAGTTGACAGTTCGTTGACGTGTTTCATATTTGGGGACGCAAACCGTGTATTTAATCGTACGTTGTTTGGTTTCATACACCGGCTTGCAAACTGTGTAGTTGACGGTCTTGGTGTGAGTTTCGTAGACCGGTTTTCTGACGGTGTACTCAAGGGTGCGTTGCTTGGTTTCGTAGACGGGTTTGCAGACGGTGTACTCCACGTCCTTGGTGTGGTTTTCGTAAACGGGCTTTCGAACCGTGTAATTGATCACTCGCTCTTTTGTCTCGTAAACCGGTTTCATTACGGTGTATTCGGTCGTTTTAGTACGTGTTTCATACTTAGGCACCATTACTGTGTATTCAACATCGCGAGTTACCGTCTCAGGAACCATCCGAGTACGCTGAACTTCCTTGTCCTCGTAGAAGACCTCTCTTCTGGTTCGATAACGTGTTTCTTGGACACGATCGTAAACGATCTCTCGGACCGTCTTCATGCAGGTGTATGTACCGCCGGCGACGGCGACGGTGTCCGAGGAATCCACAACGGTTTCAATGACCGGAGTGCCGCAATCACTGCAGCCTTTGTAGCTCACAGCTCCGCAATAAGCGGCGTCAGCATTCTCGGTGATCGCTAGACCGAGCGCGAGAGCAGGTAGGATCCATAGACTTTTCATGACTCACTATCTCCGGTAAAGGTTTACCGTTTAAATGCTTAGTAGTTTTGTGTGTGGCTAGCTAAGCGACTATCCTTGATTGAAATCTGTACTGAACCAAAACTTCCGTTTCAGCCGGATCGTTCGTTGGGAGTTTGCCGGTCGGGTTGACCAGTCTTGTTATCCAAGCTATCCGACATACGTTGAATACATCGACTCAGGATCTAGCGTGGGTTACGCGAAGCAAATCGCCAAGGTAAAAGATTGCGATTCTTTGGGCATTGCGTGTTGAAGGAAGCGAATGTATCGCTTGTGGTGCCTGTTCCGGTTGTAGCGATTGAAGGCCGATCGAGCGAACAAGACGAGCGGCCTGCGGTGGCGTCCTCGGGTTGCTAGCAGTGAGATCCTACTCGGCCGCCTTCCAGCCTTCGTAGATCGTTGCGACGCCACATGTCAGTGGGGTGTAACGGACGTTTACCATCCCCGCGTCCCTCATCATGCCTGCGAGCTCATCCCCGTCTGGGAATAATCCAACCGATTCGGGTAAGTATTGGTAAGCCGATTTGTCGTTCTTTGCGAATAGTTGGCCAATGCGAGGTAGGACGCTTGTGAAATAGAACTGATAGAGTTGCCTCAGTCCGATGATGTAGGGTCGCGAAAATTCCAAAATCATGACCTGACCGCCCGGTCGGCAGACACGATACATCTCTGAAAGTCCCTTCTCGGTGCTCGTTACATTTCTCAATCCGAAGGCAACCGTCACGCACTGAAATTGATTCGAATCAAAAGGGAGAGCCTGCGAATCCGCCTCGACGAATGTCGCGGACTGAGAGTCACGGTTACCTGAAGGATTTTTCTGTCTCGCGATCTGGAGCATTGCGTTGCAAAAGTCGCTACCTATCACCTTTACCGATTCCGGCGCACGCCGCTTAATCGCTAGGGCGAGGTCGCCGGTCCCAGTGCATGTATCCAAAATCGGCGAGTTTCCCGAGATTTTCAACCTGCGGACACTACGCCAACGCCAATAACGATCGATATTGAGCGACAAGACATGATTCATCAGGTCATAGCGAGGTGCTATCTGACGAAACATCTCACGGACGCGAGTTTCGCTCTTATCTAACATGTTCTGCAGTGGTTGGTTGGGAGGAGATTCTCTCCGAGGAGTACGGACTTAGAAGGTGCGGTAACCCAATTAAGACCGATGGTTCCGCTCACACCTAACTCAGTTAGTGTAATATTCTTGCTCGGCAACGTTGGCGAGCGATCCAGCGTGTTTGAGCGGATCTCTGCAAGGTTACCACGGCTAGAGGGGAATCGGGAGGACGGGTGTCGTGCATTTTCTTGGATCGTCGAGTTGCCTTCCGAGAAAGCTACCCGAAAGGTGCCATCCGAATGTCACATGAAAATGAGCATTGGCAGTACCCGATGATGCGGTTTGTTTCAGGGAGTGGTTATCGGTGTTTGGCTACCTACTGTAGTTTGTTCCAATTTTGGTCAAAGCTGAGGTGTGTGTTTTGGGTCAAGTTGTACTTCTTTTTGATATCGATGGAACGTTACTCAGCACCAAAGCGGGACGCACTGCGTTGGAAATGGCGATTGCAGATTCGACCGGTATCGCCCGTCCGGACTGCGATGTTGATTTCGCTGGACGGACCGATCGATCGATAGTGAGGGAACTGTTTTTACGTAACAGCATCACGTGGTCTGAGTCGCAATTCGGTCTGGTGCGTGATCGCTACCTAGAGCTTTTTCCTGATTTGATGCGTCAGCAAGGGGCAGTTTTACTACCGGGGGTGAGAAAACTGTTGGAGTC
>CALIBL010000005.1 GCA_938045805.1 uncultured Rubripirellula sp. | reverse complement strand
ATAGCGTGGAAGGTTATGAAGACCTGATCAACGCGGTCTTCACCTATGGCGGTGAAATTCGATACTAACCTAGGTCGACGCCAAACGTCAGCTAGCGGCGAAGAGAGCCGTTGAACCGAAGTCGCGAGGAAAGATCACCGCGAAGATTACTGTGGAACCAAGGATCTCGGTACGCGGAAATTTCTAACGCGGATTGCGTGGGTCACCCGGAGAGCGTCGACCAAATCGCTTGCGACTCAACCAGTCTTTGACAGAACTGCTGGTGTTATCGGTTTGCTGCTGAGAATCTTGCGAGGCAATTGAATTCTCGATGATCTCGGTCTGCGCTCGCACAACATTGGTATCGCACTTCGGACAGGTTACCGGAGGCTCTGTGATCTCATGTTGGCAATTGGGACAGAAATGCCGAATGGTAGGACGCATTGCAGCTTCAAAGAGTCCACCCACATCTGCAGCGGCAAACCAACTGGAATTATCTTTCCGAAGCATTGACTCAGGTGTCACTTTTCCGTTTCTTACCAGTTCCAACAGTTCACTCGGTCGATAAGGCCCAGCTTCGTCACCTGTACCACTGATCTGCACGAACCAATCTGCCACGACTTACCTCCGTTGATCGATCAATCCAATCAAACATCCCACCAAGTCAAATCATGCTTGCCCCGCCAGCCAGTTAACTAAACAGAGCTGAAACATCACTTTAACCCATCACCGTCGCCAAGAATATCACGGGTTCAATTCATCCAGACCCGATAATGCCGAATAATGCGTCACGTACGAGGCTTTTCTGAAGATTCCCGTGCGTGTTGAGGATTGCAGGACATAGATCGACATCGCGAACCCGTCAGTCTAAAGCCCTGATTATTCATAAGTCCTCATTGTTCCGAAGGCCTTGGCTCTGACCAAACATTCGAGTGTCCGGAGCGAAGGTCGGTTGCCATCACGGAAAATTCGCGGGATACTAAATCTCAGCGGCTCGAAAATTCAGGAACATTCATTTATGCGTTGCCCCTACTGCCATGTCGATAACGATCGGGTGCTCGATACACGAGCTGCCGAAGGTGGCTACATGGTTCGCCGAAAACGCATTTGCAATTCATGCCAGAGACGTTTTGCGACCACGGAAAAGATTGAAAAACTTAGTGTTCGCGTCGTAAAGAGCGATCAAACGCGTGAACCGCTTGATCGTGAAAAAATCCGCAGAGGGATCGAACGAGCCTGCTCAAAACGCTCCATTCCCAGTGCAACCATCGAACGCGTCGTGCAGGACATTGAAACCGATATCTACACCAATTACGAGTCCGAGGTAACTTCGGCACAAGTGGGTGATATTGTGATGCAGCACCTGACTGGACTCGATCAAGTTGCTTACATTCGTTTCGCGAGTGTTTACCGAGAGTTTGATGGTGCTCAGGATTTCATCCAAGCAATCTCCAATATTGTCGGCAAAAAAAACCAACACTAGCGTTGAGAACTTGGAATAACCGATTGCAAGCAATTCCGTTCTTCGAGGCGGTGTAACCAAACAGGGCGAAATCTAGCCTCGATGTTCAACTCAGGCTTGATTTCAATGCTCCAAAACCCGTAATCATGATGAACCAAGCACCCAAAGCTTTGGAGGTGCGGTTAAACTGGTGTTGAAAGAGCGTCTTACTTACCGCCACTTGATGGAAGGTGTCAGAATGTTCCGTTTTGCTATTCCTGTGATGGTCATGTCCATCTTCACATCACATGTCGCCGAAGCCCAGTACAACACGCAGCGTGGCGCGACGGTTGGTGGGTTGACGGGTGCCATCGCTGGCAGCCTGATCGGAGACCACAATGGGAATGCCGGTGCGGGCGCTGTCATCGGCGGCATGGTCGGTGCTGTGACTGGTGGCTTGCTTGGGGAAGCAAAAGATCAACAAGAATGGGTGCAACGGCAACAAGCAATCATTCAGCAGTCAAACAATTCAGGTTCTCTCATATCACCCAAGCACTTTTCCGTATCCCATACAGTAACACCCATGGACGTCATTGAGATGCATCAAGCGGGCCTAAATGACGAGTTGATCATTAATCAAATTGGCCAACGCGGAATTGCAAATCCGTTGACGGTCAAAGAAATCATCGACCTTCATCAACGAGGAATTAGCGAGAAGGTGATCACGGCTTTGCAGCGAGCAGCGGTCAGTACTCCGGTGAATACTCAACCTCGAAGCGCACCAGCACCAACCACCTACTACGCTCCGGTGCCTACCACCACCACAATTTGGATGTCACAACCCCTGTTGTCACACCCCCTGTACAGAAATTACTGCCCACCGAGCTATCACCCGCATTATCACCACCACTACCGGCCCCGCCAAAACTTCGGCATTCACCTTCGCTTCTAGTCGTCGCGACCGATGCTCTTACTCGGCGTTAAGCCCAGCACGATACTTTGAACACTGCTCATGCAGATGCCATTGAGTCGGGTCATCTAAAAGGCAAGCCTCTTCAATCTGCAGAGCCTCCTCGGGTCGTTCAAGTTGGAACAAAACCTCTGCAAGCGTGTCACGATACACCGGACTCTCCGGCTCAGCTCGAACCGAAACTTTTGAGAGCACCAACGCATCCTCCAATCTTTGACGATTGACAGCGGCAACCCATGCAACGTTGTTAGCAGTCATTGCATCAAAAGGAAATCTCGCAGCATGCGCAATCCCCTGATCGATGATCTCGTCCAGAACGTTCTTCGCATCAGTCTCCATACCTATCTCTCGCATCATCGGCAATAAACGTTCCGCAAAATCGATATCCATCGCATCAAGTTGCAGCATCCTGCTAAGTCGAAGTTGAATACGATCGCGATTCTCATCCCGAATCTCTGCTTCAAGAGCCCAGCGATGGACAAACATGGGCAAGGTCACATAGGCGCCAGCTCGAAAATCAACGTCGAACAATGTTTGATTTAGCGCCAAATCAAACCATTTTGCGGCATTCTGTGGCTGACTCTTCTGAATAAGAGGAGCATACCTTCTAGCTACATCATAAAGCCCCAGACTCCCCCTTTGGCCCAACGCGACCACGGGTAGCAGATTTTCAAACACTGCTAACGCCAATTCGGATTCAGCGGTGTCAGCAAGATATTCACCGAGTTCATTCCGAGCACTAAGATTCGGTGAACACAACGCGAAGCGAATGCCCTGAAGTAATTGGCTGGCGGTTTGATCATCCTGTCGAAGTTTTGCAAGACGCCATAAACCAATCCTCGCTTGCACCGGCAGCAGATCACTTTTCACCTGCAATTGGGATGATTGACCTGATTCCGATTCACTTGTTCGTGATAACTCCAAGTATGCATCTTCAGCTTCCTCGACTCTCCCAGCATCCGCGGACCATTGGGCCCACATCAATATTGCCTCGCGATCACCCCTGCTCATAAGCTCGCTTAGACACAGCTCAGCAAAACGTGTTTGCCCATGTTTTCGAAAGAGCTTCACAAAGTCGAGGTTCAACCGTGGGCTTTTTTTGTTACGTGCAAGAACCTCAACGTTCTGCTCAGGTGTTGGATCTTTGAACAGGTAGGTAAAGATTTTCAAAAACTGCGTTTCATGAACACGGTCACCGACTAGTTCTGAATCAGATGCCATAAAGAGCTCAACGGCTTGAGCTAAGTTTTCACCAAGTGTTGCATCAGGATTAGCTTCCGCGAACGCACCGACAACAGTTCGCAATGTCGGCAACTCACAATCAGTAAGATTCCTGCTAATTGTATTGTAAGTTTCCAAGGTAATTTCGACGGCATCCGGCGGGACTGCGAGCTGCAAGATCCAATCCATTTTCTTCGTGAGAGATAGTGTCGAAAGCACGAATTCCCGTAAGTCAATCGTACCGAGCTTCACACCACTGTTCGCCAACTGATCAGCAAGCTCGAACCCTCGCTCGTCATAACCAATGGCAATCAGACACTGCATCAGCGTCAACATTTCACGAATTTCTGGAGTCAGATCTCGCACATTACTCGCACGCTGCTGCTTCAATGCTTCGGCAATCCATTGATCGAGCTCAATATCCACGCGGCTCAGGGGTCGCTCCATGGCACCAAAAGCATCCGCCACCCGAGAAGAATCTTTGCAGAGCGCAGCGGCATCACTTGGATTGATTTTCCGGAGAAGCTCGACGGCTTGATTGACTTCCCCGTGACTTGCGAGCCCCTTCCAACGCATTACCGAAGCCAACTTGCCCTCGACCGAATCTTCGATCGGTTCGTCCAACAGTTGCCTCACCGCATCGTCTCTCAATTCCTTCATTCTTGCCGGTAATAGCGGGGAGACCAAGGCTCTGTCACTCGCTGCCAAAGTCAGAACCAATAGTCGCGTTCGTTCTAGGCTACCCCTGCGCGAATCCTTTGCTCGCAGCGCCAAATCCTCGGATAAAGATTCCCATTCACCGGAAACCATTCTCAGTCGCAATAGCAACTCTGGATCAATACTCTGACTCGCCTTCTCGTGCGCACCTGCTAGATCGCCATGCAAAAACCTCAGGACACATTCAGCCTGCAGTCGCAATAGCGGTGTCCAGGTTGCCGCAGTTGAAGGAAGTAATTCAAAGGAGTCATCAAGCGAGCCTAGCTCCCTAGAGAGCTGATAACGTGATACTGCAAGCTCAACGGTATTGGAGACAAGGTTGAGAATCTCAATCAAATCCAGAATCGAGTCGCTTTCGTACGCCTTCAATGCATAGGTAGAAAACTGATTGGTGAGATTCGCAGCAACACGATCTCGCACCGCTTGAGCGTCAGGGCGGCTGGCAGACTCTTCTAAAGCGACTACAACGGCTCGGAAATAGCCCTGCTGCAACAATCCCTGCAATGACTCCGCTGTTGTCCTCTGAAGCAACCACTGCCTGAGATCCTTTGGTGTTTCGGGCACCACGCCTCGGGACCATTGACCTAAGATCCAATTTGCTCTGCCTCTAACCTCAGGGTCCTTGTCCAACGCCAGGCGTTTAACCGAATCACGTAACGCACCCCGTCGCCGCCAAACTTCCAACATCGCTAACTGCCGTTCTCCGTGAAGATCACGGGTCAACAATTCAATCAACGCGGAATCATCTAACGCGGCCCAATCGGAAATCGCCAAACGAGTTTGGATCCGGTCAGCAGACTCCCACGAATCAACCGACTCCGCTCTGCCGCGCCCGGTTGCCTGACCGCACACGATGGAATCCGAGCCAAGACACAGGACCACCATCCCGCATAGCACAGCACTAAACCGGTTCATCCTTAACACGACAGATCTTAAAATTCGCATTAACCACTCAAAAACAACGGTGATTCGCACTGTCCTGAGGACCCATCTTTCATCTTCAGAGGACCCGTATGATGCATTCTAACAACTATGCCATCCTCGCTGGGCATTCCGCTCGACCGCAATTTGATTTGCTCGGTGAATCCAAAATCACCATCCGCGAGGGCTTTCTGTGACGCTATACTTTCGCCAGTCGATTCCAGCAAGATCTTTCAAAACAAAAGACGCCTCAGCGTCACATCTCGGGTATCAGACTGAAATCTTAAAACATGATCACACGAGGGGGTTAACGTAAGCCGTCATGCACTTGATTGGTTGGTTGACTCATCGGCTAAAAACAACCGCCCCGCAGACAACCGCACTCCACAAATCATCTCACCAGAACCGGAGCCATCCCATGCAAATTAGACGCTTTCTCGCCAAGAGCCGAACCAAGATTCAATTATCCGTCACCGCGATCTGTTTGTCTTCCGTCGGAATCACTGACGCTGCCGACACATGGTCTCAATGGCGTGGTCCACTTCAAAACGGGGTCGCATCAGGAGAAAACTATCCGGCAACTTGGTCAGCCGACTCTGGGATTTCTTGGAAGAGCGAAGTCCCCGGTACTGGAGGCAGCACACCCGTCGTCTCCAACGAGAAAGCGTTCGTCACTGCTGGCAACGCTGAAAGTAATACGCTGCTGGCTTACAACCTAAAAAACGGATCAATTCATTGGTCGCTTGACCTCGGCAAAGATCGCGGTGGAAAGCATAAAAAAGGTAGCGGTAGCAACCCGTCGGCAGTTGTTGATGGAGACCATGTCTACGCTTACTTTCGCAGCGGGGATCTCGCATGCGTCAACACCGACGGAAAACTGATCTGGCACATCAACCTGCAAGAAAAATTTGGTGAAGACACGCTATGGTGGGATCTAGGCTCTTCACCCACCGTCACGAAAGATTCTGTGATCGTCGTTGTGATGCAGACCGGCCCGAGTTACCTGATCGCGTTCGATAAGAAAACGGGCCAGCAGAAGTGGAAAACGGACCGGATGGTTGGTGCTCCTGAAGAAGCTGCTCAAAGCTACTCAACTCCTGTCGTTGTCGATCGTAATGGCGAGCAGTGGATCGGAGTGATGGGCGCCGACCACTTCACTTTACATCGAGCATCCGATGGAAAAGAACTTGGTCGTCTCGGCGGATTCAATCCCGAGCAGAATGCTTACTTCCGATCGATCTCATCACCGGTAGCCAGTGGAGATCTAATGATCTGCCCCTACGCTCGAGGCGCTACCATCACTGGAATTCACATGCAGGATCTTGCCGATGGCAAAGGAGAAGCCGCGATTCGTTGGCATCGAGATGACCTCGGTAGCGATGTACCGACCCCAGCTTCGCTCGATGGAAAGGTCTACGTGGTCGGGGATGGTCGAACCTCGCGCGGCCTGATCACATGTCTCGAAGCCGAAACCGGCAAAACGGTTTGGGATCTTCAACTCCCAAAATCCCGTATTAGCTTTAGCAGTTCTCCTCTAATTGCGGGCAACCATCTCTACGTGACCAATGAGAAAGGTACGACGTATGTCATCGGCCCTTTGACTGCAGATCAGCCTGAAATCGTTTCAGAAAATGCGATTGATGACGATGCAGACTACACTGTCGCTAGCCCAACGCCAGCCGAAGCTTCACTTCTGATCCGAAGCAAAAGCAACCTTTACAAAATTTCCGGTAGATAGAGTCACTCGAATGCTTTGAGCAGTATCGACATCAAAAGTCACGCCTTGAAAAGTAGAGGCAACTGACAACTAGCATCAGGATCGTGAAGCTGGCGCAACTGAGAATTGGCCTAAACAACTGGTAGCGAACCACCTCACCAGCACTCGGCCCATCAAGAATGGTCTTGGCCGATTTGCCGCTGATGATGGCCTCGATGGTCTCTCCGAGTTCCCCCGTCTGCGGCGTGATAAACCGAGCGGGGGAAATCAAATATTTCTCGAGAAGACGCCAGCCCGAGAGCTGGGGCGTCCGCCGCTCCAATCGCTCAAAGCTCTTGAGATCAACAACGTCAACCTGATCAACATGATGCACGAAGTACGCGAGGTTCTTCACGAAATCAACGCAAACACATTCCACCTCGGACGGACCAACGGCTTCCGATATTTGGACACTCCCCAAATGACGCTGCAGTGTCACTCGTCGAACCAATCCGTCGCTGGTACCGAGAAAAAAGCCAGCTTCACGGCCGAGCCCCTCAACGAATACAGGACTAATCGAATCGGGCAAGTCAGAACTCGCAAGAAGCTCCAACGTCGTTGCATCATAGACCTCTACCGGCATGTCCTCTCTCGCCAATAGAAGCGAATCCCCGCTGACCGCTAACCAAGACCGACTAGAGATCTCACCATCGATTGATTGCTCACTGACTTGTTGCCACGTTTGAGTAATCTCCTCACGCTCGAATCGCATCAGACGTCCACGGGTATAAAGCATCAAAAACCGAGCTTCAGGATCAATGTGCAAAGACGAAGGTGGATTCACAGAAAATCCATCAGGGAGAACTGACTCAAATCCTTCAGTCGCTCCACCCATCATTGTTGACAGTTTTTGCATCCAACCTGCCTTAGCAATCCCACGGGTACCCGATTCGTTTTGCCCCGCATTTTTCGTGCCGGTTGTATCTGCAGCACCTACCGCATCGAGAATCTGCTCCAACGACACCGACGCCAGTTCACTGCCACTCAAAGCCACAACATGATCACCGGCTAAATGAAGTTCGGTAGTCGATGCAGGCAACCGCATACTCGGCTCTCCATCCCAGCTGTTCTCCCTCGTCATGACGAGCAGATCAGAAGCTCCGGATCCGAATGGATTGAATCTACCCCCTCGAACACGAGCGGTAATGAGCTGATTTTCATTGATAGACACGGGAGCCAGCACTCGATCCGCTCCCAGTGGGTTACTCTCAAAGATCTCTTCCCAGGTTTGACGCTGCTGGTCCCAATGAAAAAGTCCGCCGCCCCGAGTCGAACCAATTAGGGTCTCCCCAACTATCTCGAGATGATTGATGCTCGCAGGCCTTGTGACCAACGAATCAAATAGTCCACCAATCACGCCAACCACCAAGCAGATGCTTCCGAAGATACATGTGACCCCGATAGAGAGAATCGAAGATCTCCATATCAATCCAGCAAAAGTCGACACACTGTAGAAAACGGAAAACAAAAACACCGAGACGGGAATGCATAGCAGCAGCCTTACATTCCAAATGTCGAGCCGCAACCACGCGATCAGAAACAGACCTACCACCAACTGGGTTACGCATAGCAGGACAAAGGTGCACCCACCCGCGAATTTACTCAACAACAATAAACCGCGAGAGACTGGCTTGCTAAGCAATAAGTGCAAAGACCCAGGCTGAAGCATTTCTGGAATCATGGAAGCAGTGACCAGAATCCCCAAAAACACCAAGACAAAACCCATCAGCCACTGAATAATGACGGGAAGGACATATTGATTGACCAGAGTTAAGAACTGAGTGCGATCCGTGGAGAATCGAGCAGGAAAATCCATGCCTGCATAAGTCAGTCGCACCGATTGAGACGATCGAGCTTCGAACACCCCTGGCAATGCCGCTTCAATCCTAAGCCTCGCTCTTCGTCTTCGCAGTTTTGGATCCAGTGGCTCGGGCAGTGACTCGAGCTCCCTCAGCTCTCTGAACTGTAGAGTGTCCGCCCAAGCTTCTCGAGAATACCACTCTTCATCTTCTAGGCATTGATTCAAGGCGTCTGCAAATACCCGCAAGTAAATCCGTACCTCATCTCCCTCCCCAACCCGTTTTAACTGTCTGGATAATTCATCGGGCATCACCGCGGCTAGCCGGCCGACGGGTTGATCTGCCACTTTGGGGTCCACCGTACCGCTCGCTAACATCGCTTTAAGGCGAGTTCCGTTATAGAAATCACCTGCACGAAATTCGGTCGTGTATTCCAAACGAAACCCGACGGGCGCCAAGGCTGCCAGCAAGATCCAAATTGCTATAAAAGCGATCCACAAAACACGCGATGCAAAAGCGGCGCGGAATGAATCACCAATGACGGAAAGATAAGGCATCACTCGGTTCTGCCTCCGTGATCTCCTACCAACTGCATGAAGAGGTCTTCGAGTGAGGGCCTTTTCTTTTCTAAATGTTGAATCGAGTTTTGATTCTCTCTTAAACAATCGACCAACGCATCCAACTGCGACCGCTCGTTGAGGCTAACGTGCAATTCAAACTGCCCATCAGTAACCTCTCGGTAACTCAAACGTTCAGTGTCTAACTCGATCTGCTGAGCGAGTGATTCGATTTGGTCAGCACATTCCGATGGACGGTTGGACTCAATGTGAAGAAGATAGGTTTCCGAAGATAGATGGTGAGTCAACTCCTCAACCGAGCCTACACCCCTGATTTTCCCTCTCGCCAGAATTGCAACGCGTGTGCAAACCAATTCCACCTCTTGCAAAATATGGCTATTCAAGAAAATAGTCTTACCCTGTTCTCGCAGTGCTTCAATCACTCGGCGCACACCATTGCGACCGACCGGATCCAAGCCATCAGTCGGCTCATCAAGTATCAAAAGGTCAGGATCGTGCATCAGAGCTTGAGCGAGTCCCAGTCTCTGGTACATCCCCTTACTGAATCTTGAAACCGATTCGCGATCGCGACCGGCTAGACCAACCAAATCTAGCAACTCATCCGTTCGTTTAGAGATCGCTGTCGCGTTCATCCCACTAAGACGACCGTAATATGCCAAGGCCGACCTCGCCGTGTGATGACGGTCAATACGCAGCGATTCAGGAAGATACCCCACGCGTTTGCGAGCCTCAACGCTACCAACGGATTGACCAAACAAATGAGCGATACCACTCGTTGGCTTCACCACTCCCAATAGCACCTTAATCAAAGTGGTTTTTCCAGCACCGTTGGGACCTAAAATGCCAAAAACCTCGCCCTGACCCGCTTGAAGGTCGATCCCACGCAAGGCCTCAATCGAATTCCGCTTAAAGACGCCTCCCGAATAACGCTTAGTTAAACCCTGCACATCCAAAACAGCCCCCTGCGACTGCTCAGGGTTTTCACGATCCTGCGATTCATTCAACTGTGACATACACGAGCTCTTTGCTCTTGAGACGGATGACTGCTGATTGCGAAGCAAGAGTCCGCTTGCACTGATTCTTACCGAGCCATCAAGAAAGATAAGTACATCAGCCAAACCATTCCAACGGCAGCCAATCCGCCGAGTAACCAACAGTTTGCAGGGTGCCAGAATCGATCTGTACGTTTACCTGTCTTGGAAAAACGTTGGTATTGTCTCCTCTCATTCTCCGAATCAAAGACGTGTGTCTGCATCAATTCCAATAGCCCGTACTCAACACGGTAGTGCAAAACGCCAAAACAATTTACCGATCCCATTTTGGTGTGCATTCCGACCGCATCAAAGAACCACAACTGCTGACCGAACGAGTCTTCGGTCTCTTCCTTGACACTGACACAGCGAAGCAGAGTCACATCACTCAATTCAAGTCTGAACCTAGCCTTTTCCAGTGCAAGAAAACTATCAAGTTCGACCTGCTTGATGGACTGTTCAGAAATTTTTTGCCCGCCGGCCTCAAGATTCATGATGGGTTGTCATCCCGTTCAATTCACGTTAGTCAAAAATAAACACGCTGCCGATCGAGCATTTGCCAACAATATCCGACTTTGACGTTCACCCGAAAATCCAAGCAAGACCGCGTTATCGGTCCACACCGCTGAAGGGTCATCAACCTTTAGGCAACCCCAGAAACTAGGAGCACACAAAACTTCCAATCGCTGGAGTGCCCCGCAACAGACCTTAGGCGAATCACTCGTGATACCTTATCATAATGCATGACCGGCAAGGTTTGGAGGTACGGCAACGCCATTTGGGTTTCACCAGATCCACCACACCGATCAAAGCTCGGTACAACGCTAGTTCCTAGGTAATTAACCTGATTCACTCAACCAGCCCACGTAGGCTTCGATGCTAGAAAGACGATCCCTAAAAGCTCCGATCGCCTTAGGCGTGGTGATGATCGTCCTCGTCGTCATCCTGGCAGCGGTTTGGATTGTGGGCAATATTTTGGGTGCCACAGGCGAGCTTGGATCGACTGCCCTGCCGTGGATCATGCTCACAACCGGGGCTGTCCTGCTTGCGGCAGTGTTGGCGGGTGTCATCGCCTACCTAACACTCACCGTCAAAGCGATCAACCTGAACCGCCGGCAATCTAACTTCATTGATGCTGTCACCCATGAGCTAAAAAGCCCCATTGCATCCCTCAAACTCTACCTCCAGACGATGACTCGAAGAAGTGTCAGCGAGGAACAGAAACAAGACTTCCATCGCTTCATGCTTGACGATGTCGAACGGCTTGATCTTCTCATCAACCACTTACTGGACGTCGCTCGTATCGACCAAGGTGGCGATGTCCGGAGCGATGAAGAAGTAGACATAAGCCAATTACTGAAACACTGCGCGGAGGCAACTTGCGTTCGGTACAGAGTTCCACCGAGCACGATCACCGTTCATTGTCCAGCAGTAAACCTTAAGAGTCAGTTGGTCCAACTAGAAATCCTTTTTCGCAACTTAATTGACAACGCCGTGAAGTATGGCGGGCAGCCTCCGGAAGTATCCGTCACCGCAGAAAGCATTGGTGAAAAAGAATTGCGAGTCACCATCGTCGACAACGGCACTGGAATTCCTCTAAACCAAAGACGAAAAGTCTTTGGACGTTTTATACGACTTGGGAACGAACTGGAAAGAAGCACACCCGGTACGGGACTTGGGCTGTACCTTGTTCGAACCGTTGTGAAATCTCTTGGAGGTAGTATCCAAGTTGGTGATCGCAAAGATGGATCTGGGACTCAATTTGAAGTGACGCTCAAAGGTATCGTCACGTAGGGTTCATCGAATTAAAAGAAACCTAGATAGGCCTGTCATGAAACCGCACATCTTGGTCGTAGAAGACGAAAAGCATCTCGGAGTTGGCATCAAGTACAACCTTGAAGCTGAAAACTACCGTGTCACTTTGGTCGAGGACGGTCCCTCAGCTTTGCAAGCCGTGATCTCGGATTCGAACGAGATCGACTTGGTTGTTCTGGATCTAATGCTACCGGGAATGAGCGGCTACACCGTCTGTGAGTCAATTCGGGAAGCAGGGTTGAACACCCCTGTTTTGATGCTTTCCGCTCGGACACTTGCCGAAGATCGCACTCGAGGGTTTGATGTTGGTGCGAACCAATACATGAGCAAGCCTTTTGATCTGGATGAATTGATCAGTCGCATCAAGAATCTTCTGCAAACGGCTAAATCGCAATCACCCCTCGCACCAAAAACTAAAACACCACCCAACCTGATCGAGGTTGATTTTGCAAGCATCCATGTCAATTTTGAAACTCATCAGGCAACGGTTCGCGGCAAATCCGTCAGAATGACCTCGAAGGAGATCCGATTACTGCGGTACTTCCTTGAAAATGAAGGAAGAGTGATCAGTCGCAATGAACTACTTACAGAAGTTTGGAACCTCTCCGGAAACTTGCAGACTCGCGCGGTTGACCAAGTCATCGCCAGACTTAGAAAAATCATTGAACCGGACAAAACATCACCAACCCATCTTCTTACCGTCAGAGACGCAGGCTATCGATTCGTGACTGATCCGGATCAAGCCAATACCGAGAATCCAGACTAATCGAACCTCGATGCAGACCAAGTGCGCGCATAAAAAAAGCTCCCGGAAAGTACGAGGTCCTAGGGGGGCGGAGGACAACGCGCTTTAATTTCCGGGAGCCGGTGGTTTGTTATCAATCAGTTGACGCTGTCAATAACAGCATCGAACACCGAGCCTGAATGACGGGTGGTGTTTTGGTCGAAGACAAGAGCAGTTCTCTCCCATCGATGTTTGGAGGATACGGACTACCTTTCACAGGGGTCAAGGTGAATCGGAAAGATTCCGAAAAAATTTTGTAATGGAATTTAAATGAAATGCCGAGGTGCCTCAGCCTCATTCCCAGCAAAATCATCGAGAAAGTGAGCAGTCATGAAGGCTCGTCACCTTCGTTGCGTAAAGAAGGATGGGCTAAGGCGAGTCGCCGGCCCACTCCCCCGCCACCAACAAGCGAAAATCATCTTCCGTCAGAACCGTCACCCCTAAGGATTTTGCTTTTGAAAGTTTGCTTCCCGCCTTTTCACCCACAACCAAGAAATCCGTTTTCTTACTGACACTTCCCGCAGCACGCCCCCCCATGTCCTCAATCAATGCCTTAATTTCATCTCGGGTAAACTGCTGAAGACTACCAGTGACCACAACGGTCTTCCCATTAATTGGACTGTCTCGCGAGGTATCGCTCTGCAACTCATTCACCTCCACGCCAGCCGCCTCGAGACTGCGAAGTGTCTCGATCCCGTAATCGCTGTTGCAAAAGTTGTGCACACTCTCTGCAATCGCCAGTCCGATCTCATGAATTCCCGACAAGTCTTCGATGGAGGCGGCTAGCAACTGCTCGAGATCTGAGTACCGCTTTGCAATTAACTTGGCGACTCTCGGACCCACATGTCGTATGGACAGGGACGCTAGCAGTCGCGACAGACCACGTGTGCGTGCCTCCTCAATGCCCGAAAGCAGATTTTTTGCATTCAGCTGTCCAAACTGGACTTCGATCATTTTCCCATCTTTACCCTTCCGTTTCTTTGGCCAAATCAGCGATGCAACCTCCTCTTCGTCCAGCTTGAAAAGATCTGCATAGGAACCGACAAGCCCCGAATCGAGTAGTAAGTCAACGACCTCCTCGCCCAACCCATCGATATCCATCCCGGGACGACTGCCAAAGTAAATCAGTTGCTGCTTGATCTGAGCTGGGCAACTTGGATTCGGGCAGCGAATATAAACTCCACCTTCATCTCTTATCAAAGTCGTCTCACACTCTGGACAATTGGTGGGAAAAGACCAAGCCGGCAAATCGTCCACGCGACAATGTTTCTCCACCCTCACGACTTTCGGAATGATCTTGCCAGCTTTTTCCACGACGACTTGGTCGCCAATCCGAATGTCAAGTCTCTGAACCTCATCTGCATTGTGGAGCGAAGCTCGCGAAACGGTTGTGTCGGCAATTTCAACCGGTTCCAAATGGGCAACCGGTGTGATCGCCCCGGTTTTCCCCACCTGAACGGAAACAGAAAGTAAACGAGTCGTCGCTTCGTACCGTTCAAACTTATAAGCAATCAACCAACGCGGACTCTTGCTCCGAATCCCCAGTCGCTCACGTTGTCGAAAATCATTGACCTTGAAAACAATCCCATCAACCTCAAAGGGCAAATCAGGCATTTGGTTATTGAGATCTTCAATCGCCTGCATGACTGCATCCGCACCACTTAATACGCGGACATTGGGAGTCGACGGGATACCTAGTGCTTCCACTTCCCGTAAAAAATCTCGATGCGTCGCTGACTCCAATCCGCTCGATTCTCCGATGCCGTGGCAAAAGAATCGCAACTTACGCTCGGCTGCAACGCTAGGATCCAATAAGCGAATGGTGCCCGCGGTCACGTTACGCGTATTCTTGAACGGATCTAAACCAAGTTGCTGCTGCCGGACATTGAGGTCAGCCAAATCCGAGTTTGCCATGTAGACCTCACCACGCACTTCAAGCACATCCGGTGCATGATTGGGATTCAGACTGAGCGGTAGATCTCGAATGGTTCGAATGTTATGAGTGATATCGTCACCCACCTCTCCATTACCTCGAGTCAACCCCAGACGCATCTGACCATTCTCATAACGAATTGACGCCGCGACACCGTCAATCTTGTACTCCATCACCCACTCAACCGGCTCGCCATCAAGCAGACGTTCGGTCCGCTCGAGGTAAGTTCGAAGGTCTT
Organism: uncultured Rubripirellula sp.; assembly: GCA_938045805.1. Lineage (GTDB taxonomy): Bacteria > Planctomycetota > Planctomycetia > Pirellulales > Pirellulaceae > Rubripirellula. Next base: position 32,997 of record CALIBL010000005.1, on the reverse strand, counting down.
CGGGTTGATAGGTGTTATCAATCGAGAGCATTGGAACGCGATGTTGAACTTGCTCCAAGTGCTCGACCGGCGCATCGCCGATCCGCTGAGTGGGCGAGTCCGCGGTAATCAGCTCGGGGCATTCATTTTCGAGTCGTTTCAATTCATCTAAAAGACGATCGTACTCAAGGTCACTAATCGTCGGAGCGGCGGCAACATAATACTGATGATCGTGTTGCCGAATTTCTTCCTTCAACGCTTTGACTCGAGAAGCCATGCTGGGGAGACCACTGGGATCGACCACTTTCCACCTATCCTGATCTTTTCGAAAAATGCCTACCGTATCTAAGCGAGCCGGCATATCCATGCTCGACGTTTTTATAGACTATCACAACTGCTAAACACACACCTCAGCCGCCAAGGAAACCGTAGTGCAAGACAGGTTCATTTCACTGCGTGGATGTCGCGTTCACAACTTAAAAAATGTGGATATTGACATTCCAAGAAATCAGCTTGTTGCGATCTGCGGCCTATCAGGGAGCGGAAAAAGTTCCCTCGCCCTAGATACTCTCTACGCCGAGGGTCAACGATGCTACATCGAGAGTTTTTCGGCCTATACCCGCCAGTTTCTTGAAAGACTTGACAAACCCGACTGCGATGAGATCAAGGGGATTCCACCCGCGATCGCCGTCACCAGAGCAACTGGCTCGCGGAGCAATCGTAGCACCGTTGGTACAGCAACTGAGATTGCGGATCACCTGCGACTTTTGTTCTCAAAAGTTGCATCGCTTTACTGCATTGGATGCAACCAACCGGTGGTTTCCGACTCAGCCGAATCGGTCGCCGAGTCGATGGCCGACCAACCGGACAAGCTTCGGTCAATGGTCTGTTTCAATATCTGGCTACCCAACCGTACCGAAGCGAGTGAGATCCTGCTCGGATTACAGAAAGAGGGTTATGTCCGATTGATTGTCAACGAATCCTCGTTTCGGCTCTCAGACGATGACCGACAAACTTTAGCAGAACAGATCCCGAACAGCGGATGTACCTGTTGCATTGTGGTTGATCGCCTCGCGGGCTCTGACGACCTCAAGAGGTGGACTGAATCCGTAGAAACGGCTCTGCAGGAAGGAAATGGGCGCGCGATAATCCTCACCGAAAGTGATGACGATAGCGGTAACCGAAACCGTATCATCGACGGACGCAGATGGAAAGAAAAAACAATCAGCAGCGAACTGCGTTGCGACCAATGCGACCTCGACTACCAACCTCCCGTGCCACGGCTCTTCAACTTTAATAATCCACTCGGTGCATGCCAAACTTGCGAGGGCTTCGGTGAAATCGTCGACGTTGATATGGATCTCGTCGTACCCAACCCCGACCTCTCGCTCGCTGAGGGAGCGATCGCTCCGTGGAACACACCGTCGTACCAGCACGAACTAGATGAACTGCTTGCACTCGCCGAAGACTATGACCTCCCGACTGATATTCCCTTCAAAAAATTAAAGAAAAAACATCGGCAGCTTATTGAGGAAGGTGTCCCAGAACGAAACTTCGGTGGTCTCAACGGCTTCTTCGCTTGGCTCGATCGAAAAAAATACAAAATGCACATCCGCATTTTTGCATCTCGGTATCGAAGTTACCGAACCTGCCCAACATGCAGCGGCGACCGTTTCAAAAAAGAAACACTGGCACATCGACTAGGTGAACACAACATTAGTCAATGGCTGAGCATGGAGGCCAACCAAGCGAAGAAAAACATTGAAGAACTTACGCTTTCAGATCGAGAAGCGGCCATCGCAGCAGAACCCCTACGGCAAATTACTCAGAGAATCAGCTACCTGCAAACTGTGGGACTAGGTTACCTGCAACTCAATCGAACCCTGAGGACACTATCGGGAGGCGAAACTCAGCGTGTTGCTTTAACCTCCACGCTAGGGAGCAGTCTTGTAAACATGCTTTACGTTCTGGATGAACCTACTGCAGGGCTCCATCCACACGACGTTAACCAGCTATCCAAAGCGATCATTCAATTACAGAAACGCGGCAACAGCGTGATCGTCGTCGAACATGATGAAACGATGCTTCGGCTAGCCGATCACATTGTGGAGGTTGGTCCCGGAGCGGGAAACCACGGCGGAGAGATCGTCTTCGAAGGAAGTGTTGATGAGATGATCCATTCTGAGACAAGTGAGACGGGACAGTTCCTCGCAGGGGAGAGAGGTTGGGCAATCCGTGGTCGAGAACGCAGAAATCCCTCTGGTTTCATCTCACTAAAGAACGCAAGCGGCAACAATCTTAAAAACCTAACTGTTGAATTCCCATTGGGACTTCTTTGCCTCGTCACGGGCATCTCTGGAAGCGGAAAAAGCTCTCTAATCCAAGACACCTTGTTCGGTGCCATCCAGCAGCGAAAGAAAAAAAAAGCGATCGACACATTACCTTTCAAGAGCATCACTGGGTTAAGCCAAATTCAAGACTGCCTACTTGTTGATCAATCACCCATCAGTCGATCAGCAAGGAGTGCGCCGGTTACCTTCATTAAGGCGTTTGACCCGATAAGAAAAGTTTTTGCTGAAACGATTGATGCAAAAACACTCGGTTTCACTGCAAGCCATTTCAGTTTCAACAGCTCAAAAGGACAGTGTCAGCACTGTGAGGGTTCAGGACTGTTGCAGATCGACATGCAATTCATGGCCGACATCACCATGCAATGTCCATCATGCCGAGGCTCTCGATACCGAGAGGAAATCCTGAAAGCTCGTTACCGTGATCGCTCAATCGCCGAGGTTCTCGAGATGTCCGTTGCTGAGGCTCACAGCTTTTTCCGAGGATGCGAAAAAGCCCAAGATCGATTAAAAACGATGATCGATGTTGGGCTCGGATACATCAAGCTGGGACAACCAGCAACCACTCTTTCCAGTGGGGAAGCCCAACGCTTGAAGCTGGCTGCTTTCCTTGCGACCGCAAGCAAAAAACGCACCCTATTCATTCTTGACGAACCAACAACTGGCCTGCATTTCTCCGACATTATACGCTTGATCGATTGTTTTGATGCGTTAATCAATGACGGACACAGTCTGCTGGTTGTGGAGCACAACGCCTTGCTAATGCAAGCCGCAGACTACATCATTGATCTCGGACCCGGTGCCGCGGAGAACGGCGGGCAGCTTGTTGCTCAAGGTACTCCGGAAAAAGTGGCGACGCATAACGGAAGCTTAACAGGACAAATCCTTCGGAAAATGCATGCCCAAATAAATTGACCTCCTAAAGCGACTAACGCAAGCTTGATAAACGATCGTTTCCCAAACGAGTCATGAATCTCACCTTGCACGCCTTAAGTTTCGGCAAGACCCCTCTAATTTTTCACCATTGAAAGAAACAAATGGCTATTCTCAAGCGACCATGGATGCTCGCCGTCGCACTAATGATTTTACCCCACCTCAACTCGGCGACCGCGCAAACGTCTAGCTCCCGTCCAAACATCATCCTCATCATGTGTGATGACTTGGGATATGGTGACCTGCAGTGTTACAACCCAAAGTCAATCATTCAAACGCCGCACTTGAACCAGATGGCAAGCGAGGGAACACGGTTTACCCGATTCTATTCAGCAGCGCCGGTCTGCAGCCCAACGCGTGGAAGCTGTTTAACCGGACGACACCCGTACCGCTATGGAATTTATTTCGCCAACACGGGACACCTTCCGAGCGAAGAAATCACGATCCCCGAATTACTGAAGCCGCTCAATTATCTGAGTGGTCATTTTGGAAAATGGCACCTTGGCACACTAACCAAGACGATCGAAGACGCGAACCGAGGTGGAGTGCGTGGTGCCAAGCATTTCTCGACACCTGCAATGCACGGTTTCGATGAAAGTTTTGTAACCGAGTCAAAAGTTCCGACCTACGACCCAATGCGTTCGCCACTCAACGCCAATAAGAATGGCTGGCCACCGCTTAGCGATAGTACTCCCAGCAAGTTTTACGGAACAAGATTCTGGAATCATGACCTAGATGAAGTCAAAGACAATCTAGCGGGCGATACATCCAAAGTTGTAATGGATCGCGTACTTCCATTCATCGATCACTCATTGCAGTCACAACAACCCTTCTTCGCCACAATCTGGTTCCATGCGCCACACCTCCCCGTTGTAGCTGGAGACAGACATACCGAGCATTACTCAGACTTGAGCACATACGACCGCAACTACTACGGTTGCATCACCGCAATGGATGAACAGATTGGCAGATTGAGATCACATCTCAAAAACCAAGGTCTAGAGGACGACACAATCATTTGGTTTTGCTCAGACAATGGCCCAGAGGGTAACGAAGGCAAGGCCCCAGGTTCAGCCGGTGGATTGCGTGGAAGAAAGAGATCCCTGTACGAGGGTGGCGTCAGAGTTCCCGGTATTTTGGTGTGGCCAAACCAAGCTCCAAATATCGACATCGATACCCCCACAGTCACCAGCGATATCTTGCCATCACTCGTGGATCTACTGAATATTGATTACCCCGATACGCGACCTCTCGACGGCATCTCAATCCTCCCCATCCTCAGCCAAGAAATTTCTGTGCGAGATCACCCTATTGGGTTTCAATCGGCAAAGCAAATTGCGTGGCACGAGAATGACTTCAAAATCTACAGTCCGAACTCGGGGCAGAGTTGGGAGATGTACGATCTGGCCAAAGATCCAACCGAAGCTGACAACCTTGCGATTCGCGAACCCGCAAGACTCAGTAAGATGGTATCAGAGGCTAAAAGATGGATTGATTCCTGCTCCAAAAGCGACCATGGAATGGATTATTAAATCAAACGCCTAACTGATGTATCACAACGGCATCTTCATCTAAACCACCGCGAGCTAAATCGATGAGGTGTTGGTGATGGGTGAATAAGATCACCTGCGTTTTGGTCGACAACTCGCTCAAGGCTCTTAGTGCTGCAAGTGCTCGCTGATCATCCAACTGGATCAAGCAATCATCGATCACCACCGGAATTGCCTTACCATTCTCCATTTGATGTTGCAGGCTGGACAGACGTAACGCGAGATACAGGGCGTCAGCGGTTCCAGTGCTCATCTCTCCAACAGATTTGACTTGACCTGACCGGTGTACCGCTTGCAGAGTCGCCTTTCCAGTTGCATCGTAATCCGGTCTCAACTCAACGTACTCGCCACAAGTCAGCTCTGTAAAATACTTTTCACCGAGCGATAGGACCGGACTCTGGTTCCTTTGCCTGTAATGCTCAATCGCTTGATGAAGTAACTTGAAACCCAAGCGTTTGATCAAGTAGACCTCGGCATCATTTCGTATTTGCCCAGCGGCGAGCTCCATTTTCTGCCTCAAGTCCGACGCTTTCGCATCACCATCAACTTTTGATAGTTCATTTTCAACGGCTCCCGTATCAATCAGATTTTGATCAGATGATGACTGAATCGATTCTCGGTTTTGGTTCGCTTTGTCAATTTCCAAACCCCAAACCGCACTGGTTTGCTCTGAGGCTGCTTCGATAAATCTTTCAAAGTGCTGGTCTGCCGCCAGCTTCCGGAGATCCTCGTCGAAACCTTTAAACTTTGCCTCCAACTCCATCTTCGCTCGGCTCTGTTTCTCGATCTCCGGTAACTCATCAATAGATTCAACTCCGGCCTCACTGCACAACCTCTTAAGAGACGCCTCCGCAGAAGCCAACTGGGTATCAGCGTCAATCATTTTCAGTTCGATCTCGCCGATTTCTTCCTCACAATCCTTTAGCGATTGCTGCATCTCTCTCTGCGTTTGCACCCGTCGATAAGTTGCTTGGATAAAGAGAATCACGTTCTCAGCGGAATCAACCTCCTCGCCAAGCTGTGTCCCCAAATCGTTAACGCTCTGAATGAATTCAGCTCTTTCCTCTTGCAATTGATTAATTGCTAAATCCAACTCATCTCGACGATGAAACAGATGATTCAGTTGCGACAATTGCTCCAACCAAACACCAGCCACGCCTGCGTCGAACCCATCAATATCAATCAAATCCACGCCCGATTTCTTCCACGCCTCTCCCCAACTTTTCAGTTCATCGACGGCGTTAGCCAACCGCATCTCTAATTCAGGTAAATCCTCCATCAAGTTGCCGCGTCTTTGCAGTAAAGCCTGATAGTTCTTCCACGCCTCTTCTCTCTCGCTTCTCACCCGTGCCACTTGGTCCCAAATTGATATCAGTTCATCTTCAATGCGATGCTCAAAAAGAGTGGGTTGAGCCGCCTCGAATTGCCCGGACTCATTCGATACCTTTAGCCCGATTGCCTCATTGAGTCGTTCGACATCCCGCATAGCCGCAGTCAATAAACGGGATAGTCTGGATTCTTCCTCGTCCAATGACGCAGCAAGCTGCCGTAATGCAAGATGCTTTTCTGACCACTGCTGCATTTCAGAAACACTTCCAGCGCGAACCCCAACCGAGATCCAAGTTGCCTCCCAGCGAGCCACCAAATCCGCATAGCTATCTTGCAGCTCTTCTAAGCGTTTTTCCTGCTGGCCCAACAAAGCCTTAAGATGATCTCGCTGTCGCTTCAAACTCATTCGCTGCTGGATCGCCGTGGCATGTTGAAACCGCTCATGAAGCAACTGATCAACCTCACGAATCAATTCTCGAAGTTCCATGATCCAACCCTCCCCTGCTAACCCACCCGCTTCGGTGTGTGACGCAGGATCCTGTGTGAATTTATCGATCAATGCATCCCGTTTGGCGGTGGCCTCCGCGATTTCATCCTCACTTGGAAATTCACGATTGGCCACTGAGTCCGCTAGTTGCGATTCCACCTGTTCCAATTCAGCAAACCGTTGCTGCATGTTTAGCTCGTGCTCGCGAGCTCGAGTCTTTGCCTCCTCAATCTTTTCTGAAAACTCATTCACCAAGGACTGACTCGGCAGGTCGATCTCAAGTGCTTTGTGCAACTGGCCACGGAAACCAGTCAGAGATGCTAATGCGTGTTCGCATTCAAGTTGCACCTTGCCACATTGGTCTCGCTGCCGAGCAATCGTCTCAGCAATCATCCCTGGTTTACCAACACTTTCGAGTAACCCCGTTAGAAAGATAGGATCATCGATTTCTCCGATAACACTCAATTGCTGATCAATTCGCTCGAGTCGTACCCGTGCTGAACTGAGTGAATCGCCCGCCTCCTTTTCCCGTAAGAGAAGCGTTTTGTGCTGCTGCGTCAAATCTCGCATCCTCAACAGCGACGAAGCGTGCAATCTGTATCGATTTAGTAATTTCTCATCCGGTGCTACCTCGTCCCCCGAGCCCACCCCATCAGCCGGAAGCAGTTTCGTTAACGTCGTCAGGAGATCGTTAACGGCAACATCCAGTTCCTGCAATTCCTTGATCGCATTCTGTAATTCCTGTCCAGATTTCTCGTGGATGGCAATCTGCTGAAAAACACCTTGAACCTGTAGTTCGCACTGCAACAAAGTCATATCGGGACGGAATTTTTTTTCCCGCTGCCGTAACGTCTTCAAGCGGTCTTGAAGTTTTTCACGCTGCGCTTTCGAGATCTCGAGCGCGGAGTGAGCGTCATGTCGTTGCGTAACAAACTCGGCACTTAATCTCGGAACGTGATGAAACCTGTCTAACTCCTCTTTCGCAGCTCTCCAAGACGGAATTATAGAAACGGCATCGCGGTAAGACTTCAATAACTCTAGGTTCTTCACTGAACGAGTCAATTGTTCTTTCAGCTGTTTGCCGGACGACTGCTGACTCTCCAAATCAGCACGAAGTGCTTCATAAGTGGACGTGCTGACCTGCAGTGCTTTCATGGCCTTGCGATCGTCATCCATACTCATCAATACGGCATTGATAGTTGCTTTGGAAGAACGCGGTGCAAAAAGTCCTGATGCTGCATCCTCAAAGTCATCTTGCAGTTTTCTTAGCTGGCCTACTCCCGCACCCGCAGCAAAAAGAATTTCCCCTAAATCACCTCCGCCTTTTGCAATGGCCTGACCACCGGCAACAAGAGCCTCATAGGAAAGACCAAAGCGGGTTTCGAAGGTTTCGCGACCAACACCACCCAAGAATTGGTTCATCTGCTCGCTTGAGATTGGATCGCGGTCATCGGCATCTCGCAGTGTCTGCTTCCGTCCACGGCGTCTAACACACTCCAATCGCTCACCGGTATCCGGATTCAATAGTACCCCACCGACGCGAATATCCGCGGGACGGTGCAAGAAACAGTCGTTCGTGTTCGCCTCCATACCGAACAATAGCGATGTAACCGCACGTAACGAGGTTGATTTCCCAGCCTCATTTGGGCCGTAAATCAGATGGAAATTCCGTGAACCGGAGTTCAATTCTAGAGAAATATCGGTGAATCTACCGAAAGCTTTTAGGTCAAGTCGCTCAAGAAGCATCTCGCATTATCCCACGAGCAAGTGATTGGTCTATTGATGATGTTCAATCTAGAAAAAACAGGACTTCACTCACGTTCAATCCGCATGATTCAGTTGAGCTTTGATTTCCGCATAAGCTGATTGAAGCAGTTCAGAAAGCAACTGAGTATCTGCCAAGGATCTTTCGCTCGTCGACTCAAAAATCTCATGAGGAAGTTTCTTCTTTAGATTCTTCACTTCATCCTCAACAAGACTTGCAAGTAATCCAGATTCGCTTAATTCCGCAACCACCTCCCGCAAACTCATCAGGGGGCCATCTTGTTCACTCAAGCTAACCGCACCATCTTCCTGAGTCGTGCGAACTTTTAAGTTTTCCATCCAGACTTGTCCAGCACCATGACTCACGGAGATCGAACGAAGCGAATCAAGTAGCCCGAGTTGTTCGCGACGCATAACAGTATCCAGTGATGTCTTTCCTGCAACCTCTACCCGTGTAACGAGCAAACGCCCGTCTACCTTCGTCAATTCTTCTGCAACCCAGTCTTGATAAAGATCTAACACTTCCTCTTGGTGCGTCAAACGCCCACCATCGATCACAAACTTCTCCCAACGCACCACATCTAGTTCGTGGAATGTTAAGTCACACTGGCCATTATCACCCAGAGTAAGCAGGCAGCAGCCTTTGGCACCGCACTCTCGTACATGTCTTCCTTGCAAATTCCCACTGTAGACAACAGGCGCAGCACCCTCAATTTCATGCCTGCCACGTTGATGGATATGCCCCAACGCCCAGTAGTCATAGTGCTTGTCAGCCAACTCGCGCGGCGTGCACGGCGCATAGGGATCATGTCCCTCGAAACCACCTAAACTCGTATGCAATAAACCGACATTAAACAGACCGCCCAAAGCCGGCGGATACTGTAAGGCAAGGTTCTCTTTTTCCACCCGATTCAAAAATGACTTTCCATGCACCGCAACTCCAATGGACTCGAAAATGCGGCAGTCCACTTGCTTTTCAGAAAGCATGACATCAGTCCCGTCCGGATTCTTGGGGAGAGGCAACGATCTCGTGATCAGATTGGCAGCGTCATGATTGCCGCGAATCACAACCATCGGAATACCAGCTTGGATCAGGCGACTCGCTTCTCTAACAAAAAACAAACCCGTGTTCTGATCAGGCCAATCACCATCGTAAAGATCCCCGGCAACAACAACCAAATCGACCGCTTCGCGAATCGCGAAATCAATCAAATTAGTAAATGCCCCTCGCGATGCTCGCCGAATTTGTTCAGCGGGAGCCCCTTCATACTGACTCAGTTTTTGAAGAGGGCTATCCAAATGGATATCTGCGGTATGGATGATTTTCCGGTTCAATCTAAGGACCTCTACCAACAGGAAAAAAATATTTGAGCAGAACGCGATGAAGTGACTCAGCGATCAAAGTCTCGGCGGCTGAAAAATAATCGGCTCGGCGTCGCGTCTCAATTCACGATCCTCACCATCATCCTCTTTTACCGAATGCAAGTACCACTCGGGATGACCGCATTCAAACAATACGACATCCTGCTCGGTTGGATCCTGCTCACACCCCAGAGAATGAAACACCAAAGAACCAAACGTTCGTGTGTCAAAATCAGATTTCTTCGATGGGCTCACGACCATGTAAAGCCCCTGCTTTGCACGCGTGATCGCAACGTACCACATGCATAATGACTCGGTAAAAGCATCTGCAGCTTGCTTCCCGAATGCAGCTTGCCAATCACGACTCAGGAAATGCCATGTTTTCTGACTAACATAACGGCTCAAACCAACCGGCGGGGACATTAAATCCGCGACCTGCGCGACACAATCTGTCGACTGCTTTGAGAGAGAGCTATCCAATTCAACCACGATCACCGCATCAAACTCCAAACCTTTGGCCTGATGCACCGTCATGACGCGAACGGGAGCTGCCCGAGGGCGATCGACGCGTTTTTCCCTAACCAGACGCACAAAGTCACGCAGCCGAGGGGAAGCACGAAAGTCATGCCCCATCGCCAGGTAAGTCAATTGCTTTAATCGAAGCGTTTCTCTGGCATCACAGTGTGGTGCCAAGTGGCTTGCAATTTCGTGAACGGTTTCAGCCAAACCAACCTCGTCAACTCGACGACGCACCCACCCCGCATCAAACTCTTTGATCTCACCAAGCGGACCACCTTCCAAGTGAAATTTCCAACGACCGTCGCCCGGATGCTCGGCCATCATCAAAGCGGACAGCACCATTTCGACTGCTGCGGAGTCTGTCAGCGGATTCCCCCCTTCTTGACTGACATCAAGCCCCATCTGTTCCATTAGAAAAATCAATTCAGCGACGGCGCGATTGGTGCGAGTCAAAACGCCGATAGAAAGCGAAGGATTCTCGGCGAGCAGTTGTCCGGCGATCTCCGATGCCTTCTCAAACGTTGCAGTACGGCGAGCGAGGGAATCAGCTTCTTCAGGTAACGAAGCGGTCGCGTACTGAACATAACCCTCAAGGTGCTCCTTGGCAGAAACGTGTTTTGGAAAAGACTGGGAAAAGTTCAACAAAGCCTTCGCCTCATACATCGGCTTATGGCTCGGATCTTTGACCTTTGCATCATCTGCAATCGAGTGCCGTGACAGGTTTTTAAAGATTGCAGTCACCGCTGACATGATTACAGGACTACTGCGGTAACTTTCATTTTGTTTGACCTCGACTACCCCAGGCAAAGCACTTGCTACCGCATCAAAAATTTCGGCCACCCCGCCCCGCCAACCGTAAATCGCCTGCTTCGTGTCTCCCACGCAAAAAAAAGATCTCGCGGTTTTTAAATCACTATTGGATTTCAACTCACCATCCCCGCCAAGCTCGGTAGCTCGAACAGCAAATGGATAAAGCACTTGCCATTGCGTCGGAGAAGTATCCTGAAATTCATCCAACAAAAGGTGGTCGACCACTCCATCAATCGATGAAAGAAGGGCCTCGGGAGATCGGTGACGAAAAAGCTCCGAAAGCCGGACCGCAACATCTTCAAAGCTTAGTACTCGGGAATCATCCTTTGATTGGCCGATATGCTTTTCATATGCACCTAATAGCTTACCTGTCCCCTCATTCTGCAATTGCAAAAGCGAAAGGTGCCTACATTTGGCGACGGCGTAAACGGTTGCAAAAGCTTTCTCCAATCCTTCGGGAAACTCACTTCGATAATAGGTCAACGGCTCGCCGGTTTGCTGAGTTTCGTGATACTTTGTGACCAAAGTATCAAGTACAAGGCAGTCATCGTCACCACACTCCAGTGCATCCGCAAATGAATCCAGCTTTGCCTTAAGTCGCTTTTGCTTTGGGTTTGCCTGTCTAAAACGATTGATTGCATCTTCTATCTCCGCTTCACTTGGTCGCTTAGGAGATCGAATGTGACGCCACACGTTTTCTTCACACGAGCGTTGTTTGGTATAAGCAAAGTCAATTACCTGCAACAACTCGTTCGCGATTGATCTTCGCACTTCACCCTTACCGAGCATGGATAGCAGTGTCGTGATTTCACTCTGATCAAGTTGCGAGATCATCGCCGCAACGGCCCGTTCCCGCAACCAAACATCCTCGATCTCGTCACTCAATCGCCAAGTTGCAGGCAACTTGAGTTCGTAAGGAAATGACTTGGCGAGCTGAGTAAAAAGACTATCGAGCGTCGACACGCGGATTCGATGAATATTCTGTAGAAGTTTTTCCGCAAGCTGCAAACAAATGCTCGGTGGCAAACTCGCGATATCCACCTGTTTTCGAATTTCAGCCAATGCCTTCTCGCCATCCGCACTGGCAGCGGATGACAGGGATTTCAAAATACGACTAAGGATTTCGCCAGCAGCTTTTCTCGTAAACGTCGTCGCTAAAATTGTTTCGGGCGCTACCCCCTGGGTCAACAACTTTAGAAACCTACCGGTTAACTGATAAGTTTTTCCCGTCCCGGCAGATGCTCGCACCAGCGTCGGTGCTAACGCGACCTCTCGTTGCGATTGCTGACTCATGCTCCCACCTCCTGCTGCTCTCTGGAAGTTTGGCTCAAGAGTCGGCTAGCAACCCCCGTCTGCATGATTGATTCATAATCATCAAACTCAACTCGTTCAGAGGTGGGTTCAAAATGCCCCGCCAAGATATTCCGAACGCATTCACGCACCAATTCCTCGGCTTTCGACATCAAGTCTTCCGAAAAACTGGCTTCATTCACCCGAGTCTCCTCATCCTTGGAACTGATATTAAAGTAGCCGAGCTTCACGCTCTTGGGATCGCTTTTGATACCTAAGTAAGGAACCATCATCCGATACAGCGGCAATTGGAGGTCGATCCACTGCACACCGACTCCCGTCTTCTTGAGGTGTTTTTTTTCGGGTGGATGCCCGTGCGTCTTATAGTCAAGGATTGCCCACTCTTCGAACCCGTTGCTGACGCGAATGTCAATCCGATCGAATCGACCTTTCACCGGAAGCGACTGACCGTCAACAGTAATGCAAGCTCCCTCCTTGGGACCAACCGAAGCCTCCACCCGATGGATCCGCCATCCTTCTGCGATGCGTTTCGCCTGAACCTTGGCGACTGCCCCTAGGCGTTTTTCCGCTTGTGCGATCTGAATTTGAACCGCTGATGAACCGTGCTCGGAATACCTTTGCCCAACGTAATCAAGAAGGCATTTCTTTAAATGCATCTCGATTAGATCTGGATCGGACTCGTCTCGCTCGGGCAGCTCGCCGTAAAGCTCGAGCGCCCCGTGAATGAGGTCTCCAAACTGATTCGCGGCCAATTCTCCGCTGGAATCGTCTACGGGACGCAACTTCAAAACATGACGTAGAAAAAAACGATAAGGACAGATCAGATAGTCACGAAACGCCGTTACGCTCAGTGAAGGAACCAACTGGGATTCACAATCTGGGAGACTCCCGCCCAAAAATCTATCCAAACTTGGGATGATCAACCCCGCATCATCAACACAAGTATCCCAACGATGCTGTGCCGGAATGAGATCCCGTTTCCCCTCTAACAAGCGGAGCATTCTCCGCGGTAAGTCATCTCTTTTCGAAGCAGCCAAAAGCCGACTCGGTGGCGTCGGCGTTTGATCCACCCCGACTTTCCCAACCACGAAGGAAGCTTTGCTTCGGCTCATAAGAATCAATTGAGTCGAATACAAATCCCTCGCGTACCTCCGCTCATTACCCTCCACCGGAAGTTGCTGGCGAAGCTCGGCAGGTAAGAAAGGGTCGGCAGAAACGACAGTTGGTAGGTAGGGGTGATTGAATCCATTAACGACGAGTGCAGGGGAGTCATCTAACGCGAGATCCAACCACCCTAGAATCTTGACATCCTGGTCACTGGGCTTCTCCACCACACGCAAAAAACTGATGCGGCTTGTGAGCATGTCGAGGGCGGCTTCACCTGTGCAATCGACGTCAAGTAAAGGGCTAATTTCAGATACCTTCTCTAGAAAGGTAAGCACTGCAGCGAAAGCTAGCGATGTGCGACCAGTACTCTCAATCTCATCCTTCACTTTCTCTCCATAAATCCCCTGCAACCAAGTGATCAGAATCTGGCTCCATCCAGCCACATGATTCTCCCTCGCTGAAAATGATCGCAACCACTCAGATAAGAACTCTTGAATCTGAATCGCTTTTGGATAATTCTTTTTCGCCTCCAACGGCAACGAATCCAAGATTCGAACGGGAAAATGATTAGCAAGAAGGTGATCCAACTGACTGTGCCAACTGTCTCGCGGATCACAACCATCTTCATCCAGCCGCGAGGAAATCAGCTGGTGTAGATCACTGTGCCTGACCAATGCAGCTGCCGACTGCCATGTGGGGCGATTGATGAATTGGGACATCATCTGTAGCAATCGGCCGATCGAAGTCTCGCTGACAGGCCAACCTAAGTTACGAAACGTTTGAACACCGCATCCCTTCAGCTCCATTTCGATCGGTGCAACATGGCTTTCGTCTGTGACACCAACGGTGACTTCGCCCGAAGTGTGCTCCCCCGCGAACGTTCGCACTTGCGCAGCCACTGCAGCGGATTGATCCATCATGTCACCGGCAGGCAAAAATGGCTCGCCGTTCATTTCAAGGCGATAGTCTTTCCAACGATCAGAAAGCACGGACCCAAACTCGTCAAAGCGATTGGAATAGGTTTCTGGAGCCGCAACCATCGCAATGAGTCGGTCAGGGATTGCTCGAAGAATCTTCCGTAGTTCCTCACTCAAATCGCTTGTTCCCACCAATACAGTAACGCGATTTGTGCCGCAGCGTCCTTCCATGACGGCTTTTGCTCTTTCCTCTGATGCGTCGGATCGATTTGCTACTTTCAGTTCTTCTAAATAGGCGTCCCGAATTCGGCTAAGGATTTCCCACCTTTGCAATTCAACATCATTGCCCGCGAACGATTTAACCTGCTGAAATGAATACCCTTGCGAAGCGAGATCCGATGCAAGACTACTCAGTGTCGCAGCAAGCTCCAACCATGGAGCGAGTGGAAGTTCTGGCGGAACAACCGGGATCAATGCTTGCAGCTCATCTTCTGAAAAACCGCGAAGCGCCTTGGCCCATGCGAGTGTCTGTTCGAAATCACCAGCAAGTTGTGCGGACGACTCGTACAACTCCTCGGCCAATTGGCCCACCGTCATGAATCGAGGAGCTTCTAGAACCAAATTCCGCTCCGCAGCCGTCTTCTCGAGCAAATCCCGGAGCCGCCGGCAGCCGTAAAGTGAAGGCAGCACACAATCGAGCCTTGCAAGTCGAAAAACCCCATCCTTTACAAACTCCTCCAACAAGTGGTCTACCGCACTGACCAACAATGGACGCTCCCAGCCCAGGTAGATCGTTTCGCATGATTTTGAGAAGAGTTCCAAACTTTCAATCCCTTTTGGTGAAGCGATAAAAACGTGTGAAAAACGTGCGTTGGAGCCCTGAGCCGTCTCGTTGGCCTGCGGTTACCAATGCATACAATGTGCCCCCAACCCATTCACAATGACTCAGCCGTCATCGACAGCAACCGGCAGTATCCAGACCTCTTGGACACGTCTGGTCTCTGATGGAACGAGAGAATCCTATTTTAGCGATTTTACGGGTTGTGCTGCATTTGAGTCTTCCCCCCATCCGATAAGTCAAAGAGGGAATGAGAAGTCTCAGCCCGCGCAATGGGACAGCTGACTTCGCAAATCACGCAGGGTATGTCTGCAACTCGCTAGACTCACCCCATCCGTGTCTGTGCGGACGGAGTCGCACCAAATGATTTTCTGGCTTTATCGTTTAAAAAAGAAGATCTCGCGAGCCATTGCGGCAAATCGCGAACCCAAGTTGCTGGCACGTGGAGTTGCGTCAGGATTTCTCCTTGGAGTGACACCGCCTGGGAACCTCACTAGCCTCTCAATTGCTGTCTTGATCTTTTGCCTTCGACTCAATCACTCGCTTGCAGCAATCACGGCGATCGCCACCGCTCTAGTAGCCCCCTTACTCGATCCGATGTCACACTGGATTGGCTCTCAGATCCTCAGCGACCCACCCCTATTTCATCTCTTTCAAAAAGCTTGGAATCAACCACTGTTTGCATGGACCGACCTTAACAACTCGGTCATTCTCGGTAGCTTCGCGATTGGCCTCTGCGTCTATTACCCAATCCTGCGATCCACCGAGCACTTTTTTAAGAAAGTGATCAAAGTGAATGCTCTTGAAGCAGAGAACGGAGAGAACCGATTCGACGCATCGAACAAAACTAAATCATCACAAGAGGCGATTCAGTCACAAATCGTTGTTGTGAGAGGTACTCAGACCGCTGACTCCATCACTGAATCTCTTGATACACAAATCGACACACGCGATCGAGAGACACCACAGACAGACAACATGCAAAGCCGGAGCAACGAACTGGACCTCGATTCTGAAAGTGTGCAACTACAAATGCTCATTAGACGCCTGAGGGAAGAACCCCGAAGGAGAGCGTCATGATCCGCTGGAACTATCTCCTGCCGCGTCTCATGATTGCCCTAGTCGCGGTGATCTGCATTCGATTAGCGGCAAACCCAACATGCCAAGCAATTGCCACCAAATCCCTGCAAGCGGTGACGGGCGCCACGGTGCAAATTGAGAATACTGAAATCGGTTTCTACCCACCGATCGTCGAGATGACTCGGTTGCAAATCGCCGATCCTCGCCGTGACAAAATGTATCAAAACCTGATCGAAATCGATGAACTCAAACTGGAACTCGACATCGATCAATTACTCAGAAAATCATTGGTGGTGAACCGAGCCATAGCTGAGGGAATCCACATCCATTCAACCCGCAAGGAGTCGGGTCATCTACCAACTTCCACGGATGAATCAAATCGCATCGCAAACAGTCGCAATGGATTCGCTGAATCACTCACCTTGAAAACTCAATCGATTCAAACGCAATTCGATGAAGCAATCCAAGATCTGTCATGCACGAGAACTGTGGACGAAATAAAAACCCGTTGGCAAAATGAATTCGCGGTAATCCAAGCCGACATCCAAACTTTAGAAAGGGAAGCGAAAGACCTTTTGCTCAGCACTGAAGCGACGACCAATCCTCTTAGAAATATTGAACAAATCCAATCCAAACTTTCAACCATCAAACAATATCGGGAATCACTAGAAGCCCTTCAGAAAAAATTCGTCGCCATACCAGAACAAATTCAACAAGATCAAATAAAACTAGTTGATTCAAAAGAACGCGATCTCAATCGCCTCAAAGAACACTTACCGTTACCGCTCACTGACAAGGAAGCATTGAACCGAGACCTCATTGAAAACACCGTGATCCGCCTCTTAGACGACGTAAAAACCTACCTCGAGTACGGTGAAACGATCGCACATTACACCTTCGCTTCGCCCGAAAGCGAGCGATCACGAGGCCAGATCTTCCCGATGCACCCTGCAACAAGCCAGTCTCCGTACGTACGAGAATGCCTCATCTCCGGCAACCTGAGACATCGCGGCGAGAACCATCAATTGACCGCCAAAATTGAGAACCTCGCGAAGAACAAAAAGCATATGACACTTCCTTGCCGAGTTCAGATGACTCTGCAGGGCAGAAACCAACTCATGATTGAGTACGCAATCCAGAAAAAAGGCAACCGCGAACTATCCCAACTCACTACGCACTGGCCGAGTGGTCGCACAGGTGAATTCAACTTTGGGCTCTCAAACGCTGCAGGCATTCAGTGGGACGCGTCTGATCAAGAGATCTGGATTCAACTAAAAAAAGACGCGAATAAAACAGATGCAACAAAGTATTCGGGGCGTCTGATAAACATTCAAAGAAACACCAAACTGTCGCTCACGAAGCAGGTCGAGCACAACGCTCCCGCTCTCCTTACTTCGCTCACAGACCAACTGAGCCTTATTCGTGAAATCCAAATGGACGTTTCATTCTCGAACAAAAATGGACAATGGAGCCTTGATGCGACAAGCAATCTAACACCACATCTCGCCGACTTCTCTGATCGTTACATCACTCGGCAATTTGATTTAGCAAAAGAAAAATCCCGCCAGCAGATCTCGCGAGCATATGAAAGTCAAAAGGCCGAATTGAACACATGGTTAGCCCATCAACAGATCAACTTGAGAGCTCAATTTGATTCGACGACACAAATGCTTGAACGAATCAAAGACCAGATGGTGCATCATTCGACAACTGCAGATGCGTACCTCAGCCGACTAAGATCCGAGAACCCCAATTAGTCAATTAAGATAGGTCATCTTCTCGCTTATTGGCTTTCTCTTCGTCAACCAATTCTGCATCGACCGGTGTTTCACTACCGGTTGACACCGCCGACGGTTTCGCTGTTAGTTCAGCACCTCGACTGACCTCCGGTGGATTACCCTTGGCCTGAAACCAGCGACTCTTCCACGCGCCCCCAGATGTGAAATGCCCCCATCCGCGAGCTAACCAACGGAGCAACGCGCTCGCCAGCCACAACGCCCAACAGAGCATCAGCACGCGGTAGCCCCAGACCGATACCGAAATCACTGAGGGAACCGGCAGGCTGGTTCCGGCACGAGGTGTAAACCAATGAAGAAATGTTCGAGATGATCCGTTACCCAAAATGAACATATCCGGGTAACCCAGCAAGCCTGCCGCGACAACGAACACTAAGACGGTTAGAGCGACCAGCGTGAGTAGGACAAGAGATAATTGGTGAAAATTAAAACGCCACCAACTTAGATGGCTGCCGTCGTGTTTCCCGCGGTATTCCAAGGCAAATAACCAGCCCACCACAAACATACCCGCGAAGAGATTGACTTGCGTCAAACCAATCATCAATAAAGCCCACTCAAATCGACGTAGCGGTGAAGCTGGAACAATAGCAAGTACAAACGCCAGCACCACTGCAACGACAAGGACGGTCCAGAATCTCACGGCTGGTCCTCGCAGAGGTCCAGCCGCCCATAAAACCCATCGATTATCCGGCATCTGGATTGTCGAGGTCACATTGGACGCATCAACAGGAACGCCCACAAATTCTCCAGCAATCTGATGCGTCAATAACTGACTCACTGTCCAAGAAATATTCAACTGATGCTGCCCTGGACTAACGGGAATCAGTAGCTTGTTACCATCACGCTGCTGCGGAACCTCTGTCCCATTCATCTTGATACTGGACACTTCGGCTTCAGCAGCTAACTCCATCGTAAAGTCCGTTGAAAGACTGCAGTCGAGATCAATCTGCAGGTCGGTGACTCTCTGTCGCACCCCAACACTAACCGCGTGCTTCACACCCGTGATTGTCAAGTTGTCACCATTGATCCCGATCGGGCGATTCAACCTCAGGCTGACCGACTCGCCACCCCATGGCCTCCAAACTGGAATCAGCTGATCACTGCCAGATTCAAAAATTGGTTGGAGCCCATCGATAGCGACATTCCAAATCGGTGAAGTCGCCAGTGACCAACGTTCAACAAATTGATTTGATTTTGCAGCAGTCAACTGAATCACTTGTTGATGCTGCAATTCGCTGATCCACTCAAAACGACCACCTTGCGAACCTAAACGCATTAAGATATTTCCATCTGCCACCTCTCGGTTCGGAGTCAAAACCGCTTCGCCTTCGAGCAGTGGAATCGGCAAAGCGATTGACTTGTTACCGTCACCGAGCCGGGTGACTGTTGTCTTCACTCGCGAAACTAGGCCGATCTCGAGTTGTCGATCCACCAAAACAATTGGGTCGGTGCGTACCTGGTCGTATTCCGCAGTCTCTTCATCAACGGGTTGCTCTTTCGCAAACAGAAGTTGGTCGCTTGGAACTCCATCCGCTCGCAGACCGCTGATCGACCACCCCGGCGCCACAACGTTTACAAACTTCGGTTTAAGCAGATAACCCCACTCCCAATCAGACTGATCAGGCATCGCGCCTTGCACACTCAATTGATGAATCCCCTCAGGCAGCAACACCCAGAGGTAATCATCTTTTCGAACAGTGACGGCAGGCCTACCGTCCGAAAAAGTCACGCTCATTGGCGACCAATCAGGAAAACGGCCGGGAATCGGCACCGCCACTCGATGAGCGACATGAAAAGTCAAATCCATCTTGAGAATTCCCGAACCCAATTCCAAATTGACCGCAGCAAGCTCCGCTGCATGTGGAAAAGCGGAGGGAACTTCATTCAATCTTTGACGTAGTTCATCGAGCAAAGCTTGACTGGGAAACAAATCAAACTGCGCCGCATTGCCGAGCGCAGAACCAATCTCACTCGCTGGATTGACACGGTTCTGCGGTTCAAAGGCCTGATTTGCCGATGGATCAATTCCGGGTGGTTGCTGGGCATCGGCCTGCCCTGAAAGTCCAACAAAGAGAAACAGTGCCGCAACTGCTCCAAGAGCTCTACGATTAACTTGCCAACGAAAACCTTTCCCACTGGTTAAAAAAAACAAAGCCAAGAGGGACATCAAGACGATGCGAACCACCGTTAAAATTCGATTTTGGCCAAGTGATAAAAGCACCGGTTTGATTTCATCTTGAGCCGTGACGGGCCCATTCCAAGTACAAACCACACGATTCCAACTCCAAGTTGGCCTTGCAGGTCCTGTCTGTATTTTGGACTTGGGATCAAAAAGCAGGTTAGCACTTGAGGCACTTTGTTGCTGCATGATGCCTTTAAGTTGCTTTCCTCGCTGTACTTGCTTGGAAACACTTCCTTTGGCCATCGAGCGGTATGCCCCGGAGGGTGCGGGCACCGCGTTGGGGGCGTCCCCCATCCAAGCAAGAAAATCACGGTACCCGTAGGTGACACCAGACACTTCTAGCTGTGGATAGATCACACTCTGACATTGATGAGCGACAAAGGGGATTAGGAACGACATCAGCAGCAAAGCGGCAATAAAACGAATCCGTGTTAACCAAACCAGCCCCATTTCAGACCGAACCACTTTGGCAAGCGCAAGGGGAACCAAGAGACAGAACCAAGTCCATCGCGGCGATCCATATTCGTGATAGGACAACCCGAAAGCAAGCAGAGCAATGAGTCCAGGGAACCATCCATATAAACGAAAAACGGCCAATGAAAAAATCATCAAGAGAAATAGATCTAGCAAGGACCAAGCGGTCATCCAATCACCCACAACGCGATCGGCGCCGAAGATCGCAATGGCCCGCCATCCCGGCGGCAAAGTGAAAACGACTGACAAAGCATCGGTATCCGCTTGCCAACCCGTGGCAGAGATGGATCCATCCAGAGAAGATCGTCCGATCGCTGTCAGATCAAGATTTCGGTTCCTTAATTCAACTCCGCTCGCCTGACCATCGGGACTTTTCGTGATCAACTGATTTTCGCCGTTGATCCGCACCGATCCGAGCTCCATGCCGGGTGAAGCATTGAGTCGCCAAATCTGCTGCATGTGACCAGTGAGTTTATCTTCGTAAGTGAAAGCGTTCCCACTGTCATCCAGCCAAATTTCACGAGCGATCTTTAGTCCCTCTTGCCCCTTTTCTCCCATACCACGCTGTTTCTCCCTAAATGACAGCGCGGTGGAGGTGTCCCATTGGTAGACAGGCACACCACGCCAACGCTCCGGAAAAGTGGTTTGACTCACATCAACCGCCGCTAAACCCTCGATCAATGAGACACGAAAAGATGGATCCTGCCTGAGACCGATAAGCTCTAGATCACGCACCGGCTGAACACCGCTGGCGTATTGAATCTGTTTTGGGTCTGCGGTGCTAAAGGCGCTAATTTCAATCGACCACTTGCCTGCTCGAACCTGCGTCTTGATTCGCCCCACATCATCGATCGCTACCGGCAAAGAAGATGAGATATTGGCGATTCTCCAGCCTTCGGGAAGGATCCAACCCAACTCTTCCTCACGACTCTTACCCGAAACGGTCAACTCTACTTCTGTTCGCAACCAAACTGGAATCCCATCTTCGATTACCCGGTAAACCTGGACTCCCAAACGATCAACATCAGCCGGCGCACTCTGAACTCTTCGCAACCAAATTTCTCCATCGCCTCCCCAACTCGTCAGTGGACGAGCCTCACCCAAGACGGATAACGAAAGGACACCGGTATCCGCAGGGATTCGAATTCGTTGGGGCATCTGCGCCCAACGAAAGCCACCCTCAATCTGATGTGCCCCTGAAGATAATTCGACACATGGACGACCATCACGACCTATGACCACCTCTTGCCGACCATCCACTCGAACATCGGTCGGCCACATTGATAAATCACCTGGAAGCGGAACCCAGCTTTTTTCGTAAACGCTTACCTGCTGTGACCATTGGGCACCATCAGCTTTTGCCTCCAAAACTAACTGACTCGGCCAAAAACAGACAGCAGTACCGTGATCATTGAAAACCTTGGGACAGTCTCGATGCTTCACGCTGGCGTTGACCCAATTCTGCCACGGTTCTAAAGCCGGAGGTATTTGAGCCAATTGAGAAGAAGCGTGTTCGCAGTAAACACACTGGAGAACGCATACTAAAACCAGAATCAATACGCCGCGAATCATTAGGACTCTGCCCGTTTCAAGTGATTACCGAAAGTTACACCTCGCAATTCTAGTTGGAGCCCGCCTGAACCACAAAACTTCGTGCATTCGTTATAGAAACTCAGAAAATCGCCAAACATGACACTCGGGCAAGTCCGATGTGCAAGTCGTTTCAAGGTATCTCAAGCGGCCCTCACTCACCCCGAGGCTCAGTTTCCCAGAGCTTTCGAACAAAAAAATCAGCCTGCTGTCGCTTTGCATAGGGATGAGAGGCCGCACCATGTCCGGCTCCGGGAATGATTAATTGCTTGAAGTCTTTGTCCGCACGCACCAGAGCATTCACGACCTGCATGCTGCTTGCCGGATCAACGTTCCGGTCAAGTTCCCCCC
This sequence comes from uncultured Rubripirellula sp., assembly GCA_938045805.1. GTDB lineage: Bacteria > Planctomycetota > Planctomycetia > Pirellulales > Pirellulaceae > Rubripirellula. The sequence continues at coordinate 10,270 of CALIBL010000005.1, read as the reverse complement.
ACATTAGAAGCAGATCACCCTGCAGGCGATGAGCTTGAGCAACATTCGACTGCTGCTCATAGTGCGGTCCAATTGGCCACCCCATCCACTGCTCATTCCACCAGATTTTGTCAACTCGGTTATCGTGGCACCCACAATCCGCCGCCGCGGCATCGTAGAAATCACCGTGAGCGATCAGTGCTCGCATCGCACTTTGTCCCCCCGCTGAACCACCCCAGATCCCCACTCGCTCCAGATCCATCTCAGGACGATCCTCGGCAGCCGCCTTCATCCAAGCGATCCGATCTGGGAAACCACTGTCTCCCAGATTCTTCCAGCAAACATCATGAAATGCCTTACTCCGATTACTGGTTCCCATTCCGTCCACCTTGACAATCACGAACCCAAGTTCCGCCATCTCGTACAACTGTGAATGAAGGCCAAACGATTTAGGCACAAATGATGAATGGGGTCCAGCATAGATGTGTTCGAGAACTGGATATTTCTTGCCGGATTCAAAATTCAACGGACGAACAATCACTCCGTGGATCGGCGTCTGTCCGTCTCGCCCCATTGCCACAAATCTCTCCGGTGGACGCCAACCCATGTCGAGTAGACGAGACACGTCTGCTTTCTCCACATCACATACCTTTTTACCGCTTCGAGCGGATCGAAGCTCGGTCACCAGCGGTAAATCAACCCTTGAATATTGGTCGAGCATCCAATTTCCGTTCGGTGAAAAACGCCAGCGATGATTACCATCCCCATCGGTGAGTCGCACCAAATTGTTGCCATCAAAGCCGACTCGAATCAGATGCTGATGATAGGGATCTTCCTCTGGGTTAATTCCTGAGACCGAGAGGAGGACTTCACGGTTTTTCTCATCAACCTCTTCGACGGACCGCACAACCCACTGACCTGAGGTAATCGCATTTTTAACCTCACCGGTTTCCCCGTTTATTAAATAAAGATGATTCCACCCACTACGCTCGCTCATCCAAATCCACTCATTGGATGATTCGATTCGATGAAGAAAAGTCTTCTGTGAATAGCAGATAAAGGTCTCACTCTGCTCATCGATACACACCCTTGGTGTCACTGATGGAACCTCAACGGTGATTAGCCGCAAACGCTGATGGCCACGCTCGTTATAAAGAAAAGAAAAAGTGCGACTGTCACTGCTCCACTCCAATCGACTCAATGAATACGGTTTCGGAAACAACAAATCATCAACAAATGTCGGATTCCAGTTTGATTGCAGCGACATCACCAAAGGTCGCGGATGACGTAAGGGGTCACCAGGCTTGACGTATCGAAACTGGTGTAAAACAGGGTGAATGGATCCCTCGGGCGAAGACTCAACGAATGAGACCTCTCGCGATTCAATCGACTTTGCGGGCATCACTACAAGATGCTGTGAATCAGGTGACCACCAGACACGACCAGGTTCACAATCCGCGCCGGCGAAATCGGAATGCAGTTCCGACCATTGAAAAACCTCTTCCTTTTGATTGCCGAGATTGACAACCGCAATGGATTGCCCATCCGCACGAACGGCCCACTGACCATCAGGAGAATGATTTGGATTTCGACCTCTCCCATCACGAGATCGCCTCCGACTAGTTGGCCGTGGCGTCTCATCATCAACGATTGCGCGAGGACTTTTATCAGATGCGACAAATGCAGCCACCGAATCACCCTCAAGATTCTTCAGCAGCCAAGCGTGACCAACGAAAGTGCTTATTTGGGTAATCTCACCAGGCCTTAGCTGCCCATAGCTCTGCAGGCTTCCATCTGACCTTACCCAATGATATTCCAGCGTCTGATTCAAGCGATTATCAAACCACAACTTAATACGTTCCCCACCATTGCGACTGCGTTGAACTTCTTTCTGGCCTTGCAATCGCTCAGAGTCAGCGTCCGCTGGGGTTTCAGGTCGTTTTGTGAGTTCTTGTGTCGACGCATTGAACCACCAAGCAACTCCATCACTGCGAAACATCCACTCATTCGTGTCAGGATTGAACTTAAGTGAATTCAAACGAAGTGAATCAGCCGAGGATATTTTCCCCGTTGCAAGGGTAAGCTTCTCAGCGAGCAAAGAATGATCAAAAGCTTCTGACTTCGTGCCGGCGCGACAGTCGACAAGATAAAACGTATGAGTCCCCGGTCCAGTCACACATCGATACCAAAAGTGCGAATCCTCAGCACCAACCCAATTGGGAGTAACGGAATCACGAAAGACCTTGTCCGCTGTCGCCTTTTTATAGTTAGCAGAAGCTTGGTACTGCCATTTTGTTCCCTGAGCGTTAGTCTCCTCAATCAACCAGTGTGGTAAGAAGATGAAGACGAGAACAAACGATAAAAAATAGTTATTCACGCCATCACCCCGTTCAGAACCAGATAAAAGATGAAGTCTGTAAGTAGATCGAGCAAACCCTTGGATTCAGGCTTGGTATCCGCAGCAATCTTAACGCAGAACCGGGTCAATCGCTTCGGATAAGACATCCCCGAAGAGCATCCGCCAAAAACAAGATGAAAAACTAAAACGCTTCGAATGATCGCTAACTTGCAAATCAATGGTCGATGTAATCAATCTTGATCACCCCACGCGAGCCAGAAGGAAGTTGACCGGTCACAACGACATCCTCAACTTCATATTTGCGTGGATTAAAACGCTGACTGCTTCTCTTGTCGGTGAACACCTGCTGAGGAAGTATTAACTCCTCGTGTGCAAGCAGCGGCGAGTCACGAAAGAGGAGATATTGACCGTTGATCTCGATGCTTAATCGAGGAATCTCGAATGGCTCCTTGTTTTTCACAATCACGACTTCAGTGGCCACAGGGCCTTGCCCGTTGACCGAGTCAACCATCCTGTAATCCAAACTCACCTCAACGGGTAAAGACGGTCCACCAACACTCGCGGGGAAAAGCGAGTACACAATCAGACCAACTGCTACCATTGCGGTTAGGCTTAGGATCAGTCCACGGCGCGACAACCCTAAATGAGGATCAACGGGCTGTAAGCCTGTCTCACTTGCCTGAGTTGTCATCACTGTTCACCTTTTTTTCAAATCATTCATTCTTCCCTAGCGGCCTCTACTTGCTGCCGCCGGGAAATCGTTTCGCTTACTTGTCACTCACGAGCCAACATCCACCTGTTCACCGAACCATTTGCTCTGCAGGTCAATGCAATCCCACGCAGCGGGCACTACATTGAGCAACCACCACCGCAACAACGCGGTGCTCCGCAATCTCCCCCTGAAGACGCCATCGGAAGACTCTTCGCTTTCACCGATGGTGATGAAGGCACGCTCATCAGCTTTTGCATCTCCGGCGTTCCACACGCCTCGCACGCGACAGTCTCATCAACACTGCGAATTAACGCCTCAATCACTTTCTTGCAACTCCGACATTCGTATTCATAAAGTGGCATGTCTAGATTCCTTTGAAAGCCGCACCTCACCGCCGTGGTATTGTAGGAAGGGTACAATCTCACCCTACAACATGTGATCCTTGCATTAAGATAAGCCCCTCTCGGCAGGTTGGAAATGCCTGAAACTGAACAACATCGCAGTCGTTCCTGCAAGCTAAAACTGCCTCCTTTAAACCGCGAGCAAGTACGAAGCGTTGACCGCATCGCAATTGATGAATACCAGATTCAGGGAGTCGTCCTGATGGAAAACGCTGGATGCGGCGCGGCAGACGTGATCAACCTGCATGCTCCGCACGGAAAAACAGTGATCTTCTGCGGCGGCGGCAACAACGGAGGTGACGGCTATGTCATTGCAAGACACCTTCAGAGATATAATCGAAGTGTTAAAATCTTGTCCTTGGTGGATGAAACCAAAATAACGGGTGACGCATTCATCAATTATCAGATTGCCGTTAAAGCAGACATCCCGCATCATTTCATCGAAACGCCCCAGCAAATAAGTGATCATCTCAGCGATGCACAGGTGATCATCGACGCGATGCTCGGGACGGGGACCAAGGGATCACCAAGAGGACTGTTTTGTGATGCAATTCACCAAGCAAATGCGAGCCCCGCGATGCGGTTTGCGATTGACCTTCCCACTGGGCTGGATTGCGATACTGGGATCGGGGCGACACCGACATTTCGCGCGGATCACACGACCACCTTCGTGGCGGAAAAGATCGGCTTCAAAAAAAACAACGCCGACGAATATGTCGGCGTTGTCCATGTGATTGATATCGGTTTGCCTCAGAAATTACTGAACCACTTTTTCGTCAGCAGAGACAGTCGGGGGTAGACGCGACTGGCTGACGTATGGGAATTCACCCGTCAGGCCTTCAACAAGGAATCCCAACAAGTCAACTTTTTCCTGGTCAGTTAGATTCAAGGGCTTCATCTTGTCACTCAGCCACTCATTCTTATGACCACCCTTGTCGTACCAATCGATGACTTCTTCCAATGTCTGCTGGCTACCATCGTGCATGTATGGGGGCGACAAAGCAACATTACGAAGTGTTGGCGTCTTGAAAGCTCCGCGGTCCTTGTCTTCCTTGGTCACATCAAATCGCCCCAAGTCAGGCTTTGCCGCCTGCATTCCCACACCCAAGTTGTGGTACTGCTCATCAGCAAAGTTCGCACCGGCGTGGCACGCTGAACATTTCGCTTTGTTGAAGAACAAGACCATTCCACGTTGTGCCGATTCACTCATCGGGTACATTTCTGTCATGGCTTTGATTTCTTCGTACTTCGCTTTGAGAGCTGGCTCTTCATCAAGATATTCCAAGTCCTCAGCGAACTGCTTCTCAAATTTTGCCAACGCATCGTAGGCGTCATAACCCATTGGACCTGTGACGAGAGCACGCTCAAACGTCGCAATTGCTTTCCCGATGTTGTCGATGTTTACCCCATCCTCAAAGATGCGGTCAAACTGTTTTCGGTAGCCAGAAATGCTGCTGACCGTCTTCACGCTCGCTTCGTGCGTATTTCCCATTTCGATTGGGTTCGCGATCGGACCAACCGCTTGTGCTTCGAGCGAGTCGGCTCTCCCATCCCAAAACTGAGCCTTGCTGACGATGCGGTTGTAACTGACCGGTGAATTCCTTCCACCCTGCTGCCCTCGAACACCAACACCAAACGCAGTTTCAGCCCCGTAACCAAGCATCGGGTCGTGGCATGACGCACAGGACACGGTATTGTCGCTAGACAATCTTTTGTCAAAGTACAACTGTCGGCCCAATTCAATCTTGGCGCGAGTCATCGGGTTGTCGTCAGGAATATAAATATTTCCACTCGCGGCACTAAGCCCTTGTGGGAGTTTTACTTTCAGTTCCACATGATTATCTGGGTCGTCCAACCAGCGATCTAATTCATCATTGGTCAGCAGGCCAACACCTGGAACACCCGCCGTCAACGATGGATCCCCCAGCGTCACTTCGGCAGCATCCTGAGCCACCGCAAAACTTCCCATCGAGATCACGATCCCGCAGGCGATCTTACACAAGTCTAGGCGCATACGATCTTTCACCCTTCGCAGTTGAGAAATACTTATTGAATAATATTGAAAATGGCTTGGAGGAGGATGCGCGGTTGCGGGACGATACTTCGCCCTATCCACCAATCATCATACCCCCAGATACACACTGCCCTCAAACCGGCGAACCGCAATATCAAGCAGTTAGCAACAGATTTCGTGTTTTTAAGCAACAACATAAGTGTAACAGGACATCAAGAAGATTCGGTGCCCGACGACGGCCTCGCCAGATAATCTGCTATTTTGCGACCGGTTACACTCATTGGCAAATCCTTCATCTCCTCAAGAGTCGCCAGACGCCACGGTTTTGAAACCCTCAAAGCAGTGTTGCGTGGTAGCTTACAAGTTGCTGAATAAACATTTAACTTGATCTTAAAGCGTGTAACAGCGTGCTGAATGGTCAAAAGCTTGTCTTTTACTTTCAGAGGCAGACCGATCTCGGCGCTTAACCCTCGACTCGCATCCTCAATCTTTCGGTAACTCTGGTCGGAAGTTCTCGGGAAATCCCAGAGGCCAGCCCATCGCCCACCCTCCGGCAGTAGCCGTATCAGGTAACGAGACTTCGTCGCAACACCAGCCACTTCTCGATCGAGAACAACGAAGGCATATTCTTTTCTATCCTCATACTTCAGCTTCTTCACCTTCCCCGGAATCACTTCCTGAAGTCCCAAACGACTAGCCTGACAATGCTTTGACACAGGACATTGCGTGCAGTGAGGCGAAGTAGGACGACAAATCAATGCCCCCAACTCCATGGCGGCTTGATTGAAAGATCCTGCATCGCGTGTAGGGAGCATCGCCTCGGCAATTTTCCAGAGCAAAGTGGTCGCAGCCCGCTCGGTTACCGGTGCTCGACTTGCCACCCAGCGGCTAAAGACCCGCTGCGTATTACCTTCGAGAATCGGCAAACGCTGATCACACGCAATCGAGAGAATCGCGCCGGCGGTATATCGGCCAACACCGGGTAATGCCAGAACCTCCGGGTAGGTTTCGGGGAATTCACCCCCATGCTCGTCCACAATTTTTCTCGCTGCAGCATGCAAAGAACGCGCACGCCGGTAATAGCCCAAGCCCTCCCAGTGAGAGAGAACGGTTTGCTCGCTCGCATCAGCAAGATCTCGTACCGTTGGGAACGACTTCATGAATCGATGGTAGTAATCAACCACCGTCGCAACTTGGGTTTGCTGCAACATGATTTCACTTACCCACACTCGGTAGGTAGTCGATTCAACTCGCCACGGAAGATCACGAGACTCACGACGGAACCAACGCAAGAGGTCACGACGCACTGCGGCTCTCCAAGTTGAATCCAACCAGATCCGATCATGATCCGGAGAATCATGCGAGTCGAGCCATGCTTCGAAATCAAGACTCGCTGTAGAAGCTGACCTCATCGGACCCTCTCTATCGAACGATCAAAACTCATGACTCCTGATACCTGCGGAGCTTAAGTGACAGAGACTGATCTTCTCCACCTCGTTGATATTGGACTTCCACACTGTCACCCGGAACATGCTCGTTGATCGCATTTTGGAGGTCACGAAAGTGCTTGATCTCGCGATCATCAATCATGGTGATGATGTCACCTCTCATTAGCCCCGCTGCCTCGGCTGCGCTTCCTTCTTGAATTCCGGTAATCTCACAAACATCGAAGTTATCGATGCACATCACACCCAGAAAACCTCCACGACGATACTGTATCTGCAAACCGGGCAACTCTTCTTTCAACTTTTCGGCCCGCTGCTCAGAAAGCCCTGTACCCATCAAAATCAAGGAAGTACGCAGCGGCAAAGCAGCAATGAGATCCCCTTGTGATTCCTCTAGTCGACTGTACTGAAATTCAAGTGTGTCCAACCTCGACAGTTCAGACAGCGGATCAAGAGCGTCATCACGAATCTCGGCATCGGCCAAGATAAGCGATCGCAGCGAAGGCATCTTAACCACCTCCCTCATCACCTCGAGTGTTACCGCCTGACCTTCAACTCGAGCATTGTCATAGCCATCAACCCACTCGAGCCACTGCAATGCACTGACATCCTCATTCCAATTATCCCCCACCTCAACCAACATCCTCTGTCGGCTTTGAGCACCGATAGAGAACTCTGCCAAGCCGACGAAAACGCCGGCACGCGACAAAGATTTCTTCGCCTGCTGACTGCGGAAATCTTTCACCTCCGCCAAAGCATTTCGAGCCATCGAAGCAGGACGGCCAACCGACTGACTGGACAACTCCAACAAACGTTCATAAGCCCCACCATCGTCGCGAGGTGGAACCGAGATTGCGATTTCAATCATTGCAGCAGCCGCCCGCTCAACCACCTCCAAGTCTCCCGATCGCACCGCCTTGGACAAAGCTTCCACCGCGGCGGGGCCAGCCTTGATCAAATGTCGACTCGCACGTTCACGTCGCAAGTAGTTTTCATGCCCCAACTGCTTCACCCACTGCTCCAGAGTGGGTGAAGGTGAATCTTTTCCCTCGCCCGGACCAGCAGCAATCTGCCCGAGCTCCTCTTTCGTTCCCTGTGCCGCTTCCTCGGTAGACGCCGGCTTCTCTGTAGACGCTGAGGGTTGCGTGACTGAATCACTTTCAATGACCTGAGGAGGAATCGCCTTGAGCGGGGCGGTGCTCGTGTCAGCAACGACGAAACAGAAGGAAAGCAACCCCAACACAAAGAGTTTTTTCAAAGGGCAAAAACAACGAGAGCCTCGGGGCAGTCGGTTGTCGAGTGATCGCCAAAAATGACTCAATGCCGCCGCATGAGCAATAACCGGATCAATGAAGACACTCATAGAATGAACCCTCCGGATTCAAGTTGCATTTTCAATGCCGAACACCTTCATGATCATACCCAAGTGTCGACACATGGGTTGGTCTGTCTCTGTCCCGACTGCCAGTTTGTGATTGAATCGACGCCGGAGGACGTTCCCTAGCCTCGGATGGTGGCGAGAACCTGACCGGTTGCTACCTGATCACCGACGCTCACCTTGATGCTATCCACCACTCCATCCACCGGAGATGCAACTTCCATCTCCATCTTCATCGCCTCCAAAATCAGAACCGGCGAACCCGACTTCACCGAATCCCCCGGTTTTGCGAGCACTTTAAAGACCGCTCCGGGCATCTGTGAGGTCACCTCGGAAACATCTCCAGATGAAGATTCAGAACCTATCGAGGCACCCGATTCCCCCTGAGGCTTGATCCCAACTCGGAACACACGCCCCTCGACAGTGACCATGTTTCCTTCGAATGCCATAAACACGTTTTTGCCATCGACTGAAACGACGTACTCGGCGGGCTGACCCTCTTTGGCCGGAGCAGGGGCAACAGGTGTTTCACTGGCAGCATTGGGATCAATTTTTCGAACCCCCACCTCAGCTTTGCCTTGCAGGAATCGAATCCCCTTTTCTTTGCAGGTCGCAGCAATGAAAAGGTTTTCATCATTGACAGGAAGATTTTCCTCCTCGAGAACTTTCTTGGCCGCATCAATGCCCTTGGTCGGATCCGCATCATTGAGCACGAGAACCTTCTCGGTAGTGGGCGGCAAGCCAAGTTGCTCCTCTGCTAGTTTGACGACATCAGCATCTGGAGCCACAGGTGTTTTACCGAAGTAACCAAGAACCATTTTTCCGTAAGGTTCAGCGATCTTTTTCCATGGGCCGAACATGACATTGTTGAACGCCTGCTGGAAGTAGAACTGAGAAACGGGAGTGACCGATGTTCCAAATCCACCTTTGCGAACCACGTCACTCATCGCGAGGATGATTTCGGGATACTTCTCCATGATCCCGTTGTCTCGCAGCATCTGCGTGTTGGCGGTAAGAGCTCCACCCGGCATCGGACTCCAAGGAATCAAAGGTTCAACCGCGGTTGCCTCGGGTGGCAGGAAGTAATCCTTCATGCAGTCCTTGAACACTTCTTCGGCTTCACGGACTTTCTCGACATCAACGTCAAGTTCAAAATCGCTGCCTCGAAGAGCATGCCACATCACCAAGATATCTGGCTGACAGGTTCCGCCGCTGCACGGCGCCATCGATAAGTCGATCGCATCTGCCCCAGCATCCAAAGCTGCCTTGTTAGCCAGAACGCTAACCCCCGCAGTCTCATGCGTGTGAAAATGAATGAAGGCGTCACTCGGGAGAATCTTCCTCGCTTCACGAATCGTTTCGTAAACCTTTGATGGGGTCGCGGTACCTGAAGCATCTTTGAAGCATACCGCATCAAATGGAATGTCAGCATCAAGGATCTTTTGCAAGGTCCCGACATAGAACTCAGGATCATGCGCACCTTGACAACCTGGCGGTAATTCCATCAGCGTCACGCAAACCTGATGCTTTAGACCCGCATCAACAATGCACTGACCGCTATAAATCAAGTTGTCGACATCATTGAGAGCATCAAAATTACGGATCGTGGTCATGCCGTGTTTTTTAAACAGATCAGCATGCAGCTTGATGATGTCGCTCGACTGAGAATCAAGGCCAACAACATTCACACCGCGGGCGAGCGTTTGCAGGTTGGCATCGGGTCCCGCCGTGGCTCGGAACGAGTCCATCATGTCAAAGGCGTTTTCGTTGCAGTAGAAATACAACGATTGAAAACGTGCGCCACCGCCGGCTTCGAACCATGAGATCCCAGCATCTCTCGCTGCTTCTACCGCAGGCAAGAAGTCATTGGTGAAAACTCTCGCTCCGTATACCGACTGAAAGCCGTCGCGGAACGCAGTGCACATGAACTGAATTTTTTTCTTTGACACGATTGTCGTCTTTCCAAACTGAACTCGAATTCA
>CALIBL010000004.1 GCA_938045805.1 uncultured Rubripirellula sp. | reverse complement strand
ATTCTCGACTGCAGCCATCCGTAGATGTCTGGGCAGTGTCTCAGTCCCAGTGAGCCGGGCCATGCTCTCACACCCGGTAACCATCTGAGCCTTGGTGGGCCATTACCCCGCCAACAAGCTAATAGTACGCGGTCCGATCCTAAAGCGGAATCACACCATTTGATCCGAAGATATTATCCGGTATTACTGCCAGTTTCCCAACACTATCCCGGTCTTCAGGGCACGTAACCACGCGTTACTCTCCCTTCCGCCGCTGTCCATCGGTTAGCAAGCTAACCAATTTCTCGCACGACTTGCATGCCTAATCCACGCCGCCAACGTTCATTCTGAGCCAGGATCAAACCCTTCAATTTGTATCGATTCAACAGTTCCACTGTGAAGTGAAACCGGGGTAAATCAAGTTTAAAACCGAATGTTTGATTCTGCTCTGTGGCGCTCGGTTGGGCGCCACAGCAATTCGCCATTTTTTTGCACTTGCTCTCGCAAGCACAACAAGCGATCTCGCATTGCTGAACTCAACAGAAGTTTCATCACCAAATTGTCAATGATCGGTTGGCCAAGCACAGCAAACACTGTACCTCTTCTCGTTGAGAAGTCATCCGTTTGGATTTGGCTAGGTCCGGTACTATCCGGGATTGTTTTGTTTTCGTCAACGGGTCCCGTTAAAAAATAACGAAGATTTATGTTGACTCTTCGCTCTGCTTGTGAATCGATCGCGGTGCGACTGATATCTCTCAATGAGCGAGAGGCGGAAAGATATCGGCCACTGAGCTTGCTGGCAATAGGCATTGCAGCTTTTTAGTGGATTTTATTTTTCAGCTCCGCAAAGCAATTGCCTCGTCGGCTTGGATACACCGGAAAACAAGCGTAAATCGGCTCTGCGTTCACGCTGCAGTGCTGTCTCGGTAAGGGTCAGTTTTCGGTGTTCTCGCTCGGTTTCTTCACCCCTTCCCTCCGTTTTTTGGTAATTGCAATTTGCCGCGGAGCTTGGACGGGCAACGAAGATACGTGCTTTCGTTGATTTTATAGCGGCCTTTTTCTACTTCGAGCCGGTTTTTGACGTACCGTTGAGTAGATCTGACGTGGCTGGTGGACGCTGCGGCAGTCGTTCCCGGAGCGTCGAATCGTTTTTTCAGACTCCCTAGAGGCGTACGGCATGAAGAACGAAGAATGTTGCAGCGAACTCGAAATATACCCCGCTGAGCCGACAAATGATTGTGACTTGGATCTCCTGATCGGGCGACTTCAGGATCTGACAAACTCCGCGGCAAATACCATGGAGTCTAACGAGCCCAATAAGTCCGTATTAAATAGTGAATCCAATTTAGATTCAGCGGGCGGGCAAGAGATCTTTCGGCATCAACCTTCGCGCGATGAGCCTTGGAGGCCTTTGGAGCCAGATGACCTCATGCAGGGTGGGGTCAATGAAGCACTGCTCGAGGCGATCGTTTACCGGTATTTGTTGAATGTCGGTGAGGCCACCGGACGCGACGTCTCCGGCCAAGTGAAGCTGCCCTTTCGTTTGGTTGAGCCGATTCTCAGTCGGCTAAAAATGGAGCAGCATGTTGCCTACAAATCCGCCACAAATACCAATGACTATGTCTACGTGCTCACTGATCAGGGCAGGCAAATTGCACGTGGGCATCAGCGGGACTGTGCGTACGTTGGAGCTTGCCCCGTATCTCTTGGGCAGTATGTTGAGTCGGTGGCTCTGCAGAGTATTGAGGGGCAGTTTCCAAAGAAGCGGGATTTAGAAAGTGCATTCAGTGACCTGTTGATCAATCCTGAGATGCTTGACCGACTTGGTCCAGCGATCGCCAGCGGCAAAGGAATGTTCATGTATGGTTATCCGGGCAACGGCAAGACGTCCATTGCTGAACGCGTCACAAAAGCCTTCGGAAGTTACATATGGATTCCGATCGCGATTGAGATTGCCGGTGAAGTGATGCAGTTGTGGGACCCTATGTGCCATCAGGCTGAAATGCCAAAGATGAACTCTGGGCTTCTGGATGCCAGCGGCTTCGATAAACGGTGGGTGCGTATTCGCAGGCCAACCATTATCGCCGGTGGTGAATTGACGATGGAGATGCTGGAGGTTCAGCACAATGCGTCGAGCCATGTGAGTGAAGCTCCTCTGCAGCTGAAAAGTAACTGCGGAACCTTGGTGATTGACGATTTTGGTCGACAGAAGATGCGAGTCGACGAGCTCTTGAACCGTTGGATTGTTCCACTGGAGAAACGTTACGATTTCTTAAATCTGGCGAGTGGAAAGAAGCTTCAGGTCCCGTTTGATCAGATGGTGGTATTTAGCACAAATCTTGAGCCTAAAGACCTCGTCGATGACGCATTCCTGCGACGGATTCCTTACAAGATCGAAGCCGAAAATCCACCCGAGGCGGACTTTCGGAAGCTCTTCGAACTGATGTGCGGAGTTGTCGGTATCGCCTTCCGTGAGTCAGCGCTCGATCATCTACTTGAGACTCATTACCGGCCAACTAAACGTGCGATGCGAATGTGTCATCCACGCGACTTGTTGTTACAGGTTAAGCATTACTGCAACTACAACGACCTGCCTGTTGAGTTAGAAAATCGGTATCTCGATTTTGCATGTCAGAACTATTTTTCTGTTACTGAAGGCGATTGAGGGGGCGTTGCTGAGCCGTCTTGGGGTGATGGCCAGCGTCTTGGGGTTGAATGCTCAAAGTCCCCTAATCCTCATCATCTTCCGGCTGGTCATCGGGAACCGCTGGATCTTCCGGCGCACGTTTACGAAGTTTTCTCTGAAGGCTTCTGCGATGGATTCCAAGGCGTCTGGCCGCTTCGGAAATGTTACCACCGCAATCGTTTAGGACTCGATGGATGTGTTCCCACTCGTTGCGAGCAAGTGATGGTGCAGGAAACGCAATCGCACCTTCTGGGACTGATGGTGAATCGCCACGAACAAAGGCCGAGAGGATGTCATCAGCGTCAGCAGGTTTACTGAGGAAGTTTACGGCTCCCGCACGCACGGCATCGATGGAAGCGGGGATGCTGCCGAATCCCGATAGCATGATGACTCGAGTGTCGGAATTGATTTGAAGGAGAGCACGCAGCAATTCCAAACCACTTTTCCCCGGCATTCTCAGGTCCAGCACCGCCAATTCCGTCGGGCGTGCGCGAAAAACTTCAATCGCTTCGTCGTGGTTGCCTGCGGTTTCGACACGGAAACCCCGTTGCTGCATCGCCATCGAGAGTCGTTCACGAAGCACAAAGGTATCGTCGACAAGCAGAATGCTCGATGCTCCTACCGTGGCGGTATTGTGGACCACCGTGGAGTCTCCGTTGGGCTCGATCATGGATGATTGCGGTTGGTGTTTGGCGGATCGGTCGTACAGTTACATCCTACCCGTGGGGCCAAAGGTAGGATCGTTCGTTTTGCAGATTAGCTCAGCTATTTCTTGGTCGCACGTTAGTGTCTGGTGCCATCTTGTTATCTGAGAGATTGTCCCTAGCTGTCCACATTAGCAGGTTTCAGCGACTGTCGTTTCTAACACTTCGATTTCAGGGCCTTTAGGCACGCTGGGGTAGAGGGATCGAAACGATTGCGGCGGTTCCCGCCCCAGGCGTCGATTCAAACCTTAGTTCACCACCCAATTGCGAGATTACATTCTTGGCTAAGAACAGACCCAGACCAATGCCGCTTCCGGGAGCTTTGGTGGTGAAGAATGGATCTGACGCGCGTCCCATCACATCGACGCTCATTCCTTCGCCTTGGTCGATCACTAAAATCTTCGCATAATGCTCGGCAACTTTTGCTTCAACATGAATCTTCCCCGAGTCCGAGCTGGCGTCTAAGCCATTGTGAATCAAATTGCGAATCGCTTGGGCGACTGCTTCCTGCGGGATCCATAGTGGTTGTAGCTCAACCGAGTCAGTGCCGTCGGCGACATCCACCCGATGTGGATCACGGATGCCTTCGAGTGTCGTGTCGATTAGCTCCCCAACGGTCGTGTGATCCCATTGCTGTGCCATCGAATCTCCTGCTGAGGCCCGTAGTCGCTGCAGGATCTGCTTGCACATTTCCAGTTGTGCGTCAATTAACTGAAGGTCGGTCGTGACGGAGTCAGGTTTATCAATGTCCTCGAGATGCCGAGAGAGTTCTCGGACGATGACATCGATGGTCGATAGTGGCGTGGCGAGTTCATGTGCCGCGCCTGCCGCAAGGCTGGTCAGGCCCTGTAGTCTCTGGCTCGCGGCCCTTGCTGCTTGGGTTTTTCTAAGCTCGATTTCTCTGTTTTTCAGCTGCGAAGCGGTTCGTGTCACAAAGTACGTCACAACACTAGAGCAGGTGGCGAACGCCAGCATCAAACCCGCGACCCTGAGGTCGAGACGAGCCGTTGGTGCAGCTCCTAAAGCTTCGACCGGTATCGAATGAAAAAGCAAGAGCGTGTATCCGACGATTGCCACGACCGTCAGGCTCCAAGCTGCCTTTGGCCTAATCATCACCCCACCCACAGCTAGATTCACAAAGTAAAAGAAGCTGAATGGATTGCCAGTACCACCGCTGAAGTAAAGCATCACCGTCAGTGTGACTAGGTCGAGTAGCATCAAGCCCAATGCGACGGTGTGCTGCAGATTCGCTGTTGTGTCGTGCGAGGCGACTTGGTCTGGCCAGTCTGTTTCGGAGTGTTGAGGGTTATCCGGTTGATTGGCCGGTAACTTTGCTTTGGTTTCAATTCGAAACCTTAGCCAGATTCCGTAAGCAAGGTTGGTGATGGCAGTTAACGCGACGCAAGCTAAAAGCGGAAACTGAGCGAGTTCAACCTGAGTGATGAACGCAGCAGCAACGACGGTCATTAGCTGACCGATGACGGCTGACCACCGGAGATAGAGAAGCCAGGCAGATGAGCCCAGTGGGGCCTTGGAGACGAGCGGAATCGGAAGTGAGGACTTGGTTAGCGAGTGTGATCTTTGAGTAACCATGGGACAAGCTATTTGATGTCTCGTCGCGAAAGTTCGTCTCGCAGTCTCGCAGCCAGTTCGTACTGCTCTCGCTCAACCGCATCGGCGAGTTGTTCATTGAGCGTTTGTCCGACTGAGTATTCGTTTCGGAGGGATTCGCGGAGATCCACCAGTCTCACCACCAACTCATCGCTTTCGAAATGGTCCTCGGCCTCATGTTTTTCGAAAAAGGATCGCATGGTCTCTAGGCCCATATTGATCGCCTGAATCGCTTCTTCTGCAGAGGACTCTTCGAGTTGTCCAAGTGCGTCAGCTTGAGTGCGGTGAAACAAGACAAATGGTCGATACTGTTCATGGGAGCCAATCCACTCCTCGTCGCCACTCAGGCTCTCTGTGATATCCATGAGGCGGAGTGTGTGGTCTGCATCCATAACCGCGCGATTGTAAAACTGCAATCGAAGCCAACTGATCCTGCGGTGGTAAAACTGCATGAATTCTCTGTCGATATCCATGCACTGTTGTTCAGTCAAAATGTGGTCAGGGTCTAGTAGTTGAGTCTGCTGCAAGAATTCGAGCACCGACTCGTGTCCCTCGTACGACTCGCCGTCTGGCCTGCCAGTGGTCTCAAGTTGCAGAATTCCCATATCGACTCGCATTTGCAAAACGTCCCTGCCATCTCTCCCTTTGACGAGACGAACGCCCAGAGTTTGCGGGTCGAATGACCATTTTGAAAGCATCTCGTCCAGGTGCGTCGCTTTTTTCATTTGATTCCAAAAAGCCTCTTGATGAAGGCCTCGACGAGGAGGGCGGTAAGCGGTAACAGTTGCGTTTCGTCCTGATCGACTGCCTGAGCAGGTCATCTAATCAGACATCATAACGGGCAACGGTGTTGGGCTACGAGTTCAGATTGTAAACAGAAAAGTTTGGGGGAAAAGAATCAACTTAATCTTCAATCAATGAGCGTGTCTTTCACGTCATCGCCGGTCGATCGAGTCGTTGATAGATGCCAATTATCGCAAGAAGGTCGTATATGGCAAGCGTTGTCTGCCCGCTGATTTTATCAGAGCGAGGAGCGGTTGAATTCGGCAGTGGTGCTCTCGGGGTGGCTGGAGTGAACGCATCGCTGCATCTCACGATTTTCACTCCCGCTTCTCGACGTCAAGTTTAGTCGATGCTCGGTTTCCCTCGCCGTAACGATTTTTTTTCGGAATGTTCGCGTTTGTTCTGCAGGCGGCGTTTCTGGCTTCCTAAAGTTGGCTTCGTCGGACGCCGTTTCTTCGGTGGGTGTTGGCAAGCGAGGAGTAGCTGAACGAGCCGTTGACGGACATCTTTGATGTTTTTCTTTTGGTCACGGTAGCGATCTGACTGCAGGACAATTTCACCATCCCGCGTGATACGGTTTCGATTTTGTTCCTGAAATCTTTTTTTCCACAGCGTTGGTAGTTCGTCGCAAAAATCAGGATTCCATCTCAGAGTGGCCTTTGTGTTCAGTTTGTTGACATTCTGACCTCCGGGGCCACTGCTGCGTGCTGTTGTGACTTGTAATTCTTTCTCAGAAATTACAAGCTTGGAGGTGATTCGGAGTGCTTCCATTTTGATCCGTCCAAAAAGTTGCCTCACGCTCCCAGATCGGACATCCGCATCGAACGTTTCTTGTCTTCGTCAGCCGAAGCGAGGGCGGAGCGTTACTCAGGCTCACAGTTTCAAGCCGATGTGGCTATCATGTTCGATGTGGAGAGATTCGCCAACGCAATCTGACCCAGCAGCGATAGGGGCCTTGAGCAGTCAGCCAATTTGCCTCGGCCTCAAAATTATACCGAGCTCTTGTGTCAGTGGAATCCAATTCAAGGTGTTGAAATCAATGAAGCCCGCCGCCCCGTCATTCTACTTGCTACTTGGCCTAATAGGCTTCACTTCACTCTGGTTGTGTGGTAACGCAACAGGACAAACTCCTTCACGCAGCAATTCGGATTGGCCGCGTTTTCTGGGTTCGAATTACGATGGCTCGGTTATCGATGGTAGCGAGTCGATTCGTTGGTCAGAGGAACCCGCATTTCAGTGGCAGATTTCTCTAGGTGATGGTTACGGAATTGCTTCGGTTTCTAATGGACGTGTCTATCAGTGTGATTCAGTCGGAGGGACTCGTTATTCCGCCGGACAGGAGCGGTTGCGGTGTTTGGACCTTCAAACCGGCAAGTTGATCTGGGATGCAGCGTATCCAATTCAATATCAAGATCTTTATGGATACGAAGCGGGACCGCGAAGTAGTCCGGTCATTGTGCAAGGCAAGGTCGTTACCTATGGGGTGTCAGGCAACTTGACTTGCCGAGATGCATCCAGCGGCACAAAGTTGTGGGCTGTCGACGTGAATCAAAAATACGGCGTCGTGCAAAATTTCTTTGGTGTCGGTGCGGCACCGATGGTTGTCGATGACTTGGTGGTTGTGATGGTTGGGGGAAGTCCTGAGGAAGATCAAGAATTACCTCCTGGGCAATTGGATCGAGTGATTTCCAATGGTTCTGCTGTGGTTGCGTTCGACCTTAATAGCGGCCAAGAACGCTGGAAGGTCGGTGAAGATCTTGCAAGTTACAGCAGTCCTCGTTTGATGCGGATCGGGGATCGGAAGGTAGTTCTCGTTTTCGCGAGGAATGGACTTCTGGCCGTCGAAGCCAATTCCGGACGTCAATTGTGGCGTTTCGATCACCGAGCGTCGATCTTGGAGAGTGTCAACGCAATGATGCCGATTGTCAGTCAAGACAAAGTGTTCATTAGCGAGTGTTATCAGGTTGGAAGCGTCTTGTTGAGTGTGACCGACTCATCAGCCCAAGTCGTTTGGCAGGACGACCGCAGAAGTCGAGAAAAGGCGATGCGCTCGCACTGGTCAACGCCAGTCATGGTGGGTGATTATCTGTACGGATGCAGTGGCAGAAACGCTCCGGATAGCGACTTTCGATGCATTCGTTTATCGACTGGTGAAGTTCAATGGGTTGATCCGCGTCGAACGCGATCAAGTGTTACTCGATGGGGAGATCACTTGATCGTGATGGAAGAGCGAGGACGACTCCAAATCATGAAGGTCAACAGCGAGAGCATGGAGATCGTCGCCGAATACGATCTGTCTTTGGCAAGCGGAGAGCGTCCAGCTTTGCAATTCCCATGTTGGTCGGCTCCCGTGATCATTGGTGATCGGATGCTGCTACGAGGTGACCAAAAACTAATCTGTCTTCGTTGGTCAGCGGAGTGATCGCGTACCCTAACGAATGGATCCTTTTGCTTTCCTGGTGGTTCATGGGCATCTTTCGCTCTCTCGGTCCGAGTGAACGAGTAACGTCGTTGTCGACGAAGGGTCGTCGTCAAATCAAGTGACTTAATCCTGCGGAAATCAATCTTTTAGCCGCTTCTTGACAGGTTTCTAACCTTTCGGTGTAGGTCCAAGTTGCGACATGTCGTCGCAACGCTTTTCTTGGTACCATGTTTCAAAGTTCAGGGTGCATGGGACACGTCCATTCCAGCCCCTGTTTGGTGTCAACATGATTGCCGATTCTTCTCGCCCCACTGCTTCGTCGGAAAATAGCGTGAGTAATACCACCGAAAAACCAGCACAAACGACTCACCAAGACGGTCGGACCCATATCGCGACTGACAAAGGGTTCTTTGTGGATCGGAATGCGCCGACCAATAATGCGGTCGACTTAGCGAGAATTGAGACAGCTGTAAGATCGATTCTTTCGGCTGTAGGCGAAGATCCCGAACGAGACGGTCTCCTTGAAACCCCTGCCAGAGTAGCTCGGATGTATGCGGAAATGTTCGCCGGTTTGAGAAGCGATCCAGGGCGTCATCTCGCAAAAGTTTTCGTCGAAGACTATGACGAGATTGTGCTGGTCAGTGACATTTCGTTTTGCAGTATGTGCGAACATCACCTATTGCCGTTCACTGGCAAGGCACACATCGCTTACTTGCCAAGCGGAAAGGTCGTTGGGCTTAGTAAGCTAGCTCGAGTTGTCGAAGAGGTTGCTAGACGTCCGCAAGTTCAGGAACGTCTAACTCAAACCGTTGCCGATTTGATCGAGGACCGTTTGTCTGCCCGTGGCGTTGCGGTGGTTGTTGAATCTACCCACAGTTGCATGACCATGCGTGGTGTACGGAAGCCCGGTAGCATGTGCTTGACAAGCGCGATGAGAGGAATCTTTCGTGATGATCCCAAGTCGAGGGCTGAAGTGCTCGGCCTAATCGATCGAGCCAGCTAGAGTTCAGGGTGATCGGTGCTCCTTGGCGTGCCTCTCCACCGAGAGGCTTGATTCAAAAGTCCGAGGGAAAGTCTGTGAATTATTGATCCCTAATTCTCCAGCAGCGACCTTCGGTTGTAGCGTGAGAGAGGTCGCAGCGGATAAAATGCGATGAGTGTGTTTTGAGAGGAGACGTTTTGAGAGGAGACACTGGGCTCATTGGTGCGTGAGAGATCGTTGGTGGAATCACCGCTTGGGACAGAGGTTCTTAACGAGACCAGTGGACTCTTCGGTCGGTAGACCGATGTCGAACGTCCTTTTTCCCTTCTTTGCACGCTGTCAACACACGGATCAAGACATTGTGCAGTCTGGCGGCTGATGGACATCGAGAAACAACGCATACAGGATGACCTTCGCGGTATCGTTTCAGGAGAGGTGTATTGCGATCCCATCATGACGCAACTTTATGCGTCTGATGCCAGTATCTATCAAATCGCACCAACTGGAGTTGTACGACCTCGTTCCACTCAAGACGTGGTCGCCACGGTTCAGTATGCAGCCGAGCACGGGATCTCCCTTCATCCTCGCGGCGCCGGCACAGGTGTTTCGGGTGAATCTTTGGGGACAGGTCTGATCCTCGATTTCTCTCAGTCCATGCGGCGGATCGAGGTGGTTCAGGGTCACACGACAGTTCAGGTGCAAAGTGGAGCCACTCTTTCAATGCTTAATCGGACTCTTCGGGGGCGAGGACGCTGGTATGGACCGGATCCGGTTACTCGGAGTGTGACGACCATTGGTGGAGTGTTGTCCACTAACGCCTCGGGAAGTCATTATTTGAGGAGTGGATCCGCACGGGATACGGTTGAATCGATTTCGGTCGTGACGGTCGATGGTGAATTAGTCGAGCTATCGCAGCATCGACCCGATGAAGCGGGGACGGCGGGGCGACTGGCGAGGGGGCTGTTCGAAATTAATCATCAGTTTGAGTCTCTTATCGAAGCGAGGAGGTCAGCGCCGCAGTCACGTGGTGGATACCGGTTTGACGGTATTATTGCTCCGGATGGATCCGTTGATCTGGCAAAATTCATGGTGGGAACACAGGGGACTCTCGGCATTGTTGTCGACGCTAAACTGCGTACCGAGTCGATACCTGCCCACCGAGGTGTCGTGCTTCTATTTTTTCATCGGCTCGATTCAGCCGCACGCTCGGGCGTTAAAGCACTTCGTCATGGGCCTGTCGCGTGCGATTTGATGGATCGCCGATTGCTGCAGATCGCTCGTGAGACGAGTCCCGAATTTGCCAGTGTTCTGCCGCGTGAAGCTGAGGCGATGCTGCTGTTGGAGTTGCAAGGTGAATCACTCTCCGACTTAACCGATCGCCTTCGTAATGTGCGAGAGTCGCTGTCTGGTGGCACGGAGGGTGCGTTCGCAGGAATTACGACAACCGAGCAGGAAGAGCGAAATCGCTATTGGTCGCTTTCAAGGCGAGTCATTCCGAGATTGCAACGCGTCAAGGGTAACGCGGTTCCGGTTCCCTTTACTGAGGACCTTTGCGTAGCTCCGGAACAACTACCGGATATGATCACAGCGATTCAGGATACGCTTAAGTCAAATCAAGTGACGGCTACCGTGTTTGCCCACGTTGGACATGGGCAAGTTCATTTGCGTCCATTTTTGAATCTGGGTGATCCTGAGGACCGAGATCGTTTGAAGCCATTGAGCGAACAGATTGCACAGGTCGTCTGGCGATTTGGTGGAGAGATTAGTGTTGAACACCCAGCTGGGCTGAGTCGTTCCTACTTGCTACCGAAGCAGTACGGCGAGTTGTGGCAGGCGATGGGGCAGGTCAAGCGACTTTTTGACCCCTCGATGAGATTGAATCCGGGGAAGCTTTTTGCGGCGGAGTTTCAAAAACCGGACGAGAACCTTCGGCCGGCAACCGCGACCATCGAGATTGTTTCAGGGGATCGTGTGTTAGTGGAGGCCGATGCCAACACGAAGCTGCACTCTAGGCAAGTCGGTCGTACCACACCACAGCTTCAGGTTTTACAGCAATGGCCTGCAGGCAAGATGATTACTGATGTCACTCGGAGTTGTAACGGTTGCGCCAGATGTCGAACCACATCGCCTAGTGATCGACAGTGCCCCGTCTTTCGGGCAACTGCTCGCGAAGAAGCGACACCGCGCGCCAAGGCAAATTTGCTCCGCGCTGTTTTAAGTGGTCAATTGAAGGTTGATGATCTTACTGGCGAACGAGCAAAGTCAGTTTTTGATCTTTGTTTTCAATGTCACCAGTGTCGCATTGACTGCCCTGCATCGGTTGATGTCCCCAAGATCGTCAGCGAGCTCAAGGCTCAGTATGTAGCAACCAATGGCTTGCCCCTTTCTGACGCGTTGATTGGACGTATCGATACGGCTGCGTCGGTGCTGTCATTGCTGCCGTGGATATCAAATCGCTTGATGCGCAGTCCATTCGCGAGGTGGGTCGCGGAAAGGCTGTTCGATTTTTCTGCCGTTCGGCAGTTGCCGAGAGTTGTCTCGAAGACGTTCCTTCGCTATGCCGCTGCAAGACGATGGAACCGTCCACAGCCGCAAGGTGATTTAAAAGTTGCTTACTTCGTTGATGTGTATGCCAATTATTTCGATCCGGAAATCGGACGCGCGCTAGGTGAAATTCTGCAGCAGAATGGGATTGGCTTGTACGTTCCCTCGGCTCAAGTAGCGAGCGGGATTTCGCGTTTGAACAGCGGTGATATTCGAAGTGCACGCAAGATTGCAAGGAAAAATGTTCGCCTACTCGCAGATGCGGTTCGACAGGGATACCGAATTATCGCAACCGAACCCTCGGCGCTTCTCTGCCTGAAGCATGAATACCCAAACTTACTTGATGATGAGGACGCCCATGTGGTGGCTGCAAATTCGTACGAAGCTTGCCAGTATCTTTTAGAGTTGCATAAGTCTGGACGATTGAATCTTGATTTTTCTGAAGTGGCTTGTCGTGTCGCTTACCACCAGCCCTGCCATTTAAGGGTTTTGGACCCACAATGTAGTGCGCCGAGTTTACTCTCGTTGATTCCTGGGATCGAGGTTGAAAATGTGGATGCTGGATGTTCAGGCATGGCTGGCACTTGGGGGCTGCAGAGAAAGAATTACAGGAACAGTCTTCGTATCGGCTGGCCTCTTATTTCAAAGATGAGATCCGCACGAGTTTCCATCGCAACAACGGAATGTAGTTCCTGCAAAATGCAAATTGAACATGGCAGTGCTCGTAAGACTTTACATCCGTTGAAGCTAGTTGCCCACGCATACGGGAGAATGCCGAAGGTCGAGTCCGAATTGTCGGTATAACACTCACTTAAGCGTGATGGTTTGATTCAATTCGGGATTCAATTTTTTGGGGGAAGGGATTGTTTGTGGAATCCAAAGTATTTGAAGTTCGGATTGATTTGTTTGCCGGTGCTGGGGAACGTGCTGGAGCTGACCACGTCATGCTCAATTTGTCAGTTGATTGTGATTCGACGCAACTTACCGCTGGGATGCTGCTTGATTGCTTAGGACGCTCGTGCCCTTCACTGTTGGATTTGCTGCCTAGTTGTCGGCTCGCAGTTGACTGTGAATATGTCTCTGGTGAGACTCTAGTGGATGTTGGGCAGAGTGAGTTCGCGTTGATACCGCCGGTGAGTGGTGGGTAGTGAATCACCTCTGGTTCGCGTTGGTTCCATTTTTTTCATGATCATGATTCTGTCTTGTAGTTGGTATGTCTCAATCACGCATTACCGTCGACATCGTTGAAAGGGCAATTCAGCGTGATCAGTACGAGGATCATTTGTCGCATCCCGATGTTGGTGCACATGCTTGGTTTCTTGGTGTGACACGTCGCACCACCGAGGGAAAAATCACGGAGACGCTCTTCTATCAGGCTCATCGCGAAATGGCGATGCGGCAGATGCAAAAGCTCGCGACCGAAGCGGCACAACGATTTTCCCTCTCAGCAGTTGTCTTAGTGCATCGACTCGGAGAGGTGCGAGTCGGTGAAGTTAGCGTCATGGTGGGGGTTTGCAGTGGGCATCGCCCAGAGTCCTTTACCGCGTTGCCTTGGATAATGGATCGTCTGAAGAAAGATGTGCCGATCTGGAAGCAGGAGTGTGATGAACAAGGTCAGAGACATTGGGTTCATCCTGACGGCGTTGACCAAGGTTTGGACTCGTCCTCAGAGGATCCTGCAGGAAATGAGTTGATTGAGAGAAAAAAAGGTTGATCACTGGGTTAATGACAGTGAGTTCGATGATGAAATTGGATGTGATAATAAGATGAATCCCCGTCAACGTTTCTACTTTGATCACGCAGCAACTTCTTGGCCAAAGTCGGAGAAGGTCCTGCATGCGATGATCGAGTTCATGCGAGATTGTGGTGTTGCAGCGGGGCGTGGAGGATACCGATCGGCCGTTGAAGCCGATCAGGTGATTGCTTTGACAAGAAAGGTAATCGCTTCATTGATTGACGCAGCTTCTGCAAGTTGCATTAGTTTCCACGCCAATGGAACAACTGCTCTCAATGTCGGGATTCACGGTGTTATTCGCAATGGTGATCACGTCGTCGTCTCTGCCGCAGAGCACAATAGTGTCCTACGGCCTTTGGATGATTTGGTGAGCAAGCGGAATCTGCGACTGACGGTCGTTCCCGTCGGCGCCGAAGGCGAAGTGGACGCCGATCGATTTCTTGCTGCCGTCGAACCTGATACTCGAATGGCAGTACTAACTCACGCCAGTAATGTGACTGGATCGCTCCAACCGGTTGCTGAAGTCGGCAGGCACCTGAGAGAGACTTCTACCTTGTTGCTATGCGACGCAGCGCAAACTTTTGGTGCCATTCCCGTGTCAGTTAAAGACCTCGGCGTCGATCTTCTTGCTGCCCCCGGGCATAAGTGCTCGGGAGGCCCTTTGGGCACCGCATTTCTGTATGTTGACCCAAACCTGCATGATGAATTTCAACCCTCGGTTTTTGGTGGGACTGGTAGCCAAAGCGAGTCATTAAAGATGCCAGAGGAAATGCCCAGTAAGCTTGAGCCAGGGAATCTCAACGTTCCGGCGATTGTGGGTTGGAGTGCAGCACTCTCTGAACTGCCGGATCTCAAAAGCCGCGAAATACAAAATCAATCGGTTGCAGCGATGTTAAGGGAAGGTTTGCGATCGATTGACAATTTGAAGGTCTATGCGGGTGAAGGTCCACTTCCGGTGGTCAGCTTGGCGATTGACGATTTGCCGCCCTCCGACTTTGCGGCGATACTCGACTCTGAATTCGGGATTGAAGTTCGTGCTGGCTTGCACTGTGCGGCATTGATTCATTCTTGCATTGGAACGCAAGAGGTTGGAACTCTACGGATCAGCGCTAGTTCAATGACCTCCGAGAGCGATTTGCAGTATGTCATTGATTCAGTGAAGCAAGTGACTCAAGAGGTGACGGGTAGTTGAAGTTCGTGTTCGTCCATGTGAAGATCATACGGGGGCATTAAAGCCTTTTACTGCTAGTTGCGATCTGCTAGCTGTTTTTTCTCACCGTTCGCGGGATCTAAATTTGATGAAACGCTCAGGGAAAGGCGCCACGGATAAAAAGAAACCTTGGTATTCCGAAGGCTTGTCTTTTACTTGCACGCAGTGCGGTGAATGCTGCAGCGGTGAGCCGGGATTTGTTTGGGTGGATCAAGAAGAAATTGATGCAATGGCTGATGAGATGCAGTTGTCAGCCGAGGTGTTTGAGCAGCGTTTTGTTCGTCAGGTGGGTACCGACCGGAGTTTGACGGAGTATCCGGACGGAGATTGCATCCTCTTGGATCCCGAAACTCGGAAATGTTCGGTCTATCAGTCTCGACCGATTCAGTGTCGGACTTGGCCATTTTGGGACTCAAATCTCAAATCCAAGAAGGATTGGAAAGAGACATGTGAGGTATGTCCCGGAGCTGGCGTTGGTCGCTTGTATACGTTAAGCGAGATTGAAAAGGCGCGAACGGAGAAGTCCGTCTAAGCTCGCAAAGAACACCTGTGTTCCTGTGCACGTAAAAGTTGAGTCGCGGCGAAGTGATCCATCCATAGAATTTGTGGCTTCTCAAGGATGCTTGAAAGCCACATTGACGTTACTCGATTCCCCATCCAGATTTTCGCTCAAACAGATAAGCTTCAAATCGGTTCTGCTCGATCGCCAGACGTGCCTCTGCCATGATCTTTTGGTAGTACGTCAAGTTGTGATGCGAGAGTAAGATTGGGCCTAGCATTTCACCTGCATTGAATAGGTGCCGCAGATAACCTCTGCTGTGGCGGCAGGCTAGGCATGGACACGATGCATCAATCGGATTTGTGTCTTCGCGGTGAACAGCGTTACGAAGCTTCAGTGGGCCTTGGTCTGTGAACGCCAGTCCATTCCTACCATTCCGAGTTGGCATTACGCAATCAAACAGATCAATTCCTCTCGCGACACTTTCCAGTAGATCGACTGGGCGGCCAACTCCCATCAGGTAGCGTGGTTTGAGTTCTGGCAAAGCTGGAGTCGTTGCCGCGGTGATGCGATACATCTCTGATGGTGCTTCACCAACACTCAGTCCACCAACCGCATAGCCGGTGAAATTCATCGCAGAGAGTTCCGTTGCGCATTGAACCCGGAGCGTTTCGTTCAGACCACCCTGCACGATCGCGAACAATGCTTGCTCGGACCGATTCGCCGCTTCGAGGCATCGCTTCGCCCAGCGGATGGATCGAGCCATTGCTGCCTCCACCTGATCATCCGGTGCCGGTAGAGCAACCACGTGGTCCAGGACCATGGCAACATCGCTACCGAGCGACTCTTGAATCTCAATTGAGTGTTCTGGGGTCAGTCGTATGATGGCACCATCGATGTGACTCCGGAAGGTCGCCGCCTCTTCAGTGACCTCATTGATGGAATCAAGACTAAAGATTTGAAAGCCACCGCTGTCGGTCAGGATTGGGCCTTCCCAGCCGCTCATGCCATGCAGCCCGCCAAGATTGCGAACCGTCTGGTGGCCTGGTCGCAACGCTAAGTGGTAGGTGTTCCCGAGGATCATGTCAGCGCCGGTCGCGGCTACCTGATCGATCGTGAGACCCTTGACAGTTCCCTGCGTGCCAACAGGCATGAAACCGGGGGTTTGGACTGGACCGTGCGGAGTCAAAAAAACACCGCGACGCGCCATCGTGGACGCATCGCGGTGGTGTAGTTCAAATTGAAATTGGCTCATGTAGCCACGCGTGCCGCTTTCTTCATCGGATCGATTTCAGGTTGTCTGATCACTCTCCCGTTAGGTTGCTTGCTGGCAAAGCTACTTTCGGGCGAAGCGATCAGTCACCTCGCATTTTGAGTCCTAGATCCGTCAACTTTTCACGAACTTCATTCAGGCTTGTCACACCAAAATTCTTGCACTCAAGCATTTCATCGCCAGTCTTGCGAATCAGTTCACCGATAATGTTGATCTGCAAGCGAGCCATGCATTTTCTCGCCCGAACTGAAAGGTTGAGGTCTGAAATCGGACGATCAAGTAATGCTTGTTCGTCGGGTGTCATGTGGCTGGTGTCGATCGGTGGATCGTTCTGCTTCTTCTCATGGGCAAATTGGCCAAGAGCCAGTCCTTTACTTGAGAGAATCTCCCGGATCTCATACAGACTGGTCTCGCCGAAGTTTTTGCTGCTCAGCAGTTCTGCTTCTGACGTCCGTGTGAGATCGCCAATGGTTTCGATGCCCATTTTCTGCAAGCAGTTGCGGCTTCGAACACTGAGCTCGAAGTTGGTCACTGGCATGTTCAATGTCTGTGCCAGGCGATCGTTTCGTCGCTGAGCTTCTTCGTCATAGAGCATGTTGCCGGTGGCAGCAGCATCCTTCATGTAAAGGCGCGTTCTCGGGTGATCGGGATAGCAATCTAGAATTCGCTTGTAGCACATTTGTGCTTTGTCGAACTGATTGTTGTCTTCATAGATCAAGCCGAGGTTGATCAGCACACCGATCCCAGTCGGGAACGCCTTTGCAGCCTGCTCGTAGAGTCGAAGGCATTCCTCGTCGTTACCGAGACGGTCATTCTCCAGTGCGAGCCCAAACAGGGCACCCGCATGATTTTCATCGGTGCTCACGGCGCGTTGGTACAACGCGATCGCTTCGTCCATTCGTCCGCCCACAGCCGCAACAGTTGCTGCTCGCTGATACATGTAATTTGCAGTTTGTTCGGTGGGCCCGAAGATGTCATCAAGGAGTGCTAAGGCTTCTTCTACACGCCCAGCGTATCGGTGCGCTTCGGCGATACCGATTTTGCACTGGTCGTTGTCGTAGCCAGATGTCTGAGCCTGTTGATAGGCCGTGATCGCATCATCATAGCGGCCTAGTTCGAACATGCCTGCAGCTTGATAAAAGAATGCCATTGCACTTCCGTCGGCATTTTGAAGCGTTTCAATGGCATTGCCGAATCGACCTAGCAGAAATTGGCAGACACCCATTTTGCATCTACCGGCCGGACTCAACGACTCGTCATCTTCCATCTCCGAGACGGCATCTCGAAGTTCGCCAAAGTGTCCATAGTTTTCCGTGACCGCTTTACGAATCGCGGTAACATCCGAGGGGCCGAAGGAGTTGTTCGCGAGAACCATTTCCTTCAAGTCGAGCACGTCGAGTTCGACTTCACTCATTGAGACGAGTCTCCCGCCCTATCTGGGCTGAAAAGAGTGCAAAATTTTAAAATAATTGATAGCGAGGCTTAGCAAATACAGGTATTCGTTAACGGTGAATATTCCAATACTCTGCGAACCTGCACTTTGATCTCATCTCGTGTTGGATACTTTTCTACCCGCAATTCGATGAATACCAAAAGCCAGCGGTGGGATTTGAACCCACAACCCTCGCATTACGAATGCGATGCTCTGCCAATTGAAGCTACGCTGGCGTTTCATCTCATCGCAGTTTGCCCGCTTTTCCTCGTGTGGGCATGTCCACACCGGACCCGTTCAAACTGCCATGCCAAAACGCATTTCAATCCCAGAAAATACGCTTAAAACCTGCAGATCGTCAAGAGGCGGAGAGTGAGTTCAGGCAACACCATACCCCAATAGCGAGTTTGGGATACCCCTCACTCGCGTGTTGGTTTATTTTTTTTATTGCCTGCCACCCAGCGGGGTGGGTCTTACTCGAGGATTGTCGCTTTTTCGATCACGATGGCTTCGACAGGGACATCTCGCATTGGAATGCCTCGAGGGTCTGTCTTGGTGCCGGTTTTTGTGGACTCGATCTTGTCGACCACTTCTTTGCCTTCAACTACAACGCCGAACACTGCGTAGCCAAAGCCATCTTGGGAGCGGGCACGATCGAGAAAGAGGTTGTCATTGGAGTTAATGAAAAATTGGCTCGTTGCGCTATCTGGATTCGGCGTACGAGCCATGGCGATCGAGTACTTTTTATTGCTGAGGCCATTTCCGCCTTCGTTGACCACCGGTGGTTGGGTCGCCTTTTCCTTGAGATCCGCATCCATTCCACCGCCCTGAATCATGAATCCTTTGATCACTCTGTGGAAAACGGTCCCCGCATAATGACCACTTTTGACGTATTGAACGAAGTTTGCGACCGTCTTGGGCGCCTTCTCATTATTGAGCTCAAGGACAATTTTGCCCTCAGAGGTATCAAGTTGAACCTTCGTCGATTCCGCATGCGTGCGGAGGTTTCCCGTCGCAAAAATGAATATTGCGGCAAGAAAGAATCGGGAGGCGTTATTTTTGGCGGTAGTCATTTTAATCGTTGGTTCCTGGAAAGTGCTCTAGGTTGGATCGGAGGGCACAGAAGTGTACGGCCGGCGTTCTGGCTGTTGACTGCGGGTTAGAGCCGCAGCAACGACGAATCCGTAGTGTAACACCATGCCTCATCATACGAGACATGATACCGGAACGTGAAGCTAAAACCATGTCTTCAGTTCAACCGCGATTTTCTTTCGTGATTCTTGGCTTTCAGGGCTCTTGCTTCTGCAGACCTTAAGATTGGGTATCTTTGTGGGGGCGATGGTCATCGCAAGTTGCAGCGATAGACATTTTGTTAGGTAAATGATGGGAGAAGCGATCTGATGCGAGTGATGAATGACGGTTTACTCAATTTCGTGGTGGGGGTGCGTCCCTTTTCGATCGGCTTCATTCTCTGTCTGCTCTATACGGTGGGTGCCAAAGCGACACTGGGTGCTAATGCGGCCGAGCAGCGTCCCAACTTTTTGTTTGTTCTAGTGGATGATCAATCCCCTTTTGATCTGAAGGCGTACAACCCTCATTCCGTGTTGGATTCCCCCGTGTTAGATCAGCTAGCTGCCGATGGCATGGTGATTGACGGTGCTCATCACATGGGGGCTTGGGTAGGTGCGGTCTGTACCCCATCCCGTCATATGATCATGTCTGGCAGGTCGGTCTGGCACCTTCCAAACCGAGGGAAGCAGAATCGCAATCCCAATGCGAAGGATCCAGCTTTGGTTCCTCCCAAGTTGCACGCATCTTCCCTTCCCGCTGTCTTTAATGCGGCCGGTTATCGCACCATGAGGACGTGCAAAAATGGCAACAGTTATGATGCTGCCAACGCTTTGTTCACGGTAAGCGCTACCGCAACCAAGCGGGGCGGAACCGATGAGTCGGGAAGCGCATGGCACGCCAAGCAAGTGCTCGAGTATTTGGATCAGAGGGAGACTCAGAAGATCGAGGATCCGTTTTTTATCTACCTTGGTTTCTCTCATCCGCACGACACAAGAGATGGTACCGAGGATCTACTCGAAAAATACGGTGCAACCAATCACTCAGACCGAGCGACACTCCCCAAGGAAAATGAGCGGCAACCTCCACTTCCAGTGAATTATTTACCAGAGCATCCTTTTCATCATGGGCACCCCAACCTCCGAGATGAGGTCGCAGTCAGTGGCGTTTGGGAACGTCGCGACCGGGCAACGATTCGTAACGAACTCGGTCGTGAAATGGCGTGCAGCGAGAACATCGATCGTCAGATCGGCCGAGTGCTAAAACGCTTAGATGCGATGGGAGAGTTGGAGCATACTTACGTGATTTACACTTCCGATCACGGAATGGCGATTGGCCGTCACGGATTGCAGGGGAAGCAAAACCTCTACGAGCACACTTGGCGCGTGCCATTGATTGTGAAAGGGCCGGGTGTGAAAGCGGGTTCTCGCGCATTAGGAAATGTGTATTTGATGGATCTCCTCGCAACCTTCTGTGACTTAGCGGGGATTGACCCACCAAGCACCAACGAGGGAGTTAGTTTTCGGTCAGTGCTGCAGGGAGAGCAACGATCAATTCGCGAAGTTTTGTACGGGGTTTACTGTGGCGGGACATTGCCGGGTATGCGTTGCGTCAAGCAGGGTGATTGGAAGCTGATTAAATACGATGTGATGGACGGAACGGTTAGGAAGACTCAGTTGTTCCATCTAGCCGAGAACCCGCACGAATTTATCGAGCCCCATCATGATGAAGTAGTGAGAGGTGAGACAGGAGCGACTCCCGCGCCGCATCAACGCAACTTAGCCCATGACCCCAAGTATGCGGCGAAGCGCGCGGAGATGGAGTCGTTATTGCTCAAAAAACAAAGGGAGTTAGACGACCCCTATCGCTTGTGGGATCAACCACAGGATTAGTCAACTCAGTCATTGGTGTTCGCCACAGAAACTTTTTGTGAGAGAGAGGGACGCATCGTGGAACAACGAAATGAGCGGAAGCATGGGGCTCTGACTGGAGTGCGTCACGTCGTCGCTATCACGGTCGGGTTCGTCGTCTTTATTAGCTCGGCGAAGGACGGGAGTTCTGCGGATCGATCTGTTTCGAAGCCTAATCTGATTTTTATTCTCGCTGACGATCTCGGCTACGGCGATATTGGATGCTTCGGTCAAAAGGTCATTCAAACGCCTAGGCTTGATCGGATGGCAAGCGAGGGAATGCGTTTCACTCAGTTCTATGCAGGTAATACAGTTTGCGCGCCGAGTCGCAGTGTGCTAATGACCGGTCAGCATATGGGGCATACCCACGTTCGAGGTAATGCCGGCGGCAACGATATGTTGATTCAAAGTTTGCGTGCTGAGGATGTAACGGTTGCTGAAATCCTCAAATCTGTTGGATATGCAACTGGGCTGATTGGCAAATGGGGTCTCGGTGAGGTTGATCAGCCGGGCTCACCGCTTAAGCAAGGTTTTGATCGTTTTTTTGGTTATGCAAATCAGGTGCATGCGCACAACTACTTTCCGGAGTTTCTCTGGGATAATGATCGTAAGTTGCCATTGCGGAATGTGGTGGAGCGTGCCGATCGCGCTTACGGTGGCTTCGTTGGAGGCGCTGCCACGAAACGTCTGGACTATTCGCACGACCTGTTTGTTGATGAGTCGTTGCGTTTTATTCGTGAGCACCGTGATCAGCCATTTTTCCTTTACCTTCCTTTAACCGCACCGCACGCGAACAATGAAGGTACCCGGATGACCGGCGATGGTGCGGAGGTTCCTGATTATGGTGTGTACGCAAAAGAGAGTTGGCCGCCACAGGATAAAGGGCAGGCGGCGATGATCACTCGGATGGATGGAGATGTTGGTAGGATTCTGGATCTTCTTGCTGAGTTAGAGCTGAGTGAGAAGACGCTTGTGATTTTCACCAGCGACAATGGTCCTCACGACGAAGCGGGGCATGATTTGCAGCGGTTTGATCCATCGGGAGAGCTTCGCGGCACCAAACGTGCTCTCTACGAAGGCGGGATTCGGGTTCCCACGATTGCTTGGTGGCCGGGGACCGTCGCTTCCGGCACCACTTCGGATCATGTTGGATACTTTGGGGACTGGCTCTCAACCGCTGCTGAACTCGCTGATGCGGATGTACCCGGCGAGGTTGATAGCGTCAGTTTTGCACCCACCTTGCTCGGGCATCACGATCAACAAAAACAGCATCGCTACCTCTACTGGGAGTTTTACGAGAAGGGTAGTCGCCAAGCGGTAAGATTTGGCCCTTGGAAGGCGATTCGGCAGCCGATGTTTACCGGTCCGGTGGAGCTTTACAATCTCGACGATGATCTATCGGAGGCCAGCGACGTTGCTGGAAGTCACGCCGACTTAGTCAAGCAGGCGGTGCAGTTCATGGATGAAGCTCACACTCCCCATTCAAATTGGAAAGTCAGGCGTTAGCCATCGACTTTGATTTCGATAGTGAGAGAGAGGACACGCATTGGGAGTGGGCGAGATGGCAAAGCAAGAGTCTTCACGCGAAGATTTACTCCGCGACGGAAAGAACTTTCTTTTTCGTGGCGAGGTTGCTTTGCATGCGTGCAAGGTCGTTGTTGGTTTTCGTGACTTGAATCAGTGTTCAATCTACTGTGGTGAGGATCCGGTTTTTCAGTTCAATGCCGATGCCAAATTACGTCGAGTGTTTTTTCAAGGGGTGGTATATCGAGCAGCCGTCGGAGAATTAATGCAGATGCGTCGGTCATCCAAGGGTGGACGCGTGCTGTTTGATTCGTCTCAGGCTCCAAATGATGTCATGACGCAGATCCAGTTCTCGCTCGGGGAATGGCTGGCGAATCTGCGCGTTGCGTTGGGGGAGGCAGAGTGGCGAGTGATTGGTGAGTCGCGAGAGGAGTTCTTGCGGCGTCTGGAAGTTTTTTTGAGTCGAGTCTCTGCTCCGGTCTCAATTGCCCACGCTCCGAACTTAAATTAGCAGTTTAGCGTTAGATTCCTCTACTGCTTTGGCTGTTGCCTTGAGCTGAATTCTGGCAAGGTCGTGCCACCGGATCAGTCCGCCGAAGTGACTCCGTTGCTAGGTGAATCCGTTTGATTCGTCTGATTCAACAATCTCGATCACCTTTTGAGAAGAATCTGTCGCAAAGTGTCGCATTCGGCCTTGCGACCTCTTAAACTGACACCCGCGTTGTTTCAACCCGACCGCGTTGGTGCCCTCTTTTACTTCTAACATTTTTATCATGAAGAACATATTAGCGTGCGTTTTGTCGTTGTTTACTTTCTGTAGTTATGTTTCAGGTCAGAAGGTGCAAGACTTTGACAGTATCCAGCTTTACACGTTGACGAATCAGAGTGGCGTGCAAGTCAAAGTAACGAACTTTGGCGCTATCATTACCTCGATTATTGTTCCGGATCGGGCCGGCAAGATGGCGGACATCGCGTTGGGATACCACCACGTTGAAAATTACATCAATGCGGTCGACAAGCCTTACTTTGGCGCGATTGTGGGACGTTACGGTAATCGCATTGCAAAAGGAGAGTTCACGCTTGATGGCGAAACTTATTCGCTTGCAGTGAATAATTCGCCAAACCACTTGCACGGTGGTGTGATTGGATTCGATAAGGTCGTCTGGGAAGCCAAGCCAATTCATGGCCAAGGATGGCAAGGGGTTGAGTTGAAGTATCTTGCAAAGGATAAAGAAGAGGGCTACCCCGGAAATCTGAGCATCACCGTGACTTACAAGCTGGATGATTCCAATCAGTTGTCGGTCGATTATCACGCGACAACCGATAAAGCGACTCCTGTTAACCTCACACAGCACACCTACTTCAACTTGAAGGGTGAAGGCGATGGAACGATTCTCGATCATGAGTTGATGTTGAATGCCAGTCGTTACACTCCCGTTGATTCGACTCTGATTCCAACCGGCGAGCTCGCTTCGGTCACCGGCACACCGTTTGATTTTACGAAGCCAAAAGCAATCGGCCGAGACATTGGTCTGAAGCATCAGCAATTGGAATATGGTCTCGGTTATGACCATAATTTTGTTCTCAATCGTGACGGTGAAGGCCTGTCTCATGCAGCCACCGTACATGAGCCAAGCAGCGGTCGAGTCATGGAAATTCATACAACGGAACCGGGGATCCAGTTCTATTGCGGTAACTTCCTAGATGGTCGATTGAAGGGGAAGTCTGGCAGGTCATACGTTCATCGAGGTGGCTTCTGTCTGGAAACTCAGCATTACCCCGATAGTCCAAATCAGGATCAATTCCCATCGACAATCTTGCGTCCTGATGGCGTTTATAAAACAACAACTGTGTTTAAGTTTTCGACAAAGTAAACGCTGTTGGTAGGTTGCTAGGGTTCGCCAGTTTGTATTTCTCTTCGAGGCAATTAACCATGACAGATAGATCCGATGCTCACCATGTTTCCGGTAGCGATCGACGTTCTTTTCTTGCTGCTGCGATGGGAGTCGTCACAACCGCGGCTGTCGCACGCGACTATGGTCCTGATGCACCACCGGTTCGTTATCCCGAGCCGGATGTGATCGCATTGGATAAGCGATTCGAAAAATACAAACTTGGCAATGCCCCGATACAGCGTCTGTACCACAGTCCAAACATGCTTTGGGCTGAGGGGCCTGCTTGGAATGGAGTGGGACGGTATCTGTTGTGGAGCGATATTCCCAATAATCATCAATTGCGTTGGCTGGAAGAGGATGGGCATGTGAGCACCTTCCGCCAGCCTTCGGGCAATAGTAATGGCAATACCTTTGATTTTCAGGGTCGGCAGATTTCTTGTCAGCACCTGACTCGACAGGTTGTGCGTTACGAGCATGACGGCAGCGTGACAGTGCTGGCTGATTCGTATGGTGGCAAATCGTTCAATGCTCCAAATGATGCTGTGGTGCATCCCAATGGCGACATCTGGTTCACGGACCCAGGATATGGTGGGTTGATGAATTACGAGGGTCGTCGAGCGGACACAGGATCGGTTCAGCCTTATCAAAAAGAAGCGATCTACCGCATCGATTCAAAAACCGGGAAAGTCTTTCAGGTTGCTGATGAGATTTTCAAGCCGAATGGTCTCTGCTTTTCACCCGATTATCGCTTGCTTTATGTCGCTGACACCGGCGCTTCACACTACTCGGAAGCAAAAGAAGTCATCAAAGTATGGGATGTTGTTGAGGAGTCCAAGCTTTCAAGTGGTCGTGAATTTACCTCCATGGCATTAGAGGTTGATGGTGAGGTGAAAGCTGGCTTTGCTGATGGGATTCGTGCAGACGTCGACGGGAATATCTGGGCCAGCGCGGGGTGGGTCGGTGATGGATATGACGGAGTGCATATTTTTGCCCCAGACGGAGAGAGGATCGGTCAGATTCTTTTGCCTGAGATCTGCAGTAACGTCTGTTTTGGGGGAACCCAACGCAACCGCCTGTTTATGACAGCGAGTACTTCTCTGTACGCGGTTTATGTCGAGACCACTGGAGCTCACATTTCGTGATCCGATGTATGGTGCGTCATCATTTTTTTCTCACTGTCCTATGTCACCTGTTGGCTAGTTTCTTTTTTTGTTCATCGGTCGCGCGATGCGAAGATGTGCCTCAGAGTGCTGACATCGAGTTGACTGCATTGTTCCGCAATCGAGTGGTCCCGTTGCTTCGCACCTACTGCTATGACTGTCACGGAGAACAGGAAGAGGTTGCATTAACCAAAGATCTTAGTGTCGACGATTTACGTCGCAATCGAAGCGTTTGGATCCGCGCTATCGCACAGTTGCGTAATGGAACGATGCCTCCCGCGGATGGTCCAGAACTTGATTCGGGATTGAGAGCGGAGTTCATTGAGTTGCTCAGTGAATGTGCCACTTCGGTCGATTGTGTTCATGATCCCAATGCGGGTAAGGTCGCGATGCGACGACTCAATCGCTTTGAGTATCGTAATACGATCCGAGACCTGACGGGTGTTGACTACACGCCGGCTGATGGTTTCCCTGGTGACGACGTGGGATATGGATTTGACAACATCGGCGACGTTCTCTCGCTGCCTCCGTTGCTGATGGAGAAGTATCTTGATGCGGCGATTGATATCACTGGTCAAGCGATCTATACACCGCCTGCCCCGATGATCTTTGAGGTCGAAAAGCAGGCTTCCCAGCTCGAGGGTGCTGCTCGTTATGCTCGCGGGAGTGCGGCAGTGCTGGCAAGTCATGGAACCGTCTCGCTGCCGGTTGATTTGCCTTTCTCAGGGCGTTTTAAGTTGACGATTCGGGCGCGGGGCGATCAGGCGGGAGACGAACCGGTTCGGGTCGAGGTGGTCCATGGTCGGGAACGCCGCGTGGTCGATGTGCCTTCGTCAGATCCAGAAGAGTATGACATTTGGTTTCGACTCGGGCGTGGTTCCAGAAAGATCGACTTGACCTTCATTAATGACTACTACGTCGAGGGTAAAGCGGATCGCAACTTGCATCTTTTCTCAGTGAAGCTTGAGGGACAGCAGGAGATGACCGCCCCTGAGATCGCTCCCCAATTACCAGCGAGTCATCGGCGCTTGATCTTCGTGCAACCCGGTGATGATCTCACTGAGGATCAAGCGGCTAGCCTGGTATTGAGTCGATTCGCCAGTCGCGCATTTAGGCGTCCCGCAACCAACGATGAGGTGCAGCGACTCGCTCAATTGTCCGCTTCAGTCCGTGCCGATGGAGGCAGTTTTGCTGCTTCCATCCAAGTTGCGATGCAAGCGGTTTTGGTCTCTCCGCATTTCTTGTTCAAGGTGGAAAGAAAGGAAGGCCAAGACGAGAAGGAATCGATCGCGCTGAGTCAGTACGAGTTGGCGACTCGGATCTCCTATTTCTTGTGGAGCAGCATGCCGGATGATGAATTACTTCTGATGGCTCATCAGGGAACGCTT
This sequence comes from uncultured Rubripirellula sp., assembly GCA_938045805.1. Taxonomy (GTDB): domain Bacteria; phylum Planctomycetota; class Planctomycetia; order Pirellulales; family Pirellulaceae; genus Rubripirellula. The sequence continues at coordinate 37,122 of CALIBL010000004.1, read as the reverse complement.
ACCGACGAGAAACCATTGCTCGAAAAAGTCGGTCGAATGATTCAAGATAGTCGCTCAAATCAGTTTGTTGAGCACTTTGCAGGCCAATGGTTGCAGCTGCGAAACCTGGACACCGTTGCCCCTGATCCTAAAGAGTTTCCTCAGTACAGCGATGAGATTCGCGATTTGATGCGTCGCGAAACGATGACATTTTTTGCGGGAGTGATGAGAGCGAACTTACCTGTCACGGTATTACTTAATGCTGATTTTACTTTCTTGAATGAAACGCTCGCCAACTATTACGGAATCTCCGGTGTCCGTGGTGATCATTTCCGAAAGGTTTCTCTCGACGGATCATCGAGGGGAGGTCTGCTAACGCACGGGAGCGTGCTAACCGTAACGAGTAATCCGACGCGAACCAGTCCCGTAAAACGGGGGCGATGGATTCTTGATAACCTCCTGAATACACCACCGCCTCCAGCTCCTCCCAATGTTCCCGAGCTCGAAAAGGAGCAACTCAGCGGAACCCTTCGTGAGCGGATGGAGCAGCATCGAGATAACCCCGCGTGTGCTGTGTGCCATCAGATGATGGATCCCCTCGGTTTTGCGTTAGAGAATTTTGATGCCGTCGGACGCTGGCGAGACTCGGAGGGCGGTGCAGTCGTGGACGCGAGCGGGGAGTTGCCTGACGGAACGGTATTCCAAGGTGTGGGGGAATTGCGAAATCTACTGGTCGGGAAACGCGAGCAGGATTTCGTGCGATGTATTGTTGAAAAAATGTTGATCTATGCGACAGGGCGCGGAACTGAGTATTACGACCAGTGCGCGATTGATCAAATCGCCGAATACGCCGAGCAGAATAAAAATCAATTTGCTTACTTGATTGCCGGAATCATCCTAAGTGATCCGTTTCAGAAGCAGGGACACCGCGAATAAGCGAGAGAAGTGATGGCTGCAACTTTATCAAGACGAACGCTACTGCGAGGTTTGGGGACAACGGTTGCCCTGCCACTATTGAATGTGATGTCCGCGACACGATTGTTGTCCGCGGCCGAGAGCGATGCCTCGCACCCGCTTCGAATGGCCTTCCTGTACGTTCCCAACGGAATTCACATGGCTGACTGGACGCCATCGCAAGAGGGTGTTGATTACACCATGACGCCGACCTTGGAAGGGATCGCGAAATACCGCGATTCTTTCAATGTGCTCACTGGGCTCACTCTTGATGGTGCGCGGGCTCACGGCGATGGTGGCGGCGACCACGCTCGCAGTGTCGCGGCATTTTTGACTGGGGCACATCCCAGAAAGACCAATGGGGCGGACATACAGAATGGCGTTTCCATCGATCAGGTGACAGCCGAGCAAGTGGGGAAAGTGACCCGATTTTCATCCCTCGAGCTAGGGTTGGAGGCGAGTGCTCAGGCTGGGAATTGCGATAGTGGCTATAGTTGCGCTTACGCTTCGAACATGTCTTGGCGTGGGCCGACCAACCCAGTTGCCAAAGAAATTGATCCGGGCGCGTTATTCGATCGACTCTTTGCTGGTCAGACCGCGAAAGAGACAAGACGCGCCAAAACGACTCGCGAGAAGTATCGCAAGAGCGTTCTTGATTTTGTGCTCGACGATGCAAAGAAGCTTCACCAAACTTTGCCGGCGGTTGATCGACGAAAGTTGGATGAGTATCTCTACTCGGTGAGAGATGTCGAAAACCGTTTGTCCGGTGTTGACAGGCTCGAGGTCAACGAAGAGGGGGTTCCTGATTTTCCTCGCCCGGCTGGTGTACCGCAGGATCTGACCAAGCACGCCGAGTTGATGTTCGACATGATGACACTCGCAATGCAGACCGACAGCACTCGAATCTTATCGTTCATGTTTACCAACGCCGGAAGTAACCGCAGCTACCCAGAAGTTGGTGTTTCTGAGGGGCACCACGATTCATCTCACCATGGTAAGAGCGAGCAAAAGCAGCAGAACATCGCCAAAATCAACCGATTTCATATTGATCGTTTTGCCTATTTCTTGTCTCGCTTGAGTCAAGTTCGCGAAGTTAACGGCAAGACGCTGCTGGATAACAGCATGATTGTCTACGGTAGTGGAATAAGTGATGGAGACCGTCATAACCACGATGATCTGCCGATCGTGCTTGCCGGGGGTGGCGCTGGCAGGATTCGCACCGGAAGGCACCTTCGTTACGAGAACGGAACGCCACTTTGTAATCTTTATCTTTGGATGATGAAGCAGATGGGGGCGGAAGCTGAACAGTTCGGCGATAGCACCGGTGTCATCAATCGTCTGTCAGAGACCGTTTGATCCGCATCAATGACCCGACGCGATCACCTCCAGGTGAGACGCGTTCTGGAAATAGTTTCTAGCGGCATTCCCAACATCATCGATGGTAACGCGTTTGATTTTCTCGAGGCGTTCGTCAGTGCTGAGGTACTTACCTTGAGTCAGCCAGCGGCTGCCAAGGCCAAAGAGTCGGTTACTGGGACGCTCGCTTTGCATGATGATTCCAGCCGAAGCTTTGTTGAGTGTTTGGTTTAGTTCTTCCTGAGTCACTCCGTCCTTCACAACGTCGCTGAGGATACGGTCAATCTGATCGCGATTGGAAGGTGCGTCAGCGGGGTCACAGACAAGGTAGGTGAACCAAGCTCCACAGTCGGTGAATTCGTGTGGCCAGATGGTTGCTACCTCCGCGCGCCCCGTATCAATGAGATCCCAGAACATACGACTGCCACCCTCATCACCCAAGATAGAGGCTAAGACGCGAGCCGCGTATCGATCTTCTGAAGCTTCGGAAGGTCCGCTGCTGATCCTGACTAGGTAGGACTGATTTATTTCTGGAACACTCAGGTGTGGTTCAAGGCTGATTCCCGGCGGTAGTGAATCCGCGGTGTCACAATGAAGGAGGTTCTCTCCGGTGGTTTGTCGTTGCGACCAGTCTGAGGTGAGTGTTTCGACTTGTTCGACCATTGCATCAAAATCAATATTGCCGCTCGCCGCGAGAACAAGATTTTCGGGGCGGTACATGGACAGGAAATAATCCCGCATTCGAGAAGCTGTCATTTCTTGGATTGATTCAGCAGTACCAAGAACCCTTCTTCCGAGACCTCGTGGACCGAACTGAATTTCCATGGATCGCTCAAATGCACCAAAAGGTGGCTGATCTTCGTACTTGGCAATCTCCTCGAGAATCACCTTCCTTTCTGTTTCAAACTCATCCGTGGAGAGAGAAGGTGTGAGCATGTCCGTCAGTAAATCGATCAGCCTATCTTGGAATTTTGGCAGGACCGTTGCGTAATAGACCGTTTGCTCCTCGGTCGTGTAAGCGTTGCCCTGTCCTCCAAGTTCGTCAAGTTCGCGGTTGACGTCCGCCGCTGAGCGTCGAGCGGTACCCTTGAACATCATGTGTTCTAGGAAGTGGCTGAGTCCGGACTGTTGGTCGGTTTCATTTCGAGATCCCGCTCGAACAAAGTAACCAAATGCAGCCGAGTAGCCGCGGGAATCAATTTCTGCCGCAATGCGTAGTCCATTGCTCAGTGTGGTTTCACGGAAGACGGGCATGCTTACTGGACCGATTTCAAAATGGAATCTACGGGAGTGTTTAAAGGATCAGGACCGAGTGTGACAATCCGATAGTCAGATGGTGGATGGTTGTGCCAGTAGCTGCAGATCTGATCCGTTGTCAATGATTCAATTGCTGATTCAAGTTCCTCCGTGGTGATCGGCCGCCCAACTTGGTAGAAGTCCGAAGCTAGTGATGAGGCTCGAGAAGCGCTGGATTCTTGTTCCATGATCAGCAGGCTCTGGATTCTGATCTTCCACCGCTCGAGTTCTGATTCGCTCAGGCCTTCGGTCATACCGCTGATTTCGTTCAGGGTCACATCCAGAGTTTGTTGCGCTCTTTCCGGTGTGGTGCCTGCGTAGCCGAAAACTCCTGCATGTTGTTTTAGGGAGTGGCAGCTCGCTGTCACGGTGTAACAGAGCCCTTGTTGCTCGCGAACTCGGTCAAACAAGCGGCTGCTCATTCCATCGGAGAGGATTCCAATTCCGGCACGCATCCGAAAGTAATCGGGATGGCCGTAAGGGATGGTTTTGAACGCAAAACCAATATGTGTTTGGCTAGACCCAGACTTGATGTGCTCGTAACCGCTGGTACCAGAGGCCATCGACATTTCAGGTAGTGGCTTGGTATGCCAACGGCCAAATGACTTTTCCACCCAACGAAAAACAGAGTCCGCCTCGACATTACCAGCTACCGCAACGATTGATCCACCGGCGTGGTAGTTTGTTTCAAAAAAACGACGCACGTCTTCTTGTTTGATTTCGCGGATGCCCTCTTCGGTTCCATTGGTGGATCGGCCCAGTACCGAACCATAGTGCATTTGTCGCAGACGTTGCATCACCCGGTGGGTTGGCTCGTCTTGATTGGCGCGAATCTCTTGAAGACACATCATCCTCGCATCCTCGAGTTGGTTCTCAGGGAGATGGGGATTGAGAACAATCTCCGCATACAGAGCGAGTGCTGTCTCCAGCGACTCAGCCGGCATGGAAGCGCCAAAGTTTGATGTCGAAGTGCTTACGCCCGACGACCTATCCATGCCTAGGTTGTCTTGGATCGAAACAAGATCTCTGCTGCTGTGTGGTCCCGCACCTCGCTGAACCATTTCACACGTCAGTCCGCTCAAACCGCTTTCCGATTCAGGCTCGACGTCAACGCCAGCGCGAAGTGCAAGTGAGAAAGCTGCGGTTCGAAGCCACGGCATCGGCTGGACCAAGACGGTCATGCCGTTATCGAGTTGTTTCCAAGTGATATCGGAACTTGCAGACGAGGTACTCAGGGGACAGCTCCGCTGAAGGTTTGGTTAAGGGTGGGATAGCCGTTTTCAAATTTGGATTTGGAAGTTTATTGCGGGGCGATCAAAGACCGCCGATGGATACGACTTCAACAGTTTTGACGCGTCCAATCAGCGTGTGGCTGCTGGCATCATCGATGTGGACTTGCAGGAACTCACCGGCTTGTCGACGGTTTCCGTCGAAGACCACGATCCGATCACAATGGGTTCGGCCAGTCATTTGTACTACGGAAGGATCGCTGCTGTTTTTGCTCTTCTTGCTCGGACCTTCCACCAATACCTCGACCTCACTGCCAATCAGTTTTTGATTGTCTTCCTTGGCGATTCGATTTTGAACCTCCAGCAATTCATTGTTCCGTCTTACCTTCACTTCACGAGGGATATCGTCCGGTAGATTTTCCGCTGCTTTGGTGCCCGGTCGAACGCTGTACTGGAAGATGAAGCTGTTCTTGAAGCGGCAGCGTTCAAGTAGCTGAATCGATTTCTGGAAGTCCTCTTCGGTTTCACCGCTGAAGCCAACAATGAAATCGCTGCTCACGGTCGCTTGGGGAAGGATTCGTTCGATGCGTTCGAACATCTCCATGTAATCCGCTACCGTGTACCCTCGTTTCATTCTTTTCAGCATGACATCGGATCCACTTTGGGCGGGAACATGCAGGTAGGGCGAAACCTTGGGTAAATCTCTGACTGTCTCCAGCAGTCGCTCAGTCATGTCTTTAGGGTAGTTGGTCACAAACTTAATTCGGTGAATGCCCTCGATTTCATGTAACTGTTCCAGCAGGGAGGCCATGTCGGTTTGTGATCCGTCGTCGTGACGGAATTTGTAGCTGTTGACAGTTTGGCCAAGCAGTGTGATTTCTTTGCAGCCTTGCTCGGCAAGCGTCTGTGCTTCGGAGAGGATCTGTGCTGGAGGGCGTCCCTGTTCGGGACCCCGAGTGTTTGGCACGACGCAGTAGGTGCAAAACTTGTCACAGCCAATTTGAATTCTAAGGTACGCTTGAAACGGAGTGGGACGCATCGTGGGATCACGAAGTGGGTCGAACGTTTCGTGGCTTCTCGCAATCACCGCTTGGGATCCATCTTTGCGAGACAGGGAAACTGCCATCTGTCTACCCTCTCCCGCTTGAACCTTTTCGAGGAGCCCGGGGATGGTATGCAGTTGTCCTGGCCCCACCACAAGATCCACAAAAGGTGCCCTTTTGAAGATGATTTCTTGATCTTTCTGGGCCATGCAGCCCATCACACCGATGGTTTTCTCCGGGTTTTTCTCCTTTGCCTGCCGGATGGTTCCCAAGGCGCTGTAGACCTTTTCCTCGGCGTGCTCTCGGACGCTGCAGGTGTTGTACAGCACACAATCTGCTTCCTCCGGTGTGTCCACCACTGAATAGCCGTGTCGCTTCAGGTCGGCAATCACCATTTCGCTGTCCAAAACATTCATCTGGCAGCCAACTGTTTTGATGTAGACTCTCTTCATCTCTTCATCGCCAATCTTCAAGACGCTCGTTTGTGATTTGCCAAATCGCTTGGATTCAAGTCGCGAGGGCTTTGGCGGGCAAAACGGTTTTCAATCTCGCAGTCTCCGTGACTGCCGCTAACCGCCTCTTTGACCCTGCCTCTCAACCCTACAGGATACCCGCAGCACCGTGCTTTCGAATAGGGACAGTGCTTTCGAATACAAGCGGGGTTGTGGACTGCCGCCAAGCATAGAAACGGAAAGCACCAATGAGTCAGAGCACCGTTTTAATGAGCCTCAGTAGGAACCGAGGAGATCTGTGCAAAAGCTCGTTTTTTTTGCGAAAGCCCGCAGAGATCGATGCAGTTTTGCCAGCTTGGGGCTAATTCAAATCAGCACCTTCACCGACCTGCTTGAACGGGCCCGAGTCGTTGGAGGTTGGGATTTGCTGGGACGGCACCACCACCCCGCAGCTGACAACGAACTGAATTGCCTCGTCGATGGTGAGATCGAGGTCAATCGCTTCACTTTTTTTGACGGTGACGGTGAAGCCTGTCATCGGCATGGGGCTGGTAGGCATCAAGACGCTCAGCATTGGCTCACCGGTAACGTCCGCGATGCCCTGCATGCTATTACCGGTCACGAAACCGATCGACCATATGCCCTCTCGCGGATATTGAATCGCCACGACTCGATTGAACTCGATTTCCCGCTCGCTGAAGGCAAAGTCGGTTACCTGTTTCACGCTCCCGTAAACTTTGCTAACCACGGGGGTTCCGAGAATTGCTCTTTCAAAGCCTTGTAATACCCAACGTCCCAAACCGATTGTGACAATGCGACCCAGAAAATAGAGCGCGGTGGTAAAGATGATCAAGAAGACCGGGACAACGAATCGACGTTGTAGGTACTGCAGTTGCACATACCGATGCCAATAAGCATTAGCGCTCGAGGGTGCTGGTGTGAACGGCCCAAAATCACCTAAGCGTCGGTCTACCAATCGTTTAACACTCTCGGGCAGGTATCTTCGGCCCGTAGGATCGGGGACGTATCGGGTCCCTTCATAGGTGAACCCGTCCGTTCGACGCGTGGTCAAAGTTGGTTGGGCCTCTGCCGGGATTTCAGAGAGAGTATTTTCGACATTTGCCACAACTCCCCAGCGTACCCACGATTCGATTGGAGTCAGCACATAGGACTCAATCGTGGACCAGGCCCAAATCAAAACAACGATCGTCAGCAACGGGGGAAGCACAACCCCCAAGCCCCTAAGGACCGCTCTGCGAAAGCCGCCACTCCGGACTCCTGCTCGGGATTTCCCGATTCGGGTTTTTCCTGCTCGCGCCTTACCATCGGAAGACGATTCGGGATCTGCCATTGGATCGAGACTCTCTGCGGAGGGAAGGGCCGGATGCACTTAGATAGTGTAGTCAAGAAGACAAATGTTACTCGCTTTCTACGTTTAGACCGAGACGAGGTTCGCCACCGTCTGGGCCGAGTCCTCAATGTTATCGACCTTTTCACGCATCCTCATCACCGATTCAGAGCCTTCCCGAGGAACCGTTCGGAAAAATCACTCGCACCCACGCAGCATGGCTTCAATCGGGTGGATTTAGATACCATTTCGACCTGCGGCGTTAGGTTTCGTGCTTTGAGTTGCTCTTGCTATCACTGCCACGGCCAGACTCTTAGCTCCGAGTTCTTTCAGGGTTCGGCAAAACTCATTTGCGGTGGAGCCAGTTGTAAGAACATCATCGATCACTAACACATCTTGGTTTTCAACAGACGATGTACCGAAGTACTTTAGTGATGGTGATGGCTTGAACGCGTTTCGCAAGTTCTCTGATCGAGTCGATTTTCGCAGCCAAGCTTGTTTGGCGATCGGCCGTCGTAGCGAAAGAGTTCTCCTGCATGGCACCCGAATCGTTTGAGCCACCGCTTGCGCGAGCCCATGCACCGCTTCTCCGCCTCGGGAAATCCTGCGTGTCCAATGGCTGGGGATATGGGTCACGAGGTTGGGACGCGGAAACGATGGATGTCTAGTAAGTCGCTTACCGAGCAGAATGCCCAAGTGATGTGCAAGGCTATGATTATGGGTGTACTTGCACCTAATGATCGCTTCTTTAACCATGCCGTCGTAAATCCATAGCGATTCGGCATGATCCCACTCTAGTTTTTTGTGCCTGCAAGAACTGCACTTTTGTTGACGATCTTTTGATTCACTGATCGTCCTGTTCGCCATCGTCTTTGAGGGATTGCTTTCGGTGTCAGAGAGTCTAGTGATTTGATGCAGTGGCAACGCGCAGCGGGTGCAAGCTCGTGTCGTAAACTGCTCGCTGAGGGATAGTTCAGCGAAGCACTGAGCGCAAAGCTTTTCTTCTTCTGTTTCGCAATGGCACATCAAGCAACTCTCTGGGTACGCTTGATCGATGAGCCATGCCCCAAAGTCGCGAAGTTCTTGAAGGCGGTTGATCGTTTGCGGGTAGTCACGATGAAGTTGCAAGCGATGGCTCACCCAATAGGGTTTAAAGCTCATGAATATGAAGAACGTTCAAGCGGTAAGAAAACGATGCAGCCACATCATTTCTAATCGCAGCAAGCCGTCAAGTTCTTCGACTTGCTAATGTGGATAAGATCCCGCGTGCGAACTTCGTTGCGTCTCGGCGTTCGTTATCAATTTCGCGGCAGCGTCCAGTCTCGCCTCTGACGGCTACTCGGAATGCCCATTCGCTTGCGATACTTGGTGACGGTACGTCTGGCCACGTTCATGCCTGATTTCTTGAGTTCCTCAACGATTTTCTCATCGCTGTACGGGTCACTCTTGTCCTCTTTGTCGATGAGATCTTGAAGCTTAATGCGAATCGTGTCCCAAGCGACATCGTCGCCATCTTCGGTTTGTGTTCCACCGACGAAAAATCTTTTCAGGGGTAAGATTCCTCGCGGTGTTTGCATCCACTTGTCGTCGACCGCTCGGCTGACCGTTGTGACATGAACGCCAACTTTGTCGGCAATCTGTTGCATTTTCAGCGGTTCAATCGATTCCGGACCCTCGTCGAGGAATTTCTTTTGGTGCTCAACGATCGCTTGTGCCACCCGAGTGAGTGTACTTCTTCGTTGTTCAATGGAATCGATTAGCCACTGCGCTCCATTGATCTTACTTTTGATAAATTCTTTTTCTTCCGCCGTACACTTGGGATCCTGCAGGCGACGTCGGTAGTACTCGCTGATGAACAAAGTGGGAACGCGATCGTCGTCAAGCTTTACCTGATAGTTACCTTCGTCATCCTGCTCAAGAATGATGTCTGGGGTAACATTCGGGACGTAGGTTTCCATGAAGGCTGCACCCGGTTTTGGGTTCAGCACGTGCAACTCAGCACGCACAATCTGGATTAGCTCAATGCTGTAACCAGTGCGTTTGGCGATTTGTGGAAGACGATTCTCCCCTAGATCCTCAAGATGCGATTCAATTAATGTTTGCATCTCCTCATGGTGCGGAAAGTCTGCTTTGATTTGCATTAGTAGGCATTCTGACAGGCTTCGCGCGGCAATGCCTGTCGGTTCGAGTGACTGCACAATCAAGAGTGCTTGTTCCGCGAGAGCTAAATCTTCGGGCTGATGATTCTGTGGCAAGAGGTCTGAGAGCGGTGTGCGAAGGTAGCCTCCATCTCTAGCATCCAGAGTACTGATAATGCGTTCGGCGAGTTGCTCCAGCCGATCATCAATATCAAGTTCAGCGAGTTGGTGTAATAAAAAATCGTTGAGTGATTCCGGACGAGAAACCGCGTTGGCCATCAAGTCGTGTCGTCGATCCGATTCATCCTGCATTGCTCCGGATGATCGACGAAAGGATTCATCAAACGTGTTGGGAAGCTCAGAAATCATATTCTGAAGACGTTCGAAATCTTCTTGGTTGTCGTGATCGGTGTCGACCACCAGTTCTTTTTCGTTTTCGCTGCGGGTATCTCGGTCCGTTGTTTCCTCGATGCTGTCGGGCGCGAGAGGGTCGAGTTCCTGCTGTTCCAAGAGGGGATTTTCATTCATCTCCTGCTCGATGCGTTCTTGCAAAGCAAGCGCCGGCAACTGCAAGATTTCCATCGACTGGATCATCCGCGGTGCTAGTTTTTGTGTTTGCAATTGTCGGGCCTGAAGGCCCATCGACATCCGCATGACAGTTGATCTCTCGAGTGGAAGTGACCGAGTCTGGCTCGGTCAAAGAGTACTAAATTGGACGAAAATATTTTTTTGTTTTGTCTACTTCAAGGGACGCCAACGGGCAGTGATCCAGCGATTGGTTTCCCTGATTGAACGATACTTTAAGAAGCTTTTGCCGATTTTTGTCGGTCAAAAAGGCACATCTCACTCAAAAACAGCACAATTGAGCGAATTTCGTTCCAATTATAGTTTTTGGCGACCGCTTAGGGCGTCGGTGATCATTTCTCGATTCGCATACTCTAACACGCTGCCTGCGGTAATCCCTCGAGCTAGACGGGTGATTTCCACCGGAAACTCACTCAGAAGATTGCTGATGTAAAGTGCCGTCCCATCGCCTTCGATCGTGGGGTTAGTTGCCATGATCACTTCCACAAAATCGCCGGTTCTCACTCGATCAATCAGTGGTTCGATGGTGAGTTGATCAGGACCGATACCATCGAGCGGGGCAATGCGACCTAGTAGAACGTGATAGACCCCTTTGAAGGCGGCCGATTGCTCCAGACTCATTAAATCGCGAGGTTGTTCCACGATACAGAGTCGAGTCTGATCTCGTGCAGGGTCGGAGCAGATCAAGCAGTCATCGGTCTCAGATAGATTGAAGCATTTTGAGCAGTAGCGAACGTCTTGTCGAACACGCCGAATCGCCTCCGACAATGCCAAAGCCTCGTTCTCGCTGACTCGCAATAGATGGAATGCTAATCGCTCAGCACTTTTCCGACCGATGCCTGGAAGTCGCCCAAGTTGATCAACTAATTCCGCTACTGCTCCTCCATGATCCGCCATCCCTTAACGCCCTCCGGTTAGGTTGGTCAGCATGCTGTCGATACCGGGCAGATTGAGTTCGAGTTCGGCAGCGAGTTCGCGGATTGCTTCGGCGTAGAGTTGTTTTGCGGCGGCGCCGGCCGCGTTGGTGGCATCTTGAATCGCTTGCTGTAACGCCTCCCCAGTTAATGCGGGAGCGATTTCAACTGACTGAACATGCCCCGTCCCCGTCATGGTGATATTCACTTTGCCGCACACCGAACTTGCGCTGACCTCTTCCTGCTTCATTCGCTCATTGAGTTCATTGAGCTTTTCTGGAAGCTTTTGAAGTGAACCAACCATCGATGCGATGTTGCCGAGATTACCTAGGCCTTTGAACATGTTTTGAGCCGTTTGAGGTGTATGAAGTAATTGATGATGATTGCCGCTTGCGACAGGGTAATAGGATGATCAAGAATTTCGATGCGTCGAGGTTTGGCAGTCACGCCACCACTATCGTGATGGTTCAATACCTAGGATTTCAGCATCAAAAACTTCAAGGCAGTCCTTGATCAATTGACTGTCTTCAATTTCACGCATTCTCTGCTTTTTCGAAGCCTTGCTGGTTTGACGTGGTGCTTCTTGGGGTTTCGTAGGCGGGTTAAGGAGGACCACCTCGAAGGAGATTTTTTCGCCAGTGATCTCCTTCAATGCACTCGTGATTGCTTCTCTTTGCTCTCGAGCTTCTAGTCGACGTTTTGCCAAATTGGAGTCATGAGGCAGGTGTAGTTTAGCGGTGTTTGCACTGGTGGCTTCTACCTTCTCAACCATCCGAGCCAGGGATTCTGACATCGATTCAAGCCGGTCGGTGACGCTCTGCCAAACAAGTTTCGCGTTGGCTTGGCTCCATGCCAATGGCAGGATCGGTTTCACTGCCGGAGGCGTGATCGATTCTGGGGCGTTCGAGACGTACTCTTGCGTTTCTAAATTCGCGTCGCGAGGTGTTTGTTTGGAAGCTGAGCGATTCTGGCTTGAGTCAACCTCAGCATTTCCTTCAGTGACTTGGCGGGACGAAACCAATCCCTGTCGGTCAGATTCATGCTGGCTCGGTTCATCTTGATAGGGTTTGACCTGAGCTGGCTCAGGAGGGGTTTGGCGGATAACCTGCGGTGAGCTGAACTGCGTTGAATCGGTGGGGCTGGATGCAGTTATGGCCCTGCTAACCTTTTTTTTTTCGCTAGCTGCTGAGGGACCAACACCCTGCACGCTTTGAAAACGTCCAGATGCATCCGCTAAATCAGCAATCCGTTGAAGGTCCGGTAGGTTGCAGATTTGAATTAACGTTGCTTCGAGTAACACACGTGCGTAAACACTGTGACGCGTTCGTACCAACGTTTGATCGATTAGTCCAACTACCGCCAAAACGGTTTGTAGTCCCCATCGATCACCTAGTTCAAAAAGTGATGAGTGCATCGATGCAGATGCGTGTCGCAGCATTGAGGCATCACAACCAACCGTGACTGCCATAAGATCTCGGAAGTAACCGAGAAGTTGTTCAGCCAGTTTCCCCGCATCAACTCCTTCATCTACCGCTTTGTCCATCAGTTTGAGTGCAGCAGCTGCATCTCGATCGGCAAGTGCGTGAGCGAGTTGGTGGAGACGTTCATCATTAGCAGTTCCGAGCATTGAATGAACGTGATCGGCGGTTAGTTTGCCTGTACTGAAGCTCAAGACTTGCTCAAGAAGCGATTGGCTGTCTCGCATCGATCCAGCAGCACGACGGGCAATCAATTCGAGTGCCTCTTCGTCCGCTTCGGCTTTTTCAGAGTCGACGATGAACTTCAACCGAGCAACGATCTCTTGGATTTCAACCGGAGCAAAGTCGAAGCGTTGGCATCGGCTTAGCACGGTGATAGGGATATTTTCGGGATCCGTCGTGCAGAAAATAAACTTCACATGCTCCGGTGGTTCTTCAAGCGTCTTGAGTAAGGCGTTGAAGGCTGGCTTTGTCAGCATGTGAACTTCGTCGATGATGTAAATCTTGTATCGTGATCGACTTGGCCGCACACCAGCATTTGCCCTTAGCGAACGAATCTCATCGATCCCGCGATTGCTCGCACCATCGATTTCGATGACGTCAACATCTTCACCCGAATCGATTGCCTTAGCAATTTCAGATTCTTGATCTGGGTTGGCGGTTGGGCCGTCAGGATGGTTGAGTGACTTTGCAAAGATTCTTGCGGTGCTGGTTTTGCCAACTCCGCGCGCCCCGGTAAACAGGTACGCGTGCCCGACACGGTTGGTTTCAATCGCGTTTCGCAGCGCTTGTCCAACGTGTTGTTGTCCAACGAGTTCTTCGAAGTTGCGAGGACGATAGCGTCTGGCGACAACGACGTACGAGTCGGTTTGCCTGTCTGGGTTGTCGGCTGTGGATGCAGGTGATGTTTCAGGCATGCGATTCACGCGGACGAACAAGGCACCATGGTTAAAAAGGTTTTCAGGGAAGGACCGAGAAACCGAATTTGCATTCTAGAAGGTGCAGACGAGACTTGCTGTCTTGCAAAAGGCTCAGCCTCATGCATTCTCTATCTGCGTGTTGGAGGCAACCCTCACACAAAGCTACACCGCTTATGGCTGCTCCAGTTAAGGCCTGACCAGGTTCACGACTCACAGTCGTAAGGGCTGCCACCAGCACACAGATAAAATGATCTTTACTGACGATTGTTTTTTTGACGTCAGAGCTCGCGGTCACACAACCCACTCGAGTCTCCGTATCATATCAAACGGAAAGCATCTCGTCAGTGGTCTCTCACCAATACTTCAGCCAAAACACGATCCCGACATCGTTGGTTTAGCGTTTCTTGCTACTCCGGTTTCTGCCATTTTTGGATTTCTTGTGGTTCTCGATATTTGCGTTCACCAAAAGATCAACCGTTTCAAGCCATGAGGGGATCGTGGTTCTCTTTCCACGAGATTCATCGGTTGAATCTGCATTTCGGTCTTTCCGGCTCCGAGGGTTTCGCTCTGAATCATCCGATTCATTTGATCGCCGGCGTCTTCTGCCGCGATTTTCGGTATTGCTTGATCGCTCGTCTTCATCGCGGTTTCGATTGCGATTGCCAGATCGCTGTCCGCGTCGAATTTCTTCCATTTCGTGGTCGTCTTCGTGGTCATCATCGAACGCGGAAGAGCGTTGGAGCGGATCGATATCGCTCGATCCCTCGTTAAGATCGAGTTTCTCTTGATCTCTTCGGCTACGTCCACCGCGTCCACGACGACCGCGTCGGCGACCTCGAGTCGATGATTCTTCTTCGGATTCCTCTTTTGATCCTTCGGTTCGCCGAGTTTGCACTTCATCTTCTCGATCGGAATCGCGTTCGTCTCCCTTTGCTCGCCCCTCGCTGCGTCGGGAGCGGCGTCCGCGATCTTCATCGTCGACTCGATCATCTCGGTGTTGGCTTCTTCGGCGACTACCTCGTTGGCGATCTTCGCTGGAGTCGTCACCAGCTTGATGATTCAACTCGAGGTCTGAATCATCACTCATCCCCTGAACTTGTTCATCGGAGATCCGCTGTCTTGCCCCGCGGCGGCCACGGCCTCTGCGTCTTCGGCCTTCGCCTGATTCTTCGGTTGATTCGCCATCGTCTCGACGATCGCTTTCTCGAGATCTTCGTTCATTTCGGCTGCCGCGTTCCTCTGACAATCGTTCGCCGTCACTACGACTCGAGCGGCCGCGTCGGGGTCTCGGTTCCCCGTCTTCGTCTTCATCTCGGTATCGACGTCGCCGATCAGTCTCGCGTTGTTGCGATTTTTCACCATCGCGTCCATCTTCCCTGTCGCCTGACTTACCTCGGGGACTGCGGCGACGTGATGGCCGTTCAGTGTCCTCTGTGTGAGTCTGCTGACGGTCGTTTGATGCATCCTGGTTGGGATTGCTACTGAAGGTTGCCCAGCCACCGGGTAGCTCCGATTCTGCCTCAGAATGAGCGCTCAGTTCCGATGTAGCACTCGGCGTCAACTCATCCGCAGCTGAAGTTTTTGGTTTATCGCCACTTTCGAAAATCGTGTCCGAGTGATTGTCCGCCATTTCATCTTCATCACTCAGATTATCATCAAACCCGAGGCCCGCGCCGAATCCACCGAGTGATTTGTCCTTTTGAGACGCTTCGGTTTTTGGGGCTACCGAGGACGCCTTAGGTGGCAAAGGATTTTCTTTTGAGGCTGACTCACTCGCTTTCGAGCGATCGTCTTGGCCGCCATCTCCAGACCCTCGTGCTAGGGGCTTTTCTTCGATGCTCTCTCTTGAGTGTGAAGCAAAACCGATCTGTGATGCTAGCTGTCCCCATGTGTCCAAGCCTGCCTCTGCATCTTCTTCACCCTCGGCGGTCTCAGCAGGCGTGCTAGCGATCGAGGCTGCCTGTTCCTGATCGGAATCAGTATCATTGACTTGCGAGGCTGCATTTGAACGGAGAGTCGGGTGGTCACTCAGGCTAAGGTTGTCATTCGATGTATCGACGCCAGTCAGCTGGTCGAGGCTAGCGGACTCACTTCCTGTATCTGAATTGTCTGATTCGCTCAAACCAAAGCCAGGTAAAATCTTTGGCGGTTCCGTTGAGGTCAGGGCATCCAGTACGTCTTCTCGAGTGATTGGTTTGGCCGGCGTCACCGAATCATCATTTGAGGCAGCTTGATTTTTGATCTCTGTGGAGAAGTCTGGCTCGGAAGTTTTCTTCGCTTCAGAACTTGTCGGCTGGGAAGATTCCGCTTGAGCCTCACCTGCGGTCGCTTCAACCGGACTAGCGGAAGAATCTTGGGATGGATCCGAGGTAGCGGCGGTTTGCTCTACGTCGGAATCTGAAGCGGCGACTTTCTTGTTTTTCTTCTCCTCCTGACTCTTTGCCGGTCCAGGGGTGCCGAGAAGATTGGCGAGGAAATTCCAGTGATCCGATTTCATCGATGGTTCGCAGTTGAATGTTGGTGGAGGTTTGGCGTGCGACAGTCGCCCATCGCCTGTCGAGGCCTGGGGCGGCGCAAAGCCAAATCGGTGCTGTTCTGAACGAGGCGCACATCAAGGTCGCGTCCGTCGTTGCATGTTTCTTGAAATTGATTTTGATTACGGCGAATTCAGTTTATCGCCGAGGTTGTTGCTGCCATCATTCGACAGCGGCGGCTGATTCTTCGACTCAGCATGGGACCAGTTCATCTATCATTTGGCCTACATATATATCCGCGACCTAATTTTCACCCAAGGGCATGCACCGAATTCGTCTCTAAAGAGTGCATAATATCCGCCTTTAGGGTGATTTTTCCGAATGAGCGGTCAATCGAGGGGGCTTGCTGCATGGAGTCTCAGATGTTGGGTGAGTCTGGACAGGTCATTCAAGCCGCCAGTCTTTCCGAGGTGATTCGGAGCGACGCTCTCACCTTTCATCCCATTTTAAAATTGATTTGATAGCAATTAAACCTTAGGAAAAACGGTGTTTTTTCGTTTTGGGAGACTTTTTTGTCGCTGCCGAGTGACTTAGTATTCTCGGTAATCAGTCAGGGAGAGCCGCTCGGGCTTTTTGTATTGGATGAGCTAATGCAACCGAGCGAGCGGACTGAATGAATAGGACGTCACAGGAGAGGTGTTTGCGATGACACGAATTCCACTGATTCGCGCGGAAGAAGAAGCTCGGTTGCGAAGAGAGCGATTGGATTTGAGTATTGCTGAAATGGGGCTTTCGGTTCGGACGACGAATTGTCTTGAGGAGACAGGGATTCTCACCGTTCGAGATCTACTCAATGCCACCCCTCGCCGACTTCTGTCCATTAGTAACTTCGGTGAAAAGACGCTCGAGGAAGTCTACGCCGCTCTTGAAAAGCTGGGTTTTTATCGCCCGAGTCGTGAGCCGCTAACCGCTTAGCCTGAGCAATTCAGTAGGCCGGTATGAAGAGAAAGGTTCCGATGCGACTTCGGGACCACGTTGTTTGGCGGCGGTTTCATTGGTTTAAGTGACCGATGGAAGCGCTGATCGATCCTTGGTTTAGGGACAGCCAACTTTGACGCGAATGCTTCGCTTACCGATGCCATGGAGCAAAAAACGCGGGCAGCGTACTTTGGGTAGCCCGTCTGCGGGGATCGCGGGTGAAGTCGCTTTTTCTGCAGCGGCGTTTCTCTCCGGGGTTTTCGGTTTTTCCCTCGTGCTGATCAGTCAGTACGCCCCGCAGCAGGTGCCGGAGCAGGTATCTTCCGAAGCGTTGTCCAGCAGCCTCAGCAGCTGGGTGATGGGAATCGTTTCGATCGCAGCGATTGTGATCGGAGCCACTCGCTTGGTTTTCAGAGTGATGCACCTCAATGCGAGTGATGAGCTGCGTTCGGTGATTGCCACCAAGGCTGCGGCTTTGGAGCGACTTGCACCTGGGCAAAGCAGCGATACGGGATTACCCAATGTTCCGAGGGGGCGCGCGATTACCGATAGTCCCGGCGAACACCTAACGTACCGTTTGCCAATGGTAACCGGTCAGGATGGAATCCTCGGACCTGCCTTGTTGGCTTGGTTCTGGAATACAGCTTGGATCATTTTGCTGGCGGTTGTGGTATCCGGATTCTGGATCGGAAGGCCGAGGTGGATCCTCACTGGGCTTTTAGTGCCATTTGCGTTGATCGGTCGCTGGTCATTCCTGTATTTCGTGACCCAAATGAAACAACGGCTTGGGGTGGGGCCAACGGTAGTGGAAATTAACGATCATCCGTTAAAACCGGGCGGGATTTACGACCTTTTTGTTTCGCAGGCGGGACGTCTCAAGCTCAAGCGGCTTTCGGTGGAGTTAGTTTGTGAGGAGGAGACTTTTTTCCGACAAGGAACGGACGTTCGAGTTGAAAGGCATCAAGCATTCGGAAAATATTTGTCCCGAGAACGCGATGTTGAAGTTGACCCACAAGTCCCTTGGGAGCAACAATTCAGGGTCGAAATTCCCAAAGACGTGATGCATTCCTTCGCGGGAACCCATAATGCCATCCGCTGGAAATTTGTAGTCAAAGGAGATTCACGACCGTGGCCATCGTTCTGCCGAAGTTATCCCGTCGTCGTCCATCCACCGGGCTCAACACAGAATCTCAACCAGCCCTAAGACTGTCGCTTTGTAATCCCGAGGGGATCTACTGCGCGGGCGGGGAGTTAACCGCTACTTGGCGAATCTCTCGGGTTTCAGTGGAGGAGCTGCAGGGTCTTGAAGTGTCCGTGCTCTGGCATACCGAGGGTAAGGGCGATGAGGATTTGCACGTCCACCATTTCCAGCGTATCAATGAAGCGAGTTTGAAGGAGATTGGTGTTGAGAGTCAGCAGTCGATCCATTGCGTTTTACCCGCTACGCCCCTGAGCTATCACGGGCAGTTGATACGGTTGTCATGGTGTGTCCGAATGAGGCTATTTTTGGAAGATGGTCGAGAGATTCTCAGTGAAACGCCGTTTTATCTTGTCACGGATGCTCAACGCGCTCCGTGTGTGGCGATACCTGGCGAGGATGATGAGTCCCACGAGCCATCGCAGGACAAGTCAGCAGTGGTACGACAATCACGAGCCGCACAGACTCGCTCTGCGCTAGCCTCGCTCCGACGTGACTGAGATTGCTGTTCCGGAACGGATAGCTCAAGAGGTTGATCTTGTGGTCACGGCTTCTAATCCTTTCTCAACACGGTACACAAAGCCTGGAGCTTTACGCTATCGCTTCCATGATCAACAGGCGGTCGAGGAGCTGCTTGGGTGTTTGGTGAAGGGAAAAGCCAACCTGATCGTCGGGCCTCATGGCACTGGTAAAACCACGCTATTGCAGTCGCTACTGGAGGTGCTCAACGACACTTTTCCAAGCGTTTGTATTCTCAAGCTTGACGGCGTTTATCAAGGTTGGAGGAGTCGAATCCGAGTTGCGGTCGACCGTTTACGTCGCATTTTTTCGGCTTTGCAAAGTCTTCCACGCGAGTCGTTATTGATTCTTGATGGCGTCGAGCAACTCGGGTTCATCTCGCGGCAGATCATTCTCCAGAGTGCAAGTGTTCGCCGAGTAACGGTGCTTGCGACGAGTCATCGGCCTATGCTCGGAATGCAAGTGGTTCACCAGACAACAATCAATTCAAAACTGATCCGTGAACTGTTGGACCAGCTTTTGAAGGGCAGCTCTGAGGAGATGAACGCAAAAGTGGAGGCGTGGATTGCAAATGATGATCTTGATCAGATATTGAACCTGCGTGAGTTCTGGTTTGAGCTGTATGATCTCGTGCAGCCCGATTTGATCCGAGGTCGTTTGTAATGGGGGGATGCTTTTAAAGAGAATCAACTCTAGAGTGAAGAGTTCCGCCAATGGAACATTTTGCGAAGGCCACTGCAGTTTGGACTAGCTGTCAATGAAATCGGCGGCAAATTGAGCCAGTTGGAGATCGTCAGCAATGGCTCGGTTGGTTGTATACGGTAGTAATAAACGCGATATCGAGCTTTTGATCATGGCCGCCCGCCTGCCCGTCATTTTAATCCAGACCCGACCTCCCAACGCCGCCGCTGAGCGACTGGTTGATCAACTGGTGGGTGAACTCATTGGGTCACCTGGTTTTGATCTCGTTTTAGTTGAGCCTCTGTCGAGTTTATCGACCGAGGCCACCGATCGATTGACGCTTGAGGCACTTCAGGGGGACACCGTCATTCTTGATTGGAACTCGGTAGAGGAAGTGCTTCAGTCTTGGGGCGATTTGGGGCTTTCTGGTTCACGATCCCCTCATGCATTAGATCGCGACCCCGTGCAAGTGCCGGCGGGTCAGCGACGGGTCTACCTGATCGATCTCCGAGTCGCGGGCTCGGTACCAGTTATTTTGTCTACCTTGGTTCAGATCCAAGCGGGACAGCAAGTCAAAACGGTTCAACTAGGTGTTTTGGGCGAGAGGGGGGCGAGTCGCCCTTCTTTGGTGGAGCCCCGTTCGCAGCAAGGTCAGCTTCTGGGGGGACTCGATGCGAAAAGGCAGGCACGATCAGTTGGGGATGATCTGAAAAGTGAGTCTTTACCGGTTTCGCAAGCATCGGATGGAGATGAGACCTCGAGAATTCTAGGTCATCCGTCACACCAAGCCTCTAAAAATAAGCTAGATTTAGATGCGTTGGTGGATGAGCTTGACCAATCTGATCTTTGATCCTCGAAGCGGTGCGATGATGCCAGTATTCCTTCGATTTTGGGTTTGCCAGCAACAATGCTGGTCTGAATTGCTTTCCACGAGCAACCCTGATACGCTGTTAGCGTCGCGATGATGGTCTGGGGCCTCTTTGCTTCTCTTCATTATTGAACTTGGAACAGAATTTTATGGCTGCGATTACAACTCAATTTAGTGGTGAAGTTCTTGTCGCTGGTTTTACTGACAGCAAGATTCTCGACACGCAGCGGATTGAGCAGGTCGGTAAGGAGTTGTTGGAAGCGGTTTCCACTGCAGCCAATCAGAAGATGTTGCTGAATTTTACGGGTGTTCAGTTCATGTCATCAGCAATGATCACAAAGCTTGTGACACTGAATAAGACTTGCGCAGCGAAACAGGTCAAACTCAAGTTTTGTGACGTCGAAACCAATGTGCTCGAGGTCTTTAAAATCACGAAGCTGAACAAGCTTTTTGATATCCAAAGTACTCAAGAGAAAGCGATTGCCAGTTTCGATAAGAAGGGTTGGCTCGGTTAGTGCTGGCAATTTCGCACGCTGGGTGACTCGGTGAGTGGATCGTTTTTTCTACACTTCATTTCCGAGCGTTGTTGCATCGCACCGTCTTCCGTCTTTCCTTGAAGGCATTATCGCCCAGATTGATCTGGACTTTCTGTTGTTTGGCATTCTACAAGACGATCTGGGTGCTTTCCTTCAGACGTCTTTTTGAATCGCCTTGCTGGAGCCCCAAGATCTGTCCCCTCGTTCGTTGTTCAAGGCAACTTTAAGCCTGATGTCGGGCTAAAAGACGTATCGGGACCAAGGTTACAGAAAAACTGGGTTTCTACGATGAATGTGAATTTCTTCGAGTGGGTTCGCGATGGTGTTCGGCAATCCGTCTTGCTTGGATTTAGCGATGCGATGGAGCAGATTGGCTCACCACCTGAGTCCGAGGAAATGAACGATAAGATGGCCGCGTTGTTGGGGCAGCAGGCAAAGAGCAGAGCGAAGCGAGGCAATGCAACTGTGGGGCGAAAGAGGCTAGGTAAATCGCTGAAAGAGATGGACGTGCCGGAGTAACCACCGCTTCAAGAACTTGGAACCCAAGACTTGTGAGATTCTTTGGAGCGATCGGTGGTTTGGTCATCACCAATTTGGTTTGCTGGAGTGAGTTGGCAGTCATCCATTCCGCTCTTCATTTGTGGGCGAACGGACCCACTGCACCTTTCCGATACAACCAATTTCACTCGCGTCCTGCCGCGCACCGTTTCGAACCATAATCGTCGGCTGAAACCATTCCTTTGAAGACCATTGGCTTACCGCGTTTGAACCCGCTACGAATAAGCCTGTAGCGCACGCATCAGCGTCAGTAGCTGAGTCCGTTATGGTCGTGAGAGATTGTAGGTCGCCGGCTGGGAAACCCGATCTTGGGTCAATGACGTGCCCATACCTTCGTCCGCGATGATGAAAAAACTGCTTCCCCGAACCACTGGTTCCAAGTGCTTGATCTTTCAGCCATAGGCCGGTGAGTCGGTGTCCGGGCTTGGTTGGATGCGCGAGACCGATTGCCCAACCTCTTTGATCATTCTCCACTTGGTTGCCGGACGCGATCACACTGCTATTGCCACCATGCAGCAAGAAATCCACCACCCCACGTTCTTTGAGTTGGCCGGCAATCCGATCCAAAGCAAAACCTTTCCCTATGGCACCGAGGTTGATAGCCATGCCCGCCTCCGTGAAGTGGACCGTCTGTTTTGCTGAATCAAGTTGGATCTTGTGGTAGCCAACCCGCTGTCTTGCAGTCTCAACTTCTGTGCGTGTTGGTTTGCGTCCCTCGCGTTTTGAGAATCCCCAAGCATCAACGAGCGGGCCGGCGGTAATATCAAAGGCTCCCTCAGTGCGTCGGCTCCACTCAATGGCTCGTCCCAGCAGTTGAAAGGTGGACCAAGAGACTGCAACTGGGTGTTTGGCCGCAAATCGATTGACTTGCGAGATCTCGCTTTCGGGTTGGTAGACGGTAAGTTTGGATTCGATGCGATTGAGCTCTTCAAGGGCATCAACCGTCAATTCAATATGTGCCGGATTTTCATCTGGGAGAATTGCCACGAAGTCGGTGGCCATCGCTCGGTGAGAAATATGGGTAAGGAGTCGATGATTGCCGTCATCAAGATTGACTGCACACTGCGATGTGATCTTTCTCCACTCAATATTTGGATGATCCGCGTTGGGACTACTCATGCGATTGAATCACTGAAGTCGGAAAATCTTGTGGCTGTAAAGATCGGTAAGATCACGATGACTAATACAGACTGCAGAACAAAGGATACTGCCTAAGGCTGGGGACGTCAGGATTCAAAGATCGCGCGGGCTGGCGGTTGTATCGGTGAGGATCCCTAGAGGTGGAAGCGATCTGGCATTGTCCGGTAGGTTCAGATTGGAAATCAGGTTGTCGCCCGTCTTTTCTAATTCTTTTGTCTTGTTATTCAGGTGTGGGCAAGATGTTGATATGTTTCGTGCTGGCGTTGGGAACACATCGATCTTCCAAGATTTACGGGATTTTATCGCTCAAAATTACTGTTTTGGATTGTTTTTCTTCAGAGGGTTGCAGAAGTCTGCTGAATTTCACACAATTCTCGCACACAGGGATTCAGTGAACCCCGATTTTTTGTCTTAAGTGATGATCAAGATAATGATCCGCTCGATCGATTTCGTGGTTTCGCTTCTGAAGATCTCAAAAGGTCGCCGAGTCAGATCGGACTGGATTTGCTGGTGTACTTTGCCGATGAAGAGGAATCGTAGAGCTGAAATGCTCTTGAAGGAACATGATTCCTTCTGTTTCGGCAACGGATTTTTGGGGTGGTGGCTGAGTGGTCGAAAGCGCCGGTTTGCTAAATCGGTGAACCGGGAAACCGGTTCCGCAGGTTCGAATCCTGTCCGCCCCGCTCGCTCGCTGTATTGTCAGTTTGGACAATCACGGCGGATGGAAGAAACGTTCTAAAGCGTTATACTTGGATCACAACGTGATGTTAATTGCCGAAAAAATTGGCGGTCTACATCGCGAGAGGGTGTAGCTCAGTCGGTAGAGCAACGGACTTTTAATCCGTTGGTCCTGGGTTCGAGTCCCAGCACCCTCACTTTTCTATCTGCCTCGCTGGTAAATTGACTCACCCATCTAGGGTCGAAGTCTCGTTGGCGAAGGACCGAGGAAATCGGTTCAAACGCTTAATCAATCTTGCGCCAATCAACTCGTAGAACGCTGTACCAAGATTCTGCTAAGATCTGCCTTGCTGATTCTTGCGTGCCTGCGACGACCGAATTGGATTCCAACACTTCAATCGCATGGCGAAATTGTGTTCGCTCGGATCACGTTTGATCTGTTTTTAATCCACAGTCCACCTTTCTCAACGAGCATTTCATGACCGTATCGAATCGTCGCCAGTTCTTAGCTGCATCTTCCACGCTAGTTGCCGGCGCGTGCTTGCCCGGTGCGGCATTCGCTGCGAAGCAATCAGGTTTTAAGTTAGGGATTCAGTTGTACTCCCTGCGAGGCTATAACGCAGATGAAGCTCTCAAACATGCGGCTAGCTTAGGGTTTGAGCAGGTTGAGTTTTACAGCGGTATGTTGTCGACGACCGCATCGATGGATGAACTCACGGCGGTTAAAAAGAAGGTGGCTGATCTTGGGATGTCAATTTCAGCACACGGCGTCAATCGTTTCACTAAGGATGCGGCTGCAAATCGTCAGCTATTTGAATTTGCTAAAGCCCTAGGGATCCCGACGATTACAGCAGACCCAGATCCAGATTCGTTCGATAGTCTCAATGGATTGGTCAAAGAGTTTGATATTCGCGTTGCGATTCATAATCACGGCCCACGTCATCGATACAACAAAGCAGTTGATGTGCTCACTGCAATTGAGAAGTACGACGAGCGAATAGGAGCTTGTGCTGACTTGGGGCACTACATCAGGTCGGGGCAAGGTGCAACTGAGGTCATTCGTTTACTTAAAGGCCGCTTGTACGGGATCCATTTGAAGGATTTTGCCGAGATGCAGGACAAGACTCACGGCGTGATTTTGGGAGAAGGGCATTTGGACGTCGAAGGGGTTTTCCGCGGTCTGAAAGCGGTTGGATTCCCCGACAACGGCGCGATTTCGCTCGAGTATGAAGAGAACCCAAGTGATCCAATCGAGGAGATTCGTCAATGTGTGGCCGTTGCTCGTAAAGCGATGAAAGCCGCTGCGTAATTGGTCAACTTAAGTGGGCATGTAAAACAAAAAACGGGGCTCCCTGCGGGAGAGCCCTGTTTTTATGCTCGTTCAGTACTAATTGTTGACTGTTGGTATCAAGGGAATCGATAGACGAGAGTTGTTAAAGACCATGTTCGATCGTCTGTTGAGAATTGAATCTCCGCAAAGAGGGCTTGTTGACCTGCTGCATTTTTCTTGATCTGTCCGAACCATTGATCGTCCGTTAATGTGCTTGCGACAGCTTGCCAGTGTTCATCTCTGAAGTCCCCGTCCTCTGAATTTGCGTACCAAAGCTTGACCCGCTGGGCTGGTACGTCACACGTTAATTGGATTCCAATTGAAGAAGGAGTTTCGATTGGTTTCCAGTCAATTTTTGGGAGGGGGCGGTTGGACGCAACGTGTTGGAAAAACATCGCAAGGGTTTGCATCGCTTGTTCTTGTGAACCCTCAAGGCCGTGTCCAGCGTTGGGGTGTTGGCTGATGAATTTTGGTCCGATGAGGTCATCCCAATAGAGGTTCATCGCATCAGCGGTCCAGTATGGATCATTGGTTCCGACGATAAGAAGTTTTGGGAGTTTTAACTGATCGCGATATGAAAACGGATCCATCAGCGTACGGAGTTGTGCTTCCCTTGAGGATTCAATTTCCTGCGTCCCTTTGACGAGCCCCTTGCTCGTGTAATCCCGAATTTGAAGGCTGTATTCACCCCAACTCTCGAGTTGATGTTTCATTTGCTCACGAAAGTTGAGAACGTCAATCACAATCGGTGCAGTTGCAACAATTCTCTTATCCACCACAGGGGTAAGCCAACTGGTCCAGCCCCGCTTTGATGCTCCAGTGATCACGAAATGTTTGATTCCTCTTCCAAGTTGGTTCTCAGAAAATGCCTCAACAGAATCCAAGGTTTTGACGGCACTTTTAACCATCGGGAAAAGTAGTGGCCAGTTTGGGTCCCCCGTTTCGAGGTAGCGTAGCCAGGTCTCAGAGATGAGGTCATCTTCTTTGCGTCCACCAAGCAATGGTTGATTTGGTACTTGATGCAGCATGACCACCGCAGCACCACATTGATTTGCAAGGGTCAGGCCTCTCTCGATTTCAGATGGGCTCGGTTCCTTGACTTCGCTGCCACCGGTGACGAACAGGAGTGCATGCTCTCGGTGCTTTGTGTGTTTAGGTTCGTATACTTCAACGGCGTGTTGCCATTTCTTGTCATTCCAAACTTGCGAAATGACTCGCAGCTGGTGAATGGTTCCGTATGAGTTTTGGGTTGATCCAATGTGCGACCATGCATATTCGGGCTCGGGGCGATCGACAAATTGTTTCATCGTCGACGTTGCAGCTAATTCTTGTGTTGGCGCAGCGGATGGGTTCGGGCCGCTTTGTGCCGCGACATAGAATTCGAGTTGGACGAAGAAGATTGCGCTCGCGAGGAACCGAATGGTTTCGTGTTTCACTTTTGTTTTCTCGTCTTACTTAGTTGAAAAATGGAAGTTGCCGCTTCGTTTCGTGCACAAATGTGTGCTAGCGATTCAAATTTGTGTTTCGGCTCACAATCCACGGCGTCGCAAAATACTTGAGTCGTCTTGCTGTTGAGCGAGAGCGGCCATGATGTTTTATCATGAAGGTGGTGGAAGTGTTATAAAGGCCCGTCTCAAATTCTGGCCGTGGACTCCACGTTCTTCAGGGATTTTTAATTGTGAATGTGAAGTATCGCTCGACTTGGCTCTTTTTTTGGGTTGCCAATCTTTGTTTGGCAAGAGCTTGCTGCGCCCAACAGGTGGCACCCGTCTCCGTTAATCATTCCGAAGTTGTAGAGGCGATTGATTCGGCTATTCGGTATGAATGTGAGCAGAAGCAGTTGCCTGCGTTCTCAATCGCAGTCGTGAAAGATGGTGTTCCGCTGTGGTCTGAGGGGTACGGTTTCCAAGATGAGGAACGCCGAATTCCAGCAACTTCTCGTTCCATCTATCGAGTTGGTTCAGTATCGAAGTTGTTTACGGATCTGGCCATTATGCAACTTGTTGAGCAAGGGGCGTTGAATTTAGATGATCCTGTATCAAAGCATCTCCCGACGTTTCGCCCGATGGTACCGAGTGGTTTCTCCGTCGATCTTTCCTCGGATCTGACGATTCGTCAAATGATGTCTCATCTATCGGGACTGGTTCGTGAACCGCCGGTTGGGAATTATTTTGACCCCACGGAACCGAGTCTTGCGCTAACCTTGGAGAGTCTCAACCAAACGGAGTTGGTTTATCCTCCGGGTAAGAGAACGAAGTATTCCAACGCTGCATTGGCGGTGGTTGGAGCCATCCTCGAGAAAAAGTTGGGAGACAGTCATCCCCGCTATGTTCGCCGGGCCATTTTTGAACCCCTTTCATTGCAGGAGAGTGGATTTGAAGTGTCCAAAGAGATGCGAGGTCAGTTAGTAACGGGATGGATGCGTGCCGACGATGGTCGTGACCCTTTTGTTGCGCCTAATTTCTTATTGGGAACAGGACCAGCGGGTAATCTCTATTCCAGTGTCGATGATCTCGCTCGATTTTTGGTTTACCTGATGGATCCAATGAGAGGTGATTGGAATGGGCTACCGGGGGGCGATGTCATTGATGAAATGTTCTCTCCAGCACTGACGAGCAATGGCACGACGACCTCGTTTGGACTTGGTTTTCATCTGGGAGAGTTTGATGGGCATCGTCAGGTGGGTCACGGTGGGGCAGTTTATGGATTTTCCACCCAGTTAACGCTCCTTCCGGATAACGATTTAGGAGTCGTAGCAGTGGCTGCGTTGGATGGCGTGAACGGTGTTGTGAAGAGGCTTACGGATTACTCACTTCGCGTCCTTCTGGCTCATCAGCAGCGAAAGCCGTTACCGAAATATCGTAAGGCCGTTGCCCCGGATGAGTCTCGTGCACTGTCCTTTGTCGGGGATTATCGTGGTGATGAATCTTCTTCGGTCGTGGAGGTTCGTCTTCGCGCTAGTCAGTTGTGGTTGCGCAGCGGCAGTCTTCTTCGGAAAGTTCGCGTGAATTCGACGAGCGGTGAGTTCGTGTTTGACGACGAGCATGGATTTGGTGGAGCGGTCAAACTGGTCGATGATAAGCTTGATCTATCGGGGCGAGTGTTCGAACGAGTTGATCCATCTGAAATTCCCGCTTCGCCTCCCTTGAGATGGAACGCGATGATTGGGGAATACGGTTGGGATCACAATGTGCTTTACATCATCGAACGGCACGGCAAGCTTCACGCTTTGGTGGAGTGGTTCTATTGCTACCCACTCGAGGAACTCGGGGAGGATCTTTTTGGATTCCCTGATTGGGGGCTTTATCACGGTGAGAAAATCCGCTTCGTTAGAGATTCAAACGACGAAGTGAGTCATGCGGTTGTTGCAAGTGTGCAGTTTGATCGACGAAGTAGTGGCCCAAGTGATGGCGGCTCTTTTAAGATCGAGCCGCTCGAGTCAATTATTGCGCTGCGTGCCCGCGCCAGTCAAGCAAAACCGCCGACGGAGCAACGTGATGTTCGTCCGTCTGACTTACGAGAACTGATCGACTTGGATCCTTCGTTCCGGCTAGAGATTCGCTACGCGAGTGAGGATAACTTCATGGGAGCGAAGTTCTATGATCAAGCGAGGGCATTTTTACAGCGTCCCGCTGCTACCGCATTGGTGCGGGTGCAAAGGGGTTTGGCGAGCCAAGGTTTAGGGCTGTTGATTCATGACGCGTATCGACCATGGGCTGTCACCAAGATGTTTTGGGACGCAACCCCGGGGGAGTTGAAACACTTTGTGGCAAATCCAACGAGTGGTTCTCGGCACAATCGGGGCTGTGCCGTCGATCTAACGCTCTTTGACCTGTCTTCAGATAAGCCGGTTCGAATGCCGTCGGGATACGACGAATTTTCCGAGCGCTCTTACGCCGATTATCCAGGTGGCAGTTCGCGGCAACGCTGGTACCGCGAAAAACTGAGATCGGCCATGGAGAAAGAGGGCTTTCAGGTCTATCGCTTTGAATGGTGGCATTTCGACCACCAAGACTGGGAGCAATACGGCCTGGGGAATCAAGCTTTTTCGGACCTAGATCCTTAACTTACCGGTTAAAAGGTCATTCAGGAGGTTTTTCGCGGACGCATCCCTTGAATGATCTGCCTAAGTCCTCGACCAGCTTTGGGAGATTCGATCTCGTTTCTCGCAATCTCTAACGCTGTGCGCGCGTCATTAAGGCCCTCGTATCCGCCAAATTCGATACCGCAGTATCCACTGTATCCTGCATTGACCACGATTTGCATCATGCGGGTGAAGTCCAAGTCGCCTTGGTTACCCTCGGCATCCCATACTTTGTCTTTGATGGAAACGCCTTTTGCCCAGGGCATCAGTTTTCTGACACCATCGTACGAGTCATAGGTCTCATCATTGCTGATTCTGAAGTTCCCTGTGTCAGGAAGTGTGCCGCAATTCGAATGATTCACTGTTTGCATGACTTCCGCGAGCCAATCGGCGTTGCTTGATAAGCCTCCGTGGTTTTCAACGATCACATCAATGCCATGCTGAGCACCTAGTTCACTTAGGCGTCGCAATCCATCCGCTGCGAGTTTCACTTGCTCGTCCCACGAACCTGCACTGCGAGCGTTGACGCGAATGGAATGGCAGTCCAATGCCTTTGCAGCATCGATCCACTTACGATGATTATCAACTGCTTGGATTCTCTTTGACTTGTTCGGGTCACCAAGATTCCCTTCGTTGTCACACATAATGAGAACATTGGTGACTCCGAGGTCATCAGCTCGCTTTTTCATTTCTTCGAGATATGGCTCGTCCTTTGCTTTATCCATGAAAAACTGATTGACATATTCAATTGCAAGAATTCCATGATCGTGGGCAACCTTTGCGAAATCGAGGTTGTCAATCTTACCGCTTCTCAATTCGCGGACGAGCGTCCATTGGGCAAGTGAGATCTGAAAGGGTTCACGATCACGTCGCAACATTCCGGCCGCTTGAACTTGCGCATTCGTGGCGAGGAGGATTCCGCCCGCTGCGGAGCTAACTTGCCCGAGGAAGTGACGTCGGTTTGAGTTGATGAGTCGCTTTGTCATGGTGCCGTTCGCTGTCTTTCTTTGAATTGGAGAAATGAATGGTGCTGCTGGGGAACCACCCGGATGCTATTGGTTCGTTGGTTCCTTGAACACGGGAGATTGTGGCGGTTTTGAGGTCCCTTCTCAAGTTGGATGTCCAACTTCGTTTGCGTTCCGGTTCAATCTTGAACCGTTCTGTGCTCAAAGCTGCGATGTAGACGCTGCGTCCATCCCGGAAAGTACAGTGACTTCTCTTCGGTGGACGGGGTTCCTTTCGGTGGCACAGGGAATCGCTCTCCCTCCCGCATATTCTCGATGCACTGATCGGTGAAGCAATGAAGGAATGCGATGAGGTCATCGATCTCAAGATCATTTAGCTTGAGGTTACCCAGATCGTCTCGGTTGACGGTTTCGGGGAAGTCGGTTTGTTTCCATCGACTTTTTGGGGTGTCGCGATCATTGTAGAACTCGAT
This sequence comes from uncultured Rubripirellula sp., assembly GCA_938045805.1. Classification (GTDB taxonomy): domain Bacteria; phylum Planctomycetota; class Planctomycetia; order Pirellulales; family Pirellulaceae; genus Rubripirellula. The sequence goes on along the minus strand of CALIBL010000004.1, from coordinate 6,948 downwards.
CACTTCGCGGAGTGTTTTCAAAGAACCATTGTGCATGTAGGGTGCCGTGATCGCTACATTCCGCAGAGATGGTGATCGGAATTGCCCGAGTTCTTCTCTGTTGCCGGTGTGCACGCCGAGTCCGCCGTCCGGTTTGCCAACGGATGGGACACCAAGATTGTCGAAACCGAAATCACTCAACAAAGGTTGGTCCCAATGTCTTGCACTGAGCGGATGACAGTCGTTGCATTTTCCCCCGTTGATGTAGATCTGCATTCCTCTTTTTTCTTTTGCATTGAGCGATTCCAGATCCCCAGCGAGGTATCGATCAAATTTGGAATCAAAGGGCCGGAAAATTGGGCTGCGAAGAAAGGTCACTAATGCAAGGTAAGCTTGGTAGGTCACAGCCTGATCGTTCACCCAGTCGATATCGCCGACAAGTTGTCTCAGTTCATTCGAGTACCTGGATTGACGAAGTCGTTGAGCGAAATCGTGTATATCCTTGAGGTTCATTTCGTTGGGATGGAAGAATGGCTTTTGGACTTGTTCAAACAAGTCTCGTGCGCTGCCGTCCCAGAACAACCCGCCTTCGTAGGCATAGATTTCGTCGCCGTCAGGTGTGAAGAAATCGTCGTAAGCAAAGGATGGAATCAATGCTGCGTACATCAGTGATGGTGCGTTGCGAGTCCCTTGACGTTCTTTAATCGCACCGATGGATAATGGCCTCGGGTCAGCAAAGGCGTATTGTGGAAGGTGGCACGAGATGCAGGCCTGCCCCGGTGGGTTGGAGAGGTTGGTGTCCAAGAAGATGGCTTTACCGATCTGAAAGCCAATGGATTTTTCCATCGATTGAGATGTTGCTTGGTCCTGTTCCTGCCGAACCTCTCGATCTTGCGGATAGTCTGCCGGTAAAGCAGAGTCTATTACGAGAATGGAGAAGACCGCAGCGAGGAAGCATCGATTCAGCCGAACAAAATGTAAGATGCTTAGTAACACATCTCGACATCGCTTGATTTGAATTCCAAGCACGTTTCGCGTGACAAGTTGTTGGAATTGCTTGGTGATTTTCATGCGTATTCTGAAAAACAACATCGTGGTGTGGGCCTCTCAAATGTAACGCTTTCAAGAGGTGATAGCAGCAGTCAACGGTCGCAGACCCTAATCCTTATCTGTGTCGATGAAGACCTTCGGTTACAGCTTTTTTGCAATCAACGCGGTGCGAGTCATGCAGGAGGGAAAGTATCTTAGGCTCATTGTAATCTGCGACACCGAGCATCCTTCATCGCTCAGAATGGCTTTCATCTCTGCAACGCTGATGTTGTTGTAGTGATAGCGTTGGCAGACGTATTTTCCCAAAGCGGTTTCACACATCTCTAGATTGAAGAGGAAACCGCCCGGCGCAAGTAGGCGGATGAGCGTGCGAAGGCTCTCAGCCGGATCTTGCGAATATCCAAGCACGGCGCCAATGCACACGAGGTTGAAAGTTTCAGGAGCCAAAGAGTACTTTTGTCCATCAAGGGTTTCGACTTGGTCAGGCGCGGTGATATTCGCGACTCCCACAGACATTGATTCCTCTTCTATTCCTCGCCGCTTCGCTTTCTTGATTGCAGCGTCGAGAAAGTTTGGTTCTAGGTCGGTGGAGAGTAATCTTGTTTGCTTAGATGCTTGTAAGAAATGGATACCAATCGTGCCTGATCCACATCCGTTATCAAGAATGCTTCCGTTCTCAAGAGGGGGGATGTTGGCGGATCGGAGGAATCGTTCCACGCTCGCTTCAAAACCGAACACACGCATGAATAGATCGTAGGCGTGGCTGTTTTTGTAGAGTTTAGGGCTAAGCATGCAACCACTTGGTTCTGGGTGACTCGATCGCCATCGGCATTCTGGGAGCGGTGGTGACTGTCGCTCCGAGTAGGAGTTGTACAGGTATTGAGTTGGGTTTTGTAGGTGTGGTCGCCGGCCGGATGCAGAGGTCGCGGAAATGGTACCATACGCGGGGCTTGCACTTTGGACGCGTGTGCACGCAATTCGTGAGCCTCAGAATTAAACGAATAGACCTCGCTCAAGCTGAGAGGAGCCATCGATGTTTTTTTACCCTCGGTTGACTGCATGCGTTGTTTGGGTTGCCTTCGCAGGCCTAATAAGTGTTTCACCTTCCGCTTCGCCTTGCGAGGCGGAGGAAATTCGGAGTCGGCCGCTCAAAGCGCTCTTGGTACTTGGTGGCTGCTGCCACGACTACAAGACGCAAGCTAAGTTGTTGAAGGAGGGCATCGAATCGAGAGCGAATGTTCAGGTAACGATCGCCTATGATCCAGATACGAGCACGAGTCACCTCAATCCGGTTTATGAATCTCTTGATTGGGCAAAGGGTTTCGATGTGGTGATCCACGACGAGTGCTCATCGGATGTCAAAGACATCGCCTTGGTGAACAGAATATTGAGCCCCCACCAGTCTGGACTTCCTGCGGTCATTTTGCACTGTGGAATGCATAGTTACCGAACAGAGGGCTACCCCGGCGTCACCCCCTGGTTTGAATTCACGGGGCTACAGACAACGGGTCACGGGCCTCAAGTGCCGATTAAAATTGAGTGGTCCAAAACAGGGCATCCCATCACCGATCCGATGAAAGGATTGGATTGGATGACTGAGAACGAAGAACTCTATAACAACAGTGCTGGTAAACTCTTAGATACGGCAAAGCTGTTGGCACGAGGGAGTCAATCGATCACGAAGCGGGACGGATCTCTTCGTGTTGAGGATTGTGTTGTGGTGTGGACCAATCTCTATCACGAATCAACGAAGGTTTTTGCGACGACGCTCGGTCACAATAATGCGACAGTCGCCGATTCCCGATACTTGGACTTAGTGACGAGAGGTTTGCTCTGGAGTTGTGATCGACTGACGGACAGCGAGCTTAAGTGACTGTTGTATAGCGTTGATTCGGAGTCTGATCCAAAAGTCGAGGGATCGTCCCTGAATGATAAACGCTACAGTTAATGTCATTAACTGTAGCGTGATTGAAATATTTTTAGTGTTGGATTCTGAACGTTTACTGATTGAACTGTCCTTGAATCGTCTCTCTTGCAGCGCGTGTTCCGAGTGCTCCCCACAGGCCGTAGGGGCTTTTTGCTCCGGGTTCACTTCCTTGAGTACCCGACCAAGCTGGCATCGCGTCGCTGCCGCGTTCAATCGGAGGCAGTGTTGCATCACCGGCATCGATGCTATCGGTGATGAATGTGACTGCACCATCACCCATAAGGATGTGTGCACCGCCTTGATGTCGACTTCCCGCCGAGAAAACACCTTCGCTATAGTCGCCGTTCCCTAGCATGCAGCTTGGACTATTCGGTGGAAGAATTGTGTTAAAGGAGGCGTAAGGGAGTCGGTAATCGGCCCAGCGGTATCCTCGTCCCTGATCACTACCCGAACCATACATCGATGCGGTGATCGAGTAGAAGGCGGGACGCTCGGGGTCGATGTGCGGTCCGGTCTTGCAGAGGCTAGGATTGGATTGGAGGTTTGAAGGACTATAGGGGTCGTTTGATGCGAAGTTTCGAACCCAGTCAGCTTTGACTTCCCTCGCACCCAGTGATGTAGCAATTTCTCCAGCCATCACGGTATTGGCCAGCCCGTCTAAGACGTCGCGGAATTTACTGGGACGTCGGTTCCAGAACATACCACGACATGCTGCTCTGGAGCGTGTTGCCATCCAGTCTAAATTTGTGCGTCCATTCGCTTTGTCATTGTTGAAGTATCCCCATTCACTGGTTCCACCGTATTCGACTCGGTCCATTGCATCACCAACACTCGCTGCATAGTTAGTGCGCCCATGAGCTGGCAGACCGTAGCCCGGGTCACTTGGGCAGCGATAAGTTGGAATCTCTGTTTCCCAAGGTGCGTACTGCCGTGTCCACGGACACGGACCCATCGCCGGCCACATCGCAATGCCGTTGTAAGTCAACGTGCCTGGGTTGGTGTAGCCGGGGGTCACTTCGGTGCTTTGGTTGGAAATTTTTTCCCACAATGCTTGTTGCTCCACGAATGGCGTAATGGGGACAAGCCAGCTAAGGAAAAGCCGGTTGCCGTCATAGGTGACGTTCCCAGCCATGGAGCGGGTGGTACCGGTTCCATTTTGAGGCAGTTGTTTAAATGAACTGTGATAATTGTGTACTGCTAGTCCAATCTGCTTGAAATTGTTGCTGCATGACATCCGTCTTGCAGCTTCGCGAGCAGCTTGGACAGCAGGTAGCAGAAGGCCCACCATGATGCCGATAATGGCGATAACGACTAGTAGCTCAACGAGTGTGAAAGCCGGACGTTTTGAACCCATGAATTGTTTCCTTCATGTTCAATTGAAAGTGAATGTTGCACCCGTTTTTCAACGTCGGTAGATTCCACTTGGTGCATTGCTCCTTGATTGTCTCTGGCGATAGGAATTGCATGAGGCAGAAGGAGTTGTCGGTTTCTGCCCTGCATTTGCTGACCCAGAGTCATCAGGTTGACGAGGCTTCATGGCTCACGAGTGATGACGGGATGGATCATTAAAGGAGCGGTGCTGCAAAAAGTATCGATTTGATCTATCCAATTTTTTTGTTTGATTGGACAGCCGGAACATTGCCAGTGTTTTGAGATGGTCTTTGATTGTTTTAGACAAGTGGCAGGTGTCGCTCTGGTGATGAACGCCTCGGTTCGAAGATAGTGATCTTAGTTGGCGTCCGTTGGCGTGCGGATGATCAGATTGCGGATCTCGGTCATGTCTTCGATCGCGAATCGAATGCCTTCTCGTCCTTGTCCGCTATCTTTAATGCCACCGTAGGGCATGTGGTCGACACGCCAAGACGGAACGTCTCCAATCACGACACCACCAACTTCTAGTTGATCCCATGCCTGTTGAGCCTTGTATAGATCACGGGTGAAGACACCGGCTTGTAAGCCGAACGCACTGTCGTTTGCTTCTGCAATTGCGTCGTCAAATTCCTCGAAACGACTCAGGATTGCGACCGGGCCGAATGCCTCTCTCGCATAGAGATTTGCCGACCTAGGGACGTTTTCCATTAATGTCGGTTCGAGGGTGGACATGTTGCGATGTCCCCCGCAGAGGCGTTTTGCTCCGAGTTGTTCGGCTTCAATAATCCATCGCTCTAATCTTTTCGCTTCCGTTTCTGAAATCATGGGTCCGACGAAGGTTGATTCCTCCTTCGGGTCTCCGATCACCAGTTGACGAGTGGCCTCGATTAATCTTTGTTTGAGTTCGTCGTAGATTTCAGCGTGGATGATGATGCGTTGGACACCAATGCAACTTTGTCCTGACTGATAAAAGGCTCCAATGATGAGTCGATTGGTGGCGTCTGCGAGATCAGTATCTTGGTCGATGATGCATGCGGCATTACCTCCAAGTTCGAGAACCACTTTCTTTTTTCCAGCTTTCTTTTTCAGTTCCCACCCAACATCTTGTGACCCGGTGAAGCTGAGAAGTTTGATTCGTTCATCGGTTGTCAAGGCGAACGCGTCGTTTCGGCTGGCTGGCAGGATGGAAAACGCGCCTTCTGGAAGCTCGGTTTCCGCAAGGATTTCGCCGATTAACAACGAGCCAATTGGGGTGAGGCTTGCGGGTTTTAGAATGAATGGGCATCCAGTCGCGATCGCCGGAGCCACTTTGTGCGCGACTAGGTTTAAAGGGAAGTTAAATGGTGTAATCAGCGAGCAGACGCCAACAGGGACGCGTTGATACATGCCACGATAACCTTTAGCACGCGGGGAAATTTCCAGATTCATCACCTCTCCACCAATGCGTACCGATTCTTCGGCTGCAATTTCAAAGGTGTCGATCAGGCGGGTTACCTCGCCTCTTGCATCCTTGATCGGTTTTCCGGCTTCGATGCAGAGTGCCATTGCCAGTTCTTCAAATCGCTCTCTAAACCTTTTCACGCAGTGGTTCAGGATTGCCTTGCGGTCGTAGGGCGGCAGTTCTTTCATCGCTTGTGTTGCGTTCGATGCTGCCTTCAATGCGACTTCAATCACGTCAGAAGTAGCTAGTGAAACCGAAGCGACGACGCGCCCTGAGAATTTGTCTGTTACTCGGAGTTGTTTTTCGGATACGACCGCTTTACCCGCAAGGAAGTAGGGGTATTTGTCGTGTTTCATGATGTCTCCGTTCCGGGCAAACCAAAGAATCGAATTGGTGAGGGAGCTAGATGACGAATCCGATTGATTCCCCGCCTCGCCAATAGGATCGGGATCGGAGAACGCGTGATCGATCGCAAAGTGTGAAATCTTTCTTTAGAAACAATTGGCTATCGCTTGAGATCAGTCGCCGAAAAAATGGTTGCGTTCGGGAATCCGAGATTCCATTGTGACATCAGAGTTATTTCACCTAAAAAGTCTTCTTCATCGAGATAGATTGCTGGATCGCCATCGAGTTTTCGCTGACGATCGATATAAACGCGGATTCTATATTCCCCAGCGATCAAGTTGGTTCCAGCATTTGATTCTTGTTGATTCAAAGAGTTCTCATCTGCTGCGTAAGAATCCCGTCCTGATTCTTTTTCTTTCGGATCACCCGAGTTTTGGTCTTCTCGAAGGATCTCGTAAAGCGGGCCATTAACGAAACCACGAGGGGTAATGATTCCTTGAGTAAAAGCGATTGGGTGTTTTAATTCGTTGTTCTTGTGATGGACAAAGATTTGCACAGGAGTTCCGACTGGGTGAGTCTCTGGGATCTTTGACATGCGAATAATCTTTTGGGTCGGTTTCCATTTTTCAGTCGGTAGTTGATCGATTGAAACATACTTGCCCTGCACCACATCAGCGTAATCTTCGATCCAGCTTCGAATCGACTTGTACGATTGATCGTGCTCGAACATTTTCAAACCGCCAGCGTGAGATACCGGAAGGATGGAAGAAGCTGGGGATAGTGTTCCATCCCCTTGCTTCGCCGGAACCTTCGAAAGTGGCTTTAAGAGAATGAG
>CALIBL010000003.1 GCA_938045805.1 uncultured Rubripirellula sp. | reverse complement strand
GGTTGAACCAACGGAAGTATCGACGGCGGACTGGAAAATCCCATCCCCAGTGTCGCGATAGAGAGAAACCGTAGCACCGGCTATCTCTTCGCCAGCGTTGTACCCGTTGCCTGAGTAGTCATTAAAAATCAGCCCCGATATCGAGGCGAGATCGGTTGCCGCTAATAGCCTCCGAGATTCCAGATTCTCGAGCAGAAGCCGCCTTTTGAACTCACGCCGCCTAGCCAAAGTCCGCTTGTTCCGCATCTCTCATCCTGCTTTTTACGGTCGAAATCGTTTTTGACACAGAATGGTGTGCCACAACCGAGCAGGCAAAACAAGTAGGCTGGAGAGAAAAGAGGAAAGAGGGGGTATTTGAGGGATAAACATTCAGGGAAAAAAGCAAAAAAAACAGCCCCGGGGGAGTCTAAGAAGAGCAGGAAAGAAGCAAAAGCAGAGATCTTTCGGTAAGAAGGGAGCACTTGGCAGCTCTGGAGAATTACAGAACTGCGGCTAAACCGTCGAAATTCCCGAGTTAACTCACCGTAAGCGGAATTTAGAACGACCAACGCACCCCGTTCACCGAATAAAAGAACTAGGGTTTGAAATCATCGGCCGCGAGAGCTCGCGAAATCGATTCACTCAGGCCAAACTAAGGATGAACCTAGCGGTTACACGGTACTCCGAGTTCATCCCGCAGAATCCACTCCGCATATTTCAACTCTCAGCGAAGCCCGTCAAAGGAACTGAAAAGTGATCACTCCCAACCCAAGGCTCAATGGGTCGCCCGAGTCATCTTCGACTCTATCAAAACTCCGCGGGCTAAAAGTGATCGCTGCCGTCTCTCTCATTTCAGTGGGCGGTATTGCAATGCATTTACGAGCCGACGGGCAGCTTGAAAGGAATCAAACCACCAACGGTCCCGTCGCAAGGTCTTTTGCGCGATTCGATACTGACGATGATGGCTACCTGACCAACTCCGAGTTCCGTGATGTTCAGCTGTTAAAAAAAGTCGATTCGGACCAAGATGGTCGCATTAGCCTGCAGGAAGCGAGATCCGCGGCTCGGCGAGGGGTCTTTGAAGGAATTCAATTGCCCCAGCCTCTTCATCGCGACACAAAAGTTAAAGACCAGACACGAGAGCGTCAAAGCACCACCAACCCATCTACTGCAGATTCCTCGGTCTCGAATTTTACTAGCGAAATCAGACAATCACCTCAACCGCTCAATCCAAATACGGTGGGTATCGGCCAACACATTGATTTGAATCGGTTCACCCAAGTCAGTCAGGGAACTCGCGATTCCCGCGAGGCGCAAACTGACACGAAAAACAACTCCGATACGACACCACACGGGCCAAAAGTGCGGGTGGTTGCAATGACTGGGACAGGCTGTCCGCTATGCCTCAAGTACGCACCAACGCTCGCAAAGATTGAGGACGATTACAGGGATCGGGGAGTCGAGTTCATCTACATCAATCCAAACGATTCGGAGAATCAAAAACGAATCGACCAAGCGATTGCGGAGCATGGCTTTGACGGGCTTTATGTCCATGACCAAGAGATGATCGTAACGCAAATCCTTCGCGCAAACACCTCAACCGAAGTCTTTGTTCTAGACGAATCGGACACTCTGCGTTATCGCGGAGCAGTCGATGATCAGTACGGCTTTGGCTACGCTCTGGATCAACCCCGAGAGCTCTATCTCATCAACGCGATCGATTCGTTACTCGCGGGGCAAACTCCAAAAGTGCTCGCTACCTCGGCGCCGGGTTGCGAGATTTATCTCCCGAGTGACTTGCCTGAACCTACCAAGCAGGATGTCACCTACCATCGACAAATTGCTCGAATCATGCAAACGCACTGCGTTAGTTGTCATCGGGAAAATGGATCAGCACCGTTCGCTTTGGAAGGTTACGAATCGGTCACTGATTTTGGAAAAATGATTGCGAGCGTTGTGAGTCGAGGCATCATGCCGCCGTGGTTTGCGGATGGACCTCCGCTCAGCAATATCGCATCAAACCGAACAAGCACGAGCGACTCATCGCAACATGCAAACCCATCAACGCACTGGGCCAATGACAGAACGGTCCCGGACGAGGATCGTCAGCGATTGATCCAATGGGTGAGAGAGGGGATGCCGGAAGGCGATCCAAGCGAGGCGCCGTTGCCAGTGGAATATCCAGAAGACTGGGAAATCGGGACTCCGGACCTCGTCGTGCAAATCCCTGAACCGATCAGCATCAAAGCGGCGGGGCAGATGCCCTACATTCACCGTCTCGTTTCCACCACACTCGAGCAGGATCAGTGGGTCTCGGCTGTTGAAATTCGCCCAACAGCCGTTTCAGCGGTCCATCATGTCCTTGTCTACATCGCAAAGCCTGGCAGCGGTCTTCGTGAAATCGAAGAAGGCTCCGCTGGCTTTCTCGCTGCCTTTGTGCCCGGCAACTCCCATCAGATTTACCCTGAGTCCTACGCGAAAAAACTCAAAGCAGGTTCAAGGCTGATCTTTCAGATTCATTACACACCCAACGGTAAAGCAACCACGGACCAAACCCGACTTGGATTGCGTTTCAGCAAAACCCCGCCTCAATACGAAGTCAAGAATCATGGAATCGCGAATCATCGAATCTTGATTCCAGCAAATGCGAATCATCACCGTGAAGACGCTTCACTTACGGTACCGAATGACATCAAGCTCCTAGCGGTCATGCCTCACATGCATGTGCGAGGCAAATCTTTTCGATACGAATTGGTTTACCCCAACGGCGAAAGGAAGACACTACTGAACGTCCCCCGATACGACTTCAACTGGCAACTTGAATACCGACTGTCAGAACCACTGACGATCCCAGCGGGAACCGAAATCGAACTCGCTGCTTGGTACGACAACAGTTCTGAAAACCCCGCAAACCCCGATCCCAAAAAGAATGTCAGGTGGGGACCTCAAACGACCGACGAAATGATGCTTGGATACGTGGAGTACATTGTCGATGGCGATGGACTCAAAGATTAAGAACCGAGCCTTGATACCACCTCGCTCGCGTCTTTTTTAACTCTCAGCGTCCTTTGACCGGTAAACGGTGATCGACAATTCACAGACGCGATCGCATTGCCTCCGAGTCACGGAGATACGCTCAGTTACTGATTTGAGGAATCAATCCAACGCCGAGTCAGGCCGTGATAGGCGTCGATCCTACGGTCACGAAGAAATGGCCAATGCGTTCGAACCACGTCAATCTCATCGATAGCACAGTCAGTTGTAACCAAGCACTCTTCATTGGTTCCCGCCTTGGCAACCACTTCGCCTCGCGGTGAGGCCACAAACGAGGTCCCCCAAAACTCCAACCGACCCTCAACGCCCACTCGGTTCGCCGCTCCCAACCACAATCCATTTGCAATCGCATGTGCACGCATCGCAGTGAGCCACGCATCTTGTTGCCCAGCTCCAAACTCATCTTTCTCTTCGTCAATCCATCCGATGGCGGTTGGATACAGCAGGATCTCGGCTCCCGCTAATGCGAACAGTCGAGCTGCTTCGGGAAACCATTGATCCCAACAAATCCCTACTCCAAGTTTTGCATACCGAGTTTGGATTGGAGTGAAGCCAAGGTCGCCGGGGGTGAAGTAAAATTTCTCATAGAACAACGGATCATCAGGGATATGCATTTTGCGATAAATCCCGGCGATAGAACCGTCCGCATCGATCACTGCCACGGTGTTGTGATAGAGTCCCGGAGCTCTCTGTTCAAAAAGCGGCACCACCACAACCACCTCGAGCCGCTTAGCCACCTCGGCAATCGCTTCGGTTGAAGGCCCGGGAATACTCTCGGCATAGTCAAAGTTCCGATGATCTTCACTCTGGCAGGGATAGGGACCAGCGATCAGTTCCTGCAGGCAGATCACTTGGGCACCTTCGGCGGCAGCTTTTTCAATCCAGCTGATCGCCGTTTCAATACACCTTGATGGTGTCCCAGCATCACGCATCTGAACCATCGATAAGCGAACAACACGTCCCACAGGCGGGTTCCTTTTGACTAGGCTTTGAGGTTAATCTAAACCAACATCGCGACAACATTTAGAAAGGCCGTATCAGCAGTGGAATATCGTACGCCAAGGCGACTCTTTTTTGCAGGTACAGACACCGAGGTTGGGAAAACTTATGTCACTTCGCTGGTGGCCAAACACCTACTCAGCCAGGGCGTCAGAGTGGGGGTCTACAAACCGGTGGCGAGTGGCTGCGAGAGAGTGGACAACACCCTTGTAGCCGAGGATGCCGTCTCCCTGTGGCAAGCCGCCGGCAAGCCACTCACTCTAGACCAAGTCTGCCCCCAACGGTTCGAAAAAGCACTTGCACCTCCCCAAGCCGCCGAAGCAGAAGGAAGAAAAGTCTGCATCGATCAATTGACCAGCGGCATCACACCGTGGCAGGCGGCGTCCCACGTTATTTTGATTGAAGGAGCTGGTGGGCTTTTCAGCCCGATTGCTGACGGACTACTCAATCTCGAGTTAGCTAAACAGCTACAAGCAGAGATCATACTTGTCGCAGAAAATCGCCTTGGTGCGATCCACCAAGTCATTGCAACATGCGAAGCTGCTAAAGCACACAACTGCTCTCCCGTCGGGATCTTTCTGTCGCACCCGAAGAATGAATTCCACGAAGCACTCAGAGACAATCCGAGCCAAATGGAAAAGTATGGCAACGTTCCTATCTTAGGCACCATTCCTTTTGCTGGCGGTCAACAACACGTTGCAGCCATTGACTCCATCCTTCAGTAAACGTCGTCTCGTGTCACCCTTTATCCTCATTCCCAGCGTCCTAAGCTATGGCTCCCACTCAATCAGCACGCCCCCTCATTACCTATCCAATTGCGACTGCATTGGCTTTCATTGTCAGCGTCGGGTTATTGAACAACTGCAACTCAGCCGAGTGGAACATCCCTTTTTCGGGGAATGCCTACCGCACCTCGCCCGCAAACAGCGATCAGGGATTCACTCGCGATCGAGGAGTGAATTGGAGCAAGTCAGACGAAACCATCTCGGTGTTTTTTTATCTCAACCAACCCGCATCTGTTGAACTTGCAATTCGCGCCAGCGCACCTTCGTCCCCATCGTCCGTTGTCGCTACGGTTGGCCAACAAAGGCTTCCCTTTTCAATCCAAGAACGAGCCCCAAGTCTTGTCCAAATTGGTGAGACAAAGGAACTTCCGGCTGGCTACACAAAGGTTGATCTCCGAGGGGGAAACGAAGTCTCTTTCCATGGTATCCAAGCCTACGATCTGATTGTCCGAAGCGATTTAGCAAACCTAGAAATCAGTTTCGTAAAAAATAATCAAGGCAACATGTTCTACTGGGGGCGTCGAGGCCCATCGGTGCACCTTCGATACCACGTGCCGCGCGAACAGACGCTGAAATATGCTTACAGCGAAATCACCGTCCCCGAATCTCAAGACCCGATTGGCAGCTACTACATGGCCAATGGGTTTGCCGAGGGCTACTTTGGCATCCAAGTCAACAGCCCTGCAGAGCGACGAGTCTTGTTCTCGGTGTGGAGTCCTTTCCGAACGGATAATCCTCGCGAGATCCCAGAAGACCAGCGAATCATTGCTTTGGGAAAGGGTGACGGCGTCCACTTGGGTGAATTTGGCAATGAAGGTTCGGGCGGCCAGAGTTATTTGGTCTATCCATGGCAGGCGGGACGCACCTACCGATTCCTCACCGAGGTGGTTCCCAATGGTGATGGGCAGACTACCTACACATCGTGGTTTGGGGACCTCAAAAAAGATGAATGGCGTCTGATTGCGAGTTTTCGTCGCCCCAAAACAAACACCCACCTTCGTGGTTTCCACTCGTTTCTCGAGAGCTTCTACCCCGCACATGGGCATCAAGAAAGACAAGCGAACTACGGCAACGTCTGGGTGCGAGACACGGACGACTCCTGGCATGCTTGTCAGCGTGCAACTTTTTCAGTGGATGCAACGGGTGGTGGAGGCCACCGACTTGATTTCACTGGCGGTAGCGATCAGAACCATTTCTATCTAAGAAACTGTGGTTTCTTCAACGAGCGTCAAGCCGCAGGGACCTCTTTTGAACGCTCCGTTGAACCTTCTTCACCGCCAAAAATTGACTTTGAAAAACTGCCCCGCTAACGCTTCAACGCAAAAGCAAGAGAAACGCCACGTTCCTCCAGAACTGCCCGCAAAACCTGCACACGCAAGGAAGTCAACACGAGGAAGTCAACACAAGGCGTTTAAGACAGAGCAGTCAGCACAATCGAGTGTGCAACTCCCATCACCCGATTATTGTTTGGGAAACGGTGGGGCATCGTAATGCGTCCGCAGTCGATAGAACTCTTCCTTCATTGAATCCAGCAACGCTGCGTAACGAGAATCATCATGAACACTTTTCATCTCTAACGGATCCGCTTCGAGGTCGAAAAGATTCCATTCATTACTAACGGGAAAGTGAATCAGCTTGTGCTGCATGGTTCGCACCCCGAAGTGCTGAGGCACTGCATGCTCCCCAAGTTCATAGTAGGCATAGTAGAGCGACTCTCTCCAATCAACCTGCTTGCCTTCCATCAGAGGAACCAGAGATCGCCCTTGGATGTCTTCAGGTCCCGGCAATCCAGCAACCTCGAGGAATGTCGGCGCGTAGTCAATATTCTGAATCAATTGACTCGGACGCGATGCAGGTTGAATCACGCCAGGCCAACGCGCCAAGAAAGGCATTCGAAACGACTCCTCAAACATCCAACGTTTGTCGTACCAACCGTGCTCACCAAGGTAGAAACCCTGATCGGACGAATAGATCACCAACGTGTTCTCGGCGAGCCCATGGTCATCGAGGTACTTCAGTAGCGTCCCAACACTCTCATCGACCGCCTTAACCGTACTGAGATAATTCCGCATGTAGCGGCGATATTTCCATCGAACAAGTTCTTGATGCGTCATCTCGCCGGTGGAAAATCTGTCGAGGAATTCTTGATTTCTGGGACCAAAATAATCATCCCAAACCTGCTTCTGATCATCAGTCATCCGATTGTATTCGGGAGTTCCGTAACGATCGGGCGCCGGCAACTTCACATCACCTCGCTCGTCCTTGCGAACCTTGGCGTCGTAAGCCCAATCAAAGTGCCGATCAATCTCCATCTCATTTCCGGCCAGCGTTTGACTACGGTACTTGTAGTCATCAAACAGCGTCTCGGGCTCAGGAATCACGACGTCATCAAATGAGCCGAGATGCCGCAGAGCCGGAGCGAACGTGCGGTGCGGTGCTTTATGTTGGCACATGAGGAAGAAGGGCTTGGATGCATCTCGCTGCTCCAACCAATCCACTGCTTTCTGTGTTGTGAGATCGGTTGCGTAACCCTCAAACCTCTTCGTACTTCCATCGGGTTGGATAAAGACAGGGTTGTAATAGTTCCCTTGACCGGGAAACACTTCCCAGTGATCGAAGCCGAGAGGCGTCGTTTTTAGATGCCACTTGCCAATCACCGCGGTGTTATATCCGCCAGCTTGCATCGCCTTGGCGACCGTCCATTGACTCTGATCAAATCCCTTCCCAGTATTCCGCATGAATCCATTTTTATGGCTATGCTTCCCGGTCAGGATCGTTGCGCGCGAGGGACCGCAGATGGAATTACCACAAAAAGAATTCAGGAATACGGCACCCTCCTTAGCAACACGATCGATATTGGGGGTCGGCGCGACTTCGGCAAGTGGACCGCCATAGGCGGAGATCGCATTGATGGCGTGATCATCGGAAAAGATGAAAAGAACATTAGGACGATCATCGGCTACGCCCGTTCTTGCCGCGGCCAAGATCAGCATAAAAATGAAAAACAGACGACGGATGATTCGGTCTAAACTATTCATGATCACTCAGATGATCCGATGTGGAATACTAAACGAGTTGGTTACTAGTTGAGCGACTCTAGCAAAACTGTAAACGCTTCAGGTATCGATCGAGGCTCAAGCAAAAGATACAAATGCAACACTTGAGCAAAACTATTGACAGGGTTTCGGTCTCCAAAGTCTAGCACCGACAGATAAAAGATTCGACCGACCTCACTACGGCATCACCGAACTTTCGTGAACCATGGCCAAACGTGACTGCGAAATCCACTGCAGCGCAGGCAGTCGATGAATCAACGACCATTCCAATGAGTTCCCGCCATCACCTTGCAGCCTTATGAAGACTAACTAGATGAACCACAAGACGATCAGTCGACGGAATTGCTTGAAAAGCGTAGCAGTCACCGCCATGACGCAATCGATAGGACGTGCTAACGACAAACCTGAAGATTCACCGAGAATCAAGAAGGCGATCAAGTTCCATATGATCAAAGAAGAATTAAGCGTGTTGGACAAGTTCAAACTGCTGAAGGATCTGGGACTCGATGGAACGGAAATCCATGTAACCAGCAAAGTCGATCGGCGCGAAATCCGACGCGCCATCGACAAAACGGGCGTGGTCGTTCACGGTTTTCTCAACAGTGACAAACCTGATCTCATTCATGCGATCGACAGCGCAAAGTATTACGGGGGCAGCAGTGTTCTGGTCGTCGCCGGTCGAGTGGACGCAAGTCACCCGTACGATGAAGTTTACCAACAACAACAAGATCGGATTCGCAAAGCGTTACCTTACGCGGAAAAGCATGGAATCCAATTACTGGTTGAGAATGTTTGGAATGGCTTTCTGCTGAGCCCGCTCGAGATGGCAAGATTTATCGATGAGTGTGAAAGCTCGGCGATTGGAGCTTACTTTGATGTGGGAAATGTCGTTCGCTTTGGCTGGCCAGATCAGTGGATTCGAATCCTCGGAAAACGCATCGCGAAACTCGATATCAAAGAATACAGTCGTGCGAAACAGATCAATGAGGGACTTCGTAAGGGATTCGAAGTTGAGATCGGCGAAGGTGACTGCGACTGGCCAGCGGTGAGGAAAGCCTTGAACGAGATCGGTTACACCTCGGGATGGGCGACGGCCGAAGTCCCCGGAGGTGATCGCAATCGAATTGCTGAAATTGCCCAAAGGATGAATGAAGTGCTACCATAGGTAAGTGCGAGACAGGACCCAAAACATGATCCGTCTTACGCGATCCATCCATTGACGCCGTGGCCATTTTCAAAGCACAAAATTGTGAGCCAGCCTCCACCTAGCAACAGACGAAAACGCAAACGCCCCAAGCCGGACCTACGTCGCGTCAACCCGTACCAACCGCCTCGAAACAACGGTGCAATCGACACTGAACACCGCGGGTCATTGGCAGCGGAAGCGGAATCTAAAGTCATCCTATCACGTCGATTTGACCCGATTCTCAGTGGAGGATTGTCGCTTGTTGTTTCAGTACTTGTGATTGGACTTGGCTTGATCACTCAGGCTGGTGCGGGTCAGTTTTTACTCGCGATCCAACTCTATCTATTCACCGATTTATTGATCAACGGACCCCATTTCATGGCGTCTTACAGGGTTCTCTACTCGCGCAGCGAGAACCTTCGCAAGCACCCGGTCGTTACCCTCTTTTTCCCGATCGCCTCTTCGATCTTCCTGACTTATATTGTCTACTGTTCTTATCAGATGGAAGCATTCGATCCGTTGGGAGTGATGCCGGTACTGAACCTTATCGCCCCAATTGTCCTCGCGTGGCATTACACGGGTCAGTCATGGGGAACCACGGCGTGCTTTGCACACCTAAGTGGCTTCCGAATTAGTAGCAAACAACGGCTGTTGATTCGAATTGGCTTTTTCAGCCTGTTCGTTTATCACATCGCGTGGGCTTACAATTCAACGGGGTTCGTCCAACAAGTTTTGAGCGAAGACGAAGCTGGCGATTACCTCATGCAATCGATCATGTCTCTTTGTCGACTTCTCGTCGCGGTTGGATTCATCACGGGACTGTACGGTTTTTGGCAGATGTCGAAACAAACCGGTCGTCGAGTCCCTGTGCGAACATGGCTTCCCTGGGCCGCAACCTTCAGCTGGTATGTCATGCTGGACTTCAACCCAGCGGCATTCTTTTTGCTTCAGTTTTTCCATGCCTTTCAATACTTGATGTTTCCAATGCGTGTTGAGCTGAATGAATACACTCCAGAGACTCGGCGTTCTCGCCACATGATTGCCTACTACGTGACTCTCGTTGCACTCGGATACATCGCCTTCGAATGGTCAAGTTTCGATGCGATACCGAAGGAACTAATACCAGCCGGAACGGCGGTCATGATGATCATTAACCTTCACCATTACTTCATTGATGCGGTCATCTGGAAAATACGGAAGCCAGAAGTTCGCCAGGCACTCTTTGGCCACCTTACACCTTCTTCGTCAAACTAGCCAATGCGACCTAGCAACCGCTTCGCACGAGAGACTCCGGGGAGCCGACATGCTGTATCTCTCACCAAAGCAGTTGAGGCCGCGATTGACCTTGGATGATCGTCTAGCGGTGGCCCTCGCTGCGAGGAAGTTGCCGCTGAGGGTTTTTCGCAGTGAAAGTCTGGGGCGGATTAAAGATCAGATTGAAGACACGTTGTCATGCTCGGAAGTTTGTTTTATCCATGGTCGTCGCTGCTCGGTTACGATAGAAAAAGTGTTTCAACTCACCAGACAGCACGGCACGCGATTAGGATGCGACGGATGACATGCTTGGTGCTTTCCGGCTTTAGATCGCTCTGGGCGTTCAGATCGCTTCTGGCAGTGTTGTGCATGCATCGACAACGCATGTTTGTCGTTGTGTTGGTAACTTTTTCGATTCTGGGTTGTGGTCCGCCCCCGATCTCCTCGGCGCCCGAACCGACTAATGAACTCAGCCAGGCGAGGATGCTTTTCGATGAGGGAAACGTAACGGAAGCGGAGGCCGTTCTTTCCGATTTCTTGATACGGTTTCCCACTGATGCGGATGCGCTCTTTCTTGCTTGTCAGATTCGTGTCTCGGAGGGCGAACTCTCTGGCGCCGAGGAAATGATGAAGTCCATGAAATCGGGTTCCGCCCAGTTTGTGGACGCGGTGAACCTCGTGGCTTCGGCGTTTCAGGAAGAGGCACTTAACCGGGACGCTGAACGAGTCTTACGAGTTGCCTTTGAGACAGGTGAGGCAACGGAGGAGGTTCGGCTGAAGTGGCTGTATCGCCTCTGGGATTTACTGAATCGTTCCGGTCGCCGTCAGGAGGCATCGCTTTACGCCGACCTGCTGGTGAAACGACAGTTTTATGCAGAGGATCTTTTGCAATCGCTGCTGCGTCGGGGCGAGTCATTCCCTCTCGCGTTCCAATCAGATGCGGAAGCTGAGGCCTATTTTGAACATGGGCTGGGTTATGCGCGGTACCTCTTTTCACAGGGGCGATACAACGAGGCACTTGGTGAAATCGCTCGCGAGGAGCCGGAGTCTGCTTCGGCGAGTTCTCGCCTGGCGCTGGAGGGTCGTTTGTTGGCGGAGATTCAGGCGAGCGACGCAGAGTTCTCGGCTTGGCACGCTCGGTGTGATGCTGAGGTTCGGCGGTTCGCAAATTACTGGGCTGCCATTGGCATCTGGTGTTTTCAGACTCAGGAGCACGTTGCCTCTGCGAGGGCTTTATGCGAGGCGGTCGAGTTAGATCCGACCGATGATGATGCTTGCCATCGTCTCGCACGTGTGCTGGCTGCCTTGAATCGGGAACAGGATGCTGCCTACGTGCGCGAGCATGCCATTCGCGTTGCGACGATGCGCGGACTGCTGAAAAAAATAAATCTTGGGCAAGGCTCGTTAGAGATGACTTCTCCGATACCGCAGCAGTTGATTGAGCTGGGCCGACCGTTGGAATCGATCGGATGGGCACTGCAGTTTCTTTCGACCAATCAGGTCGAACAGAAGCAGAATCTTCTGCGGCAACACGCTGCGATTTCCCAGAAACCTGAGCTAGATTCGATGTCCAGAGAAGTCGCACTGCTGGAGATAGCTAAAACCGACTTCGAGATCGATCGCGAGGTTTGGGAGCGTTTGAGCTCGAGGCGCCCCTCCGGGTTAGGATCGCCTGAGACAACTATCGTTGATTCTTCGCCCGGTGTTGATGGGATTCGCTTGGAGGACGTGGCAGAGGGATCCGGTCTGCATTTTCAGTGGTACCATGCCCCCGTCATCAATCTCGAATCTTTGCCGTTGCATCAGATGATGGGGGGAGGTGTCGCGATTCTGGATTTTGACCGCAATGGCTATCCGGATGTCTATCAGATGCAGGGATCCGGCCGACCGCCTGGGGAAGTTGGTGAGTCGAGTAATCGATTGAGCCGTAACCTCGGCGGATTCTTTCAGGACGTTACCTCAGCATCTGGCAGTAACGACTATCAATATGGCACCGGCGTTGCGGCAGGTGATATCAACCAGGATGGCTTTACCGATTTGTTTCTCGGGAACCTCGGTCCCAATCGATTACTTCTCAACAATGGCGATGGGACGTTTTCGGACGTGACCGTTAAACTCAACACTGGAGATAATCGGTTCACCAGTTCGGTAGCAATCGCAGATCTCACCAATGACGGAGTGCCTGAACTTTTTGAATGTGTTTACGTTGAGATGGAAGACGGGTTTCGCGGGCCAGATCAAGATGCGGACGGCGGTGAGATTCCCCCGAGTCCTAATGACTTTTATGCAGAATCGGATCGCTGGTTTCGTTCCAAAGGTGATGGGCTCTACTTGCCAGAAAACTTTGACTCGGACTTGATCCAGCCTGGTACCTCACTTGGTCTGGTGATTGGCGATTTCACCGGGAGCGGCTCCAACAGCGTGTTCGTAAGTAATGATGCGAGACCCAATCATTTTTTAACGGGCTTCTCAGGGGACCGAGTTGTCAATCAGGCCGATTTGCGTGGTCTTTCGGTTGGGTTTCGAGGCTTCAGCAATTCTTGTATGGGCATTGCAGCGGGCGACTTCAATCGCGACGGCCGCATTGATTTCCACCTCTCTAATTTTGTTGGTGAGCCGGCGAATCATTTCGTTCAGGGAAAGAATCAACTTTTCAGCGATGCGGCCGAACGTTACCAAGTGGCCGGTCTTACCGAACCGTTTACCGGTTTTGGAATGGCTGCCATCGACTTCAAGCGTAACGGTTTGCTCGATCTTGTCGTAGCCAATGGGCATGTCTTTGATGTGCGTCCCAAGGGTCAATTGTTCCAGATGCCAACACAAGTATTGTTGAACCTGAGAGAGCGTTTCAGCAGTGTTGAGAACTCAGGGGGTCAGTACCTTTCAGAGCGATTTGTCGGGCGGACGGTCACTAAAATTGATTATGACCGTGATCTGGATTGGGATCTGATCATCGGGCATCTCGACCGTCCAACCGCCTTACTTCAAAACAACACGGTGGCTAATGGCGATGCGATCCAGTTTGTGCTCGTTGGGACCGCATCGGAACGCGAGGCCATCGGAGCGCAGGTTCGTGTTGTCTCCAGTACAGGCGAGTTTGTGGAGTGGTTAACTGCCGGTGACGGCTATTTGACCAGTAATCAAAAATTAATCGACATCGGCTTGGGACCCCAGGCGGATATTGAAAAGGTGGTCATTACTTGGCCCTCAGGGCTCATGACGACGCTGCTTGATCTCGAGGTAAACCATCGCTACGTCGTGGTTGAGGGGGCTGAGGAGATCTGGTTGGAATAGTCATCCGTGAGACGAGTTCCGAAGTTTGCTTCAAGAATTGAAGTGGTCGGAAGAGGAGCGGCGGTAAGAGAAAAATCTAGTCAGAGGTGGGTCCTTTTTTCTTCAAACGGTATCGGCGGGCGTTCAAATCAAGTAATCTGGACAACTCATCGAGTGATGATTCCGAACTTTTATGAAGCCAGCTGGGAGAAATTTAAAATGAAACTTAACTTCTTTGCTCTGTTAACATTACTTTCAATCGCGACGTTCCCCCTCATGGGATGTGGCGGCGGCGGCGGCGAGAACACAGTCGTTGAGGCACCAGCAGAGGACGCAGGTGGGGCAATGGAGGGAATCTCTGATGACGAATACGACGCTGAGATGAACGCGCAGATGAACGAGCAACAGTAAAGCCTAAAAGACAGCCAGCGATCCTTGGACACTGGTTTTTTCAGACAACTGGATGAGGATTCCATCGTCTGATGTAGTGATCCAATTCTCTTGATCAACCGGCTTAGCATGTCAAAGGCACT
>CALIBL010000002.1 GCA_938045805.1 uncultured Rubripirellula sp. | reverse complement strand
GTCGAGACAATCGTGTTGAGTTTTGCGGGAGCAATGCTTGGTATTGTTGTCGGGCTATTAAGCATCCCCGCGTATCGAACCATGATTTGGTTTGTCCGAAATACAATGGAAGAGAAATTTAACGCATTGCCTGCCGCCATTCGCGAGGCGGAGCCTTCGGTCGTGTATTGGACGATTCCGCTGGCCGTTGCAATTGCAGTGGGAGTCGGTTTGGTGAGCGGACTCTACCCAGCCATTCGGGCCGCAAAAATGAATCCGATTGAAGCTTTGCGACACGAATAATTGACTGACTAGTCGGTAACGAGTAGCCAGATGCAATTAACTTTGAAGTGTGAGCGATCATCTGTTTAGTTGACGGAATTAATCTTTGTGGATCGCTATTCTTGACCGTCTGACTGCGTGTTTGGCTAACAAGTGTTAAATCGAATCGGTTTCAAACGGCGTGTTATCGCTGTCTTAGTTTCGCTATTTCTAGCTTGCCACGTTGGAACGCAAGCAGAGGAAAAGATTCGCGTTGCTACCTACAATATTCGCTACGACAATTCGGGGGATGGTCAGGATCGATGGAGCAATCGAGCTAGCACAGTCGTCGATTATTTAAAGAGTTTGGATCTTTTTGGTTTGCAGGAGGTGACCTTCACGCAGTTAGGAGATCTAAAGTCCTCGTTGTCTGAATTCGAAGCCTTCGGTGTCGGACGTGACGATGGGATCAACGCCGGAGAGCATGCCGTTGTTTTTTATCGCAAAGACCTGATGAGGGTCACAGAGAAAGGAACTTTTTGGTTAAGCGAGAATCCTGGGCGTATTGGCGTTGCAGGTTGGGATGCTGCGTTACCACGCACCTGTACGTGGTTGAAAATGGAATTGCTCGCATCTGGTCAACAATTCGTGGTGGCTAATACGCACTTTGATCATCGGGGTAAACAGGCTCGCTACAACAGTAGCGTTCTTATTCACGACCAGTTGATGAGAATTGCGGAAGATTTACCCTTTGTTTTGATGGGAGATTTTAATTTCACCCCAGAAAGTTCTTCTTACGCGGTGCTTAAGCGATCGAAGTTTTTGAAAGATGCGAGGGAGGTCTCGGTGACTAGCCCGGCAGGCCCCGCCGGTACTTGGAACGGTTTTAAAGAGATTGCCACGGATCGACGCATTGATCATGTCTTTGTTCGAGGTGAACTGACGGTTCTGAAATATTTCGTCGATGATCCGAAAACTGAGGATGGTAGGTTCGCAAGTGACCACCAACCGGTGCGAGTGATTCTTGGGCTCGCCGAACCTATTGAACGGTAGACCTGCTTTTTTAGAAAGACAGCTCAATGTTGCGGGTAAAAGCGACCATAATCCGCTAAAAGTGCTGAAATTCCCGCTCTTCCGTTAATCCGAGCCCTATCCGCTCTACGTTCATCAATTTTTTTGTTATCCTCTGCGGCAATTTGCATGGAGAGTCTTCCCGCTCTTAGGGTGGATACCGATGGACCACCGCGTCTATTCGATCTCTTGCAGGTTACTGGTATGTACCGGAAACCGGTTCACGCCGCAGCAGTTGCTCGGACTGCCCAGGGTATCCTGCCATTCCGATTCCATGCTGCCAGCTATTTTCAATTCTGCGTTCATTTGATTTGCTGGAAGAACAAAAGTGCCACGTCGCGACGATATCAAGAAAATCCTGATCATTGGTAGTGGTCCGATTGTAATCGGGCAGGCTTGTGAGTTTGATTACTCCGGAACCCAAGCTTGCAAAGCTCTTCGGGAAGAAGGATATGAGGTTGTGCTGGTCAATAGTAACCCCGCAACCATCATGACCGATCCGGGTCTGGCTGACGCGACTTACATTGAGCCATTAACTTGGCAGATGATTGAGAAGATCATTGCAAAGGAAAGGCCAGATGCCTTATTGCCGACTCTCGGCGGTCAAACCGGCTTGAACTGCGCCATGGATCTTGAGGCAAACGGTGTTCTCGAGAAGTATGGCGTTGAAATGATCGGTGCGAACGCCGCGGTGATTGCAAAAGCCGAAGAACGAGATCAATTCAAAGAAGCGATGGAGAAGATCGGGTTAGATGTGTGTAAAGGTTTTACCGTGCACACGCTTGATGAGGCGAGAGCTGCATTGAAAGAGGTCGGTCTACCAGCCGTTGTGCGACCGAGCTTTACGATGGGCGGTAGCGGCTCCGCGATCGCTTATAACCGCGATGATTTTGACGTTCTGGTACAGAGCGGTCTGGATCAGTCGCCAGTGACAGAAGTGCTGATCGAAGAATCCATCATCGGCTGGAAAGAGTACGAGATGGAAGTGATGCGAGATAAAGACGATAACGTGGTGATTATCTGCAGCATCGAGAATTTTGATCCGATGGGCGTTCACACGGGTGACTCAATTACCGT
Source organism: uncultured Rubripirellula sp. (assembly GCA_938045805.1). GTDB lineage: Bacteria > Planctomycetota > Planctomycetia > Pirellulales > Pirellulaceae > Rubripirellula. The sequence goes on along the minus strand of CALIBL010000002.1, from coordinate 259,339 downwards.
CGCTCCCGCGCAAACACTCACCGATAAAGAATATCAACGCATGCGTGATGCATCGCTCGCGGTGATTCGTGAAATTGGCGTTGAAACGGGAGGGAGTAATATTCAGTTTGCGATCGAGCCTAGTACGGGACGCATGATCGTGATTGAAATGAATCCGCGAGTAAGTCGGTCCAGTGCCCTAGCCAGCAAGGCTACTGGTTTTCCCATTGCAAAAATCGCTGCCAAGCTCGCAATTGGTTATCGACTCTGGGAATTGCCCAACGACATTACCAAGCAGACCAAAGCGTGTTTTGAGCCGACCATTGACTACGTGGTTACCAAAATCCCTCGTTTTGCGTTCGAGAAGTTTCCGGAGGCGGACGCCACTTTGATGACGCAAATGAAAAGCGTTGGCGAAACGATGGCTATCGGGCGTAGTTTTCGAGAGTCTTTCCAAAAAGCGATGCGTGGTTTAGAGGTCGGAGCTTTTGGTTTTGGTAGTGATCATAGGGATCTGTGGGGCACCGATGCACAACCAGATGAAGACGAGATTCGGGCGAAATTGAGCACTCCCAATGCCGAGCGTGTCTTTTACATTCGCTATGCACTAAAGGCTGGTATGTCCGCAGCCGAAGTTCACGCCATTACTAACATCGATATCTGGTTCTTGGATCACTTGGTTCAGTTGGTGGAACAAGAAGATCAATTAAGATCGCTTGGGGCACTCGAGGCAATTGATGCGGAGTGCATGCGGAGTGCGAAACGTAACGGGTTTTCAGATCGTCAACTGGCGTGTATCACCGGCACTACCGAACTGAAGGTAAGATCGCGCCGCTTGGAGTTGGGAGTCAAGCCAGTTTATAAGAGTGTTGACACCTGTGCAGCTGAGTTTGAGGCTTACACCCCCTATTACTATAGCGCATATGAGTTTGAAGATGAGTTGCCTCCACGCGATGATAAAAAACGCGTGATCATCTTAGGTGGAGGACCTAACCGAATTGGTCAGGGCATTGAGTTCGACTATTGCTGTTGCCACGCTAGTTTTGCGTTGAAAGACATTGGTATTGAAAGTGTGATGGTCAACAGCAACCCAGAAACGGTTAGCACCGACTATGACACTTCTGATGTTTTGTTCTTTGAGCCGCTTACTATCGAAGATGTGCTTAATATCTGTGACGCGATTCAGCCTGATGGCGTGATTGTGCAGTTCGGTGGGCAGACGCCACTGAATCTTGCTAGAGGCCTTCAGGAAGCAGGTGTGCCCATTATTGGCACCAGCGTAGATACGATTGAGACCGCTGAGGATCGTGAGAGATTCCAGAAGCTCATTGATGAATTGGGGTTGCTGCAGCCACCTAGCGGTATCGCACGCAACATGGACGAGGCACGCCGTGAAGTCAAATCCATTGGCTTTCCAGCATTGGTTCGTCCTAGTTTTGTTTTGGGTGGCCGTGCGATGGAGATTTGCTACGACCAAAGCCAATTTGATCGCTATGTCGCTGAGGCTTTTGTTGTGGCTGATGGGCAGCCTGTTTTGATTGATCGTTTCTTGGAGGATGCCACTGAAGTTGATGTTGATGCAGTCTCGGACGGCGAGGACTGCGTCATCATGGGGATCATGGAGCACATTGAAGAGGCTGGGGTGCACTCGGGTGATTCCGCATGTGCCATTCCGCCCTTCAGTCTGACGCAACCAGTTCTCCAGGAAATCAGGGAGGCCACAAAGAAACTAGCATCTGCATTGGGTGTTGTGGGGTTAATGAACATCCAGTTTGCAGTAAAGCAAACGGATAACGAATCGCTGTTGTACATCTTGGAGGTGAATCCGCGTGCCAGTCGTACAGCGCCCTTCGTCGCAAAATCGACAGGTGTTCCGGTCGCCAATATCGCAACGAAGGTCATGACTGGGATGAAGCTCAAGGAGCTAGGCATCACTGAAGAGCCGATTCCTTCTCATGTTTCAATTAAAGAGAGTGTCTTTCCGTTCAGGAAGTTCGCAGGTGTCGATATCGTTCTCGGTCCTGAGATGCGAAGCACCGGCGAGGTGATGGGGATTAGCGAGAAGTTTTCAACTGCTTTTGCCAAAAGTCAAATCGCAGCCGGTAGTGTGTTACCTGAGTCCGGTAAGGTTTTCATTAGTTTGACCTCGCGGCATAAAGACGCCGCTAAGGATCTTGGAGTGCAGCTTCGCGAACTAGGTTTTGAAATTTTAGCCACTGCAGGCACCGCAGCTCGGCTAAATGACGAGGGTGTTGAAGTAACAACTGTTAAGAAATTGGCAGAGGGACATCCCAACTTAATCGACTACCTCAAGAATGGCGACGTACAGTTAATTCTGAATACTCCGAGTGGAAAAGGGGCGCGTACCGATGAGGGTCGGATTCGGGCGTCTGCTGTCCAGCACGGGGTGCCATGTATTACCACCATTGCGGCTGCTGAAGCGGCTTTGCGAGCGATGAAAGCAACGAAGGAAAAGCCCCTCGAGGTTCAGTCGTTGCAGAGTCGTTATAGCCAGAATAATTGATTACTTGATTCTGGTGATGGAGAGTGTAGTCCGCGCGATGCGGTGGACTGCTTTTTTAACATGAGGCCAGGCAAAGAGATTACCACTAATACAGGTGCAAAGATGGTTGAGGGACGCGGTCCAATTGATACCTCAATGCTCAAGCTACTCGTGGTGGATAATGAGGCGGCTCATGCTCGAGCAATGACTGAGAGCCTTGAAAAAGTAGGGTATCGTTGCGAGGTGGCGACAAGTGGGCCCGAGGCGGCAAAACTTATCGAGCGGGAAACCTATGATATCGTGATTACCGATATGGTGATGAACGATGTTGATGGGATGCAAATTCTCAAGCTTGCCGGTGAACGCCTCCCTGATTGCCAGGTCGTCATGGTTACCGGTCATGCGACGGTGCCTGTAGCAGTAGAAGCGATGCAGAGGGGAGCTTTTAATTTCCTCGAGAAACCGATCACCCCTAATCGCCTGAGGGCAATCGCTGAGAAGGCTGCGGAATCCGTTTTGCTGAAGCGACAAAACACGGAGCTTCTTCAAAGGCTAGATGAACGCTTTGGCTTTGAAGGAATTATCTACGTCAGCAAGAAAATGCAAAACGTGGTTGATCGGATACGCCGTATCGCAGCAACCGATGCAACCGTTTTGATTACGGGTGAAAATGGCACTGGAAAAGAGGTAATCGCGCAGGCGATACATCAAAATAGTCCACGTCGAAGCAAACGTATTGTCGCAATGAATACGGGGGCCATCGCGGAAAACCTCGTGGAGAGTGAACTTTTTGGTCACGTCAAGGGATCCTTCACGGATGCCGTGGCAGATCGTGAAGGTGCGTTTCAGTACGCAAACGGTGGAACTTTATTTCTTGATGAAGTTGGCGATATGCCGATGAGTACACAGATCAAACTCTTGCGGGTCTTAGAAGAAAATCAGATTACTCGTGTTGGTGACAACAAGACCATCAAAGTGAATGTCAGATTGATTTCTGCGACCAATCGGCCACTTGATCAGATGATAGATGAAGGGGGTTTTAGGAAAGATTTATACCACCGCCTGAAGGTTGTGACAGTGGAGTTGCCCGCATTGCGGGAGAGGTTGGAAGATGTGGTTCCGCTGATGGACCACTTCAGGAAATTTTTCTTGCGGCGACATGACAAGCCTGTGGCGCATTTCACTCCCGCCGTGACGAAGAGGTTTTTTGACTACTCGTGGCCGGGAAACGTCCGAGAACTACGCAACTTTGTCGAGACAATGGTTGTCTTGGATACTGATGGCAAGCTGGATTTAGATGATCTACCACCGGAACTATGTAGCGAATCGGATGACGTGGTAATCGAATCTACTCCGGTTATATCATCGGAGGCGGGTTTGATAGGTCAGCCACTCGCTGTGATTGAGCGATGGGCAATTGAAGAAACGCTAAAGTTGACCCATGACAACCGTGATGAAGCCGCTAAGGTTCTCGGCATTGGGGCCAGAACTTTGTATCGAAGACTCGATCAATACAAAAAAGATGACTGAGTTCGATCCTCAATGCTCACGCTGGTCGATCCAATTAGATTCGGCAGGTATTAGCGAAGTATGGTGGATGTAAACGCACACAGCCAGTCATTTCATGGCGATGGTTCCCATGTATGCTGACGACGAGAATGCTAGTCGAAAGCTTACTCTTCTTGTGATCTGTGAATTTCTGGGTTGATGTACTGACCCGGAGAATCTTGTGAGTAGTATTGTTTCAAGACAACTTCAAAGTCGTCCCGAGATCGAATACGAGCCATCGCAAGGCGGACATGTTCATGCTGCGGGTGGCTCTGTGAATACTTAATGCAAAACTTGCGCATTAGTAGTGGAGCACGGTTCTCAGGATAGGTAGCTTCGCAAAGAGAAAAATGTTCTCGCATCACATCGGCTTGGTTTTTGACGCTCGGTGGTGGTGGTAGGGGTTCACCTTGGGACAATGCGACGCACTGTTTAAAAATCCAAGGGTTTCCTATCGCGCCTCGCGCAACGGTAACGCCATCGACGCCCGTCTCTGAGATCATGTTAAGGCAGTCCTTAGCAGTGAATAGGTCACCGCTACCAAGGATTTTGATTCGGTTCCCAACATGTCCTTTGACTTCACGCAAGAAACTCCAGCGGCTTGGCCCCACATATCGTTGTTCAACAGTCCGTCCGTGGATTGTCGCGGCGGCCAGTCCAAGTTTCATTGCGCCATCTAAGATCGTGAAGAACTTATCGCGGCTTTCATTCGAATCATCAATGCCTCGCCGCATCTTGACCGTGACCGGAATATGATCGGGAACTGATTCGCGTGTTCTGGCGAGCACCTCGAGTGCGACCGTTGGCTGCGATAGGTGAAAACCTCCACGGCATCGCCCAAGAACTTTTTTGACAGGGCAGCCAAAGTTAACATCAATAACGTCAAAACCGGCCTCAACTAACTTCAGGGCCCCAGCTGCGAACTGTTCCGGTTCAGCACCCATTAGTTGGCCACCAACCGGATGTTCGTCAGGATGGATGTCAAGAAAGTGCTTTGTTTTCTGGCGTTTGCTAAGCGCCAAAAGGAATTGATCCAGCATCACCTCGCAAATGCTGTACGTCGCACCGTGACGTCTCGCGATGACTCGCATGGGAAGGTCGCTGTAACCGGAGAGCGCGGCCTGTACAATTGGAAAGCCAATCTCAATATTCCCAATTTTCAGCGGTGGCAACCTTGAGCTTTGGTTGTCGGCTTGCGAAGCAGTTTGGGGGGTGTCGAGCATCTCTAGTGTTCCGTGGTCAGAAACTTACCCGCGAGTAGCCGCGAATTATTAGATTCAAATGTGAGTAGGATCAACTGATGGTATTTGCGACCATACGGCGTACGATTACGATTTTGCCAGTTCTTTTCATACTTGCCAACGCACATGCAAATAATCTCACAATGAAGATCGAAATAGAGTCTTTTGGTACGACAAGTACTAATCAGGAGGTGAGTCGTTTCACCTTGATCAATTCCCATGGGTATTCAGTCTCACTGACTGATTTTGGGGCTACTCTACTGGAGGTGATGGTACCTGACCATGAAGGTCAACTCGCGAACGTGAATCTTTGTTTTGATACGTTTGCTCCGTATGAAGCAGGGCATCCCTATTTTGGAAGCTCAGTCGGTCGATTCTGTAATCGAATTGAAGAAGGTAAATTTCAGATTGATGGCGTGGACTATCAGGTGACCGTTAATTCGGGCAAGCATCATCTACACGGTGGGAAAAATAATTTTTCTTATCAATTGTGGTTCGCTGAGACTGTCGAAGAAGATGAATTTGTTGGTGTGCGTTTCAGCTTGAAAAGTAGAGACGGAGAAGAGGGTTACCCCGGTAACATTACGGCGGCGGCATTTTACAAATGGAATGATCAGAATGAGTTGATCATTGAATACTCAGCTGAGACCGATGCTCCGACCCACGTTAATTTGACGAATCATAGTTACTGGAATCTAGCAGGTGCTGGGTTCGGTACGGCAAAGGATCACGTAGCAACCATTCAGGCGGATCAATGGTTGGATGTAGATGAGGATTTAATCCCATCAGGTAAGCTGAATTCCGTAGAAGGGACTCCTTTGGATTTCCGAAAGCCGCAGACGTTCGGAGCTAGAATCGCTACTCTCGAAGGGACGAAGGGCTATGACCATTGTTATGTGATTCGTGGCGAAGCTGGAATCTTAAGACCCGCGGCGAGAGTCGTTGATCCTGGATCAGGACGCACCTTAGAAATTGAGACTACACAACCGGGAATGCAGCTTTATACCGCAAATCATTTGCCAGGGAACGAGCGATCCAATGGCTATGCTAGGCATGATGCGTTCTGCCTAGAAACTCAGCACTACCCAAACGCACCTAATATCTCAAGCTTTCCAAGCACGCTTCTCAGACCAGGCCAGAAGCTACGTGAGACCACGATCCACCGTTTTGGTATCGAATAATTGGATCTTTCCCCTGCGTTGGGGCTTAGTTGGAGACGCTGCCTTTATCACGAATATCATCGAAAAGACAATGATCGGTTTACGATCTACCAGATGGTTTTGGTCAGCCGACAGGCCTTTCATCACAAGATCATCACCCTTAGGGACCCCTAACGGAAATATTTTCCCCTTAATCGGCGTGAATGTGTTTGATTCGCTGTTGAAAACTGGCGTCAAAACCGATTAACCTTGTTTAGAATATGACAGATTGTTCACGCAATCTTCTTAATTCTATGTTAGGAGCATCGGCATGGCAGGCGAAACGCTGATCGGGGTCTCAAGCCTAGTGTTCGTCTGTTCGCTCGTATTCGCCTTCTCTGCGCTGATTAGGGCTGGGCAGCGACCAATCCTTTTCTCTTGCATCTTAGTTGCGACGCTGTTGTTTGGTGGTCTGTTAGCAGGGCGGCTATTTTGGGCTAGGCTAATCCCTAGCGGTAATGTTCTATTTTTTTCTAACCTAACTCCACTGTTGCTGAGTGTGGGTGCGGGTCTTTGCTTGCAGAGCCATCATGTGAGTCGATTATGGCGGCCCGTTTCTGCCACTTTATTTTTGGGACTCGCCTCCGGCTACATATTACTTCCTTCCGTTCGCCCCGTGCTGTTTCCGGTAACGTTGAGCGATTCGACAATCTGGAAAGACGACATTTGTCTTCAGAGCCATCCATCTAGCTGCGCGCCTGCTGCTGCGGTCACCCTATTACATCTCAACGGGTATGAGTCTACAGAGCGAAATCTTGCGCATTGGTGTTTAACGAGTAGTAGGGGAACTGAGGCTCTCGGTTTATATCGAGGCTTAAATAGGGCGTTAGTTCGATCAAAGCTAAAGGTGCAAGTAGCGCCATCTGACTCCTCAAAATGGATAGACCAAATGGCGGTTCCCAACGTCTGCCTTGTACGTTTGGGTGAATCGAAGGTGAATCGATTGGGTGGTTTATTTTTTGGTACTGGGCTGTGGCGTGTGTCTGCTCGTGGTGAAGGGCATGCAGTTGTTGTTAAGGGGAAAGATAGTAGCGGACGGTGGATCATACTGGATCCGGCATTTGGAGAAACGCTCTGGTCTGATCACCAACTGCAAGAGCGATTCACTGGTGAAGCGATTTATCTATGCAAGATGGATTGAGACCGCGATACCAAACTGTGCCGACAGCTTCAGGTCAACGATCGCGCAAGAAGAAAGCTGGACGCTACTGATAATCGTCCAGCTTCAGGCTGTTTGAGATTATTCAGATTAAGCGGTGATCTCGGGTACAGCGAAATGAGGGCGGTATTCGCGTTTCAAGAATTGATTCGCTGATTCGGCGTGGTCGCCTTCAAACATTTCCGTTTCTGCATTGAGCTCAAGCATTGGGCTGAGCCGGAGCGAATCATTCGTCATCTCAATATGATGCGCTTGCAAGTGGTCGTTCATTTCCCCTAGTAATGAATTCCACTCATTCAGTGCAACACTATTGGCTCGCTTTTCTGAAAAACTCGTTCCACAGCGAACCGCTACATTGGCGAGGTTGCACCAACCAGTACTGTCGTTGCCAACAGCTACTTCAGCATTGAGTAGACTTCTATCCTGCGCTCGGAGTGCATCGATAAAGTTTTGCTGATGTTTAACGTCGCCATTCCCTCGGAATTCTTGGATGATCTTGCCATCATTGTCATAGGCTACTGCGCGCCCACGTTGGCCTTCGAACCTTCCTCCTTCACAATAAACGACGTATCCGCTATTTGGCCCCGGATGAGTCGGGCTTTTCTTTCCGTTGGGTTCTGCAGGTAGGTTAGAAAGACCGATAACCACGGGGATGCTTCCCGTGTCGAAATAAGCAAAATGAACATTTGGGGATTCGCCCGCATCGTTCAATCCAAATCGACCACCGCCTCCGAGAATTCGTTTTGGTAAGGCAACACTGTCCTGAAAAACGTTGTTTCTAACGTCGTCTAGTACATGGACTCCCCAGTTACCCATCTCACCGGATCCGGTATTCCAGTCCCAATGCCAGTCGTAATGCAATGCATTACGAAAGATGGGTCGATCTTGCGCTGGACCAAGCCAAAGATCGTAGGCAACTTGATTGTCAATCGGCAGAGGTGTGTCACGCTTTCCAATCGACGGACGAATTCCATAACGGTTCACTCGTGCAGCGAGAAGGTTTCCCAAGCCTTTTTCCCGGTGTAGAAACTGCTTGATTTCTGCTTGCATCGGGTCAGAGCGTTGCTGGGTTCCAAGCTGGCAAATCTTGTCGTACTTTCGTGCAGCAGCAACCGTCTGTTTCCCCTCCCACTGGCTATGAGATAGCGGTTTTTCAACGTAGACATCTTTACCGGCCTGCATGGCCCAAATCGCTGCCAGGCAATGCCAATGGTTGCAGGTCGCAACCACTACCGCATCAATCGAATCCGAATCAATCAAAGAGCGAAGATCTTTCCAGCCGGTCGCTTTCGGGAAACGTTGTTTTGCTAGGCCGAGTCGATTCTCATCCGGATCACATAGTCCAGCAATATTAACTCCCGCGACCTTGGAGAACTGACCCATCAATTGACCTGCTCTTCCACCGCAACTGATGAAACCAAGATTGATTTCTTCACTTGCCTGTGCAGCTCGGGCAGTTGATCCGGAAAGAATGGTGCCACCAGCTGCTGCCGCGGTGTGAAGGAATACTCGTCGGTTCAGAATGGTCATACGTGTTGGAGTTTCCAGGTGAGAGTAGGAGATAGGGTTTTCTGAGCGCGCATCAGCATCGATTTAATCTATTACAGGTTTTCTGTGATCGATTATATCCATATCGGAAACCGTGTTGCGGATTAGTTAGAGGAACTTGCAAATGTTGTAGTGTGGAAGGTTTCTAGTAAATCTGGGGATGTGGTGATTGTGAGAAGTTCTATTCCACTGGGATTAGCGTTGCGGGTTGATTGTGTTCGGACCATCCCATTCGGGTTCCTAACGGAAATCATTTCCTCGATGACCAAATCTTGTCAGAAATCGCCCACTCAGGTTATCCTTGGTTTTTTTGATACTAATGATGGAGTCTCGCTTACACATGGTGCAAATCGCGATCAATGAGCTCTGCCAATTGAGTTTTTTGAGTTAGGCTTTATTGCGATTTGGCGAGATCGGGTTGCATCTTTCCAATGATTCCCGTTGATCCTTGGGTGGTTTATGTGAACCAAGATGAATGCGGTCATTAGACCGCGCGGCGCGTTGCGTTGGTATCTGATGCGGATGACAAAGATAAAAGTAACTGAGGTAAGCGAGCGATGCATTTTTGTAGCGATTGTGACTTAACAGACAAGAGACACAATGTTGCTTTTGCTCACAGGCCGATCTCACGATGGGTGACCGTAGGGTTTGCTTGGAGCATTCTGTTATTACTGTCGGTGGGCAGTGTCAATGTTTCAGCGACCGATCCAGTTGAGCCTGAAGTGGCGGGAGCATCAGCTGAGGGCAAGGAGGCGATGGAGGCAATCCGCATACCCAATGGCTGGAAGGTACAGCTTTTTGCAGCTGAGCCCATGGTCGCGAATGTGGTTGCGTTCGATATTGATCATCAGGGGCGGTTTTATATCTGTGAGACGTTTCGACAAAACCGAGGTGTGACTGATAACCGTGGTCACGATGATCAGTGGCTGTTGGCGGATTTGGCTGCGGAAACGGTGCAGGACCGAATTGATTACCATCGAAAGTTGCTCGGAGATGCCGCTGTCACTTATGAGCAGCATGATGATCGCCTTCGCCTTCTTGAAGACACTAACGGGGATCGAGTAGCAGATACCAGTAAGGTGATTGCCAAGGGTTTTAATCATTTAGAGGAAGGAACAGGCGCAAGCGTACTTTGGAGGCCGTCTGGTATTTACTACACCTGCATTCCGAAGCTTTGGCAATTGATTGATTCCAACGCGGATGGTGTGATCGACGAGCGAATCGTTATGTCAGACGGATACGGTGTCCGAGTTGCATTTCGAGGGCACGATTTGCATGGCTTGACGCTTGGTCCAGACGGTCGTCTTTACTTTAGCATTGGTGATCGTGGCTACCACGTCACAACGGATAAAGGCGATATTTTAGCAAATCCGGTATCAGGAGCCGTCTTTCGCTGTGAGCTGGACGGGTCACAACTTGAAGTGTTCGCGAGTGGTCTACGGAATCCTCAAGAACTGGCTTTCAATGACGTTGGTGACTTTTTCACCGTCGACAATAACAGTGACAGTGGTGATCAAGCACGTGTGGTTCATTTGCTACAGGATGGTGACAGTGGATGGAGAATGTATTACCAGTACTTGCCCGATCGTGGCCCTTTTAATCGAGAGTCGATTTGGCAGCCGCTCCATCCACAGCAACCGGCCTATATCGTGCCGCCCGTCGCAAATTTCACTGATGGACCGAGCGGTCTCGCGTATTACCCAGGGACGGGCTTTGGCGATCAGTTTAACGACACATTCTTTATCTGTGATTTTCGTGGGGGGCCTGCAAACAGCGGTGTACGAACGTTTCGCGTAGAACCGGAAGGAGCCTCTTACCGATTCGCTTCGGATGCTGATCCGATCTGGACGATTTTGGCGACGGATATCGGCTTTGGACCGGATGGAGCGATCTATGTGAGTGATTGGGTCAATGGTTGGGATGGGCTTGGCAAGGGACGTATCTACCGATTTTCTGACCCAGAGTATTCCGATACCAAAATAGTTTCCGAGGTTCGTGAATGGTTGTCATCCAATTGGGAGGAGTTAGATAGAGAGCGTTTAGTCGCCGGACTCTCACATGTGGACCGAAGGATTCGGTTGGAGTCACAGTGGCAGCTTGCCCAACGTCTAGACTGGCGATCGTTGGTTAAAGTTGCAACGGACCGTAATCTAGATGCGGTTGCCCGTTTACATGGAATTTGGGGTGCTGATCAGATTGCTCGCCAGAATGATGAACTGTCTGCCAGTATTGTTCAGAGTATTCGTCCCCTACTTAACTCCGATGACAGTTTAATTCGAAGTGCAGCGACCAACTTTGCTGGTGAACGTGGAGATCAACAGTCGGTTTCTCTGATCAGGAAAAACCTGGAAGATGGATCGGCTCGAGTGAAGTATTTTGCAATGAGGTCTTTATCTGCATTACGTGATGAAGGAAGCTTGGATCAGATATTAGCTGCCATGATCGAAGACGCTGCATCGGATGTCGCTCTTAGGCATGCAGGTATCATTGCTTTAGCCAATACACAGAGTCCACAGGTCTTGGGGTCACTAAAAGACCATCCAAGTGAAATGGTTCGCATATCAGCTGTCGTTGCATTACGTCGACTACGTCATGCGAACGTGGCAGCTTTTCTTAATGACTCCAGTGATTGGGTAGCGTCTGAGGCTGGTCGAGCGATCTACGATTTACCGATTCCGGAGGCAATGCCTCAATTAAGCGAATTGGCGATTCTCGAAAATCGCTCGCTAGAATTTCAGCGACGCATACTGAATGCCGCTCATCGCGTAGGTACACCCCAAGCAGCACAGCGTCTCGTGAGTTTTGCTGCATCACCATCCACTAGCGTTTCCATGAGGCTTGAGGCTCTAAATCTCCTGGAGAACTGGAATCAAACCGACCCTCGTGATCGCGTTTTGAATGACTATCGACCGCTTACCATTAGATCGACTGAGATTGCGGTAAATGCTCTAGCACCACAACTGCAAGGACTAATGGTCGGAAGTTCGGAGGTTCGTGATGAAGCCATCCGCGTGGCGTCTCAATTAGGTATTAAGGGGATTGCACCCATGCTAGTTACAAGGGTGGCTAACCAAGAACTGAACGCTGGAGAACGAGCTGGTGCTTTGGAAGCACTTTCACGGCTCGATACCCCTGCAGCCGTTGAGCTTGCCCTGAATGTTCGAATGCTACCTGCGGATGAGTTGCTGCTTGCAGGCTTGAGGATTCTAGCGCAGCACGCACCCTCGCTTTCAAAATCTCGATTGATCGAGGCCACGGAGAGTCGTGATTTACGAGTGAGGCAGCTCGCTTGGGATCTGTTGGCCAAGTTGGGCGACATTGATATTCGCGATGTTGTAAGTCGTGGGGTAGAGCGGTACTTGGCCGGAGAACTCCCAGCGAGCGATTCGTTAAATGTTCTTGAAGCGGCCGAGGGAAAGTTGTCGGATGATTTAGTGGTTAGGATTCGATCTCATCTAGAAAAGCTGAATGAAAAGGATCCTTTGGGCCGTTGGTTAAACGCCTTGGAGGGAGGTGATGTAGAGAGTGGTCGCAAATTGTTTTTTGAAGATACTCGGTTGTCCTGTCTTCGCTGTCACCAGGTTGGACGTGCGGGGGGGCAGGTAGGACCTAATCTTACAACGATCGCCGCGAAAAAAGATCGCCGCTATTTACTCGAATCGATTTGCACTCCAAATGCGGTGGTAGCAGAAGGATTCGAAACAGCCCTCGTTCTTACTACCGAAGGTGAAACCATCGCTGGTATTGTGAAATTGGAAAATGACGAATCGCTCGATCTCATCAAGGCAGATGGTTCACTCGTTCGTGTGGATCTAGAAGAGATCGAAGCGAGACGGAAAGGGAAATCTTCCATGCCGGAAGATTTGATTGATAAATTGACAATGCGTCAGCTTCGCGATTTAGTAGCTTATCTAGCAAGTTTGACAACGGACCTGAGGAGTGCTGATGAAGTAGAGTAATGCGTGATCGAGGGTGACTCATCGCTAGGGATTAGCGAGCTAACGTCTTCAAGCATTTTCACTATTCTTCGTCACCAAAACTCATGATTCTTTGAGTTTGAGCACGCTCTCTCGGGCTCTCTGAAGGAATTCCGATTTGGGTTCACCCGCTTCTAGGAAAATTGGCGCACCAATGGTGATGCAGCTTAGCAGCGGAACTGGAAGCACTTCACCGCGAGGCAGGATACGGTTAACGTTATCGATGTAGACAGGTACTAATTCGAGATCCGGCCTTTTTTTTGCCATGTAGAAGAGACCGCTCTTGAATGCACCCATCTCTTCGTCACCTGATGATCGTCCACCTTCTGGGAAAATGATAAGAGAGTAAACATCGCCCATTTGCTGGAGCATGATGTCAATCGGACTCTTGTGAACTTTGATTTCTTTTCGGTCTACCAGTAAAGCGTTGAAGCTTTTTGCCATATGTGGCTTCAGCCAACCCTTGGCCCAATAATCTTTTGCAGCTACTGGTCGTGTGATTTTTCTAAGGTTGCGGGGCAGAGCAGACCATAAAAGTACCGCATCGAGGTGACTGGTGTGATTCGCGAAGTAGATTCGTTGCGATGTCTCAGGTTGACAGTCAATCCAGCGGACAGTGAAGCCGCTAAAAAGTTTTGCAAGTAGAACGATAGCGTGGCTAGTCAGGGTCATGCAAATCGCTGGTTGGACGTCAAGTTCAGAATTACATGATGCATATTGAATCGACTTTCTTACCAATGCTCAACCGGTAAGTCACCATTTCTTCAGTAACGGTTTGGCACCCGCCAGTTTCTATGTTGGTAGCGTTTAAGAGAAGCCTATAAGTCTAGTCCCGTTTCCCCGTCCCATTGCACGAATCCCTCGATAGCCGCGTATTCGGCTAGGCCAAGAGAGTCGTAGCGTTTTGCCGTTTCAGCATTTCTTGCTTCTGCGCGTTGCCAAAACTCCCGAACATCAGAACCCGGAAAAAGGGCTCGATCTTTTTGAGATTCGTGTTTAAAGATTGCCGCTCTTTTTCTTGCGACTTCTTGTGGACTTAACGGAACAGCCATTTCGATGTCGTGGGGTGCCCACTCTTGCCATGCTCCGCGATAAAGCCATACCGCACAATCGGAAAACCAGTCTTCGTCCTCACAAGCTTTGCAGGCTTGTAGAATCACCGACAAACACGTTCTGTGAGTTCCGTGAGGATCAGACAGATCTCCCGCAGCATAAATCTGATGTGGTTTTATTTTCCTCAGTAGGTCAAGTGTGATCTGCCGATCTGCATCCGAGATTGGACTCTTGGTGACTCGGCCTGTTTGGTAAAACGGCAAGTCAAGGAAATGGAGATGCTCATCAAGTACACCACAGCACCTTGCACCTTCTCTCGCTTCGCCTCTTCTGATTAAGCCTTTGATTCTTTGTACCGGCTCACTGTCGACGTTACCCGGTTTTTTATTCCGAAGAAACTCATCGACGTGGGTTTCGAGTTGTTCGAGTCCTTCCGTGCGAATTTTGAATTCCCGACAGAAGTCTTCAACGAATTCGGAGAAGCGAAGGGCATCCTCATCAAAGACAGCGATATTGCCTGACGTTTGATAGGCAATATGCACTTCATGACCTTGGTCGACTAATCGAATTAAAGTTCCCCCCATTGAGATCACATCATCATCTGGGTGCGGAGAGAAGATAATCACACGCTTGGGGAAGATATCATCTCGGTGCCCTGGTCGATCCCCTAATTTTTTTTCATGCTCCGGCTTTCCTCCGGGCCAACCAGTGATCGTGGATTGAAGCTCCCTAAACACTCTTAGATTGATATCGTAGGCGCTACCATGTGCAGCAAGTAGATCTTGTAGACCTTGTTCGTTGTAGTCTGCATCCGTCAGCTTGAGAATCGCTTTTCCAACATCTTCAGAAAGGTCGATCACAGCTCGTCGAATCGTGGTCGGATCCCAGTCAATTTCATGGAGCAGCCATGGGGATTGAACCCTAGTGAGATTCGATGCCGCGGCCTCATCAAGGAAGAATAGCGTGTTGGGGTGATCTTGCAGGAAGGTAGCTGGAATCGTGGATGTTGCGTAACCTTCAACCGTTTTCGCGATGATGTTCGCCTTGCCTTCACCAAATGCTAACAGCACAATCCGCTCGGCTTCTAAGATGCTGCCAACGCCTAGTGTGATCGAGTACCTTGGAACATTCTCTGCTCCAAAAAAATCACTCGCAGCATCAATTCGTGTAACGCCGTCAAGCGTAATCATGCGGGTGCGTGAGTTACGATCAGATCCGGGTTCGTTGAGCCCAATATGACCTGTTCGATTGATTCCCAATATTTGGAGATCGATACCTCCAGCATCTCGTATCGCCTTTTCATAATCGAGACAGAATTCAGCTACTTCTTCTTTTGGGATATTTCCTTTTGGAATATGAATTTGTTCAGCCGGTAGATCAACATGATCGAAAAGGTGCTCGTGCATGAACCGGTTGACGCTCTGCAAGTCATTCGGTTGCATGGGAAAAAATTCGTCCAAATTGAAGGTAATTACATTTTGGAACGACAATCCGTTTTCCCGATGTCGCCGTACTAATTCTTCATAGATACCCGTTGGTGACGAACCCGTTACCAAGCCAAGTACACACATCTCACCTGCAGCTGCGCGTTGGATCATTAAATTCTCAATTTCATCAGCAGCAGCAAGGCTCGCGTCTGATGCTCGAGAAAAAATGCGGCACGGGATACGTTCATTGCTTATTGTCATGACTTTCGGCCTTTCTGAAGTGCGACCAACGCCGCGCCGGTTACTCCTGCTGTGTTGCCCAAAGAAGCGTACTCAATGATCATCTGACTCCCTACTTGCTGAAGGGTCGTATCCGCCATGGAACGCTTGACTGCAGTAAGAAAATCTCTGCCCGTAGATTTAGCTTGGCCGCCAAACGTCATAGCGCCACCTAATAGAACTACGGCTGGGTCGATCACTTGGCCAAGAATGCCAATTGCTTGGCCAAGATAGGTTCCAGTTTCGATGATGATTTCTCGCGCAGGCTGAAAACCATCTTCTGCTGCACGAGATAGATCACGCGGATCCAAGTCGGTCCTGCGAAGGATACTGGGAATCTCCTGCGCATCCAAGCATTCCAACGCCTTTTTGGCCCTTTCAATCACCGCGGGAGCTCCAGCGTAGGCTTCCAGATGACCACGGCGCCCACAATTGCAAAGGTTAGCGTCTGCCGAAAAGTTGATTGCCAAGTGGCCAATTTCACCAGCACATCCATGATCCCCCGAAAGTCCTTTTCCTCCTACCGCTAAACCGCAACCAATTCCAGTCCCAAGGGTGATCAGAGCCAAAGATTTATCAGTGAGTCCGCGGAGGTGATGTTCTGCTAATGCAGCTGCGTTGGCATCATTAATGATCGCAGATGGGCGTTGAGACTCGTTTTCCAAGAGTTCGAGTAAAGGGCGATTCGTCCAGTGAGGGAGATTGACGACTTCTTTTAAGCTCCAACTGGAAGTATCTAGCACACCTGGGACTGCGAGCCCCACGCTTTCGAGTGTTTCAGAGGCACCTAAAGCTGAGAGTGCAAACTCTAGTCCATGTTGGATCACGGATCGTGGTTCTGGTAGCAAGTCCGTTGGCATAGAAGTTTTGGATCGTATTGCTCCATGGCTATCACACAGTCCAAACTTGATGGTTGTTCCACCCACATCGATACCCAAGTACCGAGTGTTGTTTGGTGGCGGAGGTAATGAGGCGTCTGTCATGCGGTGATCGTAAAGACTGTGATAAAAGGATGAGTCAAGCTTTATGTTGCTGCTCGAGACCATTCAAAGGTAAGAGATAACCGGAGTGTTAAATGATTTAAAGACCGTCAGGTAATTTTCCCTCTGCGACTTCTTGCTCCCATTCATCCATGAGCGGCCAGTTATCAGCGAGCGTTCCGAAGTCCGCCATTTGAAGGTAGCCTCTTAATCGATTGATGGTTCTGTCAATCATGACAGGATCTTTTTTAAAGATAGGGCCGTGGCTTGGTGCTAACCAATTGACATCACTGTCACGGATTCTTTCAAGCGATTTGATAAATGCTTTGATGTCGCTTCCATGATGAGCGTCAATGGCTCCGATACATCCATCTCGGTAAATGTTATCGCCGCTTAGTAAAATGTCGCCAAGACGAAATGCTAATTGGCTATCGGTATGTCCCGGCGTATGCCAAACCTCCATTTCAATGTTACCGACCTGAATCACATCACCGTCCCGAATTTGGTTTTCGACCGTAACCGACGGCATTGGTATTTTCAGACCCTGTGCCGCGATCTCTGCCATGGTGATCAGGGCATCACCATTTTCAAGGGGTGCAACGGCGTTGGGGTGGCAAGTAACGGAGGTCTTCAATGCCTGCTTGGCTCGAGCCAATCCTTGAATGTGGTCCACATCAGCATGGGTTGCAACCAATGTCTTACATCGCGAAAGAGGAAAATCTAGTTGACGGATGATTTCGATAAAATCTTCAACCGTTTCCTCATAGCCAATGTCCACCAGCAACCATTCATCCGCGTCAAAGACAAGGTAGACGTTACAGCCAAGCACTTCACCCGCTTGAAAATTTAGCTCGATGAGTCCGGGGGAAATTGTTTTACGAGTAAGCATTGTGCGGTTTCGAGAGAGTGGGTAGCGGGACGCTTCAGAGCGATCTGAAAGGTTCTATGTGAGGCTTTATGAAAGCTGGAAAATACACACCGTCTCGGTTAACGGATTGAATCAAGAAGCGGAGTGAGCCCTTCGATAAATGACGGGTATCGAAGCTTCGGGAGAAGTTCGTTTTTCAGGCGTCGATTCCAAATGCGTTTGTTCCCACTGGATCTTCCGCCAACAAGTTTCATGTTGTCTCTTGAAGCAAAAATCGGCTTTGGGCAGCCGAGATGTTTGGCGATGAATCCATAATAATTACCTCGAAGCACAGGACGATCATCCGAGACGACATAGGTCTTCTGATCGGACCTTTCGAGGGTTGCGATGACGGCTTGTGCGGCATCTTCCACATGTATCAGATTTAGATAGCTGTTTGGGTCCACCAAAATCGGCTTTTGCTCAATTAGATTCCGATGATTTGGAATGCGGCCCGGACCGTAAATACCTGCAAGCCGGAGGATTGACCATGAATTCGGCTCACGGTGTCTGCACAGGAGATTTTCAGCGGCTAAATGGGCCTGAGTGCTCGGGCGATTGGGGCGAGTTGGGGAGGTTTCATCCACCCACTCACCTTGTCTCTGATGATACACCCCTGTGGAGCTGATGTAGGTGATCCGGGTATTTATGGAAACTCGCGATATAAGATTTTGGAGCCCCAAGACCAGTGTTTCCCAATGATCTCGTTTTGAGAATACGCTTCGACTTACGGAAATCACAATGTTGGAAAAGGATTGAAGGTGACCGAGGGTCCGTGAGTCATTCCAATCTGAAATAATCGGATGAATTCCTATATTCGCCAATTCCCTTACACTTTCTTGACTACGAGTACTGCCCCAAACTTCCCAATCTTGGTGAAGGAGTTGGTGTCCCACTTCGCGACCTAGGTAACCACAGCCGTAGATAAGCACCTTTTTGGGGAGTTGGTGGTTCGGCGGAGATAGATTGGAATTTGGCACGATTTCTCCTCACTCTGGAATCCCGACTACACTGATAACATAACAGCTAAGGGTCTTGAGCGGCTTTCCAGGAATCATCACGTGATTAATGTTTATCCGAGTTTAAAAAGAACTCCAGCGAGACGCCGGCCGAAAAGTTACCGACCGAACTATGTATCGATCCTTTTGGTCTTGTTTTCGATCTCAACTGGTGAGGCTTTCGGACAGCTTCTTCAGAGGCAAGCAAAAAAAACACCGCGGCAAACGAAACTCGTACAAGCGAGTGATAATGCCATTACCGAGACCCTTGGGGAAACCAACGGGGATGGTACGAGGTGCGACGTTGACGACTCTCTTTTGCCGATTCTAAGCCAAGGTGGTGTACCGAAAACCGTCGATCAATTACGAGCATTAGAAGTACAACAGAGTGAAGTGGCTCGCGCTGTTGCTGCCTGTACGGTTGGGGTGAAAATTGGAGCGGCAAAAGGGTGTGGAGTGATTATCACAAAGAGTGGTTACGTGCTCACTGCCGCCCATGTTGCGATGCGTCCAGGGATGAATGCCGAGATTTTTCTCGAAGATGGCCGCGTTGTGAAAGCAACATCGTTAGGCATGAACCGCAGCGTTGATGCTGGCCTCATGAAAATCAATCCGGATCAAAATAATGGTGAACCATGGCCTCATGCATCATTAGGTTCCAGTGATCAATTGATTCCAGGTATGTGGTGTGTCGCTACGGGACATCCGGGGGGGTACGATAAGCAGAGAGGTTCGGTAACAAGGGTTGGTAGAATTTTGGCTGTTCGCGATCTAGCGATCGTCACAGATTGCGCACTTATCGGAGGCGATAGCGGTGGCCCATTATTCAACTTGGCGGGCGAATTGATCGCTGTCCACAGCCGGATTGGAAACGACGTGGCTGACAACTTGCATGTACCAATCAATCATTATGCGGATTCATGGGAACGAATGCAGCAAGGTGAATCATGGGGTTATCTCCCAGGATTCAAACCGATTTTGGGAGTTCGTGGGAGCCCCTCATCCGAGACCGCGCTGATCGAAGTTGTTAGAACGGGTTCTCCAGCAGATCGGGCTGGTCTGCGAGAAGGTGACATTGTTGAAGAATTTGGGGACAGATTGTTAACAGATTTTAAGTCATTGCAGGAGGCCGTCGCGGATACGATGCCAGGCGAAAGGGTTCGCTTGCTCGTTAATCGTGAAGGGAGAACTCGAGTGGTTGTTGTCGAGATTGGCCGCGCTGGTAATTCATGATTGAAATACAGTCCATCAAGTTAATAGTTTGAATTGAGTGTTTATGAAGTTCATCATGAGATACCTCCTTGCTGTAACGGCATTGCTCTTACAACTGACATTCGTTGCATGCAATGTTTTGGCTGATGAGAGAAGGGACCATCCGGCCGTGTTGGATTTGTTCCGCCCACTCGGCGAAAGAGTTCAGAATTCAGTTGTACAAATCTTATGCGGTGGTACACCGGTGGCTTTGGGTACAGTGGTTTCCGCTGATGGATACGTGATCACAAAGCGCAGTGAATTGACAAGCGATCCCATTCGTGTCCGCCTGTCCGACGGGCGTTTGTTTCCTGCCCGTGTTTCGGCAGTCCGACGACGGAATGATCTGGTACTACTGCATGTTGATGCTGATCTTTCTTTTGAGCCGTTGTTATTTGACACGAACGTACCGGAGATTGCGAGTTTCCTTGTCACCATAGGTAGAACAGGTCGACCTATCGGGCTGGGCGTTGTTGGTGTAAAGGAGCGTCCTATTGGGCATCAAGGTAGGCTTGGTGTAATGCTAGAGGATGACGCAAATGGCAGAGCACTGGTCCAATTAGTACTCCCGGAGTCTGGTGCGGCTATCGCTGGGATCAATCCTGGCGACAGGATTGTTGCGGTGAATGGTGAAGCGAAAGATAGCCGCGATGCTGTAATAAGTCGGCTGAAGCAAATGTATCCTGGGGAGAACGTTACTCTTACGATTCTCAGACCTAATGAGCTCAGTGAATTTGACTCTATCGATATTGATGCGCAGATTCGTGATATGGGAATGCTTCAAGAGTCAGCGAGTGATGCAAAGGTGAATGGACCAAGGAATATTCGTTTAAGCGGATTCGATCGTGTCATCCAACACGATACCGTCCTTAACCCTGAGGAATGTGGAGGGCCCGTTCTCGACTCGCAGGGGCGGGCAATAGGGATCAACATCGCCCGAGCTGGACGGGTGGTAAGTTATCTTCTTCCTGCCTCATTGATACTTCCCGAGATGTTAGAAATGTTGGAAGAGGCTCGAGCCAACTTAAACTAATTCAGGACATGATGGTTCTGACACTATAGAATTTTTTGAAGGATCGCTACGTCGAGCCATTCATCATTTAAGTACCCGATTTCTTTCTGAATACCGACCATCTCATATCCACATCGGCGATGGAATCGAATACTGTGTTCATTACTGGCAATTACCCGCGAGACTAGATGATGAACTCCCGATAATCGGCACGCATTTTCAGTCATCTCTAGCAGGCTTGTAGCGTAGCCTCTGCCCGTGTGATTTATAGCAAAGTAAATCGCAATTTCTCGCGTCAATCGGTAACCATATCGGTCGCTATACCGACGCGCTGCGCACCATCCGATGATTTGATTGGTATCTTCCGCGACGAACCAATGATCATCTTGGTTGTTGAGGATTTGTTGGTTGAGAATTGCTGCTTGCCACGACTCTGTTTCGAAAGTCGATCCGCCAAGCTCAATGTGGGAATTGTAAATCGTGCAGATCGTTTCGATGTCTTGAGTTTCGACCTTGCGATATTTGATCCGATTATCCATCAAGTCTTGGTTCACCACGTACAGTATTCCTATCTAGTTTTCCTTGTCACGGACCATAGCCAACGGAGTTTATCAATAACTTGTACTTGATGGTCTACAGTCAGTTTGTCGTCGTGCCCAATGCCTTCTAAGACAACAGTATGGCTTTCACCTCCATACAATTTGATGATTTCATTCTGTAAGTGAACCGGCACAAGTGTGTCTAGTTCCGATTGCAGAAAAAGGGCAGGGGAGTGGCATCGCGGAGCGGTCAGCATTGCGTTCATCGGATCGCAAAGGCTAGCAGCCACAGAATTGATTGTCCAAGCAAGGTGATATTTGCGTGCGAACTTTTTAACAACCGGAATCAACGGTGGTGGATTTCGAAGAACGATGCCCGTCTCAAGACCAGCGTCCGTTTCGGCTGCAACGCACAGAGCACTCAGGCATCCCAGGCTGTTACCCATCAACCACAAAACAGGATGTTTTCCGTATGAATCTCTAGCGTAATTGTAGAATTTGGTGGCGGTGGCAGCGATGTTTTCAAGCCTTGCCTTACCTTCGCTTCTACCGTAGCCCGGCGGGTTCCAAGTCCAGATTTCAACATTTACATCTGTGAAGTGGTCACAGGGGAATGGTGAACTGCGTTCAGCGCGACCGGCTGTGCCCGGAAATTTTAGTATTAAAAGATCCGGATTTTTTCCGACGTTAAAGTTCTTCTGTATATAGAACTCGATGGATGATTTACCGAGCTGAACTACCGAGCGTTTTTGGCAATGTTGGGTAATCGGTGTTCTTGTGGGTCTTAGAACAAGGCGATCAAGGAGTGACGCTCTGAACTTGGTCAGCATTAAATTGCTCCTCGTCGTTTGCCCTCGTTGCAATGATTAATGCACACGTTGGCCAGGTTGAGCCCCATCGTCTATCCCAAGAATAAACACATCCGCACCACCTGGTCCGGCAGCGGTGACCATTCCTTCACTTAGTCCAAATCGCATCTTGCGTGGTTTGAGATTTGCAACCATGACGACTAATCGCCCGACAAGTTGTTCAGGTTCGTAGGCTGCCTTGATGCCCGCAAATACTTGTCTCGTCTCATCTCCGCCTAGACTCAATTGCAATTTGAGGAGTTTGTTTGCTTCAGGCACATGTTCAGCAGATAGCACTCTAGCGACTCGCAGATCAACTTTTGCAAAGTCTTCGATGCTAATTTCTTCCGCAAGAGGCTCATCCTTTAACGGTTGATCACTATCACAGAAAAGACTGCTTGCCGGTTCTTGGGGTTCTTCGGTTGTGTTTTTGCTTTCTTCAATCATCTTTTCAAGGTCCTCGATTTGTACTCGATCAAGCATTCGATTGAACTTACCAACTTTGGTCCCCAGCAAGTGAGACTTACTTTGATCCCAAGACTGAATTGGCTCACCCAACCATTGGCTACATTGCTGTGCAAGATCCGGCAGCACGGGTGCTAAATAAATGGTTAGTTGTCTGAACAGATTTATTGCCACGGTGCATACCGATTGTAAATCATCCTGTTTTTCAGGATCTTTTTTCATTTCCCAAGGCTTGGCATGCTCAACATACGGGTTGGCAGCATCAGCGAGTTCCATGATGCGGCGAATCGCTTTTGAATAGTCTTTGCATTCGTAGGCCGCCGCTATCTCTTCACCAGCTTCGGCACCCTTAGCAAACAAACCTCCATCATCGGGGTAATGTTCAGCGAGTCCAGTTTGCTGAGCAAATTTTCCAACTCGGCTTGCTAGGTTAACGACCTTACCCACCAGATCGGTGTTGACCTTTCTGACGAATTCATCAAGTCCGAGATCTAAATCCTCAACACGTTGGGTCAATTTCGTTGCATAGAAATAACGTAAGTACGATGGGTTGTTGTATTTGAGGTAAGTGTCTGCTGCGATGAATGTCCCTTTGCTCTTTGACATCTTTTCGCCATTGATGGTTAAAAAACCATGAATATGGACACGAGTTGGTAGGTTGAAGCCCGCTGTTTGAAGCATCCCTGGCCAAAACAATGTGTGAAAATATGTAATGTCTTTCCCAATGAAGTGGTGGATTTCACACGCATCGTTCCGCCACCAATCTGCGAGCGATTCATCATTTTTCTGACACCATTGTTGCGTTGTTGCGATATATCCAATCGGAGCGTCGAACCAAACATACCAGTAGTTTCCTGGTGCATCAGGGATTTCAAATCCGAAATAGGGAGCGGGTCGACTGACATCCCAATCTCGTAGTTCATCACTGAGAAAGTGACCTTTAAGATAGTTAGCTACCTCGGTCTGTAAATGATTGCCCTCTTCAACCCACTTTGTCAGAAATTCTCTAAGCTTTTCTAACTCTACAAAAAGATGAACAGCATTTCGAAGTACCGGCGTTGCTCCGCTCAGCGTACTTTTTGGATCAATCAGGTCGGTAGGATTATAAGTGTGCCCGCAATTGCAATTGTCACCAGCTTGGTCAGTTAACCCGCATTTAGGACAGGTGCCACGAACAAAACGATCAGCAAGAAAGGTGTTGGCTTCCGGATCATAAAGTTGTTCAATGGATCGTTCGGTGATCAAGCCAGCATTTCGAAGGGATGTCCAAAAGACGCCACAGAGTTCTTTATTTTCTTTGGAATTGGTGCTCCCGTAATGGTCGAATTCAATTCCAAATCTTTCAAAATCGCGTTGGTGGGACTCGCTCATCGATGCAATAAGCTCTTCTTCGCTCCGACCTTCATTCTTGGCGCGGATCATAATTGCGGTGCCATGGGTATCATCGGCGCACAAGTATATGCATTGATGACCACGTAATTTCTGATAGCGAACCCAAATATCGGTTTGGATGTACTCCACCAAATGACCTAAGTGAATGGGGCCATTTGCATATGGTAGAGCGCTAGTGACGAGAATCTTACGGTTCATGGGCTCGTTTTGCGCTGGAGACCATGGCACAACAGATGGTCTCGTGAAAGTTATAGAGGAAGAACGCACGACTCGGTATTTACTTTGCCGCCGACGAATTGTAGTTAACGATCGAGAATTGGACGAGCGGGATTCCGTTGATGGATCTTAGAGCCAATGCTTCCTCATCTCGGGCGCTGACGCAAATTTTAGCGATTTCTCAATTTCATTGAGGAATCGCAGGGAGTTTGGCCTTGTGTTTGCCATGCTACTTGGAAGACCATCTTGGAGCGGTTCTCTGGGTCTATTGACACGAGCAAGCCCGCTCTTCGGTACAGCGCCCTGTACAACAGATCACGAAGCATTTGATTCTGTAATTGCGATCAAACAGATTGCCATTTCAAGGAGGAAATTGGCGTGAAAAACTTCCGAATCTGGATGGTTTTCGTTGTCGTGGCGATCGGGTTTCCAATCCATGGTTTTTCGCAACAAAGCGATACCGTGCTCCTTTACTTCGGATCCTCAAAGCACGTGGGTTCCAAGACGGTTCTTCCTGCCTTGGAGATACTCATCGCGGAAGGTACCCCGGTAAGAGAGGTAGATGTACTTAATGAGCCTTTTCTTGCTTCCCGTTTTGGGGTGCGATCTACTCCAACTTTCATCGTTCTTTGCGGTGGTGAAGAAGTGACAAGAATGGTTGGAGTGCAGCGAGCCGACCAATTAAGGAGAGCGCTTTCGATTACGCGGAAGAGGTCACTTGTGCCCACTCGTTCTGTACATGAGAGTGATGACATCGGATCAAGCCCGTCATTAAGAAATCTGCAAGGTGCTCCGACCTCGGGAACGAACCTGAAATCTGATGCTACGAATCTTTACAGCGAAGTGATGCCAAACCGTTTGACGGCTCACGCGATTGAAAGAGCTAGGGCCGCGACCGTTCGACTGCGAGTGCACGACTCAAATGGATATGGGGTTGGCACGGGAACAATCATCGATTCTCGATCCGGTGAGTCGCTAATTCTGACTTGTGGGCATCTGTTTAGGGACGTAGGAGTAACCGCGAGAGTCGATGTGGATGTCTTCAGAGGTGGAATATGCAAGACGGTCCGCGGTCGGGTAATAGACTATGATGCCGAGACTCGTGATATTGCGCTAGTGGTAATCCGCACAGATGATCCCGTAAATCCAGTGAAGATCGGTGAATTACGTAACGCGGTGAGAAGTGGCGACGTGGTGTTTAGTTTTGGCTGCGATCGAGGCAGCCATCCAACACGCTTAGATACCAGAATCACAGCTGTGAATAAGTATGACCAACATCTTGGCTTATCGAACTATGAAATCCAATGTGCGCCAATCGATGGACGTAGCGGTGGGGGGCTATTTGATCAGTATGGTCGCTTGGTAGGCGTATGTAACTCCGCCGATTATCAAGAAGATATCGGAATCTATGCTGGTATTGGTTCTGTTCATTGGCAATTAGAACGTATCGGACTGGCTTCCCTTATTCCTCTCGGAAATTGAATTCACTCACTACTTCACCCGTGACTTTGTGGTGGCGCAGTGTCAAGGTTGGCACCGATGAGCCTTCGCTGCCATAGCTAAGTTGTCCTGACAAAAAACCGCCCGCAACGCGCAGGAACTGATGTAAAGGATGGAGTTCACCTTCTTTCCAGCCAAGCTGGTGTTTCTCGCTACCCGGACCGCAACCAAATTCCCACAGATTTGTGTCTTGGTCTTTCGATGCATATTGCCAGTGCCGATCCCCGCAAAAAATAATGATCCCAGGATGCTGTGAAAGGCGAAATCTGATTTCTTCGCCTTCATGAGCAAATTGGTTATTCGCGTGATTGTCTCGTTTGTTTTTGCGATCTGGTCCGACAATTGGTGTTGGGCTGATAATCAATTTAAATCGTGATTCGGATTCCTCAAGTGTTTTGAATAGCCACCGTTTCTGTTCTGTCCCCAGGATGGTTTTGTCGGGTCCATCAGGCATATTGTTTGGACTTCGGTAATCCCGTCCCTCCAGAAACCAGACTTGAAGGTCCCGCCCCCACTGAATGGTTTGGTATCGTTGATCGATACTAGGAAACTGTTCTTCGTTGAAGATTCGTTTACCTTCTTCAAAGGTTACTGACCCATAAGTTTGCCCCGGCCAGCAATCATTTTTAAGCGTGTCATGGTCATCTTTAAGGAAATAAGCAGTGCGGTTTGAGTAGAAGTTTCGATTGTTCGAGAGAGAGAAGATTCGATTCCATTTAAATCGCATGAGTTCTTTGGAAAGTGCCCAAGGAAATGGCTTGTCGTAGTACTCAATGTCACCCGCA
Organism: uncultured Rubripirellula sp.; assembly: GCA_938045805.1. Taxonomy (GTDB): domain Bacteria; phylum Planctomycetota; class Planctomycetia; order Pirellulales; family Pirellulaceae; genus Rubripirellula. The sequence goes on along the minus strand of CALIBL010000002.1, from coordinate 232,533 downwards.
TGGATGGTGAAGTCTGGATTTAATTTCGTCATGCTCGGATAGATTTTGTGACCGTTCATACCATCGTCTCGTCTGATGAAATCGTGGCACGTTGTCAGACAAAACGTGGTCGGCGTCGCCTCAGTGGACTTTGGCGCGGTCCGGAAATGTCCTCGTAACACCGAAGAGACAGTCGTTGTATTGCAAGGACGGGTCTCAATGACGACCGCATATCGACGATTAGGAAGTAGTCCCGTTAATTTCCACTGGTGAGTAAAGTCCTGCTCTGCATCAGTTGTGACCCAATTAGTGGTGATGATTGCTTTGTTTTGTTTATCTGGAAAATAGCTCAACCGGATTTCACCTTGAATGCCCGGACAAGCTCCAAGCATTTGATCTAGATTATGCTCTGGGGGCATTTGTTGTTTCGCATAGCCTTGATCAGGCTCGTTGTTCTGCTTCGAAAGAACGCGTGGTTCAGGTATTTCGAGGAAGTTGGCGCCGCCAGCATTCATTGCATTATTTTTTGTCGTCCGAGACCATACGACGGCTGAGTTTTGTGTAACCCAACTTGTCTTGATGCCGTTGGCTAGGTGTGGGCCGCTAGATGGGACGACTTGACGATCCATTGGATCAATTGTGGTGAAGACAAAGTCTTTGAAAGATGCAGTACCACCGTGGTCAGTCAGCATGATGCGATGCTTCTCTTTTGCGGAGGCAAAGTTCGGTATTTCCCAGAATTTACTTTTCGCCAGTTTTTCCTCCCACGCTACTCCATCAGTAACGCATTCAGCAATTAATACCCCATTGAGGAAATGGGAGACGTGGTTTCCAGATGAAATCACTTTGGAGTGATTCCAGTCACCTGGGGGAAGGGCCTTTTTATCGGCGTGAGGCGAAACTAGATCGTAGATTGCGCCCGTGCTGGACTTGCCAAAGGTAGTCAGGTTTTCGTCAATGATTTGGTATTCAAGCCCAAGCCACCGTCCATCCGCCTTTTGCACTCGATATTTGAGACCGGAGTTTGTTCCTGCTTTGATTTTCCATTTCCATTCCAACTCAAAGTTAGGTGGAAGAGGTGGGCTGAGAAGACTTCCTGATCCGCCTCGAGTATGCGTAAGTTGGATTTCATCACCCGTGAAATCCCAGTGCCCTTCGCTCGGTTTGCCATCTATCGTCACCCAGAATTCTCTTTCTAGCCACTGGTATCGATGGCTAGCTGAGTCATCTGCTTCATCAGCAAAGCTGGGTGTCATTTTTGCATGAAGCATCAAAACAGTCAGGAAAAGCAGTAATGCAGTTGAAAAATTCGAGTGTTTTGCCATCCGCGATCAGCCTAAGCGGTGAGAGAGGTGTTTTTTGTTCCGACTGGTGGCATTGTTATACGCGACGAGGTCGGCTCTGACTTTGCGCCGAGGACAAAAAATAAAAATCCAAATTTTCCCAAGATGATTGCCAAGATCGTCCTCCATGAAACGAATTACGGGCAATGGGTTTGACCAAATTAGAGATGGTCAGTGGTCGTAGATCGAAATTACATTAATGGAACTAGGAATGACAATGATCAAAAAAGCAATTTTAGCTACTAGCGGCGTCTGTCTCTTAACCACTCTTTCGGTGGGAATGCCGCTGTGGAGTTATGCACGATGCGGTTGGGACTGGATGAAGGTTTCAACCACTGAGATGTTGCCTTTGGAATGGGAAATTCAGAGAGCAAGGCAGATGATTGACGATTTGAAACCTGAGATTGAAGGCAATGCAAAAAAAGTAGCTAGAGAGAAGGTTGAGGTTAATCGGCTTCAGCAACAGTATGAAGACGCAAGCATTGGACTTGAGAAAAGTCGCGAGCAAATTGAACGACTTACGGCGGACCTCAAGGCTGGTGGAGACAGATTCACCTATGGTGGGATTACGTATACGTCAGTGCAGGTTGAATCTGATCTAGCCAGTCGTTTCAAGCGATTCAAAACCAAGACTGCAACGGCAAGCAAGTTGGAGCAGGTGCTTCACGCACGTCAAGTCTCCTTGAAGGCAACGCAGGACCGCATGACCACGATGCTTGATGCCAGACGACAGTTAGAGGTGGAAGTCGAGAATTTGGAAGCGAGGCTAGGGGCGCTGCGGGTTGCACAAACTGCGACCGGGATAGATTTAGATGAGTCTCAACTGGCAAAAACACGAAGTTTGTTAGATGAGATAGCGGTTCGCATTGACGTACAAGAAGAATCAGTTGCCGTCGATACTGAGTACTTCGATCAGATTGACCTGAGCGAAGACGAAGATGCAGAACTTGTTGATGAAATTGCTGAATTCCTCAACCAAGAGATTACGCGAGAGGATTCGCAGGCACTCGTTGCAATTCAGTTAGATTAATATCAACAAGTTTGACCTTACAAGAATGTGCTCTTTGTATTACGGCGCCTGTGGCAATCCAATGAATTCTCCTTCGCTGGATTCACATGGATTAGATACAGGTCTGGTATTCTGCTCGTGTGGGAAAAGGCACACTCAAATAGTGGGCAACTACGCACGTTCATTGTTAAGTTAATTGGGCTACCAGCTTCTTTTCTGAAGATTAGTGATTTATCCCATGCAATTTGCTCACCGAGAAGGCTCGCGTCCATTACCGACCTACGTCATTAGGCGCGGTCTGGGTGTTGGCGGATTTGGGGAAGTTTACTTAGCAGAAAGCAATGCAGGAAAAAAAGTTGCTCTGAAGTTAGTTCAAAGAAACCTAGAGATCGAACTCCGGGGCGCAAAGAACTGCTTGAATATCAAGCATCCGAATCTATTGTCGCTCTACGATATCTGTGAAGATGAATCGGGCAACGCGTGGTTGTCGATGGAGTATGTTGAGGGTTCTAACCTTCGACAAGTCTTGCAGAATCACAAATCCGGCATGCACCTGAGTGAGGTTCATCGCTGGATCACTGGGTTGATAGATGGAGTAAAGCATCTGCATGATTCCGGGATTATTCACCGTGATTTGAAGCCGGAAAATATTTTTGACGAACGTGGCAATATTAAGGTTGGCGATTACGGTCTCAGTACAGTGATTCGACCGAGTGGTACCCGACAGACCGAGGGTGTGGGTACCGTGCACTATATGGCGCCTGAGGTTGGGCGAGGTGAATATGGGCCAAGCGTCGATATCTATGCGATGGGTATTATTCTCTATGAATTGCTCACGGGAGATGTTCCGTTTGATGGTGAAACAAAAAATGAGATCATGTTGAAGCATCTGACCGCTGATCCGAACCTTGACTCGTTACCTGCAGCACTCCGAATGATCGTGTCGAGGTGTCTATTAAAAGATCCAGATGGTCGATATCAGGATTTGAATCAACTGAAAGCGGATCTTAATCTCGCTTGCACGGATCAAGAATCATCAGAAATTTTGGATGCAGAATTAGTCGAAAGAACCCCCAGCGAGAACTGTGTCACCACTAATTCGCTTGACGCAGTAACTTTTGCAGGTCCTGAGTCGCAACTCAGTTTGACCAGATCACCAACAGGAAACCATTCATCCCATTCCAATCTGAAGTTCCTAGTGGTGGTCTTTCTAATGATTGGGATGTTGATTCATCCGTTCGTTTTTATTCCGCTGGCGTGTTTGCTATTAATGGCCTACGCACCCGTTTTGGTTCTGCAGAGATTACGGGGACCGCTCGGATTCAACAGCGGTGCAAATGAAGAGGCTCAGCCCAAGAATAGGATTTATCATGCTGGTAGTAAGAGGTGGCGTTTAGAGGTTCGCGCGAGTCTGGCAAACAGGACGGTTCTGCAGCGTTCAAGAGATTGGCTTTTATCAGCGGCTTTTGCTGTTCCGTTCGCTGGAGCAGTCAGCTTGATCGTCACCGCAGTGTTGAATGGTGATCAGAGTTTTCGTTTGGGGGATCACGCTTCCATGGTCTGGAGTGCGGCTATGGCGGGGCTCGCATCGATTGGCTTGATAGCAGTGGCTCAAAAATGGGAGGTAGAAGAAGAATATGATTTTTCAAGACGCTTTGTGTTAGCGGGTTTCGGTGCTGTATTAGGGACAATAGCTTTCTTCCTGCATCAATATCTATTGCTAGGAACAGAACTGAGCGAGATTAGAGATGTTGCTGCAACAGATATTCCCACTTGGATCTATTCGAAACAATCTCCCACCTTATTTGCTTACTGCTCACATTTCTCATTGTTGTTCTTCTTTGTGCGATGGTGCCGCCTCGCAGACCCTCTTCGAGGACGAAGGGTGAGCGTTTGGCTCATTTTAGTACCGGTGATTGCTGAATGGTGCGTGCAACAGGTTTTCCCAATCGTTCAGCCTGCTGGCATGGTCTTTTCTGGATGTTTAACGGTTGTATTACAAATTGCGTCACCGCGAATAACAGCATTACAGCGTGAGCATCTTTTGACGCTGAATCAAAGTCACGCAATCGGAGCGGTTCATTGAAAAGCCATGTCAAGTTCCTTGTCCTCATCGCTTTATTCTTTGGATCGAGGTTCGCTTGTGTCTGCTCGGGAAACACACCGCAGGATACCCCTTCTGATGCGACGCGATTGTCTGTTCCTCTGATGGGTTATCGAGAGTACCCTGCTGATCGACCAAAGTGGCTCGAGAGGTTACGAGATCAAGATGGTATTGTTGTCGTATCAGATGCATACGAAACCGCCGATCAAGCGGATATTGAACTTGATGCATTAAAAATAGAAGCCGCTGCGACTTTAGTCGACGCATATGTGCAATCGAAAAACGCAGGGAAAAGTTTACAGGTGAACTTAACCGCAGAGCAGATTCATTCGTGGTTGGTTAGAAAGATCTATCATGGTGAAGTGATAAGTGAAGGAGAAATACTCCATGAGAGTGCCGCGGAATTAGCAATGTCGGAGCAAGCCAGAAATGAGATCGATACTTTAATTCATCAAACAGTGGTTACGATCCGCGCGAAGAACGTTTTGATAACAATGGCATTGATCACTTTGGGTTTGCTAGTGGGTGGAGTCATGGCAAGTCGTCGATTAGTAAAGCAGTCGATGATGAATTAAATCATCGATGCAGATTTACTTTGACTTCATTTTCCATTATTGATGTGGATCCGATTACTTCTTGAGCAGGTAATCTTCTTTATGTCCAACGCCGTAGCCACATTTCTAAGATAAGAAGATTCCATAGTCGGTAACCATGATTCTGTTCGTGATTGATGTGTGCTTGGCAGAGCGAATTGATTCGATCTTGTTGAAAAAAGCGTTGAGTCTTTGCATCCTGAGCTAGAAGCGTATCCTGAACAAGCTCTTTAAGTTCATTTCGAAACCATCCGGCGATAGGGATGCCAAATCCCATTTTTGATCGAGTAAATATCTCACGAGGTATTTTGTTTCCAAAGCAATTTTCAAGGATCAATTTCCCGCGTCTGCCACGGAATTTATGACTAACTCGCAATGATGCGGCAAGTTCGACGAGACGGTAGTCTAAGAATGGCTGTCGTACTTCAAGGCTGTTGGCCATCGAGGCAATGTCAACCTTGGTGCAAAGGTCACAGGGTAAATAGGTTAAGAGATCTGTAGTTGACGCTCTCGTAACGATGTCACGTCCCTGACTCAAGGCCCAGTTTTGTTCGAGAAAGTCAAAAGGATCATCATTTGGCAGCGACTGTAGAAAATCACTCGTGTAAAGGGAGGCTCTTAATGCTTCAGGAAAGATTTGTAGCCAGTTAAGGTACCTTCTAGGATCGCTCTGGCCAAACGCTTCTAAGAAGCGTTTGGCGCGTCTTGTCAAAGAGCGCCGTCGATCGGAGTCTGGTAGTTTTCCTATTAACTGAATTCCTGGCATTCGATGAATTGGAAAGATCTTCTGCAGTTTCTCGCTAAGCCACAAAGCTCGATATCTTTCGTATCCAGCGAATAGTTCATCTCCTCCATCGCCAGAAAGTGCAACGGTCACCTCCTGTCGAGTTAGTTTTGATAGATACCACGTTGGAACAGCAGACGAGTCACCAAAGGGTTCATCGTAGTGCCATACGAGTTGATCGAGAATCTCTACACCATCGGGCTGCACTTCGAAGCGTTGGTGTTTGGTTCCGAGATGCGAAGCCACTTGCGCTGCGTATCCGGTTTCATCAAAATCAGCTACTGGAAATCCAATGCTGAATGTCCTGATTGGTTCCGACGACTGTTCTTGAGCCAAAGCGGTGACCAAGGATGAGTCAATTCCACCTGATAAAAATGAACCGAGCGGTACATCACTTTGGAGTCGCAGTTTCACAGAATCGGTCAAGATTTCCCGGACTTTCTCTTCTGCTTCCGCGGTGCTTAGATTTGACTGACGTTGGAGATCCAGATTCCAATATCGGTGGATGGCGATTTCACCGTTTTGAAAGATCAGGAAATGCCCAGGCGGTAATTTATAAACACCATCCCAGATGGTTTCGGGATGAGGAATGTACTGATATGTCAGAAAGCTATCGATAGCTTTTGGATTGACCTGTTCGCAAATGCCTGGCACCTGAGCCAGACTTTTTAGTTCGCTCCCGAATAAGAATTGGCGGTTTTTGTAGGCGTAGTAGAGTGGTTTCTGGCCAATTCTGTCTCGCGCAAGTACTAGCCGATGCTGCGAACTATCCCATATTGCAACAGAAAACATGCCATTGAGGCGTTCAAAGCACTTTTCGCCCACCTCTTCAAATAAATGAACGATGGTCTCTCCATCGCCCTCGGTTCGAAATAGATGGCCTGACCCCTGGAGTCGGTGTCTTAAGGTGGGGTAATTATAAATCTCACCATTAAAGACAACCTGAATGGAGTGATCTTCATTCCCGAGCGGTTGTTGGGCACCTTCTACGTCAATGATGCTTAGGCGGCGAAAGCCTAACGCAACTCCCATTGCGTTGCCCGCGGCATCATGATGGTCATCGCATCGCCAGGTACTAGACTCATCTGGTCCGCGATGTGCCAAGCAATCCGTCATTTGTGACAGAACACCGGGAGAGATTGCTCGATGAGGATCCAGCCATACAGCACCAGTGATGCCACACATGTTGTGCTCCAGATTACATTAAACTTCGGATGTGCAGAGAAGTATGGCTGGGATGCCGATGTCAAGAAAGATAGGTTTTCTCAAGAACATTCTAAAGGCCAAAAACATATTGATGAGCGATCACAAGTCCCCCCAGAAGAAGGCAGATCTCGCTTTACATGGGTGTGTCATCATGTGCCTCTTCGCAGAACCTAGAGGTTTCACTACATGAGAAATATAAGTTTCAAGCCTTCACATCCGAATGTCGTGATTAGCTTTTTAATTCTTCTTGAATTGTGTTCAAATTCTGCTGCCCAGCCTCCGATCGTGGTTAGGCTAACTTTTGAAGCTACGGATTCGATACGAACGGAGGAGTTGGGGGTTCGGCGGCAGCAGGAATTTCTTGAGTGCGGTAATACTAGCCGACAGCTGGGGGGATCTTACGGCTGTGAAGAAAATGCAATTGGTAGCGGGACGGTTGTGGAAATTCTTCAAGGTCAGGAGAAGGATCGACCTCCCGCCGATGTCCTGGAGAACCATCGTAAGAAAATAACTTTCCAAAGCTCAGTCGATGGTTCGAATCAAGAGGCCTTCGCGATCATTCCTCCGAATGTTGATCGTGAAAAAACCTACCTAGTTGTGAGTCTTCACTCTTGGAGTTCGGACCTGAATCAAAGATCTGACCTTGAATCGTTGGTGTTTAAACGCGATTGGTGTTATCTCTTCCCTAACTTTCGGGGCCCCAACCAGCATCCTGATGCCTGTGGATCAAAACTCGCTCAACGAGATATTTTGGATGCTGTGGAGCATGTATTGAAGGAGTATTCACTGGAGTCGTCTCGCGTATTCCTCACGGGAACTTCGGGTGGAGGGCATATGACCATGCTGATGGCAGGACGTTATCCTGATCGTTGGCGTGCTGCTTGTGCTTGGGTGGGGATTAGTGATCTTGTTTCTTGGCATGAGACGCATCGCGGAAAGCGTTACGGCAATATGATCGAAAAGTCTTGTGGTGGATCACCAACGGATTCACCTTTAACACAAGGAGAGTATTATGATCGCAGTCCCATTAATTTTATTTCAGGAGCGAGCGAATTGCCGATCGCTCTTTTTGCTGGAATTCATGATGGCCATCGCGGTAGTGTTCCAATAAGGCAGTCAATCGATGCCTTTAACGTCATTTGCAACACCAATGGTGATCCGCTCGTAAGTCAGTCAGAAATTAATCAACTTTCAAACGAGAATGGCCGACTGATACAGCCGCTTGAAGGTGACGAAGGCTACTCGCAGCCCCTCGGTCGAAAGTATTATCTAAAACGGTCTTCCAAATCTTCACAGCTTTTAATTTTTGAGGGCGGCCATGAAGGTATTTCAAGCGGCACAATTGATTGGTTCGAAAGATGGGCCAAGTAGGTCGATACCCAAATAACGAATTGTACGTGCGATCGATCTTTGTGTATGACGCTACTTTTTTATGTCTTTAATCAAATCTGCTGAACTTAAACGGTCACTTTGCATTTGACACTTTTTGTGTCTTATGATTATCGCCTGCCGGACGCCAAGATTCATCAAAGAAGTTAGCGTGTATCACTTTTCCAGGGGATTGAGTCGTTGCTCCATCAGTGATGTCAACGAGTGCCCAATCAGGGAGTTTTGGCGTCTGACGCGCGTTGTTGAGATAGTCATACTCGCGGAACGTGAAACCACTATTTAAAACGATATACCGATCCGGATTCAAAGGGTTGGGATAAATTAAGATTGGCACATGCCCTTTTCTGGCGACCTTCACCGTGCCAATTCGAATTTCTTCATCGCTCCAGTGCACGGGGAGTTGGTTCGCTATTCGTTTGATGATGGAATTCGAGTCTGAATCACCAAACAAGATTAGATTTGATTCAGCGATTTCTTTTTCCGTTAGTTCAATGTCTTTGATTTCTCGTATGTCGCCGCGAAAATGTTTTCGCCAATGCGTCATGGCATGTTGAGATTCTTCGGCGGTCCATTTTTCTACCAACTCATCTTTGCTTGTTTGGCTTGGAAGCACAAAGATGAATCGGTCAAGGAATGCATCATCAATTGGGCCTTGTAGTCCGGGTTTTTTGGTCAGTTTAGAACTTGTATTTTTAGATGCATGCCATTTCCCATCTGTATTTCTCACACGCCAATTCCAAGATTGGTCTGATTGAGGTAGAGGTCCCGAAAGGTTTTGCCCATCAATCGTTATAGTTATGGGTGTTGCTGGCTGTGTCTTCCACTGTCCAGCGGTAAATATAAACTCGAGATCCGACACGTTTGTGGTTGTGGCGATGATTGAGCTACCGTCAATACGTGCCCGAACGTTTGATTCTTTCCAGTGTTCGTGGAGTCCATGTAGCGTAATCCAGTGATGCTGGTGATACCTTAGCGAGTAAGTCGTGAAGTCAATTTGTGTCGGAATTCCCGCCGTTTTGCTATTTCTTGCAATCGCTTCCATGCGAGCTTCGATTTCCGTCTTCGAATCCTCATGAATCTTATGTGCAGTGTCTGGCCCAATGATATGAGTCATTTGAACACCATGTTCTTTCAGAGACTCTTCCATGATATCCGCTGCCTGTTTTTGTTTGTCGATTTCGCCACTGTAAGCAACTGTGGGACAGCTCAGCAGATTCCTCGACCAAGGAGGGCAATCATATAAGTTCCAGAGAGTTTGCTCGTATGAGGGTGCAGATTGGACAACATTTTCGTTCTGGAAAAAGTTTAAAAACTCCTTTGTTTCTGAAAAGCCAGCGCCAGGATTGGCGGCGTACCAAAGATCAGGGTAGTGTGTTGCAAATTGCCAACAACCTGCTCCACCCATTGAGAATCCTCTAACGCTAATTAGCTTAGAATCAATTGGAAGCTGTGTTTTGATGTAATCAAGAAGTTCGAGTACATCGATCTCTCCTGCAAACTTGAATGCATTGCAGTATCGCCCATAAGGGTGGAGTACAAAGGTGTTTCGTGGAGTGTACTGGCCCGTGCTTTTCAACTGCTGTGTCAAAAACTGTACTTCTGCTACTTTTTCACCACGACCATGGAACCAAAGGTCTAAGCGACGTGGTTGTTTGAGAGTGATGGGATAATTTGCTGGAATCACTAAACCGTAGGGTTGAAAAGAATCATCGATTCGAGATCGATATCCGCCGATCACCGTGTGTGTCTCCATCGTCCGTCCAATCCCGACAATCTCCAACCAGTCTGCGCCATTTTCGATGCGAGAAATACGCTGAGTCGCTTCATCTAGCAGATGCGAGGCAGCCTCAAGATCCTGTTGTCTATAGAACTGTTTGAATTCCAACGCAATTTCTACGGCTCTGGGGAAAACGAGCACCTCTGCTTCTAGGTTATGCAAAGTGCTCGCCCTCGATGGATCTTTTACTTCAGAACAAATCGATCGCCATTGGGTTCGTATTGCTTTGCATCGCCACAAGAGTGCTTGGCGAGCCGCTTGTTCAATTTCCATTCCCTGCGGTGGTATTTCACGAACCGCATCAGGTTTATTGTCATCTGGTCCGTCCGCCCAAGCGATATCCATCACCAAAAGGACTAGGATTGACCACCGTAGAGTTACTTGGATCCATTGGGTTATCATCTGCCTTTTCTGCCTTTAAAACTCATCCAAGTTTGAAGCTAATAGAGATCACCAAATCTACTACCGATCTTAAGGTTGCCCCATTATCGGGATTTTTTTGGTCATTTATCTGTCAGCTGTAACACGGTTGGAATCAGGTATTGTGACCGGTCTAGACGAAGACTAAGCAAAAATAATTACGAGGGTGTCACGCTCTTGGTCTTACCACTACTTTCATTTGGTCGGCATCCCCAGCATGCAGGCGCTCAAACCATTCGGGACCTTCATCAAGACTGATTTCTGCCGTGATCAACGGTGCCACATTAATGATGCCTCGATTCATCAGATCAATGCACTGCGGATATTCTCCATTGCAACCGCATGTTCCTTTGAGCGAAATTTCCCTAGTAACTACAGATTGAAGCGGGAGTTCAATGGTGGGAGATACATTGCCAACTAATGTTACGTTACCGCCTTTACGGACCGATTCAATTGCGGTGTTGATGGTTCCCGTTGCGCCAACCACTTCTAATGCTACGTCAGCTCCTCTGCCTTCGGTTAGCTTCCTTACCACGTCTGGTATTGATTCTTCTTGTGCGTTTAGGCCGTAGTCCGCACCCAGCTCCTTTGCGACATCAAGGCGTTTGTTATTCACGTCCACAGCGATGATCTGACTTGCTCCTGCGGCTCGCGCCGCCTGAAGCGTTAGCAGTCCGATCATGCCGGATCCTACAATCACGGCTGTGTCACCGAGTTGAATTGGGGTGACGTTAACTGCGTGTACCGCTACAGACACAGCTTCTACTAGAGCAGCATGTTCAAATGACAGCGATTCCGGGAGTCGGTAGACGATACGCCTTGGAACACTTATCCGCTCAGCAAAAGCACCGTGGCGCCGATACTCGCCACAGGAAACGCCTAAGACCATTCGATTGTCGCAAAGGTTCCCATCACCTTTTCGGCAAAATTCACATTCTCCACAAGACACCATTGAATCAAAGGTAACTCGTGTTCCAATTTCGAGGTCGGTTACTCTTTCACCAACAGATACCACCACGCCTGCCGCTTCGTGTCCCATCACCAAAGGCGGAATGCGACGACCCGTACTTCCGTCGTATCCGTGGATATCGCTTCCGCAAATCCCACACGCCTCAACTTGCACAAGAACATCATCAGCACCTACGGTAGGTTCCTCGACGTCCGTCACAACCATTTTCTTATACTCGGTGAGTAGGAGCGCTTTCATGTTTTGTATTTATCTTTTTTGTAATGAGTGGTAATTCAAAATTATTTTGAAGCTACAGTGATCTCACAGTCAGTGCCCGTTCTCACCGCTTTCGCTCGACGCAGTTTATCGTTCGCAGCAGTCTAGCACAGGATAGATTAGCCTTGGATGACGAAGAAACTCTTACCGCTTACCACGAAGCTGGGCATGCGGTTATCGGATTTGCATTGGGGGGAGTTGTCGAGTCTGTGCAGCTAGGGGGAGAGCATGAGGATTCAGGTGTACGCCAATATGGCGATTGTCGAATCGCGTGGAGTTCAATTGGTAAAAATCTCGGAGACCACCTGCAGCGTGAGATTCTTACCACATTAGCTGGTCCAGCCGCTGAAATGGTGTATTCCGGTATCCCGCTCGAATTTCAAAATATTAAGCCGTGGAAACAGGATCTGGATTCTGCCTGGTTGATGTGTTCTCGGATTCCTTCCGTCGATCAGAAGGTAGCAATCTTGACTCAACTACTAGAGCAATTGCAAATCATCATTCGAAGTGATAGGTGTTGGCCTGCGGTTGCCGCTCTTGCAGATGCCTTGTTAGCCCACGAGTTCTTGGAGGAAGAAGCTGTGGAAGAGATTATTAGGTTCTGGATTCACGGTTAACTTAAATCGTGTAGCATGACATTCGACGGCAAGACCAATTTTTCGAGTGGTCGAAAAACAGCTTAACGGTTTAGGTTCTCAATCATGTTTTTTATATACTCAACTGGACGTAGTAGTTCGCTTGACTTGATTATTTCGTGCGTTGTTTGAGATTTTTATATGCGTAATCGATTGACCGTTTATCTGTGTACTTTGATAGTGGTTTGTTTTCGCGGTCAGGTGAATGGTGAGCAGCCTCCCCACGAAAAACCACCTAATTTATTGATCGTCACGGTGGACGATATGAGTGCCGATTCCCTCGGCGTTTACGGTTGTCGACTTCCGGACACCTCGCCTTCGATCGACCGATTCGCACGTAGTGCAATGCGTTTTGAGCATGCTTATGTACAAGTGGGAAATTGCATGCCCGGTCGAAACATCATGTGGTCCGGCATGTATGCGCATCAGAACGGAGTCGAAGGATTTGTCCAGAATGAAAAACCAGATTATCCGGTCTTGTGTGATTTAGCTCAAAGTGCTGGATACTTCACCGCAATCAGAGGTAAGGTTTCCCACTCAACGCCATACACTCCCTATCAATGGAATGCGGTGCTCGATAGCGATCCAAGTGGACATCAGTACCACGTTAAAGATCCCAAAAGCTATGGTGAGTCAACGCTGCAGGGAATAAAGCTAGCGCATGAGGCAGGCAAACCATTCTGTTTGATGATAAATATTTCTGATCCACATAAGCCCTTTTATTCACCAAAAATCCGCGATGGAGTTGCGCGGGATCGATTTGTTCCGTCGCGAGTTTTCAAGGGAGAAGAGGTGCCGATACCTGGTTTCTTGTTTGATGATCTTGCTGTACGCGAGGAACTCTCGCTGTATTACTCATCTGTTCGACGTGCGGATGATGCGTTTTCAGCAATCATGGCTGCCTTGAACCAGTCAGGCGAGAAATCCCGTACGGTTGTTCTGTTTTGTTCAGATCATGGAATGCCTTTACCTTTTGCAAAAACACAACTGTATTATCACAGTACGAGAACGCCCCTAATGGTACGTTGGCCGGGAGTGACTTCACCAGGGTATGTCGATCGCGATCATCTGGTATCCGCAATCGATTTTCTCCCAACCTTGCTAGATTTAATGAAGCACAAGCATGCACAACCGGAGCGGCTAGAAGGTCGTTCGTTTGTACCCATCCTGCGGGGAGAGCGGCAAGCTAATCGTGATCATGTGGTTCTTCAATACAACGAAAACTCCGGAGGAAATCGGCATCCTATGCGAGGATTGGTGACCAAGACTCATTTGTATCTGTTTAATCCTTGGTCAGATGGCAACAGAAAGTTCGCGACAGCAACCACTGGTACTGCGTCTTATCGCAGGATGCGTGAGTTGGCGGAAACTAACGCATCAATTTCTCGTCGCCTACAACATTTTGATTACCGTGTGCTTGAAGAATTTTATGAGCTCGACCGAGATCCGAATTGTCTTGATAACCTCATTGGTTACACCGAACAGCAACATCATATTGAACGGATGAGGGCAAAACTTGCCTCGGAGTTACAGAGAATCGGAGATCCCGTAGGGGGATTACTTCATGAGAATATCAATGCGGAACGAACGCATATCTTTATGGAAAAGGAGGATGAGAGGTCTCGGAAGCATCAAGAGAAGAGACGACTAAGTAGGTTAGGGAACAAAAAGCCCGTATCTCAGCTCCCTCGTGCTGCTTTAACAATCGAATGTGAAAAATCCACGCGCAGCGGAGATCAACTTGAGGTGCACATTAAATACGATTTGCCACGCGATTTAGAAATCCAGCAAATACATATCACCTTGAGGTACGATGCTCCCAAGTCCGAACTAGGTGTTTCAGAGAAGATTGATCGAAAGCGTATCTCTGTTCAAGGATCAGGTGAATCGATCGTTGTGTTTCGTGTTCCGAACCAATTGCGTGCCCATCAGTTGCGCGTGGCAGCGTTTGTTGGTGAGGACTTTAGCGTGAATCGGCTTCACAAAGTCAGCGATGCGATACTTGTTAAAACCGACTGAATCCAGCATTGATCGGAGATTTTTTCAGCGTAGTCTTGGTAGTTATTGCAGCGCTAATTCAAGTGAGTCCATCGTTGCCGGAGAGAGTCAGATACGACTGCCGTGATAATGACAACGCCGGTGATCAGTTGCTTCAGGGGATCACTAACTCCCATTTGGGCAAGTCCAGTTTGTAAGGTCGCTATGATAAGGACACCAAAGAAAGTGGAGATGATATTGCCCCGACCTCCCATCAGGCTCGTCCCTCCAATGACACATGCAGCAATTGCTGAAAGTTCGAGACCAGAGGCCGCATTGGGATCTGCGCTAGACAATTTGGATGCGTGAATTACCCCTGCCGTACCGCACATAAGACCGCAAATCAAAAAAGTGGAAACTTGGTACGGAATCACGTTGATGCCCGATAGCTTTACCGCTTCTTCATTGGTTCCAATTGCAATGCAGTAGCGTCCGAAGGTCGTGCGTGTAAGTATTAACTGTCCAAGCATGACAACTGTAATCGCAAAGATGAATGCGGGTGAAAATCGTAGCATTGGATGCGGTGTGCTTATGAACTCAATTGTCGTACCAATATAGATGGTTTGAGAGCTTGTCACTAACTTGGTAAGACCTCGAGCTACCTCGAGCATCCCCAATGTCACAATAAATGATGGGATGCGCGCTTTCACGGAAATGATTCCATTGGCTGCGCCGCAAATTAGGCCGGTAAGTAGGGCAATCGCAATCGCGAAGATCAAGGGTAATGCATGTACCACCAAAAAATACCCCAATACTGCCGAGGACAAAGCGAGAACCGAGCCCACGGAAAGGTCAATTCCTTTCAGAATCAATACAAAAGTCATCCCTATTGCGACCAAGACGAGATCGGGAACTTGGTTGGCGATGGAAGCAAATGTAGTTAGCTGAAAAAAATGTTCCGTGGTGGTTGAGAAGATGAGGCAAATCAAACCAAGTACGGAAGCGAGTCCGGCGTGTTGCTTTAGCATGGGTAGTATTATTGTCCGATGCAGGAATGATTCTCAATCTTGCGTGGGGAGAAACAGGACTTAATGATTTCTTCGTAGCTCCATGTCGCACGAACAAAAATCTTAGAGATTTCACCACCAGCTAGTACGATGATGCGATCACAGTTGTGCATCAATTCCTCAAGGTCGTTACTGGCCATGATGATACTTTTTCCAGTTGATGCCGCCTCCGCTATGAGTTGGTGGATGGCTAGCCTAGCTGCAGCATCAATGCCACGCGTTGGTTCATCGAGAAGCAGAATATTTGAGTCAGTGATCAGCCATTTACCTATTGCGATCTTTTGCTGATTGCCGCCGCTGAGCGTTCGAACCTTTTGGCTGACATGATCGCATTTGACCTTCAGTCGTCGAATTGCTTTGATCGCCGCAGCGAATTCGTTCTTTTCGGATATGAATCCAGCCCGACTAAACTGGTCGCGGAGCGATGTAATAGTCAGGTTACTCTTGATATCTAGGTTCAGCATGACCCCTGATTTTTTTCGATCTTCGGGTAGCATTCCAAGACCAGCTCTTGCTGCCTGATGTGCGCCGCGAAAGACTTCCCGTTCGGCTCCGTTGTTGATTTGTAGGGTTCCACGCGAGGTGTCTGAAACCCCATAGATTGCACTGAGCAATTCAGTGCGTCCAGATCCAACCAGACCGGTTAGTCCAACACGTTCACCGCGATTGATGAAGAATGAGATAGGCGCTTTGTTGGGAAGAAGACTTAGGTTCTTGACAGATAAAGCTGGCTCGTCCGTTGCGTATGATACAAATGGTTCCTTAGGCTGTGTCGTTTCGGCTGTGCCGGCAATTAAGTCAAGTATTTGTTGGTGAACGATCTTATCAGTTGTGTCTGAGTAGATGCATTCCCCATCGCTTAGGATTGTGAGGCGATCTGTAATCTTCTTGAGTTCAGGTATTCGATGAGAAATGAATATCACTCCAATACCTTCGCTCCTGATTTGCTGTAGCCATTCAAATAGCTGATTTGTTTCTTGTGTGCTGAGGCTACTTGTCGGTTCATCGAGGATCAATAAAGTGCAGCTTTTAGAGAGAGCAATTGCGATCTCAACGAGTTGCTGTTGTCCTGCACCCAATGACCCAACAATCGTTTCGGGATTAATGGCACTTAAGCCAAGACGGTCAAGTAGTAAGGTGGCCCGCGCGTGCAACTCTTCTTGGTCAATGAGACCAGCTCGGGTGGGTAGGTTGGTAAAGAAAAGGTTTTCAGCGACAGTTAAATTAGAGATCAGAGATAACTCTTGATGAACCATTTGCACGCCACAATTGAGTGAATCCCTTCGCGTTTTTGGGTCATAAGGTTGACCATTCAGGTGCATCTCTCCTGCGTCAGATTGAGTGACGCCAGCAATAATATTACATAGCGTGGACTTTCCTGCTCCATTAGCGCCGATGATGCCATGTATCTCGCCGTGGTGTATGTCCAATGTGACTCGTTTGAGCACCTTGGTTGCATAGCTTTTTGAGATCTCGTGTATCTTCAACAATGGCTTGGGAGGCAACACTACTCAACTGCTTTCACGATTAGATCCACTGGGGTTTGCACATCTTCAACCGTCGATTTGGGTTGGTTTAAGAGTTTTAATGCCGTTTCGATTCCAAAAACCGCGAGATCTGCAGCATGTTGATCAGCGGTTGCCAGTACGGTGCCATCCTCAATGAGTTCTTTCATTGCAGTGATGTTATCAAATCCGACGACTTGGACTTCTCCCGAACGACCAGCTGATTTGATTGCAGCAATTGCGCCCAATGCCATGGAATCGTTGGAGGCTAGGATCGCTTTCAGATTTGGATATTCACTGAGTATTGATAAGGTGATTGTATTGGCTTTATTGGTTTCCCAATCTGCTGATTGACTTGAGACGATATTCAGGCCTGCGGCTTCTGCAGCGTCCATGAAACCTGCTCGACGTTGAATGCCGTTAAATGCTGTTGTCTTTCCCTCCAGAATTGCAACTTCGTCACCTTCACTAAGTTTTTGGGCAAGATAGTCTCCAACCATTCGAGCGCCTGTTCGATTGTCGGGGCCGACGAAAGGAATCTTAATTGATTCCCGGCGCATCACCTCTTTGTCCAGTTGATTATCAATGTTGATCACGATGACCCCAGCCTCCATCGCTCTTCGTAGACAGGGAATCAGAGCTTTTGAGTCAGCCGGAGCGATGACAATCGCATCAATATTGGTAGCGACCATCTCGTTGACGAGGGCTACTTGCCTACTGAGGTCAGTTTCATCTTTGATACCGTTGCAAATCAGATCGTACTGGTTTGAATTCGCAGCCTGATGCTCAACAGCACCCTGTTCCATTGTTGCGAAGAATTCATTCGCTAGCGACTTCATGATTAGCCCAATGCGAGGTTTTGCTTTGGGAGAGTCGGTTGGTTCAGTGTCTCGTGACTGCTGATCACTTGTTGAACAGCCAGTTAGTAGCAACAAGGAGAGCAGCAAGTAGCTTGCGGCTTGGTAAGATGTTTTCGAAGGTCTCATTTTTTTAATTCGCTCATGGCTAATATGTCTTCGCGTGTCGGCATGCTTGGTTGAGCTCCACGCTTGGTTGCTGAAAGTGCACCAGCCGCGGAGGCAAAGTGAGTTGCGAGAGTAAGGCATTTCGTCTCTGTGAAACGCACCGCGAATGCGCCAGCGAAAGCGTCTCCCGCTGCAGTACTGTCAATTGCGTTGACCTGGTGGCTTTCTAGAAATCTGCTTGTCGTGCCATCGTGAAGAATGGTGCCTTTGTCGGACATGGTGACTAAACATGTCTTTGCACCTAGTCGAACTAATTCGCTAGCTGCAATCGCTGCAGTCTCTTTTGTCCCGCTCGGCACACCGGTTAGTGTTTCAGCTTCGGTCTGGTTGGGGCATATCAAATCAACATCGAATAATTTGTACTTTAAGGCTTCTGCCGTGACTGGGGCTGGGTCGAGCATGACCGGTATCTGTAGGTGGTGCGCAAGCTCAATCGCATATTCCACGGTCACAAGGGGAATTTCGAGCTGTAGTAGCAGGATGTCCGCTTGGTCAATGATGTGGCGAGCTACGTCTAGGTCGTCTGGAGTCAATTGAGCGTTGGCTCCAGCTGACACCACGATCGAATTTTGTCCATTCGCATCGACCATCACCGCCGCCGTGCCGCTCGAGTGATCAGCGGTT
Source organism: uncultured Rubripirellula sp. (assembly GCA_938045805.1). Taxonomy (GTDB): domain Bacteria; phylum Planctomycetota; class Planctomycetia; order Pirellulales; family Pirellulaceae; genus Rubripirellula. The sequence continues at coordinate 213,871 of CALIBL010000002.1, read as the reverse complement.
AGCATGACGTGATCGGTGTTGATGTCGTATAGGGTCAGATTGCTCACGAGCTGTCTTCCAAACGCGTCCTCGCCTATGCGTCCAATCATACTCACAATGCCACCAGCTTTGGCTGCCGCGACCGCTTGATTCGCTCCCTTGCCACCCGGTAGTTGACTTGTACGTTCGGCAAGTACCGTCTGGCCCGGTGAAGCTAATTGCTCGCATTCAAACACGATATCCATGTTGAGCGAACCAATTACGACGATCCTCGGTCTATTCATCGTTTGTCTCTCGATGACTCAACGTGCGGCCAGTGGTGGCTGACTAGCGAGTCCTACTAAGGTTTCGATCGCTCGGATTTTCTGTATGTCAGTTAATTTTAAGTAACGATGTTTACCACTCTGCTGGATTTCAAAATGGCTCACACCGGCTTGGTCAATCGAGACCTTTCCTCTTGGCGAAAGATCGAAGTAGTTTCGTTCTGGGCGGATCGCATAGAGCACACTGGTTAGGTCCCAAGTTGGCCGATCGTGCGGTGGTGGGCTGTAGGCGTAATAGGCGTCTTTAAGGGGGTGATGTTGGTGGTAATTGTAGTCTCGCTCAATGCTCTGATGCGGATACCGAAGTGCAAGACCGATCTCAAATCCACTCCATACGATTTCTGTAGGCCAGTTGTCTGCGAGGAAAGAAGCAGATTGCAGATCTTTGACAACGTTGTATTCATGGTGATCGCGAAGGTTGCCATCTGCATCCGGAATCTTCTGAAAAGCACCAGCCATGATAGACAGGAGTGAGGCTTTTTTCTCGACAAGTTGACGTCCATTCAATGGGCTAACTTGATCGGCTGAAGATTTAAGCAAGTTGGCGAGGTTCGTTGAGAAACCGACCTGAACGATTGCCACGGAATGATCCTCAGCGTTTGCTAATGCTTCCCTGAGAACGGTGACCGCTTTACGAGGTTCTACATCATAGGGATAGATTGGTCGTCCGCCTTCTACCTGATCGACCAGAACATTGAACTTTCCTGCTTCTGGAGTGACTCCGCTACTACAAACTCCGATGGGGATCTCTCCGTGGCCGTAAAACGTATTAACGGCATCAGTGAATGCTGCAGCTTGCGGATGATCCTTGGTAATGGTTACTGCAAGTAATTTGCATTCTTTACGAGCCTGTAGAGCGTGAATCATCCCCAACGCCAGAACATCATCTACATCATTTCCGATATCGGTATCGAAGATAATAAGTTGCTGGTTTGGATTTAGGCTTTGAGCAGCAAGGTATGAGTGGTCAAGCCATAAGATGGCGAAAACCAAGCATGCGACGATCGTGATACGCGGCTTCATGGAGTTTAGTGTTATTGATAGGGTAAAGGAGTCGGTGTTGACGGAAACATGCTGCGCAATTGCTTTTACATGGTCAGCACCATTTATAATAAGTCCACGGTCCGGCACCGCATTGGTCGGGAGGAATTTCGATAAAACCAGTACTTTGGCCAAGCGATACAAGATCACCGGAACCTTTTGTAGGACAAAGTTGAATGGTTCCATCAATCGATTCTTTCACTAATCGGTACCAATACATCGAGAGCGTTTTATTGTCAGTTTCCGCAATTAACGTCGATGGAGGCTTCTGTTCCCAATCGGAAAAACCAGCCATATAACGGAGGACTGGGAGGCCAATACGATAGCAGCCCACCAATGCACTGACGGGGTTTCCGGGAAGTCCAAGAATTAACTTTCCTGTTATCGATGCGGCGCCCAAAATAGGTTTTCCTGGACGAATAGGGAGTCCATGGAAAACGATATTGGCTCCGATTTCTTTGACCTGTTCTGGCACATAATCATAATTTCCCATCGAGACGCCCCCTGTCATTAGTAAGGCGTCAGCGTTGTGGAGTGCTTCACTGATTGCTGCAGAGATCGCTTTGGGGCGATCGACGCAATGCGTTTCTTTTGATACCTCGAGCCACGGGAATGCATTGAGAAAAACGCTGAGGGAGTTCAGATTGCTATTTCGGATTTGCCAAGGTTGCGGATCGCTGGAATCAAAAGAGCCTACTTCGTCACCGGTTGTCACAATGGCAACTCGGAGGCGTTTCAGGACCCGAATGCTTCGGTACCCGAAGTTGGCAATCGTCGCTGCACTAGCCCCAGTGATGCACTGGCCCTCTTTGACGGCAACCGATCCCTTGTTCGCATTTTCGCCTGCAACTCGAATGTTCGAACCAATTGGGTATGACGAATTCTGTCCTTTGATCAAAATGGTGGAATCTGTTTCCTCGGTATCCTCGCGTCTGATAACAGTGTCAGCTTCGGACGGGACAATTGCACCAGTAAAGATCCTTACAGTGGATCCACGGCTAAGGGAGGGCGGAGGGTTTCCCGCTTTACTTTCTCCTTGTATCGGAATAGGTGTTTTTGTTTGTAAATCCAATTGATTGATCGCATAGCCATCCATTGCAGAAATGTCAGCGGCGGGGCTATCACGATCCGCAATGACTGACTCGCCGAGCAGCCTACCAAAACTGTCTCGATCTAGATTACTGCTCTCGGAAACTCGAACTTGATTCAGTTGTTGAGTCAAATCGCTGATGGCAAGATCTGGACTGTGATATTTCATAATCATGGGTTTGGGTGGTAGCCGGTTTTCTGCTGTGGATTCGAAATATTGTCGCAAATCGTTCACCTGTCGGTAGGGTGCAACGATAAGGAACACGCCAGTGTGGTATCACGAAAAATTTAAATTGGGAAAATTTGACCAAAGATTTGCCTTCACCAAAAAGCTGACATAGGGTTCTGATGGGGAAAAATGTCCCTATAGCCTCGTTTCATTCTGGGCAAAGGTTTAGTTTCTTTGTCCAAACCGTCTTTGATCACGACGAATTGGAGTGGTTGGTATGGCTTTTGATTTATTTCAACGAGGGGTTTTCTTTAACTGCCTTCTTTCAATCTTTCTGATCAGTTTTCTCGGAGAGATTTCTCTCGTACGAGCTCAAGAAAACGATATCTGGAAGGTAGAAGAAGACTGGGAGTTGCGGACTTATCAACCTGATCCGAGTATTTATTCTCCGCAGGTGACTTTCTTTGTTACTCCGGATAGCACGAAATCAGATACCTACTTTCAGCTGCAAATGAATTATGCAGCGGACGATGTTTTCTCTGCGGGAGGGTTTCACGTTGCTGCGGTAAACAACGAAAACATGGTTGATGAGGAACGCAGTGACCAACAAATTACGCTTTCACTCCCCAGCGACACATTGACTTGGACCAACGTAATGGCGGTGGTTGATGGGAAGTTAATGTTTGCTGTGAAAGATGGTTTATGTCAGGAGTGGGGTCAGTTTGGAGGTCCTGAGTATCTAGTTCAGATTGAGGGTTCGGCGACCAACAATCTGGACCAATACAACTATGAAGATAGCATCGGAAATGTAGACATTGGCTTTGGAAAGAATCGAGTTCAGATGGCCAAGCTTAAATGTGTGCGTCTTTTTCGATTGAATGGGAGTATGACCACCATCGATTTACCGGAATCCCAGTGATCTGGCAGCGTTCCATCTTCTACATTTGTGAGACGTTAGGAGGGTTTAAAATGGCTATGTTTGCTCTAACCAGTAAAACGCCCCACGAACGCCCTCGTTCTAAGTATTCAGTACCGGGTGGTCCGCAGTATCGTCAACGAACAGGCAGTGCGTTGGTTCTTGGGATCTTTCTGTCACTTGCCGTCGTTGGACTTACTGCGGTTAGCATGGACCTCGGTTACGTACGACTCGTGCAGACAGAACTTAGGCGATCAGCCGATGCAGCAGCGATGGCTGGATGCTGGGATCTTTATGAGCAATACCAATCAGGAAGTGGAGGTGAGTGTGATCCACAATCTATTTTGGGAGCTTGTAACGCTGTCTCACAGCAGAACTTAGTTGGCGAGAGTTATGCAACATTGTTTGGGGAAGATGTGGAGGTTGGCACCTACGAAAGTGGTGGGCCATTGCAGGTCGGAAATCTCGCTAACGCTAATGCAGTCAAAGTGACACTGCGACGCGATGCATCGGCTAATGGCGAATTACCACTATTTTTTGGCGCATTGACTGGGCGTAGTACTCAGAGTTTGCAGGTCTCTGCTACGGCTGCCATGTTTCAATCCATCAGTGGATTTTATGTTCCTGATTCCGGCGAATCAGTGGATATTTTACCCATCGCTCTTGATATGGAAACTTGGCTGTCCGCTGTTGAGGGAACTACATCAGATCATTACCAGTATCAAGATGGAGAGGTTACGGTCGGGGCTGATGGTCAATTCGAGGCAAATTTATACCCACAAGGAACAGGCTCTCCCGGCAACCGCGGAACCGTTGACATTGGTGGAGAAGATAATAGCACTAACGATCTAGCCAGGCAGGTTCTACATGGCATCTCGCGGCAGGATCTTTTGGATTTGGGTAAGCCTCTCGAATTCGATAACGCAGGCGAGTTGATGCTTAATGGTGATACCGGTATCAGCGCAGGTATTAAAGATGAGCTTGCAACACTGATTGGCCAAGTTCGAATCATACCCATTTACACTCACGTCTTCGGCAACGGCAATAACGCCACTTTCACCATTGTTCGATGGGAAGGTGTTCGCATACTCGACGTAAAGCTGACCGGAAAAAAAGAGACAAAGCGTGTGATCGTTCAGCCACAGAAAATCTTAGCTAGAAACGCTCGAGTTGATCATGACGGTAGTACCTTTTCAACGCATCTGTTTACTCCTGTGATTCTTGTGGAGTGAACAATGAGTATTGATTGTCAGAAAAGAAGTCGTCCAATTTCTTCCCGTCACCAACGGGTGGTAAGGTTTGGTGCTGCAGTTGTCGAATTTGCTTCAATCGCTCCGGTGATGATTCTTTTTACATTTGGCCTGATTGAAATTAGCAGAGTTTCAATGGTCAAGCAGACCGTAACGCATGCCACACGTGAAGGAGCGAGGGTGGCAGTACGGCCAAACGCAACAACACAAGATGTGATCAATCAGATCAATCAGGAGCTATCAGCCTTTGAGTTACCGAATGCGGTGATTGAGACCGTTCCTGCAGCGATAGAAGTATCGGAGCCCGGTGCAAATGTCACGGTACGAGTTCGCTTAGATATGGGTTCCGTTAGCTGGGTGCCAAATTATTTTTTGTTTTCCGACGGGGAGATGTTAGTGGAGACGGTGATGCGTCGTGAGAGCACAAATTAGCAGGGGAAACTATCATTCGCTTGCCGCCAGCAATCGAGTGTAATCAGTCGGATTATTAATATTCTTTAGTGCATTTGCATCCATCGAAACACACAGAGGGTGTTGGTCTTTGATCCAGCCTTCTACCGAAAGTCGTGAGGACTGAATTCTCTCTTCAATTGTTCGACGAAATGAAGCTGGGACGATCGAGAACAGTGGTTCAATTGAGTTCCGTGTTGGATTGAAGGCGCACACGATTCGATGTGGTGATCTGAGCCATTTTTCCCTCAGATGCAAGAGGTGTTCGCGTGCTACGAACGGCATATCAATTGGCGTAAAGAAGCAAGCTGCAAAACCGTGCGATGAGGCGTAATTGATGCAGGATGAGATGCCACCTAGAGGACCTCGCGCTTCATGCGTGTCACGCACGGTAAGTGCTGCCCCATCGCTTTTGAATGTTGTGCCAGAGGATCCAATCGAAAGTACGTGCTTTCTGCAAACACCATTGAACCGATTCATCGCAAGATCTAGAAAAAGTCGACCGTCGGGTGTCACGAGTGTTGATTTATCACGACCCATTCGGCTTGATTTTCCACCATTGAGAACCACCCCGAGTAGAGCCTGATTCACAGCGGGTAAGTTTTTATTAAGCATTCTCAATTGCTTCTTTGAGCCAAGATCTAGCACGCATCATGGTTGGGAAACCAATGGTTGGTGCACATGCGATAGCGACGTGGTAGAGATCATCTTCCGTGCACCCTGCCTTAATTGCTTTCCTCGCGTGGGATTTTGCCGCTCCTTCAAGACCAGCACCGATGGAGATACCGAGTTTGACCAACGCTATCTCTCGCTCTGATAGGGGTCCGACTTTCTTGGTTGCGTTACTAAAATCTTCATAGGCTTGCATCATTTCAGGATACTGTCGATGCATTGCCCGATAGGATTTTGGAATCATTCAACTGCCTCCAAGATTGCTTGAATCAAGCCTTGCGAAGTGTAAGGATTGGCTTCGGCTTCTACTTTGAGTCCGGCATCTTTCGCGACCAATGAGGTCGCTGGACTGATTGTTGCAAGTCTCGTTGTGTTTAGGGACTTGCCAAAGCATCGGACAAGGTTCCTGACCGTTTCGCTACTCATCGCGGTGACCCAATCAATTTCGCCTCGAATCATTTTGTTATTAAGTTCGTCGTTATTTGGTGTGACATCCTGATGCTCATAAGCAACGATTTGTTTTACCTCTGCTCCAGCATTCACAAGCAAATCAGCAATTCTGTTATTTCCGCGACTCGCTCGAACAATCAGCACTCGGGCATTAGTTGCGATACATGAAAGGCTCTCTGCTAGTTTCTCTCCATTGAATTGCTCTGGAACAACATCAGCAATAATCCCATGGCTTCGCAATGCCTTCTCTGTCTTTGATCCTACCGCGGCGATTTTTAAGCCAGCTAGGTGTCGACAGTCCAAGTTTTTTTGATGAAGCCGATCGATGAAATATCGAACACCGTTTTGGCTGCAAAAAACCATCGCACTCCATTGATCGATTGTGTTTATCACCCCGTCAACTTCTGACCAATCTTTCGGCGTGGAGATCTTAATCATCGGTTGAATCATCACATTAGCCCCGAGATTCTGAAGTGGTATCGCAAGGGAGGCAGCCTGTTCAATTGGTCTTGTAATGAGAATGGTCTGACCTGAGAGGGGTCGTTGATTTGAAAATTTCTGGAGAGCGTTTGGTTGTAGATCTGCGACGGCACCGATAATCACAATCACGGGCGGACGTATTTGGTTTCCTTTACCAAGCACCTGCGGGATCTCTCGTAATGGACATCGAAAGACTTGCTGGTCGGGTAAGCTGCACCTTCGGACAATGGCCACTGGGGTGTCTGGCGATAAACCGCCTTTGATCAAGTTTTCTGTCCATGTTTTGGAGGTGGTCACCCCCATATAGATGACCAAAGTCCCCGGAAATCTCGCCAATGCCTCCCAATCTAATGACGAATCTGTTTTTCCCTGTTCTTCATGTCCGGTTATCAAAGCCACCGCGGATGAGTGCTTCCGATGCGTCACCGGAATGCCAGCGAAGGAGCCTGCAGCGAGTGCTGCGGTGATTCCGGGAGCCACTTCAAATTCGATTCCCGCTTCCGATAAAGCATCGATTTCTTCTGCCGTTCGCGCAAATATCGCAGGATCACCCCCCTTTAGGCGGGCAACTACTTTGCCCGCAGAGGCGTGCTGGATCATTTCCTTGATGATTTCCTGCTGCTTCCAAATTCTGGTTTGTCCGTGTTTCCCCACACATATTTGAAGGGCTTGGGGGGCGTGGGTAAGAATTTCTGGGTTGCAGAGGCCGTCGTACAGCACTACATCAGCGCTTCGGAGCAATTGAGCACCCCGTATGGTGAGCAGGCTAGGATCGCCTGGGCCTGCGCCGATTAGAAAAACACGTCCATTCATCATTTGCATTGTGCCTGTCGAATATCGAGTCTGGACAGCGGGCGACTCGGAAGCCATACTACTCGACCGCATAAAAATCGTCTGTTTATTTCTTTCTAGCTAGCCGACGTTTAATACGTCCTTACAAGATGCCAAATACCGCCAGCGCAAAAAAGAGACTTCGCCAGAGCGAAGCACAAAGATTACTGAATCGATCAACTCGTAGTAGTCTCCGATCACAAATTCGTCGTGTCCATGATGCAGTGAAGGCAGGAGATTCAGAAACTGCTCAGACTGAATTTCGACGAGCCCAGAAATCCATTGATCAGGCAGCTAGCCGACGATTGATCCATCGAAACGCAGCGGCAAGAACAAAGAGTCGCTTGGTCAAGCTCATCAAATCTGCTGGCTAGTAGCTATCTTGATAACCTTAAATCGCGGCACTTGTCGAAAAGATTCGGCAAGTGCCTTTTTTCGTGCGCTTCCAGCCATTTGAAAGACATTTTTGGAATTTGATGGCCTTTTATCACGGATGGAGCTCGTATTGGGCAAGGTTTTGGTCATCAGTGCGACCTTTTTCTTGCATTGCAATAAGCTCAAACGGTAAGTTCGATTGAGGATCTTAAGCCCAAGTCAGGCCTGCACTTTTAAGTCGCAACTTGGTTTCTTCCATCAGCGCATCTTCCTCCGCTTCAGAATTCGCAACATAGGTAACGCTGAACCTAAGGAAGCTTCCTGCATCATCCCACGGCACCGTGACGATTCCGTGTTCTTCAATTAGGTGTCTTGTAGCGTCCTCTGCCGCATCGAACTTCTCGCCGCTTGCCGAGCCCGTTGGTGATTTGGTGTAGAGGAAGTAGGTGCCGCCTGGCATTTCACACTCAAACCCACATTCGTTCAGGGTAGCAACAAGCTTTTGAAGTCGGCGGCGGTACTTCTTGTTGATTTTATTGGGGATGGAATCGTCATCTAAGGCGGCCGCTGCTGCCTTCTGAGTCGCTATGAATTGGCCGCTATCGCTGTTGTCTTTAACGTCAGAAAACGCGGAAACGATTCGGGAATTACCACAAACAAATCCCATTCGCCAGCCAATCATATCGTAGCCTTTACTCATGGAGTGCACTTCAACTCCAACATCGATCGCACCGGGAGTTTGTAGGAAACTGCGAGGTTCACCATCGAAGGTCAAGAGAATATGTGCAGCGTCCTGTACGACGACAAAGGATTTCTCTTTTGCCAAGCCTACTACTTTCTCGTAGAACTCATTTGGGGCAGTTTGACCTGTTGGTGAATTAGGATAGTTCAATACCAGTAGTTTCGCGCGGCGGTAAATGTCATCGGGTATCGAGTCGAGATCCGGCAAGAAGTTATTTTCTGCTAGCAAGGGTAACTTATAGACTTCGCCACCATAATATCGAGTGTGAGTAGCAGCGACGGGATAGCCCGGAACGGTCATTAGCGTGACGTCTCCCGGATTAATGAAGCAAGCGGGTAGCATGGCGTAGGCAGGTTTGCTGCCAATGCAATGATTGATTTGTGTTGTTGCGTCAAGTTCAACACCAAATTTTCTTTTCATAAATCTTGCTGCGGCATCTTTGAACTCAGCTACACCGTTATCGGCATATCCTCGGTTCTCCACCTTGTTAATCTCCTCTGCCATCACCTTGCGAACGGCTTCATCCGCCATGGCATCATTTTCACCGATTCCAAAATCTAGGAGGGCCCGTGTGGGGTGATCTGCAAGGGCCTTTCGTTTTGCACGTTTGATTTTTTCAAACTTATAAATTTCGGTATCTTTCCCGTAGTTCGCACCTCCGATGCGATCAGCAAACAGGGTTTGAAAATAAGGATCTGTGTTTGCTTTCTGCGCTGAGTCAGTCATTGTGAAAGGGTTGCCTATTGGTTGCGTTGGTGGATCGGTCCACAAATGATAAGGGCATATAACTCCAAAATCGTAGCAAAACTAGCTGGTATTTCTATTGGGTCCCCAAAAGAACGGCGGCAGAAGAGCGGGGTTCCGAACGCAGAGACTGTCCGCAGCTGGTTCTACCTGTTGATAAAAATTGATCACTGGGGTGATGGGTATTGGAGACGTGAGAACATGGTTTTAAGGTAAAATCAAACGTTACATCGGTGCATCTTAAATTACGAAACAGCTACGAAGATGAACGAATCCAGCCAAAAGAAGAGTAGTGAACTTGACCCGATGCGTGCCCGTTACGAAGAATTAGCGGAATTAGCTGGATCGTTGGCTCATGAAATAAAAAACCCTCTTTCAGTGATACACATGAATATCGACCTGCTGAGTGAAGACTTAGCAGAGATCGATTCTCGTTTGAGCCGACGCCTTGTGAACCGAATTGATATTGTTCGTGGTCAGTGCGAACGGATGGAGTCGCTGCTAAGAGACTTTTTGCGGTACACCAGACTGCGTGATATCGATCTGGTCTCGGGTAGTCTCAACGACCAGATTGATATGGTTTTGCGAGCCTATCAAGCTCAAGCAGAGCAGGAGGGAGTTGATATTGAGAAGTACCTAGACGCGGATTTACCTTCGATTCTATTACATAGTGACTCCTTGCAGGCTGCTTTGATGAACTTGGTTAAAAATGCAATCGAAGCAATGTCTACCGGAGGCCAACTAGTGGTTAGGACTTACAGCACACGGACTAGTGTTGCGTTGGATCTCATTGATACCGGCCGCGGTGTTGATGATGTCACCGTTTTGCATATGTTCGAACCTTTCTACAGCACCAAGGATGGTGGCACCGGTTTGGGCTTACCGACGGCGCGAAGAATCATTGAGTCTCACGGGGGGAGAATTAGCGTTCAGAGCGAGGTTGGTAGGGGTACAAAGTTCGTTCTTGAATTCCCAATACCGAAACGCTTGCAAGGCTGATTAGTCCCTAATCTATCAGGTTAAGATTTAGCTGCCTGAGATACATTTCCGCCGCTTTCTCGGGGAGCACGCAATTGATCATATTGCCAGTAGCGATTTCAAAACCTGCAATGCTTGAGGATCTCGGGCATAGGTCAACTGACCAGTGAAAAGAGAGGGCGTACTTTTTTTTTCTGGGTGGCAGGTTTGAAAAAACTAAGTTGTAAGCGATGTTAGGGAAGAGTTGCTGAAGGGCCAGCACTGATCTACGAACCACCATTGCAGTTTCATCAAGTGTGTCACTCGACGATTCTTCTATCTGTGCTTGATGATCGAGCGGCGCAATTCTTACTTGCATTGGGAAGCGGCTTGCATACGGACAGTAAGCTGCAATCGATTTTCCTCGAAAGATTGTTCGCGAGTTATCTTCTAACTCAGCGTAAGTTTCGTTGCACAGAAGACATTGCCCGTATTTCTTCGTAAATAATCGAGATCGGTTAAGAAGTCCTTGGACTTGTTTTGGGTAATGATCACTGGCGATAAGTTGGCAATGAGAATGATGCAAAGATGCTCCCGCCGATGCACCACAGTTTTTAAAGACGGTGACGTGTCTGATATTTTTACCTTGGTTCCACCAAGCTATGCGGTCACGAATCGCCCGAAGTAGTAATCTTGATTCATTGATCGAAGTCTCGCTAACTCGATCGGTATGTATCGGGGTGTCAACGATTACCTCATGGCCACCAACTATTTCGGTTGGGGAGACCGCCGATATTTGGCTTTTATCATGAATGCTCTGTTGGGTAGTCGGAATCGCTGGAAATCGATTGCGGAAAACTCTCACTTTCCAATCTTCGTTGCAAAGCACCTGCCCTGAGTGCTCTCGTTGAATAGTGGAGAGTGTTCCATTGCTGGCTTTGCCAACCCACAAACTCGGTGGTGTCTGGGATTCGTGGCCCACACAAAACGGGCACGCCTCAGAGTTGCATTCTAAATGTTTGTTCTTTTCGTAATCATCAGGTCGCTCTTCTCTAATGGGAGCAAAGATCACCCAATCACCGAAGAAAGGGTCGAACCTGCGATGTGACGGAGAAGAATGATTCGAGCTCATCCGATAAAATCACGCCGTGTAACGATCAACCGGCGTTCCCTGTGAAATTGATTTAAAAATAGATATCCCGAATCAAAAAAACCAGCAAGCGTAGAATCCAATACTGCTCGCAAGAACAGCTAGATTATCGAAATGATTTTTCGCCGCGCTTCGTAAGGTTGCATATACATTTTTTCCGCTTTTAAAGACGCGGAATGTTGCTTGATAAGCTGCTCTCGTAACACGCTAAATAGTTGTCAGCGCTCTGGCTCCAAGACCAGTTTTGGAGCATCCCGTTGGTAACGATGCGGGACCAATTCTCTGGCTGGTGATACCGGATGGCCAAGGCGCGCCCTATAGCTCGATCGAGCGATTGTGAGTCAGGTTGACTGAGGTAAAAGCCAGTCGCGGTTCCTTGTTCCAAGGATTGTTCGTGAGTATCCACCACGGTGTCAGCAAGTCCACCGGTTGGATTTACAATCGGGACGCTTCCATATCGCAAGCTGTAGAGTTGGCTTAGGCCACATGGTTCGTAGTGGCTAGGCATTAGAAAGATATCTGAGGCAGCTTCGATTAGGTGTGCGTGTTCATCGCTGAATCCGAGATAAACTGCCAATTTCGAGGGGTATTGTTTGGAGAGAGATTTTAATTCGGTTTCGAGTTGCTGGTTCCCGCTTCCAAGCACGATCCATTGCGTAGGTCGGTTTTCTTCAAGGTGCTTCTGTATGACTGGTAGAATTAGATCCCACCCTTTCTGTTCAGCGAGGCGGCCCACAAGTCCAATGAGCGGTAATTCATCGTTGGCGTCCAATCCAAATCGAAGGTGGAGAGATTGCTTATTAGCGAGTTTCCCTACTCGCCAGTTTGATAAATCATAGTTGTGCGGAATGAGCGGATCTGTAGCCGGATTCCATATGTCATCATCAATTCCATTGATGATGCCGTGCAGATGATCAGATTTTTCGCGAAGCACGCCATCTAGTCCGCATCCATGTGATTGAGTGGTGATCTCCGTGGCGTATTGTGGGCTAACAGTGGTAATGGTATCTGCGGAAACGATTCCAGCCTTCAGGAAATTCAATCGCTCATAAAACTCAAAAGAATCCATTGAGAAATGTTCCCATCCAAGGCCAACAAACTCAAATGCATCAGCTGAGAAGCTCCCTTGGTAGGCAAGGTTATGGATCGTCATCAGTGTTGTTGTATTGTTGAAATGAGACCCAATGATCGCGTCTTGCTTCAAGATTGCTGGTACGAGACCTGTCTGCCAATCATTGCAGTGAATGACATCTGGGTTAATTTGCAATCTCGTCATCGCCTTGATAGCGGCCCTACAAAAAAAAGCGAAGCGTTCGGCATTATCTGGGTAATCACCAGCTTCATCTCCGTAGAGACCTTCCCTGTCAAAATATTTCGGTTGGTCAATGAACCAAACGGTGGCATCACCACCCGGCAGTTTGGCTTTCAAAAGGCGGCAACTGATTACCTTGGTGGGTCTAATGTCAACGGTGAAGCTGATATCTGTCGGAACAATGCTGAGCCCAGCAGAGTGAATACATCGAAAGGCCGGCATGATGACCGAGACACTATGCCCCAGTCTATTGATCCGATTAGGTAGGCTTCCGCAGACGTCGCCGAGTCCACCGGTACGTGCAAACGGGATCGCTTCGGACGTGAGATAAACGATATTCAAGGGAAACCGAGTGTATGGGCGATACGTGTTGCTTGAGGAGGAAAACGCCAAAGCTTTGCTGAGTTTAGCTCACGTTATTTAGCCACGCTATCAAGAACTTCTGATGCTTTCTCAATTGGAATTATCGAACCGCTAGCGATCTTTTAGGGCATATCATACTCCCATCTTTTTTGCGGATCCGATTGGGAACGGTCGGCGGGATACGGACATTGAGGTAGACTAAGAGTAAAGGATTTCGATATTTCTCTCGTCGTTAAATAAGTTGATTTGCATGACAATCACCTTGGATGAATTCTGGAACACGATCGAGAAGTTGGAACTTGTCGATAAAAAGACGATTGACGCGGTTTCTTCTTCGATTGCAAATAAACAATCGAAAGGTAGTCCTTTTGATGCAGTCAGTGTGGCGAAGTATCTGATCAAGAAGGGTCATATCACCCGCTATCAGGCCAAGCATGTTCTTGCATCTAGGGGCGAGCGTTTGAGGCGCGGTTCGTACCTACTGTTGTCTGACGAAGCGGAAGGTGCCTTGTCTCAGTGGATACTGGCTTTTGATACAAAAGCGAAGCGAAAAGGCCTGTGGCTTCAGATGCCGATTGACCAAATAAGTCCGGGCTTGTTGGATTCAGAAATTACGAATCGCTTTGCTCAGGTTGATTCACTCCAAGACTTTGAAATTAATATTCAGGGTGATAGCTGCGAGCTTTTTTGGAGGCTTCCGAGTGGAAAACTTTTGAGTGAACACCTTCGTCAGGGAGAGATATTTGACACGGATCAAGTGTTTAGGATTGGTTCGTCTCTACTCGATGCTTTGGAGGTGCTGCAGTCACTCAAGCTGAGAGTTTATGCTTTTGATGCAGACCATGTTTGGATGACAGAAGAGGGTGCTGCGTTACTTCTGATCAACCCAGTTAGTGCAAAAGAGGAAGTTCGGGAGACTCCAATTTCTGATGCCATGTCGTACGTTGCGCCTGAGGTAGGTCCGGATTTGCGTCACGAATCAGATCGCTCAGATGTTTTTTCCGTTGGGTGTCTTCTGTTCAGAATTGCGACCGGGCGTGATCCGTATCCCGAACAGGATCGCGACGAATCGAGTTGGCAGGGATCGGCGCCAAACGAGGTGGCTATTGCGATCAAAGAACAGAGCAATGGTTTATTACTTTTCCGATTGCTTGCCTACGCCATCGCACAACATCCAGATTCAAGATTTGCAAATGCTGGTGATTTTAAAACAGCGTGGGAGGTGGGTCGAAAAGCTAGCCTAGATGCTGTTTTACGGGTACCGCAAAAAGAGGACGGGAGTGCTGAACCTGCCATCGCTAATAAGAAGAATTCAATTAACGCTGTCGAGCCAGAGCGGAAAGCACCATCAAACAAGGAAACCAAAAGCGTAGGATTTGAAAAGCCAGTATTGAATCAGGGAATTGATGATTCTCCTCCTCTGGTGAAAGATCAAGCACATGCTTCACATGGCCATCCTTTAAATCACTCGGATGTTGAGGGAGCAGAGCTAGTCAACACAGATTCAATATCCAATGAAAAACGCAAGCAGTCGACATCCACATCTGGTGAAGATTTAGGGTCTTCAACAGACGAGAGTAAGCTTGAACAAAAGAGATCGGGATTCGATGTGCCGCAGTCCGAGAAGATCGCAAGTCTTTTAGAGTCCGAGGACGAGGCGGTAAATAAACGGTCAGCACACAGTCAAGAAATGGAATCTTTCAATCGAACTGATGCTCAATCGGATACGTTGCAACAGAGTAAGAGAAAAGCCAGAAGCGAATTGATTTCTGATCAGGTTGCGTTAGAGAAAAACACACACGTCGGCGGAGACTCTCTCGGCACTGGATCGATTGAGTCTGGGAAGGGGTCCACTTTGATTGAGAAATCTCCCAAAAGAGTAAGTCACCGGCGAAAGAAAAAGAAGTCAAAAGCGCCTTTGGTGTTAGGTGGAATGTCTGTCGCAGTTATTGTTCTTCTTATCGGTCTAATCGCTGGTGGGTCGGATGAGGAAGAATCAAAAGAAGAACCAAGGGTGAGACGTCCACCCCCCCTCGTCATTCCTCCTGTTACCAGCAAAGATCGGGACGAAGAACGCAATACGCAGACAGCAGTTGCATCAGTGGCTGGTTATAACGTTGTTGATGACGAACAACTTCTGTTTGTGCCTCCCTATGGAACAGATAGCCAGACGCTTCCGTTAGAACTACTTCCCCCGGGACCTGCTGTCATTATCTCATGTAGGATCAGCGATTTTATGAAGCATGAGATGGCCCAAAGTTTGCTCACGGGAGTAAAAACTGGGCTTGAGGACATGCTGACCCTTGCCAGTGACCGAGTACATTTTCCGTTGGAGAAAATCAATCGACTAACGATCACAATGTTTCCCGGTGATGCAGGTTGGCCGGAAGTCGCGTTGGCCGTTGAGCTTTTAGAACCAACCAATGCGACTGATTTAATGGACTTGTTGACAGTTGATCAGGCTCGGACGCGAGAAAACAAAGTTATCTATGTTGGCGAAGAAGAAGGTGCAGACGCCTATTATTGGACAGTAGAGGAGGGCAGTGAGGCAGTAATCGCTTTCGCAATTGGTTCTATTGAGCGAATTAGTGAGGTTGCTGACTTGGAAGGCTCAGCTATTCCATTGCCGAGAACCTCGCAATCCTTATGGTCTGCAACCAGTATCGACACTGATTTGGTTGTACTGTTCACTCCAAATTTTCTTTTTGCGGATGGGCGTGAACTGCTGAGTATGTCAGCTCCTGAGTTCATCGATCCTTTGAAACAATTCATGCAGCCTGATATCAATGCGGCTTTGGTTGCGATGCAATTGAATACAGATCAGTCGGTGTTCATTGAAACAAGATTTGCCCCTAGTGGCGGTATCAGTGAGGCGGCGCTGCTGCGGAAGGTCGCTGAGGCATTCGGTGCGTTACCTGCTTGGGCGAATGATTTCATTTTGGATTCAGTCCAAGATCCTTCTTGGAAACTGCTAGCGATTCGCATGCCGCAGATGATGCAATACTTAAGCGAAAAAATCCGATTTGGGTTGTCAGAAAATTCTGTTGTTGCCAATACCTATCTGCCTCAATCTGCTTTCCCGCAGTTGGCTTTTGCCGGATTGCTCGCCATGAATACTTCGACAAGTGGCGCACCGCCTCTCAGCACAGAAGCTGTCAAGCTGTTGAGTGTAGATGAAATGCTGGATCGTGAAATGACCGTTTCATTCGACCAAGAGTCGTTGGAGTTTGCATTGGAGGCGATTGTTAACGCCTTTCAAGAGGGTTTGCCAGCGGGTAGTGAGATGCCAAAGGCAGTCATTGTTGGTGGGGACCTTGAGCTTATGGGAATCACTCAGAATCAACAGGTAAGGGATTTTTCCAAAGATCAGAAACCTCTTAGACAGGTCTTGACCGACCTAGTCTTGCAAGCCAACCCAGACAAATCAGCGACCGGCCCAAGTGACTTAAAACAAAGCTTGATATGGGTGGTAACCAACGAGGAGCAGGGTAAGAAAGAGATCCGAATTACCACGAGGCAAGCGGCCGAAAGAGAAGGTTACCAGGTGCCTAAAGAATTTACCTCACAGAATTGAGTCCTAGTTGTGTCAGGAAGCGGTTGATCGTGATAGCTGCATGATTCGGATTGGATGTTTATTATCGTCGGGTAACTCAATTGACGACTCGGTGTACTGCCACGGCTTCCGTTTTATCCAGTCGGAAAATTCATTTGCGATAATGCGAAACGGATCGCTCAAATAGACGGTTCCGCCGGGAGCTAGATGATCGTCTAGGCATTGAATCAGTTCAGGCCAAAGTTGTCGGAGGTAGGTAACGTCACTGCCCAAAATGATTGGAAACTTTTCGCCCCTGAGTTGGTCAACGCCGAATCTAAGTTGTTTAACTTCACATTGATCACGGACCGGCCAAGTACTTAAATGAACTAGAAGTAATGGGTCTGTTACACCATCGGTGAGTGTGACCCTTGCACCTCTTAGTGCAGCAGAAAAGCCAACGTGTCCAGTGCCGCATCCAACTTCTAGAACTCGCTTACCCGAGATCTCGACGTTATCTAGGTAGCGGTCGAGACCTGCTGCAGCTCTCCAAGTGGTTGCCCAGAAAGGATCAATGACACCTTGTTCACCCGCATCTTGACGACGGCATGCGTCGAGCAGCATCCCATCGGGGTCGGAGGCGACTGCTATTTTTTCTTCTCGATTCGCGACCGTTGTAGGTTCCCAATGCCACGGGAAACCTGAGTTTGCGAGCTCGACAAGTTCATCAAAGTTAAGGTCAGAGAAAGCAGTAGATTCTTGGCTCATCGGTCCGCAGTCCTAATCCTTCATCCATGCTGCTGCTTCGGCTGCAAAGTAGGTAAGGATCCCGTCAGCGCCGGCTCGTTTGAACGCTAGCAGACTTTCCATGACGCTAGTTCGTCGATCGAGCCAACCTTTTTCGGTTGCAGCGGACAACATCGCATATTCACCGCTGACCTGATAAACAAAAGTTGGAACCCTAAAGGTCTCTTTAACCCTGTGCAGTATGTCGAGGTAAGGCATGCCCGGTTTGATCATCACGCTATCGGCTCCCTCAAGAAGATCGAGCGCTACTTCATGGAGTGCTTCGTCGGTCTGGCTGGGGCATTGCTGGTAGGTCTTTTTGTCGCCAGTTCCGAGGCTCCCGGCTGAGCCAACAGCATCGCGAAACGGGCCATAGAAGCTGCTCGCATATTTAGCTGCATATGACATGATCTGAACGTTTTCGTGTCCCTGCTCATCAAGTGCTTCCCTGATCTCTCCGATTCGCCCGTCCATCATGTCACTTGGGGCGATGATATCACAGCCCGAGTCCGCCTGAATGATCGCTTGTTGGCACAATACTGAAATGGTTTCGTCATTTAAAATGATTCCATCGCGAACCAATCCATCTTGGCCATGACTGCTGTATGGATCTAGGGCAACATCGCAAATCACTCCAATCTGATCGCCAAAACGCTGCTTGATATTTCGTACCGTGCGGCAAACAAGGTTATCTGGGTTGGTTGCTTCCTGAGCATCTTCCGTCTTCAAGCTCGGGTCGGTCGCGGGGAAAATCGCGATTGCCGGTATCTGCAGGTCACAGGCATGCTCGACCGTCTGCAAGATCTCTTTACTGCCCAATCGGTTAACACCGGGAAGACTTGGTACGGCTTCTGAATCTGGCTGGTCCAAAATGAAGAGAGGCCAAATCAAGTCGCTAACGGTGAGGGATGTTTCTTCAACCATTCGCCGTGACCATGCATGCGCGCGGTGACGTCGCATACGGGTTGAAGGAAACGGTCCACGAGCAAAATCAGGCATGATTCAGGGTCTATTTCTTTTGTGATCGATTATCTAAGACTTGACCAGTAAAAGGTTAGTCAAAAAGCTACCAGAGCAATGTAAAGGATCGGATGACCCTGCGAAAAGCTCTAATGATCTTGGTTTGCCTGAATTCGCTTATGAGTGTTAATGGACTGCTCTCGATTGCGACGAGGCTAGGCGGACAATGCTCATATTCACCTCCTGCCGTGACCGAACGTGTCAACATGCGAGCGATGAAATAGATATTCAAACAAGTCAGTATTCAGGTTTGCGGGACAACCTTTCCCGATTCCGCGATACATCATTGCAAGCAAAGATATGCAGGAAAAAGCTCCGATGACAAAATACTACGTGCAGTCAGGATCATTTCGCCGAGTGATTGAAGCTGATACAGATAGAAATGCTGCCATATCAGCGGTTCAACTTGCTGTGGAACAGGTTCTGCCGCCGAATGAAATCGATTCTTCACAAGTCGCTGATTCTAAGTCAAAAGTACCGACTGAGGCTCACCAATATGCTGTGTTGTCTGGGAAATTGGTGGTCAGTGAGTCAGGGTTTGATTCAGAAAAAGTTGTAGAGTTATCGACAAAAGATGTTGTTAGTGCATGGAATCAAGTTGTCAATACACTTGATCGACTCGAGAAAATGCTCGACTCAGCTGTTTGAGTTCTTATGCCTCGCCTTTCAAGTATGGTGGCAAGTAGCCAGCACTTGTTTGGAAGAATCGTTCGCGGCGTGACGTCATTGAGTTTATTGAAGACGTTTCTCCGAGAAGGTCAGCGCAGTTGGCTTGGCAGTAACGGCAGCCAATCTGAAGCAGATGGAATCGGATGTAGTCTGCTTCGGCCGGCGCGAGAGTTTCTTTCAAGAAAGCGCTCAGCTTGTCACGAGAAAGGCAAGATGCTTTTGTCCGTTGCCAAATGCCACCAATTGTATGCAGGCCCGCTGCTTGTTGACCTCTCTTTGCCAATAATCGCTTCTGGAGACGCGAGTCTGACTTCAAGCAGTTTTCTAGCTGAGTCGATCGCTCAGCACTAAGCGACTCATCAAGGAAAGCGACGAGTTCGGCATCCGTAAATGTCCTGTCCATCGCTTCGGTGTTTAGTGGAGGTTCAATGACAAACGATTTCAGTCTTCGAATCGTTTTAAGCAAAGGCTGATATTCTGTCCCCCGAACCCGAAGCTATTATTGAGAGCATATCGGACTTCAGCATCTCGAGCATGATTCGGGACATAGTCAAGGTCGCATGCGGGGTCGGGGTTTTCGTAGTTAATCGTAGGAGGGATGACTGAATCTCGCATTGCCATCAAACAAACGATCATTTCCGTTACACCAGCGGCCGCGATGAGATGGCCCATCATACTTTTGGTGCTGCTAACGGGCACGTCATCGGCACGAGCACCGAAGACTTCTCGACAAGCTTTTGACTCTACTTTATCGTTAACGGTCGTGCTTGTACCGTGTGCGTTTACGTAGTCGATATCGTCGGGGGTCAGACTCGCATCTGCGATAGCCATTCTCATTGCTGCAATGCCACCATGCCCATCGGGTGGAATGTCTGTGATGCGATAGGCATCTGCAGTAGTTCCGTAGCCGGCTACTTCGCCATAAATCTTGGCACCTCTCGCTTTGGCTGATTCGAGTTCTTCAAGAATCACCATTGCTGACCCTTCGCCGAGGACGAAGCCATTGCGAAGCCGATCGAATGGTCGACTTGCTTTAGTTGGTTCGTCATTACTCTCGCTTAAGGCTGTAAGCAGGTTGAATCCTGTTACGCCGAAGGGGTGGATCATGCTGTGAGCGCCGCCCGCGAGCATCACATCAGCGTCACCTCGACGGATTAATTCTGTCGCTTCACCTACTGCTTGGCTGCTTGCTGCACAGGCGGTTAGGCAGTTGAAATTAGGACCCTGCGCATTGAGCAAGGTGGCAATGTGGGCAGCTGGCATATTCGGTTCTTGTTCCAACTCGGCGGCTGGGTTGAGTAGTTCAAGGCCAGCTTGAATGAACTTGGACCCGTCATATTCCCCGTTGGCAACCGCCGCGGCCATCATCTTGCTGAAGGTGGTGAAGTCTTGATTGCCTTCTCCGCTACCAAGATAAACTCCGAATCTAGTGGGATCTAAGATGCTCTCGGAGATGTTGCTGTCGGCCATCGCCTGTTTTGCTGCGCCCGCAGCAAATCTTGTGTGGCGACCGCGGTTTTCCCAATCTTCTGACGCTTCACCACAGAGTGAAATATCCCAATCTTTGACTTCAGCACTGATCTGCGTGGGAAATCCAGTTGCATCAAAGAGTGTGGTCCTGCCAACTCCGCTTTTGCTTTCTTTGAGTCCAGACCAAACCGTTTCAGGGTCGTGACCCATCGGATTGACCATGCCAATACCAGTGACAACAACACGGCGGCGCATTGGGATTCTCTTGAAAGTAGATGGAAGTGATGTTTACATCTCTCTGCGTCCGAGAGATGAGTCGGAGTCATTAAGTTTCGTCGCGCAGTGCAGGATAGTCTCCCACGGCGTTGCCGTCGGAGTCTACAGCGACTGAGAAAAAGTTCATCATGCGAAGCATCGTCCTTAGATCACCAGGGCCGAAGAGCGGGCCATCCGTGAACCGGCCTTCTTCCAAAAACGCAAACATCAGGTCTACTTCAGCTTGAAGTTCGCCATCGCAGTAGCTAACCGCATTCACGGTCGCGCCGAGATCTTGGATACTGTCGAGCATTACGGTGTACCGTAATTGATCACCATTCCGAGCTGGTCTCAAAAAACTAGCTTTCGCCACCTTCGCAAGGACAACTTGCTTGTTGAATTGATGGTGTTCCGCAACTAGAATTCCGCCCAATTGAGCCATGCCCTCGATAATCAGTGTCGACGGTAAGATTGGATAGTCGGGCAAATATCCGTTAACAACCTCCTCGTCCATGGTGACATTTTTGATGCCTTTCGCGCATTGACCACTGACAAACTCAGTGAACCGATCGATCCAAAACCAACGCATGAAATTTGAGCTTTTACAACGGACAGAAACGAGGGAAGGGTTGCTTAGCGGTCCTCCGCAATCAGATCGAAAGACCTATTCAGTTTTGCTCATGACGTAACGCACGAGATCACCAACGGTGAGCAAGTTACCGAAATCTTGCACACGTGGGTTTTCAGCAAACGCATCTAGGTTTGCCCATGGCATGCGTGCTTTAAGTTCAGCGACACCTTCGGTGGTGACCGTGCCGTCCTGAACAAAATTGCTGTCGGTAAGGATATCTTCCGGTGAAAGCTCATCTCGAGGAATCTGAATGCTGAACGCCTTTTCGAGCTTGAACACAATGTCAAGAAAGTCAATCGATTCAGCGCCAAGATCACCTACCAAGGTTGCCTCCTCGGTGACTTCATCATCATCAACGCCGAGAGCGTCAACGAGTGCTTCTTGTACCTTTTCAAAAATCTCATCTTGTGAGAGCGACATAGTCATGTGTCCTTAAATTGAGTTGTCTCGGAGTGGACGGATTTAAAATGTGTACGGTAGCGGTAGCGTCTTTCAGGGCAAAGTCGCAGGAATCTTTTCAATTTCCCCAAATCGATCGAAAAACAGCTGTTTGGTGAGCGAGGTTACTCTTTCATCTGTTCCAAGCCATTCTGGGTCATTACTGCGGTGCCGCTCCATGATTATCCGAGCGTTCACAGTGACTCGCCCCATTTTCGAAGCAGTGGCTTTAACAGTTGCCTGACGGCCATCATCTTTCACAATATTCGCGGAGATCTCGAGTGTTTCTCCTGGAGCGAGGAAGTCGCCGAACTTCACTCCCTTAGCTTCACGCAAAAGAACGATCGGATACTCAAAGTCATCGCTGACGTGCAAAAGCCAAGCCGCAGCCTGCTGTAACGCCTCCAACATCATGACCCCCGGCATTACAGGGAACAGGGGAAAGTGATCTTTTAGGTATTCTTCCTCGGCTCGCAAGGTCCGTTCGGCAGTGATCTGCTTTCCCGGCTCCAAGGAGGTGATGCGATCGAGTTGACTGTATTTCATGAGTCGGTGTTGTTCGGATAGCCAAATGTGCCCGTCACCGAGCCTAATTAAGACCCAATACAATAGAGCTCGGGAATATTTGTCTCAAGTTGGGTATTCGGGTGTTCCCTGTGGTTTCGCCAGTTTCCCTATATTTTTTAGGCTCCGGTTCTGATCTGGGGAGCGAACAACCCGTACAGGACGACTTCTAGACCCCTGAAAATGGTGAAAATCGGTAAGCTCTACCTATTTCCCATCCTCTGTGACGCCGCTTGGTTCCGCCAAGGGGAGCGATGCAGACGGCTGTAGATGATCCGTTCGTTCCAGCTTTTTTGCGTAAACAATCGCCAGAACCCCCAAGATTAAAAGAAAGGTCCCCAAGAGACGCAGGGGTGAGGTTTCCGAGCGAGGATTGCCAAGTAGTCCAAAATGGTCCAATACAAGGGCGGCTATGGTTTGCCCAGTCATGATTGCTGCAAACCAAGGTAGCGAGCCGATTTTGGGCACCAGAATCAACGAAGTGGTGACGAGAATGACCCCGATCATTCCTCCAGTCCAACTCCACCACGGTAAGGAAGATGGGGTAGTATTGAATACCACGGGGAAATTTTTCGTTGTCAGGCAAAGAATCAGGAGCGCTGCGGTGCCGCTGGCAAAGGAAATCAAGGCAGCTTGGAGCGGATGAGCAACATGACGTCCCAAATACCCGTTGACGCTTGGTTGTGTACCAAGAAGGCCACCAGCCAGCAGGCCGAGCAAGACAGCAAGGATCAACAAGCTAGCGTTCTGCACGAGGATGATGATCCATTAAAGCGGGGCGTCGAGAGGGGCCAGCGACCTCTGGACCTTGATACTTAATTCGATTTTCATCATCAACAAAGATCAGTTTTGGTTGATGATCGGCTGCACATTCTTGGGGCACCATCGTAAAGGAAGCTAGGATCACTTTGTCACCTGGGCGGACGAGGTGTGCCGCAGCACCATTTGCACAAATGTCGCTTGAACCAGGCAGTCCAGCTATCGCGTAGGTCTCCAATCGCGTCCCACGAGTTGTGTTCCAAATGTGGACCGACTCATAAGGAAAGATACCCGATGCTTCAAGAAGATAAGGTGGAATGGTAACACTCCCTTCATAGTCAACATCTGCCGCGGTAACCGTGGCCCGATGTATTTTTGCGGCGAGCATTTTTCGAAGCGGTGTATTCATCAGTTGGCTAAGCCAGTGCAAAGAAGCCAAAGATTTTGACTTCTTTAGAATAAGTCTTGTTAGATGGACAATTCAATAAGTCGGTTACAAGGGCACCGACATCCTCTTACATGAGCTCGTTCACTGATCACTTAAAAAAGGGCGCAGTAAATCTCTGGTGGAGGGCGCTGCCATGGCAAGTTTCCCGAAGCCACGCTCACAACCGGCTTTTACCGCCGCGTCTTGGTGATCTTCAAAATTGGTGATTAGCATCACCGGTATATGGCATAAGTCTGGGTCTGCCTTGATGGCTTCTGCTACTTTGATTCCGTCACTGTAATCGCAATCAAGCTTCCGATTAATCGTTACAAGATCGACATGTCTTTCACGAAGAACGGATAAGGTGTCATCAAGTGCATTTGTTTGAATGGCTTCAGCATGAAACGCTTGTTGCACTAAACGTTTCATGCTTTGAAAGTCGGGCTGGCAATTGCCGCAGTCGAGTAATATCTTCGACATCTCTATTTATTGCTTTCTTTTCCCATGTGGGTAGGAGAGTGGTGTTTAGCCACTCATGGCTCAAGCTTACTCTTTCTTCTCACTGATAGAGAACAACTTATCCTTGGTGCTGATATAAAGAGTGTCGTTTGCAGCCACCGGCGTGCTGTAAACACTGCTGCCCATGTTGATTTCATCGATGGGCTCATTGTTTTCAATGCCGAATTCGAAGATGGCGACGTCACCATCTTCATCACCGATGTAGACGTGCCCATTCGCGATCAATGGACTACCCCAGCTTTGAGCAAGCATGTCATAGGTGAAATGGACAATCGCTTTACCGTCGTCGGAGCCACGAGCATCTAGGCAGTGAACCAAGCCTGAGAAGTCAGCGACATACAGCACGTCGTCTTTGATGGCACAAGTTCCGATCGATCGGTGCATTTCTTCTTCAAAGTCAATTTCACCATCGCCGTTTCCATCATTCATGCTGTAGTGCCAAACAACTCCTGAATTTGGATTGTCAACTTCCACTTCACCTTTTTCGGGTTCCACCGCCTGAATGCGTCGATGGGGGATGGCCACTCGCTCCCCGTTCTCGTCAATTTTCATTGCAAGCGTAGGTGATATGTCGCCGCGTTTGTTGGGGTCAATACACCACAGGTGGCCCTCGCCCTCACCATGTTCCGGATCTTGTCCCACCGCGATATAAACTAATCCGTTGTAGGCCACTGGAGTAGCGATCAAGTTATTGCGTGTTCCTTCACCTCCCAAAATCCATTTGCTGGTTTTGGGATTACAGTCGAACTGCCAAAGTAATTCCGGTTTTCCGTCTTTACCCGAGTCCGCTCTAAAGCTGTAAAGGATTCCATCTCCGCCGGCAAACAGAGCCTGAGGAATGCCGTCAAAAACACCGATAGACGGACTAGACCATTGCCCATGCAGAATATTCTTACCCGGTGAGCTATCGGTCCAAAGAACCTCGCCAGTGTTTTTGTTCATGCAGATGAAGCTCGGTGCCGTCGGAGCAGGTAGGTTTAAATGCGATTCGTCTAGACCATTGCTTGTATTAACAAAAAGTAAATCACCATAGCTTGTGACACTGCAGGAGCACATGTTGTGCTGGCTAATACCCATTTGTGGACCCATCATGTCATAGACCCAAATGACATCAGCATCTTTCTTGTCATTAACACCTAGGTTCTTGAAAAATGAAATTCTGGGACCTAGTTGCCGTGCTGTCAGGGTTCTCTCAATCCCATTGAAGGTACCACTGACTTTCCAGGCCTTTCCCTCAGTGATTGTCTCGACCGTCACATCGCCATCGACGGCTTCCCCGGCGGATTCTAAAAGACTCTTTGCTTCATCTGATAGTTTGCCTTCGGAGAGACCGCTGAGCGTTGCAGCATGGGCTGCTGCGGTTGGACCCGCATTCATGAAAGCCGCAACAAAAGCAACCTCATCGGTGACTGGGCCATCATCTTCACCGTCATAAAAGCCTGCCGTGTCTACGCAACGGACTTCTCCTCGATTGGTAACGAACCAAAGCCGATCACCTTCCACCAACGGTGCGCAGCAAACGCCTTGGAGTGGCCAGTCATGGACACGACCGGTGATCAGTTTTTCACTACTATGTTGCCAAAGGAACTCGCCCGTTTTCTCATCGAATGCTAGCAGGCATCCCAGATCAACTTCTGACGGATATCGTTGTAGATGTCCCGCGCCATTATTGGTGCCGACATAGACGGTTCCACCAGCGACCACTGGGTTTCCGTACGTTTGACTACCGAGGTTTCCAAACCAGTTGATGTTGACGGCTTTCGATTTGTCCCACTCTCCTGTTCGACGGTCAAATTTCCCAATATTCCACTCGGTGGGGGCATTCTTGACGCCTGGGACGTTGTTTTTCTCGCGTGTGCCGCCCCACTGTGGCCAATCTCCTCCGGCTGCAAGCACATCCTCTGGGGCAGCGAACTCTTTTGCTACTTCGGACTGTTCACCGACCTGACCATCCTCGACAGGCGTCTCGACGGAATCACTTGGTTCCGCGGTGACGTTGCCACTAACGGTCTCGGCTGCCTCAGTCACATTGCTTGATTCTGAAACTTCGGGTTTGTACTCGCCCGTTGAGAGATCGACATTTTCTGGTGTTGGTGGTTTACAACCACTCGCGGCGACCACAGCCAAGCAACCAGCAAGTGTTGCGCCGAAGAGTAGCGACCAAGCAGAGAGTTCTTTTTTCAACATGTTTCGGGTGTAGGTGAACGAGAGGTGATTTTGGTTAGTTTTTGTGAGCTTTCCCATGAGGTAAAGCTGCGAAAGGGGTAAAGCGAATACGCACCATGCGATTAGAGGTCATCGCCGTTGGCGGTCACTTCGATGTTATCAAGGTAGAGTTCCGCGACTTTAGCATTTCCATACAAACCGGGGCTTGCAGAAAGATTCGGGGATTCATCGGTAGCGGTAATAGTCCATTGGTCTGGTTCTGCTTCGTCACGAGGCCAGATTTTGCCACGCAGGATTGCCACCGCTGCGGGAGGTTCACTTTGAATATCGACACGAAACTTCATGCGGTACCAGGTGTCTTCTTTCCACGCAAAATCGACGGTGGAAGCTTCGTTGCCGAGAGAGAGTCGGTTCTGTGCGGACCAGGTTCTCATTTGTATTTGCTGACTTTCACCCATCAGATCAAGCACATAGCCGTGGTTGGTAAGCCCAATGTCAGGAAGCTGCTCACTCATGCGAGAGCCTCGTACATCAGCGCTGATGGTGTAGTTCTTGAGGTCACTCGGACCCATCCATGCTCGACTCCTCGCACCTTTTGGAATCGTATTCACTTTGACTAATGCAGGCGAGCCATCAATCTGCCGAATGACGTGTCGGTACCGAGCACCTACCCAAGAAAGAGGTGGGTCTTTGAGCTCATCAAATGTGAACTTCCAGGGTAATTCCGGAACGATTCGAACGCGAGTTGATCCAGTGATGGAGCCAATTTTTGCGGTGATCGTCGAACCGGTATGTGCTGCATCACTCGGGGCGGAGAAGACATTGCCTTCAACGGATCCCGCTCCCGTGACTTCAAAACTGAGTTCTCCATTAATCGCTACTTTTTGGCCTAGCGAGTTGAAAGCGTTCACTTGCAACGATAATTGTTCGCCAGGCTTTAGAATTGCTTCGGCAGGGAATATTTGGAGCTGTGCGATCTCAGGGTTACCTTCCACGGGCGACTCCTGTCCCATCAGTTCAGAAAGGACTTGTGGGGTCTGCGTCGAATTTTCAGTCGCAACACAATAAAGAGCAGTCGTACTTGGGAAGTAGAGTTTGCCGTCTGCCACGATTGGAGATCCAGCAAAGTCTCCATCGCGAATACGGCCTTTACTGAGAACTTCGAATCCGTCTTCTGTCGGAGCAACAACTGCCCATCGGCCATTCTCGCTTGTGACGTAGATTTTGCCATCTGCGTACAGCAGTGCCGAACGTTGGCGACTTCCAACAAAAGCCTTGCGTTCAACAATCGGTTCACCAGTCGTCGCGTCAAAGATCCACATCTTGCAGCGGTCATCGACGACATAAAGTCGATCATTAATCAGAACCGGTTCACTGTAACCACAGACGACTTCCATCTGCTTCCACAATTCTTTTGCTTGGGTCTGCTCTCCTTGACCCGAAACCTCGATCGCAACAACGGCTCCCATCAAGTTATTGAAAGGTGCAACATTTTCTTCACTATGGCTGGCGTAAACACGGTTACCAACCACAAGCGGTGTCGCAAAGATACCTCGTAGTGAAAGGTCATAGTGCCAGAGAGGTTTTCCGGTTCTCGGTTGAAATCCCCAAATCGCGCCGTCACCTGCCCCCATCACAAGCTGTCGCTGACCATCAATCGTTACCAAGCTAGGAGCGGAGTAGGTGGTGTCATAGGGGAGATCTCGAGTGCCGCTAAACCAACGAACTTCTCCGGTGAGTTTGTCCATTCCAATGAGTCGATGATTCGGTTTTGCGGAATCACCCCAATTAATGATGATTCCGCTGATGATGACCAAATCTTCGTGAATCACGGGGAAATTGGTTCGGCCACCATAGGTACTGAGCATGCCAAACTGTTCATGAAGTGGGCGACTCCACAGAGTTTCACCAGAAGTACCGTCGATGCAGTTAAAAACATCGCAAGCACCCAGTGCATAAACATGTCCCGTTTCTGGATCGCCGACGACACTACTCCAGCCAACCCTCTCGGCTGGAACATCAGAGAGCCAAACGTTGTAACGGTTCTCCCACAGGGTCTCACCAGTGACTGCGTCTAAGCAAACAACTTTTTCGCCCTCTCTCGACGTACCGGGCTCAGATCTTTGAATCGTGTAAAGCTTTCCATTCATGACGATGGGTGTGCAAGGGCCACCAATGTCCTCACGCACCCAAACTAAGTTGCTTCCCTCGCCGCCTTCTGGATTCCAGTCGTCAGGCAATTGTGAAGCTGTAGCTGTTCCATCGAATTTTGGGCCCCGCCAATAAGGCCAGTCTGCTGCATTAACGCAGTTGATGCAGATGGTGAAAGCGAGGGTGCTAAAAATCGCTTGCGTGTTTGCGAAAAGACGCATTGAATAATCCGAGTTGAATGAGGTGGGATAGTACCGCGCTGAGCTAGACTCAACCTGCTTCTAGCTTACCCACAGAGTTTACGCGAATCGGCCGTCTTACGAAATCCTCTAGAATTTCTCATCTGCAGGATCGAATTTTGGGTTGCAGATGATCAGCACTTGCATTTCCCCGATTGCTCTGTGTCTCACCTTCGGCGGTATCAGGATAGCGGTCATGGGACTGACGGGATAATTGATACCGTCGAGCTCAATCTTTGCGTCGGATTTGCACGATAAAATAACGTAAATTTCGGTGTGTTCCTCATGGAAATGAGCCTGGGCGTCTTGATGAATGTCAGTGAGATGAATCGTTCCTGGAAAGGTCGATTGGTCGATGAAGGCGCGTCGAGCCTTCCCGCATGGACAATCAACCGCCGGAATTTCGCATAAGTTGATGATTTGGGGTGGGGAATTGGCCATTTGTCATCAGTTCTGATTGTGAAAGCGTGTATGGGGTCGTTCTTCACAGAAGAGATTGTTGCAGGTTATTAATGCAACTCACGCGAATAAAACGAAGCACAAGACAGTGAGTAGCTCCACAGGGTGGCTAGCGAGCCCCATTTTTTGATCCAGTGGAGATTGCTTTGCCTCTGGGCGACGTCAAAAATTGCCTTGCCGGCAAACTTTACCATCCGCGTGAAAATCCGTTGGAACACTGTTTTTGAGGCTACCACGCGTCGATATCGATAGAGACATCAATTGGATCAAGGGCTCGTGGCCAGTGTAGTCCGATTTTTGAACTCATTATTAGTGCTGACTGGCAGAGGATGCCAGCGGCCGAGTGTTGCGGCTTTGTACAGAGAAAGATCGCTGGCCGATTTGATCGGGGTGTGAGTATCAATCAACTGAACGAAGTCGATCCATAAGCTGTTTAGCGAGTGGGTTAGAGTTGAATGAATCGCGAAGAGGTGTGCTCGCCGGCGACTTCGTCCGCCGACTGCACCTCTCGGAACCATCTCAAACATCAGTCAATTCGACATTAATCAATTCCCGGCAAGCAGCAACACAAACCGACCCGCCAAATTGCGAAAGGGAGACGTGGCTCCAATGAAGCGGACAATTTTAACGATGGCCTTTGTGATCGGTGCTGGAATCAGCAGCCCATCATTCGGCTTTGACCTACTGGATCGAATGCTTGGTATCAAGTGCGGTTCAAGTTGTGACACAGCAGCGTGTGACGCTGCTGACGCTGGCAGTGAAGCTGATCCAGCCTGTGGCTGCGAAGAGCCTGCTTGCGGCTGTGAAGCTCCCGGTGCTACCGAAGATCCAGCTTGCGGCTGTGAAGCTCCTGGCGCTACCGAAGATCCAGCTTGCGGCTGCGAAGAACCAGTTTGCGGGTGTGAACCAGCGGCTGAGGGTTGTGAAGCAGGATGTGATTCGCCTGCAGCGAAGAGCTGTGGCGGACTACTGTCCAAGTTGTTCCCAACGCTCAACGGTTGCGACAGCAGTTGTGATGATTCAGCAGACGAAGATCCTGCTTGCGGTTGTGAGCCTGCGGCTGAAGGATGTGAAGACGCTTGCGATGCAGCTTCAGGTCCAAAGTGCGGCGGTCTTCTCGCTAAGCTTTTCTCGACCTGCAGCGACAAAAGCTGTGATGCTTGCGATGCCGGCGAAGAGGCTGGTGAGCCCGCTTGTGGATGTGAAGAGCCAGCTTGCGGATGCGAACCAGCAGCACCTGTTACTTCTATGAAGGCTGCTCCAATCCCAACCCCAGTGGTTGATCCAAGTGCACGTGTTTCTACTAATCGTCGCGTCATCCAAGCCAGTGCAGTTTACGTTCGCTAAATCAACAGCGTTTGTATCTTCACTGTAACTTCTCAGTCGCAGCGAATACGAGGCCCGCCAATGGTAATCCTTGGCGGGCCTTTTTTATGCGCAGACCCTAATCGAATGGTGAGTGATTTGATGGCTGTGTCGATCAGCATTGACGCGATTGTCGTGCAGTTTTTTTAATAATGAACATGTGCATAGTGCAAAAAAATTTAACTGCCTGCGAAAGCTTCTGAATGTCTCGGAATATTTTCTTCTCAGTTGGTGAGCCAAGTGGAGACCAGCATGCTGCAAAGCTGATTTGCGAATTGCAGGATCTAGACTCAGGTTTCCAGTTTCGCGGCTTTGGTGGAGACAACATGTCAAGCTGTGGCTGCATGATTGACGTTGATCTCACACAACATGCTGTAATGGGTTTTGTCGAGGTGCTACCAAAACTAAGGCAGTTTTTTAAGTTTGCAGACCAAGCTAAGCAGATATTCAAACAAGAGGAGATTGACGCGGTCGTGTTGGTTGACTTTCCTGGTTTTAACTGGCACATAGCGAAGGCAGCAAAAGAGCAACGAATACCGGTCTACTATTACTGTCCGCCACAGTTGTGGGCTTGGGGGGGATGGCGTATCAGAAAGATGCGGCGCTGGGTTGATCACGTATTAGCTGTACTTCCCATTGAGAAAGAGTTCTATGCTTCTCATGGAATTCGAACCACATACGTCGGACATCCTTTCTTTGATGCGGTTTATCAAGCGGATTTGGATGAAGATTTCCTCATGCAATGCGAGCGTGCTAAAGAAAGAGGCTCGCGTTTAGTAGCCGTATTACCCGGTTCGAGGAAGCATGAAGTGCATCGCACATGGCCAATCATGCTTCAGTCCATTCGACAGATCCACGCGGCTAATCCTAATGTCAAGTTTTTGGTCGCGGCCTATCGAGAATCGCAAGCAGAATATTGTCGTCAATGCCTACGCGAAGCAGACAGGGAGTTGCCGATCGAATTTTGGGTGGGTAAGACAAGTGAAATCATCAACGCAAGTGAATGCGCAATGATGGTAAGTGGTAGTGTCAGTCTAGAATTGATGGCAAGAAAAACTCCCGCTGTCGTGACTTATCGAATCGGGAGGGTTTTTCATCGTCTCGCAAAGCACTTGGTAAAACTCGACAGTTTCACACTTCCTAATCTTATGGCGGGAGAACAGATTTACCCTGAGATGGTCTCCGTCGGTGATCCCCAGCCTACTGTTGATATGTTGACCACTTCGATCCAGAGATTGCTGACAGACCAAGATTACATGAGTACGATTGGTCAAAAGCTTGATGAGTTGGCGAACCGTTATGCGTCTCCTGGCGCATCACGCAGGGCGGCAGAGTGCATCGTTCGAGATTTGGATCGAGTCGCGGGCGTCAAAAACGTACCCAGCTAGGTGACGGTCGGTTTTCGTCGGAAAATTTTTCTCTGAAAATACATCATTCACTGTCAAACCTCTCCAACTTAACCTGCGTAACGGCTATTACGGTTGAAGAGTGTTTGGCGGGTATAAAAGTGGCAGAAACCCACGCTAAAATAGATTGGTTTAGCCACGGAAGTGCTAAATTTAAGAACGACGGTCCGAGGTGACCTTCGGCGACCGCGCGAATGAGTTGAAGACCCTTATTGATTATGCTCGAGTTATCGAATTCGCGAGTCAGATCGATAGGGTAAAGATTATTTGGATTAGCTTTTATGGGGTAATGACAGCATGGATTCATCCATTCCAAAGATGAATGCAGAGGCAGGGTTCGAAGTAGCGGAGTCCGATGTTGTGCCTTTGCGGATCAGCGGCTTCTTCAGTTTGATTCTTGGCGGTTTGAGCGTCCTAGGTTTGCTTGGCCTTCCCCTGATCGCTTTTTCCGTGGCAGCAATCTTGGTGGGTACCCATGCCCTCAGAAAATACAGCGGACCTGCTCCTGTCGGCCTCAAACCAGCACGCGTGGGGATTTGTCTTGCGGTTGGTTTCGGAGTATGCAGTTTCTTTACGCCATGGTTCAAGACTTTAGTTTTGTCGCGGCAGGCTGAAGCTTTCGCTTTGATCTATCTCGATGTTATTGCGATGGACGAGACAGAGTTTGCCATGGAGCTAAACAAGGACTACGTCAACCGGATGGATCCAACGATGTCACTCGAAGAGCATTATCAAGGTCAACCTCAAGCACGTGAGAACTTTGAGCAATTCAAGAATAATGGCGTGAATGAGATGATTCGGCAACGCGGACCCGGTGCTGAATGGATCTTTGACATGCCGACTCGTCTCTACACACGATACCGCAATCAGCATGCTGAATTGGTCATTGCTGATCCGACGGGAACGATCAATACGAAAATTAGTATGACACTGGATTATTTGGTTGATTCGCAAGGTCAGGGGCAATGGCACGTTTCCAATGTGCAGTCTTATCGAGCAGAGCGGTTTGTTGCACCGAATGTTCTTTGATGTCGATACGATTAGTGAAAGTTTCTTGACTGTGGCCGAAAAGAACTTAGAGCTCCACTGATATCCTCAATGTGATTTACAATTACATGCATGATGGATTCGGCTCTTTCTACTTTGCCACGAACAATCCATGCGTCGCTCATTTGCGCGACTCTTAGGAATCGCTTCCATACCCGTGGGTGGATAATTAGGTTGGCCTGTCCACTTTCATCTTCGATCGTGACGAAGGTAATCCCTTTTGCGGTTCCCGGCCGCTGCCGAAGTAATACGAGACCGGCTAGTTTGACGTAGAGTCCATTGCGTATGTGGGGCAGGTCGATGATTTTTCTGCACTTTTGATCCGCGATCCAGTTGCGAAGAAAGAAAATAGGGTGTCCTCTTAGGCTAAGGCCTTGCATTTGATAGTCTGCCCGCACTTCTTCTTCTTTAGACATCGGGAGGATGGCGTTGGGTATCGGATCTTCTATGTCTAGTTGATTGAGTAAAGGTTGGGGTCGTTTTGATGTTTCGCAGTCCAAGGAGTCCCATATTGCTTTTCGGCGATCTTGTTTGAGCGAACTGAAAAGATCAGCGTCCGCAAGTAGCGATATGGTGGTCTTGCCGAGGCAGGTTCTTTCAGTGAAATCATTCATCGAAATGAATCGTCCTCGAGCTTTTCTCTCTGCAACAATCAGCTTTGCAGTTGATTGCTGGAGCCCGCTGATTGTATTGAAGCCGAACCGTACTACTAGCTCGTTCTTTTGGCTAGCGGTATGGGATAGTGGCAAGCACGTTGCCTTTTCGAGAGTGCATTCCCAATCGCTGAAGTTCACATCTGCTGGAGCAAATTGGACGCCATGTTGTCGAGCATCAGATACTAACTGAGCGGGTGAATAAAATCCCATTGGCTGGCTGTTTAGCAAGGCTGTGCAAAATGCAGCGGGATAGTGGCATTTAAGGTAACAGGAAGCGTACACGAGCAATGCAAAGCTAGCTGCATGCGATTCAGGGAAGCCGTACTCTCCGAAGCCGCGGATTTGATTGAATACATGTTCAGCAAATGTTTCTGTCAGGCCAGTCTTTTTCATCCCTTCAAGAAGCTTAATTCGAAATTTTTCAATCACTCCCGGCCTTCGCCATGCAGCCATCGCGCGTCGAAGTTGATCAGCCTCGCCAGGGGTAAATCCTGCGGCCACAACAGCGAGACGCATTGCCTGTTCTTGAAAGATAGGAACACCTAGTGTTTTCTCAAGGACTCGTCGGATTTTATCATTCGGGTACTTCACCGACTTTGGGTTTTTCCTCGCTGCCAAATAAGGGTGAACCATATTCCCCTGAATGGGACCAGGTCGAACAATTGCTACTTCAACAACAAGGTCATAAAAACATTTGGGGCGAAGTCGCGGCAACATGCTCATTTGAGCACGACTCTCAATTTGGAAGACGCCGACGGTGTCTGCCTTGCAAATCATTGCGTAGGTCTGCCGATCATCTTGGGGAATATTTGAAAGCGTCAGCGTCTGATGGTGATGATCTTGGATAAGGTCAAAACACTTGTGTAGCGCGGATAGCATTCCCAATGCAAGTATGTCAACTTTAAGAATGCCAAGCTCGTCAAGGTCATCTTTATTCCACTGGATAATTGTTCTGCCATCCATTGATGCATTCTCAATCGGGCAAAGCTCACAAAGCTTACCTTGAGTCATGACCATTCCACCTACGTGTTGAGATAGGTGCCGAGGAAAACCGATAATCGTCTTCACGAGGTAGTTAAATCGCTTTCCGATTTCTGTTTGGGGATCTAGTCCGCCGCGTCTGCATTGATCTTCGAAGCTATCATCGCGACTGCTGAGTTTTGTGATGGAATCTAATGTGTCACCAGATAAGCCGATTGCTTTTCCCACTTCACGAACGGCACTCCGCATGCGATAGGAAACAATGGTGGCAGTCAATCCTGCCCGATCACGACCATATTTGGCATAAAGGTATTGAAGGACTTCTTCACGACGTTGATGTTCAAAATCAACGTCAATATCTGGAGCCTCGTTTCGCTCTCGGCTAATGAATCGTTCAAAAAGAACATCTGACTGACTTGGGTCCACATTTGTAATGCCTAGGCAGTAACAGACAGCAGAGTTTGCGGCGGATCCACGTCCTTGGCAAAGGATATTCTGTTGACGGGCGAAACGAACAAGATCCCATACAGTTAGGAAATAAGATTCATATCTAAGGTCCTTAATGATTGCTAATTCGTGTTTGATTAATTCAATGACGGATTGTGGGACACCGTTAGGCCACCGATGCTGAGCGCCTTCCCAGGTTAGTCTTCGAAGATGTTCTAATTGCGTGACGCCGGTCGGCGCAATTTCCTCTGGGTATTCATATCGAAGCTCATCGAGAGAAAAACAGCATCGACTCTTAATCTCTTCCGTTCGGGCAATTGCGCTGGGATAGGCGTTGTATAGGTCGCAGATCTCCGCTATCGATCGCAGATGATACTGGCTGTTGGGAAAACGTTTTGAAGAGATCGATTCAATGCTGGTTCGATGGCGGATTGCCGTGATGCAATCGTGCAGAATCATCCGTTCAGCGGAGTGATAATGGACGTTGCCCGTGGCAACTAATGGCAATTTAATCTTCGTTGATAAATTACTTAGCTGAGCGAGAGTTGTTAAGTCATCAACACTTCGATGTAGATCGCTCAGCAGATATGCTCGATCACCAAAAAGATCATGGATGTGAGTGGATTCGAAAAAAGTTGAATGGCGTTTGTTTATCGATAAAGCTGATGAAGGTGCGATGATGCCAACTATTAGATCTTTTTGATGCTGACATAAATCTTTCCAAGTCAGTTTATGTTCCCCTTTATCCGAACGAGTTTGGCCAACTGAGATGAGTCGACACATTTGGCCATAACCAGTTCGGTTCATTGGCCATATTGTGACATCTGGCCCGTCCATTAGTTGAACTTCAGTTCCGACGATGAAAGGAAGATTCAGTTCTTTCGCGGAGGTATGCGCACGGACGACTCCTGCAACGGAGGCGATATCGGTCAAAGCGATTCCGGCGTATCCGAGTTCCGAGGCTGTCTCAATTAATTCGTGTGGGTGAGACGCGCCCCTCAAGAAGGAAAAATTACTTTTGCAGCGAAGTTCTGTGTATCGCACGCTTATCTGACCAAATACCAAAGGTGAATAAATGTTCACTATACGGCAGTTCAGGCAGAATTTTCAACTGCAATCGTTATTTCTTAATCAATCGATGTAGGAGCGACTGCTAAGCAGCGTTAAATCACGCGACTATGCCTCATTGGACAATCTCAAACCCGACGCCAAAAACTCGGGAATACTAGAACAAGAACGCTAAACACTTCTACTCGTCCTAGCATCATCAGCCAAACGAATAGCAGCTTAGAGCCTTGGCTAAATTCAGCGTAATTGTTGACTGGCCCAATGACTCCGAGACCTGGGCCAATGTTGTTCAAGGTAGCAGCGACAGCACTTGCTGAATCAAGTAACTTTTCTTCAAGTAAATCGGCTCGACTGACATCCTGTGAATCGATTCTTGATGCGCTGGAAAACTGTCTTGATTCCCACATT
Source organism: uncultured Rubripirellula sp. (assembly GCA_938045805.1). Classification (GTDB taxonomy): domain Bacteria; phylum Planctomycetota; class Planctomycetia; order Pirellulales; family Pirellulaceae; genus Rubripirellula. Next base: position 177,115 of record CALIBL010000002.1, on the reverse strand, counting down.
GTGTTGGGTTCAAACGTGATCAGTATCAACCAAGAGAAAACAAACAGCGCAAGAATGATGGAGAAGTAAACAACAATCGAATGAGGTAGATTTGGTTCCTCAATGGAGCGTCCCCCGATCCGCAAAGCACGAATTACCCTCGGACGATGCGATTTCTCAATTTCAAGTCGCAAGATTTTGTAAAAAAGAACATGTCTGATGACCTTTAGTCCTCCTCCCGTGCTGCCTGCGCAACCACCAATGAACATGATTAGAAGCAAGATACCACGTCCAAAGGCATTCCACTGATCGTAGTTGGCTGTACCATAACCGGTCGTGGTAAGGATAGAGACCACTTGAAACAGTCCATTGCGAAGTGCTTCATCAAAGGTGCTGAACCCGAAATCACTTGCTCGCATCCCAAACAAGATTACACCCGAACTGACTGCCGCGATGATACCGATGAAGACGCGAAACTCAGTATCTCCGAATAGCTTTCGTGGTCCACTAATCAATGTGAGGTACAGGAGGGTGAAATTGGTTCCCGCAAGCATCATGAAGACAATCGTGGTGTATTCGATGATTGGACTTTTAAAATGTCCCAAGCTGGCGTTGTAAGTACTGAAGCCTCCCGTTGCCATTGTTCCGAATGCGTGGCATGCAGCATCAAAAAGATTCATTCCTTCGCACATATAAATGATTGCGAGAAGGATATTCAACGAAACGTAGATTGAAGTGAAGACTAGAGCTGTATGCTGCATGCGCGGCTGACTGCCTTCTTTACTTGGTCCGGGCATTTCTGCACGCATCATCGCTTTACCAGAGGATCCTTGGCCCAAGATTGCGACAAAGAGAACAATGATGCCAAGTCCACCTAGGAAATGAGTCCAAGAACGCCAAAAGAGAATGCACCTAGGGACAGATTCCACCGATTCCAAGTCAGTCAGCACAGTGGCTCCGGTGGTGCTAAAGCCAGATTGTGACTCGAACATTGATTCGATAAATGTGATCGGCTTGTCTGGCGCGACTTGCGTTTGACTCAATTTAAAGGGTAGGGCACCAAGAATGGTCGCAAGAATCCAGCTCAGTCCAACAACCGCCATCGCTTCTTTCTGGTATAGGGTGCCCGGGCGGGAACCGCGGCCAAGCCATCGCAGCACCAAACCAATCACAATGCAAATCATCATGCTTTGCAGAAGGGCGATCACTCCTCTGCGTTCGTTCAAAGCAAAGTCTTGATGGGGGGATCCTGAGATGGCCGGTAGCGCAAAAGGCAAGCTGAAAAGCATCGATCCACCGATCAAGATGCAAATGATTCCCAGCAATCGAAATAGGAGCTTGTAGTTCAATGGAGATTCTATCAATAAGATGGAGCGACACTGCTTTGAATTAGTATCTGAACTTCGTTGTTGTCTTTCTAGACCGTATTCGATTTTACGCTTTTAATGATCAGACGTTTCTTAATACTGATAGATGCAGATTGATTTTGATTGATTGCGTTTTGAAAGAACATGCCATGGTGCGTCTTTATTCTATTTTTCATCCGCTAGCGTTGATTGAGTTGAAGTCGCATGGAGCTATTCATCAGATTAACCTCAGTCAGAAACAGGCTGTGACCCGATGAACTTCACGGAGGTATCCGGTAGCATGGGGTGAATGGATCAATCAATAACTTTTCTAGGGTGATGTTGTGGTGCAAGTAAAACGATTGCGAGACGCATTGTGTTTGATCGTCGCATACCTAACTTTTTCCGTTGGGCATGCTTTGGCCGATGAAGAACGATTGATTTTACTCAGCGCTAAAGAGTCGATTCGGCACGAATCGTTAACACTAAATGACCACATTCCGGCTTTAATCTCGGAAAGCTGGGAATTGCAATTGCAGACGCTTCATGGTGGCATGCAGGAGGGAGTCCAGTTGCTCCGCGTGGACAATGGCGAATTGATTTTGACGATCGTTTTTGATCGTGGGATGAGTATCCTGAAAGTTCAGGATGCAAGGACAGGTGAAGACGTTTTTGGTTGGGATTCTCCTGTTAAAGAGGTTGTGAATCCCAAATACATCGATCTGGAAGGCCGCGGTGGACTCGGTTGGCTCTATGGCTTCAATGAGTGGCTGGTCCGCTGTGGTCTAGAGTTCGCTGGGCATCCCGGACGCGATGTTATGCGTTCTAACACTGGGGATGACAAAGAACTCGATTTGACCTTGCATGGTCGAATTGGCAATATACCTGCCTCAGAAGTGCATCTTGTTTTCGATGCGGAGGATCCGAGTGAATTAAAAATTGATGCTGTGGTAGAAGAACGAATGTTCTACGGTCCGCAGTTGAGGTTGGATAGCACTTTGACGATCAAGGCAGGAGAGCGACTGTTCAGACTTGATGAAACGGTGAAAAATCTTTCAGCTGGTGATCAAGAGTATCAGATTATTTACCATACGAACTTTGGCCGCCCACTTTTAGAGCAAGGTTCGAAAGTGGTCGTTGCGGCAAAGCAGATTACACCAATGAATGATCATGCTGCACAGTCGATATCGACATACGATACTTATAGCAAGCCAACCCAAGGATTTACCGAGCAAGTTTATCTCGTAGAGCCTTGGTCAGATGAAAACGGCTTGACCGCCTCGGTTTTGCACAATCGAAAGCTCACACGCGGCGCACAAATGATTTGGTCCACGGGGACGTTGCCGCACTTAACTATCTGGAAAAACACAGCAGCTGAATTAGATGGCTACGTGACTGGCATTGAGCCGGGAAGCGGGTATCCATTCAACCGTAGAATCGAACGGCACTTCGGGCGTGTTCCGGTATTAGGTGCCGGAGAGTCCAAGGCATTTAGTATTTCATTTGAGCTTCTTGATGGCGCGGATTCGGTTAGATCTGCACTGCAAAATGTTGAACGGATCAGAGACGGTCGCGCAACCATCAAAAACAGGTCGGCTCCGAATTTGCCAGATTTCGAATGATTCTTGTCGCACCACAAACTTTGGCATTGTGTTTGCTGCGTCTGTACGAATAAGCGGTTGGTTGGTCTTCCCCAGATTGACCACCGTCCATATTCAGATCACACGAGACGCTGCTGGAGGCGGTAGCGTCTCGTGTTTTTTATTGCTTAGCAACTCGGGAGCAAATTGAAGCGAGGTTTGGGATTCTAGAGTATTTTTATTTTTTTGGAGTCGCCTGTGCAATTTTGCTGTAGCGATATGAAACAGCGTTGGAGTGGGGCGTTTTGGCATTCATGTGGATTGAAGACCAAGGAGCATTGGTTTCATGTGCGGTCGGTATTGCCTCTATTCCAGTGTTTCTAGCTGGGGTCAAATGCACTTTCCTTGTTGGCATGACGATCAGCTTGCCACTCCGGAAATTGAGCGATTTAATATCGCTCCGTCGCAAAAAGCGCCCGTTTGCCTTGCAGACCGCAACACCGGTTATGTCAAGTTTGAACAGATGCGATGGGGATTAGATTGCCACACCGGAGCTGGTGGACGTTCACTGTTGACCAATGCAAGAGCGGAAACAATCGAGCAACGAGTGTCATTTGCTGAAGCTTTTCGGTACCGACGATGTTTGGTCCCCGCAGATGGTTTCTACGAGTGGAGTCGGGTTGGCTGCAAGAAACAGCCTTATTATTTCTCCCTTGCAAGTAGTAGTGTGTTTGCAATGGCAGCAATATGGGCGCAGCCAAGCGGTATACAGGGGAACCCAAATCAAGATGCTCAATTTTGTGTTTTGACAACTGCAGCTAACTCGCAAGTCTCGGATCTCCACCATCGTATGCCGGTCATTATTGATCCGGCGTGTTATCACAAATGGCTGTGCGCGCCTGCCAACGAAATATCGACTGTCCAGCGATTGCTACAGTCGACGCAAGCAAACTCGCTGAAGAGGTGGCCGGTTTCAACTGTGGTTAATCGCGTAGCGGTTGATACTAAGACCTGCATTCAGAAAATAGAAAATCCAGCTAAGCTAGATGCTACGCAGCAGCTTTTATTCTGAGTCGATGATGGAGCCCTGAAAGTTTTCCTAGGCGTTAAATTTTTACTTTTCCGACTCTCTTATCCAAGTTTTTTTTCTGGCGTGATTGTCTGGCTTCGATGATGCATTGTCTGCCAATCAACGACTTGGATGTGGATCTTTCAGCTTTTTCGATCGATATCAAGAACGAACACGAAGTTCTTTCTTGTTATCTCAGGTGATGCTCGGATGCGTCAGGCCCGCTTTTTCTTATTACTGCTCTGCTTCGCTTTCCTGCCAAAAAGTGGCAAAACGCAGACAACGATTTCCCAGCGGCCGTTTGATATCACGGTTGGAAATGGTCTTTGGGGCGTTTTCCTTCCTGATTATGAACTTGGTCGAGATTTAGATAATCAGGTAGCAATTACCGATGACGGACAATTCTTGGGCTATCAAGGTGATCTCAGGATCAATCGTCGCTTTTTGCATACAAGAACCAATGTTGAGGCTAGGGTCTTTTATGGTCACTCTGAGTCGAGTCAATCAAAAAACGTTAATTCTCTTTCTCTAAATGACGTTGGAGGAGTTCCTCTGTCACCATTGAGTGACGGCACAGCAAGTCTCACTTCGGGACTCGATCATTACGGCTATGATCTTGGCTTGAGGGACACTTGGAGAACTCGTCTTGGTGGCTTGTCAGCCGGGGCATTATTTAGCTACATGATTTTTGATCAAGATTATGTCGCATCATTTGATCAAGAGCAGTTTTTGCATGAGGCTTTAGATTCCGAGTTTATTGGTGGAAAAGCTGTCTTTGGTTGGGATGGTTTTATCCATAATTGTCCATCGTTTTTGGATTTTGCGCTCGGCTTCTATCAACTGAGAGCGGATTACAGTGGCGTGGCAACTCAGAGCGGTAATCGTGTTGAGACGTATCGCTATACAAACCCCATGACAGTGGACGCTGCTTTCACAATGTACCGTAATGTGCGGGATATACGGCTTTCCACAACGATTGGTATCACTCATCTGGGAGAGATGCCCGTTATCAGTCGTACCGATGGAGAATTTGCTGCGATTGAGTATGAGGATGGGCTTTTGATTAAACTGATGTTTGAAATCTTGTTGTAGCTCGCTTTCGATCATGCAGTTTCAATGCACGATGTTATTCTGAAACGGTGTGCTCAGGAGCGAATGCTGATCGAATGCCTTAGGTTCATCCTATGAAGTCTCTTAGTAGTCCACGAGCGCTTCTGTTATCTATTCTACTTGCTTGCCTAATCCCAAACTCTGAAGTTAACGCGGAAGAAGGGATTTCTTCGACGTCGAGTCGAGTTCAGTTGTCCGAGCGTTTAAATCTTCCAGTTGAGCCTTTCAGCTATGCTGGGCAACCGATTCCTGATCATGCCAGTGAACATCAATTTGCGTTCGATAATGATCCCAGTACGAACCAAATCACGAATCATGGAGCCACGTTAGGGCGAGTATTGTTTTACGAAAAGCGGTTATCCATTAATGGATCAATCTCGTGTGGTTCATGTCATCTTCAACGCTATGCATTCTCCGATCCCAGAAGAAAGAGCACGGGCTATGAAGGTCAATTAGGAAGTCGCAATTCAATGGCGCTAGTGAATCTACGTTTCAATCCAAGCGGCCGGTTCTTTTGGGATGAACGCGCTGATTCGTTGGAGACTCAGGTGCTTATGCCAATTGTTGATCCCAATGAAATGGGGCATTCACTTGGTGGTGTTGAACAAATGTTGCAAGATGATCCGCTTTACTTTGAGTTGTTCTCTTCGGCTTTTGGTGATCCATTGGTTACACGAGATCGCATCGCAATGGCACTCGCGCAGTTTCTCCGGTCGATGATCTCATTTAATTCGCGATATGATCAGGGATTGGCGATCACCAATGACTTAACGCTTCCATTTCCAAACTTCACCGAACAAGAGAATATGGGGAAGAACGAGTTTTTTGGTCGTGGCCGTTGCGCCGAATGCCATCTTCCACAGATACCTGGAAGTGAGAAAAGTGTTCAGCAGAATGCATTTTTTCAACTATTGAACCCAGCAGTGAATGGCGTGGACTCGGACACACTTGAGGCGGATCGTGGTGTTGAGACCGTGACCAATAGAACTCAAGATATTGGTAAGTTCAAAGCATCGAGTTTGAGGAATATTGAGCTGACCGCACCGTATATGCACGACGGTCGATTTCGAACCCTTGATCAGGTGTTGGAACACTACAATTGGAGTGTAAAGCCGCACCCGAATTTAGATTCGCGTCTACAAGATTTCGCAGCAAATGGCATGGCAATGCCCGAGGTGCAGAAGGTCGCCTTGGCTGCTTTCCTACGAACATTGACAGACCATCAATTCATTAGTGATCCGAAATTTTCAGATCCATTCGTCCCCAAACAAGATATTGCGTTGGAGGGGGAGGCGGATGAATGATTCATCCTTTGATCGATATGCCACCGATTACGATGAAGCCTTGCAGGCGGGTCTGTCGGTAAGTGGTGAGGCGAGTGACTTCTTTGCTCTCTCGCGTGTTCGCTGGCTCAGTTCGCGTTTAGCTCAGCGCGATCAGAAAGTGGACTCAATATTAGATTTTGGATGTGGTGTCGGTGCGACAACCAAACACTTTCTTGATGTGTTTGCACCATCTGTTTTTCAGGGAGTGGATACCTCGAGCGAATCTATCAAAGTTGCGCGGCGAGAGCATCTTTCTACGAAAAGATCAGCAAGTTGCGATGTCCGCTTTGATTGCTTAGGCGACCGAGATTTATCACAGCAATTCGATCTTGCTTACTGCAATGGAGTGTTTCACCACATAGACTTGGAGAAGCGTTTAGAGGCGATGAGTCTCGTTGCTGGTTGTCTTCGAGCAGGCGGGGTTTTTGCATTCTGGGAAAATAACCCGTATAGCTTACCTGCTCGTTATGTAATGAGTCGTATCCCATTTGATCACGATGCGGTGATGGTCTGGCCTCGGCAGGCTAGGCGATTGATAAAACAAGTCGGTCTGGAGATTCTTGGGACTGATTACTGTTTCATTTTCCCTGCCATTTTCAGTTGGATGAGGTGGTCAGAAAAAGGCTTGTGCAAAATTCCCCTTGGGGCTCAGTACTTGGTTCTTGCAGTCAAGAGTTAGCACAATACGAAAAGTGATTTATCTACGACTGGTGATTGCGGTCCAAAGCTCGGTAGCCAATGGCTTCCGCCAAATGATGCTCTTGGATTTCTGGCTCGCTTTCTAGATCTGCTATCGTTCGCGATAACCTGATGATTTTATCATGCGCCCTGGCAGACAAACCTAAGGTTTCGACGCTGTGCCGTAGCAGTTGACGGCAGCCGTTATTCAGCGTGCAAAAGTGACGAAGTTGTCGTGAGCTCATTTGTGAATTGTAGCGTGTGTTTGTTTTTTGGAATCGATCGATTTGGATTTTTCGAGCGTTACTTACTGAGTGACGCATGGACTCACTACTCAACCCATCGGACTGAACCACCTCAAGTTCGTCATAGGTTACCGCGGGTACCTCAATTTGAACGTCGATACGATCGAGAAGTGGACCAGAAATGCGACCGATGTAGTTTTGGATTTGATGCGGTGTGCAATGGCAATTTTTTCGTTCGTCACTACGGTACCCACATGGACAAGGATTTGCCGCTGCAATAAGCATGAAGTCAGCAGGAAATTGAGTCGACCGCAGCGCCCGCGAGATGGTTACTGTGTGTTCCTCTAAAGGTTGCCGCATGACTTCAAGGGTTTTTCGATTGAATTCTGGAATTTCATCGAGAAAGAGAACTCCGTGATGTGCTTTGCTAATTTCGCCTGGTGAAGGTGGGTTTCCGCCGCCCACTAAACCGGCATTGCTAATGGTGTGGTGTGGGCTTCGAAAGGGCCGTGTTGCTAGTAGCGGTTGATTGTCTGGCAATTGACCTAACACGCTATAGATTCGCGTCGTTTCAATCGATTCACTCGCATGCAATGTGGGTAAAATCGTCGGCATTCGTTTCGCAAGCATTGTTTTCCCAGACCCCGGAGGTCCGAGCATTAGCAGGTTGTGGAATCCGGCCGCTGCAATGATCATTGCACGCTTTGCTGATTCTTGGCCGCGAACGTCAGAGTAATCAACGTCATAAGTTCCGAATTCTTTGAAGATTGAACCAATGCGGGTTGGAGCGGCGTCTAGCTCAATTTCACCGGTTAGAAATGCAGCAGCTTGCGCTAAACTGTCCACTGGGATGACATTCAAATCTTCGACAACAGATGCTTCAAACGCATTTGATCTTGGGATAATGAAGCCGCATTTGCTGCTCGAGCGTTTGGCTTCGATTGCCATTGATAGCACACCTTTGATCGGCCTTGTAAATCCCTCCAAGCTTAACTCGCCCGCTACGACGTATCGATCAATTTCATTCATGGAAATTTGCCCACTTGCCGCGAGCACACCCAACGCCACTGGTAAATCAAAGGAGGACGCTTGTTTTGGAAGGTCTCCGGGGGCCAAATTGATCACCACCCGTTCCTGAGGTTTGGAAAACCCGCTGTTGACAATCGCTCGTTCGACTCGGTGTGTACTTTCTTTGACCGCGGTGTCTGGCAGTCCTACCAAAATCGTTTTTGGCATCGCTGCAGATGAAATGTCCACCTCGCAGTCGACTGACATCGCATCGATTCCCAATAAGGTATAAGTCTTTAGTCTGGCCAGCATTTAGATGTTTGCTGTTTTTGGTTTAAAGTGTGTATTGATACAAGTGATCAGCAACGCTTAGAACATTCCGGATTGCTAACCCCAAAACTGAAGTGGTTTTACAATAGGGCGATTTGCGAACGCTTCAAGTCAGCGTCAAATCGGCACTCGCAAACAAACCTCGCGAAGTGCTTTCTTTCCATGCAACCTTCTTGTGTGACTGTCCTTCGATTCCACCTGCTAACGAGTGCTTTTGGCTCGCTTTTTACATAGAAAGAGATTTCTCCCATCAACGAAAGACGGCGGCCAATCCGATCAATGAATCACGAAATAAGGAACTGCCATTCGGGAAAACACCTTCGACACTTTGGCTTCTTTTTCCCCAGCCAGTTGGCCCGCTTCTTCTATATTCAGCAAACACCGATGGCAGTGAGTCGCGGGAATTGATTTTATTTCTTGTGATTCACGATTTTTTTGGTCAAGAATCCGAGGAGTGAATGATTCGTTAACGCAGTGGGGGTTACCTCGCGCTAAACTGCTGATAACGTCCCGTCATTCCTTTGCAAAATCACAGCCATGGATCAATTAAAAGCAATTTCAGTCGACCAAGGTCATGAAGTACTCCACCGATTGATGCAGAATCTAGAGACTGTCATCTTGGGAAAATCGGATGCGCTCGAACTCGTTGTTTGCTGCTTGGCTGCTGGTGGCCATATCTTGCTAGAAGATATTCCGGGAACCGGAAAAACGATGCTTGCAAAGTCGTTGGCTAAATCGGTTGATGGAGAATGCCGAAGATTGCAGTTTACTCCTGATCTCTTACCGGCTGATGTGCTTGGTGGAACCGTATTTAATCCTGCCACGGGTGTGTTCACGTTCCAGCCAGGACCGATTTTTACTAATGTTTTGGTGGCCGACGAAATTAATCGTGCATCGGCGAGGACGCAGTCTGCATTGCTCGAAGCGATGGGCGAGCAACAGGTTTCAGTGGATGGGACAACCTATCCACTGGAGAACCCATTTTTATGCATCGCTACGCAGAACCCATTTGACTTTCAGGGAATTTATCATTTGCCTGAAGCCCAATTAGACCGATTCATGATTCAGTTAAATCTTGGTTACGTGAACGAACCAGACGAAATGAGTTTGCTTAAAAATGGTGGTGCTTCAAAAGATTTTTTGAAACTCAAGTCTGTTGTTACGATCGACCAATTGAGATGTGTTCAGACAGCGGTAGACGAGGTATTAATCGAAGAATCCATCTTGAGTTATATGCTTCAGATTGCGAAACAAACACGTGCAGCTTCCCTCGTTAAGCTTGGTATTTCAACACGCGGAGCGTTGCATTGGGTTGCAATGTCTAAAGCAAATGCCTTGATGAATGCTAGAGACTACGTGATACCGGATGATGTACTTAGGATGTCTAAACCTGTTTTAGCTCATCGTTTGATATTGAATTCAAGGGCTGGAGATGGTTCAGAAGCGAAACTAGCTGTACTGGATGATCTGCTCAAGAATGCCAATCTTCCTCGTTAGATTTACACGCGAGGTAGATGATGACGAGGCGAAGAAGATGGTCGTTCTGGATGCCGCCGCTTGAGCATCCTCCGATTCTTTGGTTAGACGACTTGTACCGTGGATCGCTGACGGATATCGGCCGCTTGACGGTGTGGGGGATGCTGATCTCTTCGCTTTCTCTTTTAGCTTCAGGTTCTTATTTAATCGCTGCAACCTTTTGGTTCAGTTTCTTTTCGTTGATTACTTCCTATATCCTTGGTTTCTTTTATAGGATTCCTGAGACATTCAGGGTTCGGCGAGATGGGCTATTGAAGTTAGTGGAGGGCAACACACTTCATTATCGAGTCGAAATCGAAAACATCGGTAAGCGGAGACTTCGCTCGATAGTGGTTGAGGAGAGAGGTTTGGTTCCCGAGTTGCGACCGGTTGGGTCACCTCCGGTGATCGCCGAACTTGAGCCAGGTGAATGTCGATCAGTGACGCTTCGCGTTCGCGGTACTCGACGCGGAGTCTACTTTCTTAACCATCTTCAAGTTGCAAATTCATTGCCAACAGGAATGATCAAGTGGGGACGCCGCAAACACGTACATACTGAAGTGGTGGTTGAGCCATTACCTTTAACCTCTAATTATTCTGATTTAGCACCCATTACTGACGACCGAGAACATCAGTTTTCGACGCATGCCGGATCTTCGACTGAATTGATTGGAATTCGTGGTTGGAGATCCGGTGATCAACTCCGCGATGTGCATTGGAGAGCCACAGCCCGTCGTGGTGAGTTAGTCGCAAAGGAATATGCTGATTTGACCTCTTGGCAGAGAATGGTTTGGCTCGATGTTGAAACAAGGTCGGCGAGCGATGAGAAAATACTCGATGAAATGCTCACAGTCGCCATCCAATTTGCAAGAGAATGCTCTCGTCGGCAAATTGACTTAACGCTGTGCCGAGCCCATGAAAACCGATTCATTTGTTTGCGCGCTAAAGATCCAAAACAGTACGAGAACCTGATTCTGGACATGGTGGGCATCGAGTCGGTGAGGAAAACAAATTTTCAAGAGCTGGAGATCTTGTTTTCAGGGCGGCGATCCGACAAGAAAATCGTATTGATGTTCTTGAGGTTGGACTCTAGTCGACGTGCATTGATCTCCACATTGCGCTCAGAGGGTTACGAATTGGTGATATGGATTGGGATGTCTAAGCAAATTCCCGATCAGTGGCGACAAGATTCAAAGATTGAGGTGTGGTCTTGAGTTTTCATCTTGATTTGCTCACGCACTCAATGCGTATCACACCATTTTTTGCGGCAATTTTCTTCCAAGCAGTAGTGATGGACGGGTGGTGGTTAGCAATATTGGCATTCACCTTGGTGTTTCTTCAACGAGTTTTTCAATGGGAATGGAAACTGGATTTCGGTTCGACGCTGGCAATTTCGTTTTTCAGCGTAGCTGCATTGCTTCTGCCTAGCGGGCACAGTCCGTCAATCGGTGTCCTGCCCCCAGTTTTTGGTGGTTTACTGTTAAATCTTGTGACCGTTTTTGGTGTTTTTTTGGCAAGCACTGAAAAATATAAGCGGTCATATTTGTTGGCTTGGGGCGTGATAGGTCTATCCGTTCAAGATCAGCAAACCTTTGCGGCGACGTTGCTCTTGAGCTTATTCGGGGGCAGTCTACTGATTGTTGCGGCTCACGATGCGGGGCTGTTGAGACAGTGTCGACGGATGGGTGTGATCTGGATTATTTTTCTTGTGCTGACAGGAGTCGCTTCGTTCGGATTTGCGTCTTTGACTCGCGTTGCCCAGTCTGCAATTCAGAACGTGCTTAGTGGTTATTATGAGCTTGGACCGATTACGGGCGTGAGTGGATTGAGTGAAGATGTCTACATAGGTTCTAGGGGTAACATGATTTCCTCGCCTATCGCAGTGCTAGAGCTTTCACGTCCTGTCTCTAGGCTGAGAACGAAGGTGTTTGACCGTTTTGATGGCATTCGCTGGACAGCATCCCAAGAGCTGATGAGGTTTGAATCACAAGAACCAAGTCTCGCAGTAGATGAATTTCTTGGTGAGCAACTTGAGTACGTCTGGCTCGAAAAGCCGGCGGTTGGTTTTCCGACCCCTCCCGGAACGATACACGTAATGAATCAGAGAGCCCTCAGAGCGCAGGGTTGGATTTATCGTTTAAGCGACCCACCTTCACGCGTCGAATTGATCTTTGATCCAAGAGAACAATTGCCGTCGGAAACGATCTCTTTGGGTTTAATGCTGGATGTGCCCGCGGATTTACAGGATGAACTTCGTGATTTTGGGAATCAGGTAGTTGGCACAAACGATGATGTGATTTTTGTTTCCTCGCAACTTCAGGATTACTTTCACCAAAATTACTCTTATTCGTTAACGACACAATTCGATACTAACGGTCACCCCGTCTTGGAGATGTTGAAACCGGGAACAGCTGCTTACTGTGTGCATTTTGCGAGTGCCATGGCGTTAACTTTAAGGATGCAAGGGATCCCAACACGACTTGTTACGGGCTACCTTCCTTTAGAAACCAATGGGATCACAAATCGAACCACGGTAAGAAGACGGGACGCGCATGCTTGGGTTGAGGTTTGGTTAGACAGCGAGCAAAAGTTTGTGCCTTTTGATCCAACTCCGATCGATTCTAGAAATCAAATACTTGGTTTGTCGTCATCACGAAGCTGGGGAGCGGATTTCTTGGATGCCGTCGTTTCTTACCTCCACAGAGCATGGATTTTTTCGGGGAGGAAGCCCCATTTATTTTTCCTGCACCTACTTCGAATGGTGGTCACGTATCTTTGGTTTCCAATCCTCGTTACGTTATTAGTGCTTGGGATAAGAGTTGGACGTTATCGCAGACGTTCCATGCGTCAATCCCTCGCAATTCAGGATCAAGATATCTCGCGCGCCTACGAGGTTTTTTTGAAAACTCTGCGCAGAAAAAAGGTGCGAATGGATGCGAACGAGAGCGATACAGTAGTCATCGATCGATTGAGAGAAGCAGGCTACGTTGAGGCTTCTCTGTCTGCTGATAAATTTCTGCGTTCTTACCGGCGAATGCGATTCGGGGGATGCCCGTACGAGCCATTATTGCTTGCTTTAGCGCAGGAGATCGAAAAAGACGAATAATTTAAATGTCGAGTTGTATCAAAACTGCTGATTCAACCTAAGTGGGATGATGCTCAATTTATTATTTTCCGGTGTGTTCATTAAATCTTTAGGGAAGCTAAGGCCAAACAAGTTGGATCAGGAAAAAACACAAGGTGCCGAAGGGAAATCGTTACGACCACCTATGAGTATGCTGGCGGGCGCCTTATTTGGACTTAGTTCAGCAGTTTTGTATACAGCCACGAATATTGCCTTACGCCATTGTGTGCAGATTGATGCTTTTCTTGTATCGGCGGTAAAGGCCGTTCCAACAGTGGTGATACTTGGGCCTTATTTAATTTGGATGTTGAAGCGAGGTGAGGCGATAGCCAGTAGCTTTCGAATGGTGCCACGCTTTGTTGCTGCGGCATTAGTGGGGCAATTTATTGGCAATGCATTCTTTCAATTGGCACTGGGGCGAATTGGTTTAGCAGTCTCCGTGCCTATTACGTTGGGTACGATGATTATTGGTGCTTCCATCTTGGGAAAACTGTTGTTGAACGAGAGCGTTAGCCTCAGAACTCGCGTCGCGATGGTGATCTTGTTGGCTTCGATTCTTGTCCTCTCGTCACCTGAAAATCAGTTGCAACTAGAAGATGAGTCGGTGACGGCTAGTGAGTCAGAACCGCTTAGTACTGCAGCGGAAATCGGTTTTGGGTCGATATGCGCGGCTTGTTCCGGATTAGCTTATGCAGTTTTTGGCACAACCATGAGACAGGCTCTGACGGGCGGACTCTCTGCTCCCTTGACGATGTTTATTAGCGGCGGCGTGGGAGCGATTTCTCTTTGGAGCGTCTCTCTGTACCGCCTTGGCGGGAATGCCATTGCCCTTTTGCCGTTCGATGACTGGAAAGTCATGTTTATCGCTGGGGTCTTAAATTTTTCAGCATTTGTGGCGTTATCAATTTCTTTAAAGTCTTTGCCCGTTGTAGCGGTCAACCTGCTCAATGCTTCTCAGGTCGCAATGGCGGCCATTGCAGGAATCATTTTCTTTGCAGAGCCCGTAACAAGCTCTCTGCTAATCGGTGTTAGTCTCACTTTTTTGGGCCTGCTCGCGATGTTTCAACGCAAACGAATGAAGGTGAGTACCTGATTGTCTAGGCAAGTGTGAGTTTCGTAATGCGACCGGTTGAGACCCATTCGGCTACGTAAATATTACCAGCGAGATCGAAACAGGCGTCATGGGGATGAACGAACTTTCCCTGCTTCCACTTGTTTGAATCTGTGCGGATCGTGTAACCACCATTCTCAGTTTTATCTTGAATAATTCTCTCACGATCATCACCGAGGGTGACCACGGTTTTGTAATTTTGATCGAGAATTGACACCCTCGATACTAACTCGGGAACCAACAAAAGGTTTCCATGTGTATCAAGGTTTGCGGGTAGTCCCAAATCAGGAACGGTCTTTTTATATTCACCGTCAAGACTGAATACCTGCAAGGCATTGTGTGCTCTATCAGCAATGACGATAGTCGCTTCGTTTTCGCTTCGTTCGTCAATCCAGATGCCATGTGGTAGGCTGAACGTACCTTCGCCCTTGCCGGGGCCTCCAAAGGAAGAGATCCATTTGCCATCTTGGCTATAGCGGTGGATATAATAAGAGCCATATCCATCGGCAACGAGAAAATCTCCGTTGGGTAAAAAAGCAAAATTGGTTGGCATAAAACGATCGCGGCCCCAAATCTTTTTTGGGTTCGTTGCTTCGCCTTCTGCGTAGTGTCCGCTGTCCGTCGGCGCATGCCGAATCCAAACAACTTCTCCGGTGAGAGTTAGCTTCGCAATAGCTTTGACTTGTTGATAGGCTGCGACATACAAAAAAGGAGTACCACCCTCGACTCGGATATCAATTCCGTGACCTCCACCTTGGAATTGCTCACCAAAGGATCGTATGTATTTGCCATTCTCATCGAATACAAAGATTGAGGGGTGATCTGATAGTTTTTCGAGACCCTCGTGTATCACATACAGATTATTCTCGTGGTCAACGGCAACATTATGGGTGGTTTGCCAGTGAAAATCAGAGGGTAGTTCAGGGAACTGATGTTTGTAGTGATATGATAGATTGGCATCGCCGATAATCTCCTGCGCGGCGGTTCGCTTCGAGGTCAAGATTGCTGGTGCCGTAGCAAGGATGCAGGAGGATTGAATGAATTTGCGTCGGTTTGGTGAAGCGGTAGTTTGTTTTGCCATATTTGCGGCCTGCAGCGGTCCGTAGCGTATTGGTCAGTAATTTCTTGCAACGAAGTCTAGTGTTTAGCGGTATCAAAAACGCCGTCAACAGCATAATAAGGTTCACTCGAGCATGGTAGCCGAACAAGAACTCAAGCGATTTGGATTTGGAGCAAACTGGGCTTCGTTTTCTAATCAAATGGATGAAGAACGTTTTGATCAAGCCGTTTCTTCCCTTCAAAATCTCTTTGGTTTAGATGCTTTCGAAAACAAACGTTTCTTGGATATTGGGTGTGGTAGCGGGCTCTTTTCATTAGCTGCGGCAAGTCTTGGGGCGCGTGTCGTTTCAATCGATTACGATCCAAAATCCGTGAGTTGTGCGAAATCGTTCAAGGCGAAGGGCGGATTTCTAGATGATCAGTGGGAGATTCATCAGGGTTCAGTTCTGGATCAATCTTTAATTGATCAACTTGGTAAGGGGGATCTTGTTTACTGTTGGGGTGTAGCTCATCACACTGGGAAAATGCGAGAAGCGATCGCTAATGTTGCTTCTCTGGTAAGCGTGAACGGCTTACTGTGCTTAGCTGTTTACAACGATCAAGGTGGGGCCAGTAAGAGGTGGTTAAGAACCAAACAGATTTATAATGAGCTACCCAGAGCACTTAGGCCCGCATTTGCTGTCGTCGTTGCTGCATATCATGAGTTGCGTTTTGCCCTCGCCCGTTTATCGAGGTTGGAAAATCCTATGCCATTTTCAGATTGGAAGAAGAAGAAAATAGACAGGGGCATGTCGGTATGGCATGACTGGGTTGATTGGATTGGTGGTCTACCTTTTGAGGTTGCAAGACCGGATGAGATAGTAACGCAACTTAGAGCCGAGGGCTTTATACTCGAGAAGCTAAAAACAGTTGGCAGTGGTTGGGGTTGTAATGAGTTTCTTTTTTCACTCGAGAAATGTTGCGATGATGATTAAATCGTCTTTGCGATCTTATTGAGATTGGTTTTGTTTTGTTTCAATTAAATTTGATGTGCGAATATGATTTTTGGCAATCTTAGTAATCCAGCATGCCACAAAGACAGCGGCGAACAGTGAGGTGACGAAACTGATGATTTTAGCCGTTGTCGTGTGAGATGCTTCTAATTGGCTGTAATTTGCTCCAACATTGATCCATAGAGATTGCGGTATGACGGCCAACAAGGTGCCGAGTAGGAATGGCATAAGTCGGCTTCCGCTAGCGCCCATCGAATAGCTAATCATGGATGTGGGTATTGGTGTTAGGCGTACGAGGAAATGTAAATACACATTGGCTTCTCTCGCCGCCCGCCTCACCGCTAGGATCCACGTTTTTTGCGTCGAAGTCTGTTCCAGTCGATCCATTGCAGACCGGAATAAGAAACGACCGAGATAGTAATTGACCACCGCTGCCAATAGAGCCACCGCCAACATTAGCAGTGTGCCAAGCCACCATCCAAATATCATGCCGCCTAGGATCGATATCGGTGTTTTGGGGACGAGCATAATCAGGGCGATTGTTCCGCCAACGAGGAATGAGGCCACCGGATGAACATTAGCATCCTGAAGTAGTTGTTGAGCGGACTCGACTTGAATATCGAGGTAACTCAGTATGCCGATACCAGTGACTAACCCTAAGGCGATGACCCACTTGATCTTTTGAGTGTGCACAGGAATTCTTTCAGTGGTAAGCCGGCGTTAGATGGATCATCGTCTGACACGTGAGTCTTGATTTCCGTGCAGTTTTCTGGCGATTTTCTCGAAGACGATTCTTGTGCACAGTGAAAAACTGTAAATTTTGAGGAGCTTTCCAAATATGAATTACCCGTCTAGACTTCTCGTGTAAATATTTCCTACTTTTGAATTGTGGATCACAATGTCGTTGCCACGCGTCCTTGTTTTACGTGCTCCGGGCACCAACTGCGATGAAGAAACTGCCTACGCATTTGAGCGAGCAGGAGCCATAGCAGAACGTATTCATGTGAATCGACTGATTGAAAACTCAACACTTACAGATCGTTATCAGATTCTATGTGTCCCGGGGGGATTTAGTTACGGCGATGACATCGCTGCCGGTCGAATCTTGGCAACACGTCTTCGGCAGCATCTTGGCGATTTGGTACATGCATTTGCTGAGGGAAATGGCGATCGATTGATTCTCGGGATCTGCAACGGCATGCAGGTGCTGATGAGGTTGGGAGTGTTGACCACCGGTGTAGGTGATGGCGAACGTGAGCCCGCAACTCTCACATGGAATAATCACGGGCGTTTCGAGGATCGTTGGGTGCATCTCGCGGTTGATCAAACACCCTGCGTTTTTCTCCGCGATGTATCGCAGATGTATTTGCCAATGGCTCACGCGGAGGGAAAGTTTGTTGCCGCCAGCGATGCTGTATTAAGCGAACTTCGCAAGCAGGGTAGGCTCGCCATCCGGTATTCAAAAGATGCCGCATCTGGAGTGCAGGAAGAGATTCTGCCTTTTCCACAGAATCCAAATGGTGCCGACGCAAACGTTGCGGGTGTGTGTGACCTGTCTGGACGAGTCTTTGGTTTGATGCCTCATCCGGAAAGGCATATCGAAGCCACGCATCACCCACATTGGACTCGGCGAACCGAGCAGCCCGAATTTGGCGACGGTTTCGCAATCTTCAAAAACGCAGTGTCTTGGTTTGAATAGTACCTCTATTAGGTCAATACGTTACGGTTAATCGAGTTTGCAACCACCCGAGTCGCACTTTTTACCAGCGAGACGGTAGCGATTTTTTGCAACTATTTTATATAGCCAACGCCATAGAAAACTCGTGCCGGGAAGATGCACAATCGGTGCCGCGACCCAAAGTAATGGAAGTTTTCTAGTCAGATACTTGACTGCCTCTGATCCAGCAAACGTCCTACCATCTTGGTCGATCAAATGCATTTCCTGCATCAGACGCTGATGTTCGATTCTAGGAAAAAGTGTATCAATGGATGGGTCATGGAGTGAGAGGTAGCACAGTTGTTTTTGGCCGATATCGAGACGTCGAAGGAGATTGATTTGCGACTGGCAAAAATTGCAGTTGCCGTCATAGATGACCACCACACTATTCCTCAGTCCTTCTTCGGTGTGGTCACTCGATATATTCTTTGGTTCGGGCATAACAGTCTACGAATCAAGAATCAAACAAAAGGTGCCAATTCGCGTACACATCAACCACTTGATAATTAGCGCGACTTGGTTGCGTTTTCATCAATAAATTACATTTCCGGTGGTTTTTGCAATCAGATTTGCTGGTTTCTACTGACTTCTGGACGCACTGGGGATAGGCTTTAAGAAGTCTAGTGTGTATCCATTTTATTGTTCGTTCAAGAACCAGCATTATGACAGTGATTCAATTGGTAGTGCGTCGAGCAAAAAACCGTTTGATGTTGGCTGCCTTTGGGCGATCGGTGTGTTACACGATCTCTGCCGCCGCCATTGTATCAATTGTTTCTAATCTGACGCTGGTTCTAGCTGGGGTGCACAATTCAGTTGTCTTGACCCAAGTTGTCCCCGCCGTTGCATTTGGTTTAGCGCTCATCATTTCAATATTGTACACATGGCTTGATCGTCCAAGTGAGGTGCTGGCAGCACAGGAACTGGATCGCCGTTTCTCACTCAAGGAACGCCTCTGTACTGTTGTGATGATGAAGAAAATTCACACAAATGATGCGGTCACTCGTGCCGTAATCGCTGAGTCAGAGGAGGTGGCTAAACAGATAGATGTGGCAGAGAAGTTTGCTTTGCGGCCGACAACGCTTTTGTGCTGGCCATGTAGTTTGTTGTTGCTTTTGTTCTTCTGTTATTTCTTTGTGAATTCTGATGCTTTAGCTAACAGCAAGACGTCAGTTTCAGGGCAGGGACTCGAGAAATCGCAGACACAAGAAGTTGCCAAGATCCTTAAACGGGAAATGAGTCAGCGTAAGAAATTGGCTGCGGAGAAAGGGCTGCTTGAATCGGAACAGCTTTATGGTCGCCTTGAGCGAAACGTTGACCGTATCCTGACCCAGAAGGATCTTGATCCGAAGCAAGCAATGATTGCGATTAATGATTTAAAAACTCAATTGGAACAACGAAGAGAAGAATTGGGAAATGCAGAATCGATGAAAAGGGTATTCTCTCAACTCAAAGGCTTGCAGGGGGGAGCAACAGAAAAATTAGCGAAATCTCTCAGCGAGGGAGATTTCCGTAAGGCTGCAGAATCAATTGAGGAAATTGCAAAAAGTGTGCAGAGCAGTCGTTTAACGGCAAAGGAAAAAGACGAACTGCGTAAGCAACTTGAGGCGATGGCAGCATCGCTGAACGAAGCTGCAAAGCAGATTGAGGAGCAAAGGAAAGAGCTGGAAAACAAAATCGCCGCTGCAAGCGCAACGGGCAATCAGGATGAGTTAGAGAAACTCCAAAATCAACTTGCTGATTTCAACTCGCGAAATGCAGACTCTGAGGCATTGCGATCTATGGCTTCGAAGCTAAGTCAAGTCAATGAATCCTTAGCCGGTGAGCGTTTGCTTGAAGCATCAGCCGATTTACAGGAGATTGCTTCAGAGATGAATCGGATGCAGCAAAATGCGTCAGAACTGGATGATTTACAAAACGCTCTGAATCAGATTGCACAATCCAAGAATGCAATGCGATGTAATAGCTGCAGCGGGGCAGGTTGCTCAGCTTGTAACGGAGCTGCTCTAAATTCCCAAGCGGGACAGCTTGCTGGTCAGCCATCTAACTCAGCAGGTCGCGGGAATGGGTTAGGAGAAGGAAGTGGATACGGTGATCGGCCTGAAGCCGAGACGGATACCAATACCTATCAGAGTCAAGTGCGTGCTCAGATTGGAAAAGGAAAAGTGGTGATCAATGGAATTGCTGATGGACCAAACCGAAAAGGGGTAAGTCGCGAGGCATTGAAGCAAGTAATCGAAGCATCTCTAAAAGAGCAGGGTAGCCCCTCAAGTGCTCAAGTTTTACCGCGAGCTGAAAGAGAGCATGCCAAGCAGTACTTCGATCAGCTACGTGAGGGTAGGTGAATAGGGATCTAATCTGGTTTGTCGAGCAAAGATCGACCCGCATCAATCAACTATTTTCAAATGCCTGTTCAATTAATTCCACGTGTTCTAGCTTGTGTGCAGCCATACTACCAGTGCTGGGACTTGCTGACTCCACTCGGCTAACTCTGCGTAGGCAAAATCTCTTTTCCAAATCATCGCCGAAATTAAACTTAATGTACGGCCACGCACCCATGTTGGTCGGTTCATCTTGAACCCAAAGAATCTCGGTCCCGTCTTTCAATCCGTCGATCGACTCGAAAATTTCCTCAATCGTGAGTGGGTAGAGCTGCTCAATTCGCATGATCGCAACATCAGTTAGTTCGCGTTGTTCGCGTTCTTCAATTAGGTCGTAGTAAATTTTCCCGCTGCACAAAATTAGACGTTTGCAATTTGATAATTCGACGGTTTCGTCGGCCAAGATCTTTTTAAAGCTTCCGCTCGAGATTTCCTCCAGTGAGCTGACCACTTTGGGATGGCGAAGCAAACTTTTCGGCGAAAGGATGACCAAGGGCTTGCGCCACTTTCGGATGACTTGGCGTCTTAGCAGATGGAAGTACTGCGAAGGAGTGGTGGGTTGGCAGACCTGAATGTTATGTTCAGCCGCCATTGCCAAAAAACGTTCAACTCGAGCGCTGCAATGTTCAGGTCCTTGTCCCTCGAATCCGTGTGGAAGCAACATGATTAATCCACTGAGTCGATTCCATTTATCTTCCGCGCTCGCAATGAATTGATCGACAATGACTTGCGCGCAATTCCAGAAATCCCCAAATTGGGCTTCCCATACTACTAGGCCATCGGGGCAATCGAGTGAGTATCCATATTCGAAACCCAGTACGCTCGCTTCAGAGAGAGGACTGTTGTAGAGCTCAAGTGTCGCCTGATCGGGAGCGAGATTTTTCAAGGGGATATACTTCTCTCCCGTTTTGGGATCGTGCAGTACCGCGTGCCTCTGGCTAAATGTTCCTCTTTCGCAATCTTGGCCGGTCATCCTGATGGGGTGCCCGTTAACGAGCAGGGTTGCAAACGCAGCCGCTTCAGCACTTGCCCAATCTAACGGTTTTTTACCCAGTGCCATTTCGCGGCGCAGAGCCATTGGCCTTTTGAGTTTCTTGTGGGCTGAAAAATGATCCGGCAGGCGAGTTAAGGAGTCGAGAATGTTTGAAAGCTCATCGAGGTTGTAGCCAGTGTCAGTTGGCTCGCTGGGCTCGCGTCCTCCAAAGTATTCGCTCCAATTGGCGGAAAGCGTTTGGGTATCTGGTACGAATGGCTCATGCTTACTAGCTTCAAACTCGGATTCGAGTTTCTCCATTCGATCTTGCTGAATCTGTTCGGCTTCCTCCTGACTAATCTCACCAAGCTTGAGTAATCTTGCGAGGTATTGCTCGCGTACACTAGCTCGGCGATCGATCTCGGCGTACATCGTCGGTTGTGTGAACCGAGGTTCGTCGCCTTCGTTATGTCCCCAGCGTCGGAAGGCGTAGAGGTCAATGACGACATCCTTTTGGAATTCACGTCGAAAGTCCATCGCGAGTGAGACGACCTGCGCGACTGCTTCTGGGTCTTCACCGTTTACGTGGAAAATAGGGATCTGTAGCATCTTCGCAATGTCAGTTGCGTAGGTCGTGCTTCTTCCTTGTTGCGGTTCAGTGGTGAAACCAACCTGATTGTTAATAACGACATGAAGGGTTCCGCCTGTTCGGTAACCTTCCAGCTCACTGAGGTTAAGTGTTTCTTGGACGATTCCCTCACCGGCAAAAGCGGCATCTCCGTGGATGAGGATCGTCATCACCTCCTGGCGACTTTGATCTTTGCGATGATCTTGTTTGCAACGTGATCGTCCTTGAGCGACTGTGTTGACAAACTCAAGATGACTCGGGTTGAAGCAAAGTGAGATGTGTAAATTGTCCCCAGAGGCCGTCTTCCAGTCGCTGCTGTATCCGAGGTGATACCGAACGTCACCGCCGCCACGATTCATCTCTGGTTCCGGATCGTCAAACGACCAGAAAATATTCATGGCTCGTTTCTTTAGAATATTTGCCATCACGTTAAGCCGACCGCGGTGCGCCATTCCCATGACGACTTCTTTCACCTGATGTTCAGCTGCTTTTTCAAGTGCAAGGTCGAGCATTGGGATAAGAGTTTCTGCACCTTCAAGTGAGAATGTCTTAGCACCCACGAATTTGCGTCGAACGAATTCTTCGAAGATTGATGCGTCCGCAAGTCTTGCGTAAATTCGACGTTGAACCTCATGCGGTAGTTCGAGACGATTTTCAGTCGACTCCATTCGGCGCTGAAGCCAATCTCGAATGCTCCGCCGGTTGATATGCATAAATTGCACACCAATGCTTCGGCAATAAGTATTTTTGAGACGGGTTAGGATCGCTTCAATTGTTCCGCCCATCACATTTTCTAGGGCGGTGCTGTCGTAGGGACGATTCAGGTCTTCCTCGCTTAGTCCGTACGCATCTGGGTTGAGTTCAGGAGCCTCCGATCGCTGCAAACCGAGTGGATCTAAGTTTGCAATGAGATGTCCGCGGACTCGATATTCTCGAACCAGATTATTCACGCGGTCTTGGATTCGAGAGAGCCATATCGCTTGGTCCAGCCCTGATGGTGTTTCGGAAACATCGGGTGTCCCGGCAGGACTTGGTGATAGTGAGTCCTTTTTCAGTTCGGCCGAGGTGTCCGGTCGGTGAACTACCAAGAACTGCTCAAAATATTGACGCCACCCGTCCGATACACTGGAGGGATCTCTTACGTACTGGACGTAAAGGTCGTCAATGTAGTCCAAGTTGTAATCATTCATGCTTGCGACAGGCCGATCTGAAGGGCTGATCAGGTGCAGTCAAAGGCAGAAACCGGTCTCTGCGGTGAACCGATGACTTCTCCAGCTAAATTTAGAAAATCACGGCACCCCGCGATAGATGTTCCGCTTGAATTCAGGGGCTGGAAATGCGCTTTTCATGCGATGTTCCTGCGGGAGGGACCTTGCGAATTCAAGCCATCCGATCAAGAGTAGGACTCAAGCAACGAGAGAAACACCAATCCAAAGATTTTGACTTCTGATATGGCTGTATTGATACAAGTAAGGGAAGCCCACAAAAGATTTGGCGATCAAGTTCTTCTGGATGGCGCAGAGCTTTCTTTGGTGGACGACGTGAAAGTCGGTTTTATTGGTCGCAATGGGGCCGGCAAATCCACACTTTTGCGGGTTCTCTTGGGTGAAGAGGAGGTTGAGAGGGGTGAGGTGACACATCACCCCTCCCTACGAATTGGTTATTTGCGGCAGCACGATCCATTCTTACCGGGTGAGTCGGCTCTTGATTTTCTCATTAGAGACAGCGGGCAACCCGATTGGCGCTGTGGCGAGGTTGCCGGTCAATTCGAGCTCAAGGGAACTTACTTAGATGGCCCAGTGAAGGAGCTTTCCGGTGGTTGGCAGACACGAGTCAAGTTAGCGGCATTGTTGCTTCAGGATCCAAATCTCCTCATGCTCGATGAGCCAACCAACTTTCTCGATCTCCGGACACAAATCCTGCTTGAGCATTTCCTGAAAGGGTTTAACAAAGCGGCGTTGATTGTTAGCCATGATCGAGCTTTCCTCGGTGCGACTTGTTCGCAGACGTTAGAGCTGTCTCGTGGTAAATTGACCATGTTTCCCGGTAAAATCGATAACTTCTTGGATTACCGCGAGGAGCGTCGTGAGCATGATCGGCGAGTTAACGCCACCGTAATCGCGAAACAAAAGCAATTAAAACGCTTTATCGAAAAGAATCGCGCGAACGCGTCGACTGCAAGCCAGGCAAGAAGTAAAGCCAAGCAACTTGAACGTTTGCAGACAACTGAGATTGCTGTGGATGAGCCAACGGTCTTCATTCAAGCTCCGAAGGTTGAGCCCCGAAGTGGTACCGTGGTGCGTTGTGAAGATCTGAGCATTGGCTACCCTGATCATGTTGTCGCCGATGGAATCCACCTCGAGTTAGAGCACGGTGAGCGGGTGGCCATTGTGGGTGATAACGGTCAGGGAAAAACCACTTTGTTGCGAACGATTGTCCATTCACTCGATCCCCTGAACGGCACGCTCAAATGGGGGTTTGGTGTCGAGATAGGCACTTACGCACAACATGTCTATACAAGTCTAGATGAACGTTTGACAGTTCTTGAGCATCTTGAGTACGTGTCGGATAGCAACACAACGCGGCAAGATGTCCTTGCAATGGCTGGTGCCCTTCTATTCCGTGACGAACACATTCAGAAGAAAATCAAAGTTCTCAGTGGTGGTGAACGAGCAAGGCTGTGTATGGCGGGGTTGTTGTTGGGGACTGCAAATGTTCTCGTTTTGGATGAACCAGGCAACCACTTAGACGTCGAAACGGTTGAAGCGTTAGCAGAGGCATTGAAGCTGTATCGAGGAACCGTCGTCTTCACCAGTCATGATCGACATTTTATGGGTCAGATTGCAACCAGCGTGATCGAGGTTCGTGATGGAAAAGTGAAGAACTACTTTGGCGATTATTCAACGTATCTCGAGTCGGTTGAGCAGGAAGTTGAATCAGGTGAACGTGAGCGAAATAGTGGCAATTCCAACGCAAGTCATTCAAAGTCGCAAAAACCATCATCATCAGGCGACTATCGGCAGGCACGTCGCGATACTCGCAAAGTGGAAAAAGAGATCAAGAATCTAGAAAAAAAAATCGCCAAATTGGATGACGAAAAGCGGCAAATGAATGCGGAGTTAATGTCTGAGACCAATCCAGAGAAAGCGATGGAGTTACACGAAAGCCTTCAAAATTTAAGCCAACAATTAGGAGAGTGCGAAGAGCGTTGGCTGGAGCTGAATGAAGAATTCCAATCGTAGATTTGTTTCATCAGATTCACATTGAGCGAGAATCTAACACCACAATCATTGTTCGTATTTTTTTGTTAGTCACCTGAGTGGATTCACCATGGATGTTCCAAGCCTCTGCATCGGCAATATTAAGATTGACCCACCGATACTACAGGCACCCATGGCGGGTTTCACAAACGCCGCCTTCAGAGAGGTGGTCAGGCAATTTGGCGGCGTTGGTCTTCTTGCCACTGAAATGGTCAACGCACGAGGTTTTGTCTGGATGGATCAAAATGTTGCGGAACATCCTGACCGATTGTGGGGAGTTGCCGAGGAGGCTCGACCGTTAGCGGTGCAGATTTGGGACAACGATCCAGAAACAATGGCAAAGGTTGGTTCAAGACTTGTCGAGGAATACCGCGTTAGTATTGTGGACATTAATTTCGGGTGCCCCGTGCGGCAAGTCACCGAAAAAGCTCACAGCGGTAGCTATTTACTTCGTGAGCCCTCGCGTATGTCAAAGATTATTAGCCGTTTGGTTGAAGCGTGTAGCCCGACGCCTGTAACTGCGAAAATTCGTCTTGGCTGTAGTCGTGATCATATCAACTGCAATGAAATTGCTAGAGTCGTTGAGGAAGCCGGAGCAGCAGCGCTGACGGTGCACGGTCGAACGGCTCAGGATATGTTCAAGGGTCACGCTGATTGGGAGCGAATCAGCGAGATTAAAAGCCACCTGAGGCAAATACCGCTGATTGGAAACGGTGATCTTGACTCCGCTGAAAAAGTGGTCCACGCGTTTTCCAACTATCGCGTTGATGGAGTTATGATTGCTCGAGCATGCCTCGGTCGTCCTTGGTTATTTGCTCAAGCTGAAGCGGCTTTAAAAGGAACACCAATTCCTGCTGAACCAACTCTTCAAGAGCAACGGGATGTGATGCTGAACCATTACAGGCTAGTTGTGGAGCGTTTTGGAGAAGAAAAGGGGACTGTATTGATGCGAAAGTATGCGTGTTGTTACGCACAGGGAAAGCGAGGAGCGAGGTTTTTTCGTACGCATGTCGCTCGAGTGGCTACAGCAGATGAGTTTTACCAGGTGGTTAGAGACTTTTTTCCTCAAGATGACCCACAAGAGAGTTAGATTGCTTTCACCGTTATTGCGGTTTCAGGGTTTCGAGGTAAGTCATCAGCCTGTCTAAATAACAACAGCCGTCAGATCCTGTTCTAAGACGAAAGGAGTCCCCTGCAATAGTTTGGAAACTCTTGCATGTTATCGGGGAGTTGGCCTGGTCCTATGATGAGTGGGCCGCTTTCAGGTGAAGCAGCGGGTAAGCCATGGCTACCACCCACCAGTGAAGCATCGAGTGGGATGACATCCATGCGATAACGGAATCCCAATTTTTTTTGCGCGAGACGAGTGATCGCGCGTACCCGACTGGTGGCAAACAATTCGCAAGGGTCGTAGCCCGGTTTTCGATGGATATCAACCGTTCTGGCAAAGTCAGGAGCCTGATTCTCTTCCAGCCAGTAATAGTAGGTGAACCATGAATCAGGATTCGCAAGGACAATGAGCTCGCCACTCCTAGGGTGATCGAGCCGGAGTTCGCATGGTTCATAAACTCCAGCAACCCCAGGAACTTTCTCGACAAGCTGTCTCACGCGTTGGATGTCTGCGTGATTTCGAACATACAGGTGCGCGAGCTGATGATCTGGTACGGCGAAAGCAATGCTATCTGCGGGAAGGAGTGATTCACCAAATGGGCCGGAGCGAACCTTCAATAGTCCGTTTTGTCTCAGGTGGAGATTCAAATGAACAGGATGATTGACGGGTGTGATTCCATACTCTGAAACCACGACAGTTGTGGCGCCTATTTCCTTTGCGGCTTGTGCAATGGTGCTGACACAATCGTCAAGTTCTTGCACGCGTTCGAGCGACGGATTGGCATAGCGTTGGAAGTCGTAATCCAGGTGAGGCAGGTAAGCGAGTGTTAGCTCGGGGCGCTTTTCCTTCATCACAATGGCGGTCGCATCCGCTATCCAGCGACTACACGGAAGTCCCGCATTAGGACCCCAGAAAGTAAAAAAAGGAAACGCACCAAGTCGACCTGTCAGATCACATCCTGTTTCGTCGATGATGTCGAATACTTTTGATCCATCACAGCCATAATGTGGTTTGGGGGTCACGCTATATTCAACGGGGGCCGACTGATTGAACCACCAAAACATTTTTGCAGTTTGAAAATCTTCATAGAACTTCTTGCCATTCACTAAGCTGGATGCTTGTTGCCAGAAGCGGATTTCCGAAGTGTCGCGATAGTACCATCCGTTGCCAACAATGCCATGTTCCGACGGTTGCAGGCCCGTGAGCATTGTTGCTTGTGAGGTGCACGTAACAGCGGGTGTGGGGCTAATCCAAGGTGATACACCACCAATCGCCGCGGTCTGTGGTGCATGTTTAAGTAATTCGGGTGTCAAGCCCACAGCATTGATGACACAAAGTGGCTTCGTTGCCATCAGTTGTTCTCTTGGGCGTTGTACGGCTTCATTTCCCCAGATTGATACTTGCCCCAATAGTCATCAAGTCGCCTCTTGACCATTCCACTCATGAGAAACACGCCGACTAAGTTTGGAAAACTCATGCCGAGAATCATCAAATCACTAAAATCTAAAATGTTACCGCGAGTCACAATTGATCCTAAAATTGTGAAGATTAGGAACAGATACTTGTAGGCGTTTGAGGAGCTCTCGCCGAACATCTCCACCCAGCATCGTTCTCCGTAATATGACCAAGAGATGCAAGTTGAGAATGCGAAGAGTACGACTGCAATAAATAAGATGTAGCCAAACCATGTGTAGCCGCAACTTCTGAAGGCGACGAGTGTCATCGCCGCGCCACTTTTACTTTTGATGCTTTCATCTAGTGTTGCTTTAGCCGCCGCGATCTGACTTTCGCTAATTTCCCCCATTGGGCTGGTGCCCTCGATAGCAGCGATGACAGTCTCTGCCGTTTGCCTCTCGACAAATGTGTCGGCATCGTAAGCTCCGCTAACCACAAGTACCAAAGCCGTAATGGTGCAGACCAGCACCGTATCGATAAAAGGTTCTAATAGAGCAACGATTCCCTCGCTTACCGGTTCGTCGGTTTTAGCTGCGGAGTGTGCGATTGCAGCAGATCCAACGCCTGCTTCATTACTAAACACTGCGCGTTGTACACCAATGATTAGAACTCCGAGGAAACCGCCATAGGCGGCTTGCGGCGAGAACGCTTCGGTGACGATTCGGGAGATAGCGGCCGGAATCTCAGAGGCGTTGACGGCCAAAATATACAGCGCTGCCGATACGTAAGCGACGCACATCAATGGCACCAAGCGACCCGCAACTGCGCCAATGCTTTTGATTCCACCGAGAATCACTGTGCCAACGGCAATTGCCATCAAAACGCCATAAATCCAAGGGAAGTCCTGAAGGATTCCTACCTCACCACGGATCGCTTCGAGAGACTGTCCGACTTGAAAGGCATTTCCACCTCCAAAGCTTGCACCGACGCAGAGTACCATGAACAGGATCGAAAGGGCTTTTCCCAGTCCCGGCAAACCCATCTCAGCAAGACCAACTTTTAGGTATCGCATGGGGCCACCCAATACGTGCCCATCTTTATCAGTTGCCCGATAGATTTGCCCAAGTGTGCATTCACTAAACTTCGCGGTCATCCCGAGGAGCCCGATCATGATAATCCAAAAAGTAGCACCGGGCCCACCAAGTCCGATTGCGATGGCAACTCCCGCAATATTCCCGAGGCCAACGGTTGCAGACAAAGCTGCCGATAGTGCCTGGAAGTGAGAAACGTCACCCTCTTCATCGGGGTTATCGTAAATACCACGGGTAAGATCGATCGCGTGACGAAATGCTCGGAAATTGATAAACCCCATACGGAGCGTTAAAAAGCTTGCTCCAAATAGCAACCATGCAACAACAAATGGAACAGAGATGCCATTCGGGTATGCTTCGGTAATCAGCCAGCCTTTTTGGATTTCTTTGACGGTATTACCATCCGCATCCGTTGTTTCTTTCTCTCTCGGTCCTGTTCCAAAGTCGTAAAATAGGACGGAGGCCACGGGCCCAACCAAGTACTGACCAAACGCCCCGTCGAGCTCTTGGCTCCAAGTTTTTGCCTCTGGGACGGCGGCATCTCCGTCCTCTGCTGATTTGCTGACCTCCGCTTTGCTGTTGTCAGTCGATTCAGTTATCACGTCGCTTTGGGCGGAGTCTTGGGCGATGGCGGTCGGATGATAAAACGCCATCACTACAGCCAGAAACGCCGAGAATAAAAACAAAGGGGCCTTAGAGAGTTTGGTCATCAGTCGTTTTTTCTGTGCTGTGTCGAATCGGTGTCGAAGGCTCATGAAATTAAATTAGTATGCGTGATAGATGTCACCGGCGTAGCGATTGTCGGCCAAATGTCATTGAAGATGTTGTCCCGAGTGCAAAAAAAGTCGACGTCGCCAAGGATTCACCAATGCAACCGAGTATGCGTTCGAATCCATAGCCCACGCCTTCCAAGAAGAGGCTGATTCAGCGCGCTGAACGCAACTTAGCATCGACAGCAAAAAAGGATAAGCGTTATCCAAGCAAAAAAATTGCCTCCGCAGAGGGGGTGTCTGGCCCGTCGGAGGTGATAAGACTGTCTGAGTGGTCAGGGGCGGGCTCGAACCGCCGACACCGGCCTTTTCAGGGCCGTGCTCTACCAACTGAGCTACCTGACCAAAACGTACTAGGGGATGCACCGGAATCTCATGAAAGTAGTTCGAGATGGCCGATGAATCAACTCGTTGCGAAGGGATAGTAGGGTATGATGCAGGATATCGTCAATCGGTTGCCTCACGATTAAGACCGACTGGGATGGATTTCCTAACTTTATGGATTTCCTAAACTCTCGAGACGTACCCCCTGCAGAGCTATCCCTTCTTTGTCTGAGGATACCGTCTGAAAAACTTATCCAAGCCACGAGCCGAGCATTCGTTTATGACCTTTCATTCGACCGACTGTCAGGACACAAGGAAAATGCGACTACGCGCACTTACCGCGTTTGCAGTAATTCTGTTTGGCTCTCCGGCGGCACGTGCTTATACGCCGACCGACCCGGTGGTAACCAAGATGGTGGATCGTGGTTTGGAGTACCTCGAAAAGCTTACGGATAATGATCTTCCGGGAGAACCAGGAAGTTTTTCCGGTTCTTCAGGCGTTCCGGTTTTGGTTGCCTACGCGCACCACAAGTGTCGTCACGACCCTGAACATCCTGTTGTCAAAAGGGGTCTCCGTGTTGCTGAGCAAATTGTAGGAACGCTGCCGACACGTGGGGCGAGTGGAGCAAAGCGAAATTACGAGGCTGCGGTTTGTGTGCTTTTGTTTGCAGAGGTAGACCCTGAAAGATATCGACCACAGCTTGAGATCGTTCAGAAGTTTCTTTTCGATCATCAGGGACGGAATGGTGCATTTGGATACCCAATGTTTGACGAGCTATCCGAGGGTGATATCTCGCAGGCGCAGTACGCGTTACTAGCAATTTGGACTTTGGATAGAAATGGCTTGCCTCTCGATTACGCCAAGGTTGCAAGTACCCTCCAGTGGTTGATGAGGGTGCAGGACATCCAGGGAGCTTGGCCTTACTTTGCCCGTGATGCTGGCCCAGGAAGACCGTTATCTGCTCAGACCGGTGCGCGTAATCACAGCCATTCCGGAGTGAGTCAATCGATGGCTTTAGCAGGTGGTAGCAGTGTTTTGATCGCTGGAGATGCCTTGAGAATTTGGGGTGACACAACCGATGACAAAGATCCTGGAATCGTGGGGCTCCCTGAGGCAATCAAGCTTTACAAAGAAGACGAGAATAAATCTCGTCGAAGCAGAGTCAAAATTGCTCCTGAACCCGTTTTGGGCTCAGTAAGTTTGTTGAATCGATGGAGGCAGGCGAATCCAGCGAAGGCATCCGATAGTTACTATTTTTATCGCCTGTACACTCTTGAACGGCTAGAGAGTTTTTGGGAGATCGCCAAGGGACTGCCAAAGGATTCGAGCCCAGCTTGGTACAACCAAGGAATTGACGAACTTCGGCGACTCCAGCAGCCAGATGGTTCGTTCAATGGGAAGGAAACTTGGGAAAGCAAGCCAATTGCCACAGCATTTGCTCTCCTGTTTATGATTCGCAGTACGCAGAAAACAATCTTCACGATGAGCCAAGGTAGTCTTGCAGGTGGATACGGGTTGCCTAGTGACACAACGGACATCCGAGTGGATGGGACGCAGATCAAGGGACGTCCGGTTGCGGCTCAGGTGACAGATATGCTTGATATCTTGGAAAAGGATGGTGCAGGTGAGACAGAAGGGAAGTCTTTACCCGATGATTTGCAGTTGGCTAAAGACCCCACGACCCGCGCCGCCCAGTTGGATCGGTTGGAAAGATTGGTAAGGGGCAGCCGATCTTGGCAAGCGCGACGAGTAGCCGCACAGCTTTTGGCGCGTAGCGACGACTTGCGAGTCGTCCCGTCCTTGATTTTTGCTCTTAGTGATCCAGATGGCCCGGTCAAGCTTTACGCTCGGGACGGCCTGCGATTTTTAAGTCGAAAGTTTGATGGTTATGGGATGCCGGATGATCCTTCTGGAGTTGAAATCGATCAAGCTCAGCAGGAATGGAGGGAGTGGTACCGCAGTATCAATCCGAAGTATGTCTTCCTCGATTATGACCTTTAGTGTCTGTTAGTCTGTCATGAACAGTTTTGGTTGCGCTACTCACACCGAGCGTTAATCGCCTTTCTTGTAAGTTGTTGTTTCAGGTCCATATCGCATGGCATCGATTCCAAATTCGCCATCTCAAGGCTCAATTGATAACCCTCAAGTCGCGGCGAGACTTGAAGAGAGGGAGAAACTGCGGACGAGTCGTTTTGATTCGATCACTTCGTTTTTTATGGCCTTGATTATTTTCATCGGTACATTTGTAGGCATGTTGGTGATTATCTTCATCCTGTCGAGATGGACTTATTCTCCACCGCCGATCATGCCACCGATTGAAGAGCCCGCCGGGCGTGGTGAAAATCCCGAAGGATTTGAACGTGACTTTGAGCCTCCCGGAGCTGAGGAAGTGGAGGAGTTAATGGAGCCAACGCTTCAGGATACTCTTGAGGCGGTTACGGATGCGGTGAGCACCGTTGCTGGAGCACTAGCGACAACTGACACGGCTTCGACGGCAACAACCTCTGGCACCGGAGCCGGAGATAGTCGTCCACCCGGTCCACCGGGTGAAGGTGAAGACATTATTCCGAGATTTGAACGCTGGCAGCTTAACTTTTCCGCACGAGACATTCGTTCTTACGCGACCCAACTTGACTATTTCAAAATCGAATTGGGCGCCATCGGTGGTTCCATCCAGGGTGTTGATGTGGCCTCAAGTCTTTCTACCCGAATCCGAAAGTCACGCATTGAAGATACCGCATCAGAGAAGCGACTGTACTTCATGTGGAATAGCCCCAGTCCCTTGATGGAATTTGACCGGCAACTACTCAACACAGCTGGTGTTCAACTTGCTAATCGGCAAATGCTCAAGTTCATTCCCAAGGAACTAGAGGATCAGCTTGCTGTGATTGAGCTTGAGTACTCCACCAAAAAGGGACATCCCTCGGTTACTGAAATTGCAAAAACAGTTTTTGAGAGCAAGTCAGATGGCGGAAATTATATTTTTGAGGTGGTCAGCCAGCGTTATAGGAAGCCTCGCTAATCAACTCGTCACCGTTACTGATTGGAAGACAATCTTCCGGGGCAACTTCCGGTAGAAAATCATTTTCCCGAGGGAAGATGGATAACTTAATTTGACGTGGACACAACACCCATCCGTTTTCTTTAAACAAAGGACTAGAACATGTTCGAGTTGATCTCCAACGCGACATACGGCGCACTCGCTGCGGTAGCGTTGTGGGGGCTTTTTTGCATCGTGATTGTTTGGACTCGGGTCAAAAACAAAAGATTTAGAACCGAAGATCAGCAAGATCTCTTTATGGATGACATCAATCAGATGCTCGAACAGGGAGACTTTGACGGTATTTCCGAGTACTGCAACGGGGATCAGCGAGCGATTCCGCAAATTGTCGAGATGGCGGTGCGTCATCGTGACATGGGCTACAAAAAGTCACGACAGTTTGTGATGGATCGGTTCCAAAGAGATGTGATGAGTGATATCGAGTACCGCCTCTCGTGGGTGAGTACGGTCATCAAGAGTGCACCAATGATCGGTTTGTTTGGGACCGTGTTCGGAATGATGGGGGCTTTCGAGACACTCGCCACCGCGGAGTCCGTCGAGCCAAGTTTATTGGCAAGCGACATCAACATTGCTTTGAGAACAACGGCGTGTGGATTGGCGATTGCCATCCCGCTAATGATCTTGGTTGCAAACGTTAATATTCGTATCGCAAAGATGGAAGATTTAGTGGGTGCTGGGTTGGCGAGGTTTATGGCCTCTTACCGTGACGCGCTTGCTGAGAGCGATAGGAAGTAAAAGTGGGTTTTGCGGTCTTCCGTGTTTGTGGCAAAGGTTGCATCGAACGCGAGCTTATTCCTAGAGAGTGTTTGCAATGAGTGATCATGACGACCTAATTGAAGAAGACGATGATGACTTCGTGGTTCCACGCAAGAAGCGTGAGGATGACGAAATGGATATCACGCCGATGATTGATATCACCTTTCTCCTTCTGATTTTCTTCATTGTCTGCTCCACAATGGATCCAACCAAAATTGGCACCATTCCTGAGGCAGATAATGGGTTGGCGATTTCCGCTAAGACATCGGCAGTTATTTTCATAAAGCCATCTGGTAGCGACAGTGTTGTTTTGAGCACACCAGACGGTACCGAGTTCAGTTCAGACGAAAATGAGCAGGCATCGGAGATCATTGAATACATTACTGGGGAGCTGGAGAAGTCTTTCGGCACACCCAAAGAGCATGTCATGCTTTTCGGTGATTCTGAAGTTAAGGTTGGACACGTGACGCGAATACAGAAGCTGATCGGTGATGCTTTTGAAGATCTTGATTCCACTTACATTGCAGTAAAAGAGCAATGATCAGGTTTTGAAGTTAATGAATTCTGTTTGCGTTTTCGCATTGAGCCAAAGACTTTTGATTTGCTCTCTACTTAACTGGTTTTGACAAGTTTTTTCGTCTACTAAGATTTCTGCCATGTCGATTCAATTCACTTGTAACAGTTGTGATGCGAAGCATCTGGTCAATGACCGCTTTGCGGGCAAGCGTGTTCGCTGTCCCAAGTGTGAGTCACCGATGCTTGTTCCGATGGAGAGTGAAGTTGAGGTTGCTCCTGTTGAGGCAGGTAATTCGACTGGCGACGCTGAGCCATCGTTCGCCTCTTTGAGTTCTGTTGGCTTGCGTGACAAAAGCGATGCGGCCACGCTGAATGAAAGTCATACAAAGTCGTCAGTGCACTCGAGTCATTCGGGAACGAGTAAGCAGGATGCCGATGACGATGAGGATGACGAGCCGGTCTTAGCTCGGCAACGGCGTCCAGAAGAAGAGATGGATATGACACCGATGGTGGACGTCACCTTCTTGCTTTTGATCTTTTTTATGGTGACCGCTGCGTTCAGCTTGCAAAAGTCAATTGAGATGCCAAGGCAGCAGACCGATGCTCCCAGCACAAGCGTGCAGGAGGAAGAGGTCGAAGAGTTGGATATGGTGGAGCTGCAGGTGGATGAGTTTGGTTCGTTTCTAGTGATGGCACCTGAGTGGGAGCGAGAAACGCCAGGCAAGCAGAATTTGATCTCAGCTCTTCGAGAAGCGATTGCTGGAAATAGCGACGGGATGAGATTAGTTGTTAAAGTTCATGAAATGGCAAAATTGAAATCACTTGTGGATGCGATGGATGCAGGGACAATTGCCGGCTATGCCCAGCTGGAGGTAACACAGGTTGAGGAATTTGATTAATTCTTGTTCGTTTTAGTTTTTCACGAGCCGTCTCGGGACGGTGATTATCAGATAGTTTGTTGCCCTTTTTATTCCCAGACGTTTACGAATCATGTTAGCAAATGAATTGATTGATCGATTGGAGAGACTCGGTCTACTCGACCAAGAGATTATCGAAGCGTTGCGCGAGCAGTTAGTGCAGGGTGGAACTCGCGTCACTCCCGAGGCCGTTGCTAAGTTGCTGGTGGATAATGGGCACCTCACACGTTTCCAAGCAACCAAGCTAATCGGTGAGCTGCGAAGTGGTGAATACGACACAACCGACGATGGGGCCGATCAGTTGGTTGAAGAAATTGGTGAGCTCGACATTTTGACTGACGACGAGGTTGAAGTGGTGGAGGTCGAGCCTGAGGAGGCCGCACCGCTCTATGAGGCCTCAGGCTCATTGTATGACGCTGGCTCGATGGACGGAGGTCAACCGATTGCGGTCGAGGCTGTTGAGGTGAGTGAGCTAGAAGATGATTCATCTGGAGTTGGTGAACCGGCTAGACCAAAATCAAAACTGAAAAAAGCAGATCCCAATAAGTCTCAATGGGATTCCTTCAAGATTTACGGTTACATCGGGATCATTCTTGCCCTGCTCTTAGTTGGTGGTGGAATCACATTTGTGTTGACTCGTGAAGACGCAGATCAAGTGATTACAGGAGCTAATGAGCAGTACGATAATCAGAACTACGATTTGGCACAGAAGATGTACGTTGGGTTTCTCGAGAGTTTCGGTAACGAACATCAGTATTCGTCCATGTCTCGCGTGAGAATCACGATGACGGAGTTGTATAAGGCTGCAACATTCAAGCAGGAGCCTTGGCAAGCGGTCGAGTTAGAAAAAGAAAAGTTGCCGCTGATTGCTGATGAGGAGGGGATGAACGAAGAGAGGGGGAATCTCGCTGCCTTGATGGTGGACATTGCAGCGAATCTGGCTGAATCGGCAAGTCGAGCGAGTGAGACGGAAAAAAAACAGAGCCTTCTGCAGGTGCTAGATGAGCAGTTGTTGCTGATGGAAAACCCTCAATACATGATGTCATCGATGAAAGTGACTCTGGCATCACAAATACAAAATGTCGTTGAGTCTCGTGCCAGAGTCCAAAGGGACATTAGCCGCAATATTAGACTCGATGAAGCGGAAGCATCGATGATTGGTTCTCTCAATCAGAGTGATACCAAGGCGGCATATGACACTCGGAAGCAGTTGCTCCAGTCGTTCCCTGAATTATATGACCATGAACGATTAGAGACATTGATCAAGCGTGCGAGCGAAATTCAGCAAACGTTGGTTAAATCGTCTAGTGAATTACCGAAAGTTAGTACTGATGAACCGGAGAACGCGACGACGGGTAATGTCGTCTTGACATCGCTCGAGGGAGGTTCAGTTCCAGACTTGAGAGGAGAAACATTGTATTTCCGGGCTGGCGGTTCCATTCTGGCCATTGACGGTGAAAGTGGTTCACTTGCGTGGCGCAAGTATGTTGGGGCTGCCAAGGATTTGCCGCCGGTGCAGTTGGAAGACGGTGTGCTTTTGAGTCAGTCCTCAACGCTCGAGATTCTGCGCTGCAGCGAGAGTGATGGGACTGTCGCTTGGCGATCTGGAATCAACGAGAACTTCAGCGAGCCGATTGCAGTCAAAGATGACATCTATGTAGCAACTGAGTCTGGCAGGTTACTCGCTTTCGATGCGATTTCAGGTGATGCCAAATGGGCAACGCAAATACCACAGAATTTGAATATTGGGCCGGGTATCGATGATCGTCTGCGCAGAGCTTATTTGGCTGGTGACCACAGCAATCTCTACGTCCTTAACAGTCGCGATGGTAGTTGTATTGAGAGCTATTACCTTGGGCATGAATCCTCGACAGTGTCGGTCGCGCCCGTGCCGCTACTGGGGCACGTTTTCGTGATTGAGAATGCGGGTGCGGATTACGCGAATGTTCATGTTCTTCGGGTTGATGAACGTGGCGAGACTCTTGTGCAGGCACAGGCGCCGTTTCGGTTGATCGGAAACGTAATTGTTGATCCAGTTGTCAATGGCCGGCGTTTGATTGTTCTCACTGATCGCGGTGAGGTAACGGTCTACGATATTGAACCCACTGCTGAGCGCGAGCAGGTGACGGTTGCCGCAACGCTTCCTGCATTTTATGAAGAACCCACATCTACACAGATGGCTGTTGGCAAAAGTCAGATGTGGATCACCGGAACACGACTCGGACGTTATGAATTGCAAATTAACACCGGGCGTGTCATACGAGATTGGTCGATTCATGAATTAGATACGTTTATTGGTAAGCCCTATGCAACTGATGAAGCTTTGGTGCATGCTCGAGTTCTGCGTGATACATCTGCCATCAGGATTACGGCAGCCAATCCAAAAACGGGATCAGAGATATGGCGTACAGATGTGGGAGTTCCCGTCTCTCTATTACAGCCTACTTCTGACGGCATTCACGTCGTAACGTCCCAAGCTGCGCTTTTCAACTTGCAGTTTGATGGGAGCAAGAGCAAGTTTGCAGGCGGACAAAAGCCGCTGGAAAATCCCGGTGATCGAGCGGTAGCGATTCGATTTAGCGACCCTATTGAAATTGATGAAACACGTCGAGTGATGCTCAATGAAGTGGGAGATCCCTCGCTATTGATTTATGACCCGAATCGAGAAACCGAAAAACTAAGGCGGGTAACCATGCGACTTGATTCAGCCCTCCCCACCGCCGGAGGAGTCGCATCAGGGGGTGGTTTACTTTTGCCCCTCGACAGTGGTCGTGTTGTGCTGGTGGATTGGCGGACGGGCGCGGTTATTGCAACGCCATTTCAGCCACCAAGCGATCCTGTTGGCAAGGTGCAGTGGACAAAGCCGATTCCGTTGCCAGATGACGCGGATCAGGTCGTTCTCGCTGACAGTCGTAAGAAAATTTATCGATTGCGTGTCGGTGAACAAATCCGTGAGCTTCAGTCAAAAGATCTTGAATTTCAATTGATTGGACCCTCAACTCGTCTCGAAAATGCAATGGTAGCGAGTACCGTCGGGCCGGCAGCTGATTTTTTGATTGGTTTCGATTTAACCACTTTATCGGAAACATTCCGAACCCTTCTCAATGGAAGGATCAACTGGGGCCCAGTCGCGCATGGTGACATTGCTTTGATTCGGACCGATGACGGCGCCTTACGAGCTTTTGAAGGTGATGGTCAGCAGCGATTTGAAGTGGTTGTGCCAGCCGGGGAAGTTGTTGGTCAGCCTTTGCGAAATGGTGATCAAATCATTTTGGCCGGACGCTCGGGTTGGATTGTTGTGATTGATAGGCGCACTGGCGAACTATTAAGTGAGATCGATCTTGGACAGCCAATTTCATCGACGCCTTTACTTTACGATGATCAGACACTGTTGGTGCCAGGTGCAGAGGGTGTGGTTTATTCAACCGAGGTGCCGAACTAGTGAGCTATTTCTTCTCAACCGTGAAACGATCGATGTATACCTGCTCACACCGTGTCGGACTCTGGGTAACAGTAGCTGCTACCTTATTGGTAAGCCAGGTTGAAGCCCAATCCGTCAACTATGCCCAGACTGGAGATCCTCCGGATCTCGGGTTAGGTTTGCTGCAAGAGGAACCTCACGACCTCGTTTTTTTCACCGAAGCCTCAGGCGGTGGATGGGCTAAGGTATTTCCCATTAGTTTCCCCGGGCGTACGCCCCCGACGAATCCAACGGGATCATTGCGGTTTCAGGTTTTGGGGATCGAGGGAAAAGAATTTGCTACGAAATGGACTGAGATCGAGCGGTTTGATCTTTGGGAGGTACGCCTTGAGAGAGAAACCAAAGAACGAATCGCGGCTGGAGACTTTGTGGGAGCCTACCCATTCCTATCCATACTAATTCGTGACTATCCCGCAAGGCCAGGGTTGAGGGAACTGCGGTGTGATTATCTTTATCAAGATGCTGTGGGAAGAGCGAATCGCGGTGAGTTTGAATCGACCCTGGCAATGCTTGAGGAATTAAGACGCTACGCGCCGGAATACAAGCAGTCCACGGTGCTGCAAGCCATCTCCAAAGTCACAGATGAGCTGATGCAGCAGTTGATGAACGAGCAAGAATTAGATCTCGCACAGCAGTTACTTGCACGACTTACGAAGGACTACTCTGGGAACACTCTTGAATCCATTGCCAAATGGAACGCTGAATTTTTAGGTATGGCGGAGGTAAAACGGGGACAAGCGATCGCAGCGAGAGACGCGAAGGATTATCGATCCGCACGATTACTTGCTCGCGAAAGTGTTTATCTCAAACCCGACATCGAGGGTGGGCAAGAGCTGATACGCGAGATTGATACGATCTATCCCTTGGTCAATGTGGGTGTGTTGCAGAGTGCGACTGCGTTGGATCCAACAAGAATGGATAACTGGGGTGCCAGAAGGGCGGGACGTTTGATCTATCGGACTCTGTTTGAGATACAGGGAGCGGGACCAGAGGGTGGTGAATACGATTTTATCTTCGGTGAGGTGGAGATGAGCCCCGATCGAATGCAGTTCGACTTGTTTCTACAGCCAAATGAGATTGTTCCACCTCTTGATAAGATACAGGCCTTTTATTTGGCTGATGTTATGGCTGATCGTGCCAAGCCGGAATCAGAGACGTATTTTGCACCATGGGCTTCTGCGGTAGAGTCGATTGCACTGCAGGGTCCTCAACAAGTTACCTTCAATCTTCGGCGCCCTCATGTCTTACCAACATGCCTTCTTCAAATTCCCGTAGATGGAAGTTGGTTTGGGGGAGAGCCACTATCACCAACCGGTGACTATCGGCGTGAAGCGGTTGAAAAAGATTTGGTTCGCTACGTCCTTTCCGCTTCTCCCAAGGTTCCGACTCAGCCACGCGAGATTGTAGAGATAAGAAGTGCATCTGCATCCGATGGTGTCAACGCATTGCTTCAGGGGAAAATTGATGTGCTCGACCAACTCTTTCCAGCAGACGCGGTACGATTGAGCAAGAGCCGGGATATTAAAGTTGCTAATTATCCGTTGCCAACTGTGCATATGCTGATTCCGTGTTCGGAACA
This sequence comes from uncultured Rubripirellula sp., assembly GCA_938045805.1. GTDB lineage: Bacteria > Planctomycetota > Planctomycetia > Pirellulales > Pirellulaceae > Rubripirellula. The sequence continues at coordinate 136,686 of CALIBL010000002.1, read as the reverse complement.
TCCTTATCTCGCTCAGAGAACCTTTCGTCGAGCCTTGCTCTATGGAATCAATCGACAGGATATTCTCACTGGCGAACTGCTGGAGGGACTGGACTCTGAAGGATGCAGGGTTTTGTCAGGTCCGTTTCCTGCGGGGCTCGAATTGAACGACCCACTGGGTTACGCGTATGACCAGAATATCGAGCCTAGATCTTATGAGCCTCCGTTGGCACAGTTGCTGATCGCGATGAATGCTAACCAAATGAAATCGGAAGCAGAGCGAAAAAAAGAGACCATGCCTGAGATGACTCCAATTAGGCTCGCTTATCCACCTGACAATTTGTCGCGCGTTGCATGCGAAGGAATCCGTACACAATGGGAACTTCTTGGCTTGACCGTTGAGTTAGTTGAACTGGAGGTGGGGCAAACATTTCCGGATCGTGAGAAGAACATAGCGGACATCGTCTATGTCTCAGCAGCGGTTTGGGAGCCAGTGATTGATGCGGGGCGTTTGCTCGGGCCGAGCGGATTGGCTCGCTGCGAAGACCAGTTAGTTGGTCTTGGTTTGCGTCAACTTGAAGAGGCAAAAAATTGGCGAGAAGTAAGAGATCGATTGTTGGATTTGCATTCAATCGTTCATCATGAATTACCCGTTTTACCCTTGTGGCAAATGGTTGATTCCTATGCGTACCGACGTGACTTGATCGGGATGGGTTCCGATATTGTTTCGCTGTATCAGAATGCAGATAACTGGCGATTGGGGCAATGATTAGTATGAAAATGCGATCCATGGCGGCGTTCGTTATTCTGTTGGTATTGACTGGGTCGATACGTGCTCAGAACAGTTCAGCTTCCAATGAAGAAACATCTCAGGCAGCTGGATTGGCTCAGGCCGTAGCAGCAGGTGGTTCAACAATAGCCGACGAATCAATTGAGGAAGAGATCCCGTGGGACTATGATCCGTATAAAGTTTTGGTGTGGTACGTAACCGACGACAATCGTGTTTCTCTTGCTTCGTTGGAGCCGGCGATTCGGGCTTACTTAGCTCGAGATTTTGAATCAGTGTGGAGGCTGGATTTTGCTGTCGCTCCACCCTCCGTAGCGACTGCTGCAAAGCGTGGTTTATCAGATTTAACCTATGACCAGTTAACGGCTTCTGATCCCGTATTAGCCGTTAAACGTGATCATCCGGATGCCGTTAGGATTCGTGTTGCTAAAAATGTAGGTGAATTTGTCGATAGTGTTTACATAACGGAGGGTCGTGCTGAAGAGGTTCTTAGAAGAGCAGCGGAGGTCGCCAATGACGACTTCAACGGAATCAAGGGAAAGTTTAAAGCGGTTGTCGGTGACGAATCCATCGTCAGGGATTTATGGAATCAATCAGCATTACAGCAAAGTGGTGACAACGAGGCTGACGATGAAAAATCGGCCCCGAGCAACGCAGCGGTTGATGATTCCGAATCCGTTTCAGCGGAGAGTAATAATGAAAAGGGAATTGAAGCGATTCTCGTTTCTCGCGGGATCGCTAGCACACTAAGTCCTGAAGCTAAGTTAATCGTTCCCGAAATCGCCGACTTGGTGGGGCAGACGGTTGAAAAGTATGACAAGGTGTTCATTGTTTCAGTCAAAACCAGTCAAGTGCCCAATCGGATTGAAGCGATTGAGTTCGATACTCTCATGCGGCATTTCGGTCCTGTCGCGAGCGTCAATTCAACCGGCGCTAGTTTTCTACCAAGGGGTATCGGTATTTGCTTAACTAAAGCGTTTGGACCAATGGTGCGAATTGAGAACGCTGGTCAGAGATCTGCTTTGGGGTTATTGAGAGCGGGTGGCCTTGTCAAAGAAAAAGATCGCGACCACTCTCCTGCATGGATCCGCGTTGGCGATATTCTAGAACCGATGACCAGGAAGAATGATCGCAATGGCAACCCGATCATGATTGGGGCCTTGGATTGGGCCTATCTACATGTAACGGAACTAGATGGTTACCAAGAAAGAAACGTCCAGATGGACTTCTATTCTGGTCGTGGTGGCGGTCTGCAAGGTCGAAAAAACAAGCGAACCTTTAAAACAGCGTTACGAGTTCGCCCCGAATTAAGTTCGACTGATGTGCGTCTGCATTTGCAACGGGATCCAGACTTTCCGTTGATTGGTTATGAGCTGTACCAGAAAGACTTAGAGTCAGGAGACATGACGTTTGTTGGGCGAACCAATTGGGATGGAGTCCTTCGCGTTGAGGCAACAGATGATCCTTTAAGGCTACTGTACGTTAAAAATGGTGGGGCCATTCTTGCACGTTTGCCGTTGGTGCCTGGGTTATACCACAATGTGGTAGCGGACTTATCTGGTGATGATATTCGACTCCAAGCCGAGGCTTATATTCGCGGCGCCCAGAACTCAATCATTGATTTGGTTGCCATACGTGAGCTGTTTAAAGCACGAATACTACTTAGGTTAGAGCGTGGTGAGATGGAGAAGGCAGAAGAGCTTTTGACTGCATTACGGGATCAGCCTACTAGTGATGCCTTATATGGAGCGATTGGTAAGAAGCAGCAGGATTTCATCAATCTTCTTGGGACAAAAAATGCTAATCAAAGCCGTAAGGTTGACGAGATGTTTACGAATACTCGAGAACTGTTGCAAAAGCACATTACTCCGAAGTTAGTTCAGGATTTAGAACTTGCTTACATCGAGGCTCAAGAAAATGGCGGTAAGTTGCCACCTCGGGAAAAAAAGCCAAAAGTTGATAATTCTGCTGACGGCCAATCGACCGAGGGGGCACCTGATGAGCCAAGTGCAAGTCAGGATTCAAGTAGCAGTTAGCTCGGCTTTACACCAACCTTTTGGATGATCGTCCATGAAGTGTATATTTGGCTTAGGAAAGCAGCGAAATAGCTACTCCTGCTGACCGCGCCAAGACGGCCGTCGGCGTCTAGCTTTTGGGTGGTGCGTGATGATCTGAAATGTGGCGTCACGCCCTGAGAGTTTTCGTCCAATGGGGCGAGTTGTTGGGCGAACTACTTTTGCTCTTAGACGCTTATCTTCATCAAACTGATCGTCATCGAGTTCAAATTCAACCCAAAGGCCCTCAACTAAGTCAGTGTCAGGGGATTGTTGTTCTTGTGGAGGGCTGGGTTGCCATGTCGATGCGTGGAAAAAAACATCGTCGCGGTAGTCTTCTGCAGTGATGAACCCGTAGTCACCGTTTTCTGCAACGAATTTTATTTTTCCCAAGCGTCTTCTCTGTATTCTGAACTTCTTTTGGGGTTCAGATTGTCCATCTGTTGGCAATGGCATTCAAGCGATTCCGATGAAAACGATGTGGGGTTGCGTGCGTTCTTCATTGCAGTGCTGGCGGATACCTGCAATTTCGACTCTGCCTAGCATAACCAATGGTTCTATTTTTGATTAGCGTTAAAAGAAGTTCTTTCAAAGCATATCTACTGGGTCGATATCGACGACAAATTGAATTTCACTTTGATCGGGCGCTTTTAGCTGATCTGTTGCTTTCCGGATGGTCTCACCCAAATGAGCCGCATTGGTTGATTGAAGGAGAATATGAAAGCGATATTTTCCCCTTAATCGTGTGATGGGCGGAGGGGCAGGGCCCAAAATGCGTACTTCAACTCCTAATTTGGTTCTCGTTGATTCCAGTCGCGTAGCTAAAGTCTGCGCAAAAGCCTCGGTTAGCTCTTCATCCGGTCCCCGTATGATCAGTCGCCCAACACAACCAAAGGGTGGGTAGTTGAAACGTCGACGATTGGTTAGCTCATCTTTTGCGAACTTGATGTAATCGTGTCTGGATGCTGCTTGGATTGCAGGGTGTTCTGGTGAGAATGTTTGCACTACCACGCGCCCCGGTCGGTTCCCCCGTCCCGTTCGACCAGCGACCTGCGTGACCAGTTGGAAGGTTCGTTCAGCCGCACGAAAGTCAGGAAAGTGCAGGGCGCTATCTGCATTGATGACACCAACAAGTAAGACGTTGGGAAAGTCGAGGCCCTTTGCGATCATCTGAGTCCCGAGGAGAATGTCAATTTCTCCACTTCGGAACATGGATAGCACTTTTTGATGACTTCCCGGGCGACGCATAGTGTCACTGTCCATGCGGGCGATTTTTGAATTGGGAAACCGATTTTGTAATTCCACTTCAAGCTTCTGTGTTCCTAAGCCTCCGAAACGAATTCCATCAAATCGGCATGCAGGACACCATGGTGGTGAGGCAATGGTGTAATCGCAGTAGTGGCATACAGCTTTGCTTCCGTCTCGGTGATGCGTGAGAGGCAGGTCGCAATCGGGACATGCAACTACATGTCCACATGCTGGACACTGGATGCTTGTTGCAAAGCCTCGCCGATTAAGAAGCAGCATCACCTGACCCTTATCTTTGATCGTCTCGTGAATTGCATTATGCAAAGGTCGCGAAATAGCACCGCTACCTCGTTCCTCTCGGAGCCTCAGGTCTACTAATTGCACGTCAGGCATAGGTAGCGTATTGACGCGCCCAGAAAGTGAGATCAGGTTTGCGTAACCCGTCGATGCAGCTTGCCATGACTCCAGCGATGGCGTTGCTGATCCTAGCAGTAGTGGGATACCAAGTGACTTCGCGCGAGCGTGAGCAACTTTCCTTGCATGGTAGCGAGGTTGCGTGTCTTGTTTGAAAGAAGAGTCATGTTCTTCGTCCAGAATAATCAACCCCAATCGTGGGAAGGGGGCGAAAACAGCACTACGCGGGCCGACGACAACCTGTACATCTCCATTTTTAATTCTCTGCCATTGGTGATGTCGTTCCGCGGGTGTCATCTGGCTGTGAAGAACGGCGACAGATTCAAAACGACGCTCAAAACGTCCCCTTGTTTGCGGTGTTAGGCTAATTTCAGGAACGAGTACGATTGCACCGCGACCGAACTTAACCACATGTTCAATGGCTCGGATGTAGATCTCAGTCTTACCACTTCCTGTAACTCCATGGACTAAGAATGTTTTGTGGGTATCTTGGTCAATCGCTCCAACAATTTGTTCAAGTGCAGTTGTTTGATCTGGTGTTAGAGTGAGTTTTCGATCTGCTTCACCATCATCGAGTTGCCAACGGTTACTACTCGTATGTGAAAGCTCTCGTCTTGTTTCGGTGCTTACAAGATTCTTCTGTGTTAATCGCTTGATCGGATCCTGTGAGCATTGGGCAGATAGCATTAGTTCTGCCGCAGTCATTGGTTTGCCACTTCTTATTAGGGCTAGCAACGCCGCTTTCTGCTTTACTGGGAGCGACTCGATGATCTCAGCATTCTTTGCTTGATCTGTGGGGTGGTAGTAGATCTTTTCTCGCGTTCCCGCCAAAGCACGTACGCTTGACGGGATGAGTGTGTCAAAAACCTGACCTGCAGGCGCTTGATAATAATGACTCATCCAAAGTACGAGTCTTACAAGTGGTTCATCGCAAAGAGGGTGATCGTCAACAATCTCCGTAATTTCTCGCAAAGACCGGCCAGTGCTAGGCTTCGTTTCAACGCTCGTGCACCATGCAATTAGAGGCTGTCGACGTTTGCCAAGTGGTACCTTCACTCTCATTCCGGCTTGGAGTCGATAGCGATCAGTCCCGTTTACAGAGTAGTCATAAGGTCCGTGTGGCGCCTCACTGAAGACAACGGTTGCTATGGTGGTAGGTTGGCTGTCCGGCATTTCCCAAGGTGGTGGTGACAAATCAAAGAGCTCAGTCTGCTGAGCCAAATTGCCTTCAATGTCGGAAGAATTGTCGCCGTGAGGCAAAATCTGCTTTTCGACTAACGGGGACCGCTGAGGTGTTTCACCGTTAGATTTGTGTGTTCGTTTTGACATGAACTATTCTGGTGAAATATCGGCGCGGTGGATGAAGACACAAAGCAGGGAAATTGTTCTCAGAAAATAGTTTCATGGCAATTGGGTGTCTCCAATCCCCCAAGAAACCAGAGGACGGTTATCTTGTGCCCCAAACATCATTGTAGCCTTAATTGCTACATCAATAGATGAACTGGAACTGAGTGTATTAGACTTATATGCCATGATGAATCTGCCGTCAGTTAAGGATAGGTAATGAAGGTCGGAATATATGGTGGATCTTTTGATCCAGTGCACCTAGGTCATTTGTGGATCGCTGAATCAGCTCGCGAGTATCTACAGTTGGATGAGGTCTGGTGGATTCCCGCATCGCAATCACCTTTGAAAGAATTTTCACCGATTGCTTCTAATGAGCAACGCTCAATGATGATTCGCCTAGCCATTGCTGGGGCACCCAATCACAGTGTTGACGAGCGAGAATTGAGACGTGGGAATGTTAGCTACACAATCGATACGATTAAGGAAATCACGACTGAAAAACCACACAACGAGTACTTCCTCATCGTGGGAGGTGACTCCTTGGCATCCATGCCAGATTGGTTCAAGCCGAAAGAACTTCTCGACTTAGTGACGCTGGCTGTTGTGGTCAGAGGGGGTCAGGAAAGGCCGGAATATTCGGTGTTGGAAGGAATTGTGAATGACGAGGTTCTAGAACGGATCCGATCTGCGGAAGTCAAAGTTCCCGCAATTGAGATTTCTAGTTCAGAAGTAAGAGATAAACTCTCCAAGGGTTGTAGCGTTCGCTATCGCATACCATCAGCGGTAGAAGCGTATATTCGGTCTGAAGACCTCTACTCGGTACGCACCTAAGTGCTCACAGTGACTTTTCAATCGGACATGATCAATCAGGATCACCGCGTCATTGCTGATTTAAGACGCACGATTTCTTCTGCTAACTCGTTGATTCTCTCTTCAATCTGTGGATCAATGAGTTCGTTGGCTTGAAAAGAGTCACCCAATGCATAGATGAATCGCGGCACGACGAGACAACGAAAGTCAAGCATTAGGCTGTTGGCCACACCCATCGCTGACATGTAGCTTCCAGGACCTCCTGCAGCGAGCATGATTCCTACTAGCTTGTTCGACCAAGCTTTTCCCGTCAGTTCAATCGCATTTTTTGCAGCCGCATTCACATCGTAGTTGTACACAGGTGATGCAAGAAGCACCGCTTCAGCTTGTTCAATGAGTGACCCTAATTCCTGAGCGTTCGGGTCTCCGTAGCAGGTCATGCCATCGCATAGTGGCAGTGATTTGCTAGCCAAGTCAAACATTACGACATGCTGACCTAAGTGTTCCAGTTTTGATTTGGCTGTATTTGCAAGAATTCGGCTGCGACTTTCTGGATGTAAACTTGCACTAAGAACGAGGATCATTGGGCAGACTATAGCGAGGTGTTGGATTGCGTATAACCAAATACATCGTGCCACACCAATCACCAATTGTCGAGAAGACCCCTGCAATGTCGAGAAATCCGCACTGAAAACAACAGAATCTGCCGCGATTCATCGAGAAGTTAATGCATCAATAGGAGCCACCAGAACCGTAATAGACCATTGTGTTTGGGGTAGCCTGTTACAGCTGTCGTCTAATTTTTTGCGACACTAATCAATACCAAGGCGATTCCTCAAAATATTGAATTGATCATGCATGCGTTCGCTGCTGCTATGAACATGTTCGGCTTCGGTAATAAATCGGAGGTTCTTATCCGGATAGACATCTTCTTGGATCAAGGTTGAGACAAATTGATCTAGAGGGCGACCGTACATCACAAGTAGCTTGTGCTCGTCGAGCTGAACTTCCTGACGTTTCTTGGGGTTGATCACGGCAATCCCGGTGCAGCCATCATTCAATAGGAGATCTTCGAAATCCAAGAGGATACTTTTAAGGACAGCGGTATCGATGTGTTCTCGATAAAGTTCTTGGTGCGAAGTTTGTACGCGGTGGCTTGACTCGAGCACAACGTCAACAACTGAACCTAACTGGTCGATCAAATCAAAGAAAAGCTCTAGTAAACAATGGCCAGTGACCGAAGCCATGATCGCGGGAGTTTTGATGCCTGTGACATCGTCTACATATTCGTCGAATCGAAAGCCTTGCTTCGGGACGACTTGTAGGTCATACGAAGGGCGAATCGCATCAGTGAGATCAAAGGATCCGTAGGTTCGGATTCCCATATGTGATTGCAATTCGTCCTGACTTAAAGTTTCAAAACTTCCTTGTCGAAGACGAACCGATTCTGACTCTTTGAGGTTGTTCCGAAGGATGCGTTTTAGAAATCCCATTCTATCTCTGACCGTGTTCTCATGGTTCTGGCAAAAAGCGAGCGTCATTGGGAAGAGTCGTATTCTTCCGATAACAACTGAACCGTAGGTCAATTCTTTTGATGGGGGATCAAAACCGTGAAGACTTTCACGCAAGCAATCTAAACGTAATCGAAATAAGTGATACGAATGGTAATATCCGAAGAATCGGCATAATCCGGTGCTAATTGTGCGGAGGCATAGGGTGATTTAGCTCAACGATTTGTTGACTTTCATCAACAGACCGAGGTGTTTTGCCTCTGATTTCAGGGGTTTAGGGGACTGCTTCCGTAAATGATCTAGCGGTTCTCTAAGTGAATCGCGACCGCAGAGATCACTGAGTCAATGGTTTCAGCTTGTATTTGCTTGTCGGGGCGCCATTCTAACCAGCTTGCAGACAGATGTTCCGTGAGTTCAATCCGTGGTGGTTTGTAAAGGTATGCCAGAAAGTAGCGGACGACTTTTTGGCACGTCTGTGGCACAGGCTTTTTGTAATGGACCGTGTAGCTCAGTTCAAAAGTGAAGGAGGGGTCGAGTTCGATCATTTTTCTTCGAATGCTTGTCTCTTCCTCCAATTCACGGATTGCAGCATCCAAGAAACTTTCCCCCGGTTCGCAGTGCCCCTTAGGTAAATCCCATCGATCGGCGTGTCGCAAAAGGAGAAAACGCCAATTTTCGCTATCTTTCAGGAGAAGAAAAAAGCCGCCGGCGTGGACCGTTGTTCGAATTTGCTCGGACATGACTTGCCTGATAGAGACAGTGGCGTACAACAGGGTGAATCTGAAAGGTGGTCTACTTCCGTGATGACTGCCGCAGGTCTATCGTCCACCTTTATGAAATGAACGCTGATGAAGATTTATACCCGAACTGGTGATCGAGGTAGTACTGGACTGTTCGGTGGGCCGAGAGTATCTAAAGACGATGCCCGAATCGAAGCCTATGGGACTGTTGATGAATTGAACGCGGCACTGGGTGTTGCGAGGAATGCTGGGGTCGGAGAAATCGTTGATTCTCAAATTGAGCAGATTCAGCACGAGTTATTCGCGATGGGGGCAGAATTAGCGACACCCGACCCCGAAAAGCACGGCACTCGTGTGCTGGGTACGGCACACACGCAGAGACTAGAGCAGTGGATTGACCAACATGAGCAGGGTTTAGAACCGCTTACCAGTTTTATCCTGCCCTCCGGTAATCGTGGAGGCTGTGCACTGCACCTCGCGAGAGGGATTTGCCGGCGAGCGGAACGCAGGATCGTGACTCTATGTCGGTTGCCAGACCAAGCGGTTTCAGATGAATTAGCGGTTTATTTGAATCGTTTAAGCGATCTGCTTTTTGTCCTCTCGCGCGTCGCTAATGCTTCGGCAGGTGATCGGGAGGTGACGTGGATTGGCCTAGACGCTCTCCGTGAAGCCGACCAATAGGGTGATTGACGGATACAGCTGTTTGATGGCTTATCCCATCATCCGCGACTTCAGCCGGTTTTTACCAGCGGTAACTTCTGGTGTTCAACCCCTGTGGCTCGGCTGTCCAAGTGGTGTACAATTTGTCATGACGCATAAGCGAATTCTAGCTGCTCTTGTCTGAGGTAAGATCGTGAAAAAAGTTGAAGCCATCGTTCGCCATTTCAAGCTTGAAGATGTAAAAAACGCTCTTACCGATCAGGGCATCCACGGAATGACCGTGAGTGAGGTTCGTGGTTTTGGCCGTCAGAAAGGTCACACTGAGATCTACCGAGGAACGGAGTATGCAATCGACTTTGTGCCGAAGGTGAAGATTGAGGTTATTTGTACCGATGATAATTTGCAGATGGTCATCGACACGGTTCTTCAGACTGCTCAAACCGGACAAATCGGTGACGGTAAGATTTTCGTGACCAACCTCGAAGATTCAATTCGAATTCGAACTGGTGAGCGTGGCGAGGATGCACTGTAGGCATTTTTGATGCGAACGGTCTGACGGACTTAAAAGACGCCCTCTGCCTGTCTTGACTACGCTCCATACAAGGCATCTGAGAATGGTGACCAATCATGAGACAGATTGTTCTCCAATGCAGAGAGATGTTACGTCAGGGGCGGCTGAAGGCCCGAGAAAGCCATGACTCCGGCACTCCTGCGATGCAAGTCTGCACGCTACTTGCGGATGTCTACGATGATGTGGTTTTGGAGATTTGGAATGCCGCCATCAAAGAGCATTCGGAAGATCAGCGTATCGTAGGTCTTTCGTTAGTTGCTCATGGTGGTTTTGGACGTCGGGACCTAGCTCCATATTCTGATGCGGATCTGATGATCCTCACGACTCGCTCAAGTGAGTCATTAGCTAATAAGATCGCGGGTAACCTGACCCGAGATCTCGCTGATGCTGGTATTACTCCTGGCTTATCAATTCGCTTGCCAGATGAAGCATGCCGAATGTCTTGGACTGATCCGGTAGTGTATTCTTCGCTAGCTGAATCTCGCCTTCTCGCCGGAAGTCTGCAACTTTATTCAAAATACTTTTATCAGTTTAGCCGTGGTGCAAACCGGAGAGCAAAGCGGTTAATTCGAGATGTTGTTCAGGCGCGGGTCGAAGAGCGACGCAAGTGGGGTGAGACCATCTACTTATTGCGTCCCAACGTCAAACGTTCTCGTGGAGCTCTCCGGGATATTCAATTGATTCGCTGGTTAGGATTTGCCCGTATCGGTGAGACGGATCTCGAGCGTCTGGTGAAACTCGGAGTGCTTTCGGAAGAAGATTTCCGATCGGTCCGAGTTGCTTATTCTTTCTTGTTGAGACTCCGAAATGAGTTGCACTTTCGCGAGCAGAAGAGTCAGGACGTCTTGGATCGTGCAATGCAGATGGAGATAGCGGAAGCGTGGGGTTATTGCGGAGATGGTAGTCTCTTGGCGGTTGAGCAATTCATGCAGGACTATTTTGCCCATACGAGAAATGTTCGTTATTCATCGAAGTTTTTTGTTGATGATGCGGTTTCTCGCCCTTTGCTTGCGAGCGCATACGAGTGGGCGAGGGCAAAAAAGGTTGATGATGCAATCTTGATGGGGCCCGCACACATCTGGGTGAGAAAAGACAAGATTGAGGAATTCGCTTGTAGTCTTACTGATGTATTACGACTGATGAGGCTTGCCAATGAACACGGTAAGCGTATTTCCCATCCCACTTGGCAAGCAATTCGGCTTGCGATGCAGGATCGTGAGATTTCGACACCGGATCGAGATGCAATCGATGAGTTCTTGAATCTACTTGGCAGTTCAGGTCGCCTCGCACCGTTATTGAGACGCCTGCACGAACTCCGAGTGCTGGAGCAATTGATTCCTGAGTTCAAGCGGATGCGAGGCTTGCTGCAGTTCAATGCCTATCATCAATACACAGTTGACGCTCACAGCATTCGAGCCGTCGAGGCGGCCACTGACCTCATTCAGAGCACGGGGGGAATGGGGCGTAGGTATCGCCGAATTGCCGATAAGCGTTTGTTGCATCTTGCGCTACTTATCCACGACATTGGTAAAGGTTACGAAGAGGACCATTGTCTTGTAGGTGCAAGAATTGCTCGGGCCACTGCTGAGCGCTTGATGTTAAATGTTGATGACTCAGAGATCTTAGAGTGGCTAGTTCTAAAGCATTTGGCTGTGAATGTCATTGCTTTTCGTCATGATCTAACCGACCCTGAGATTGTTCTAGCTTTTGCCTCTGAGGTGGGTTCCATTCGTCGATTGGAATTGTTGGTCGTGCACACCTACGCTGATTTAGTCGCAGTGGGACCTGGGGTTGCCAGTGATTGGAAAGTTAATCTGATAGATGACTTGTATCGGCGGACACGCCGTTACTTTGATTCCGGCAATCTCCCTGGAAGCCCAGATGATCCCGAGTTGGAAAGTGGACGGCAGGCAGTGCAAGAGGAGTTGCAGAGAAGGCGAGCACCACAAGATAGCTTTGTTGTTTTGAATCATCTTCCATTATCTTTGTTAGATCGGTGTGACCCAGCGTGTCTAGTTGACGAAATCGAGATGTTTCAAGAGGTCAACACAACCGATACACGGACACTCTGCAAGGCACATTACGACACCGAGGTTCAAGCCACTCGGTTTACCGTGATTCGTCAACAAGCATCCCACTCCATCGGCACATTTGCTCGTGCAACCGGTGCGTTGAGCACGTGTGGCCTTTCTATTTTGAGGGCGCGGATCGAGACGGTGGGAGACGTTGCATGGGATTATTTCTGGGCGGTTGATTCCTCAAAGCCCGGAGGGATACCGGTATCGGAGACCGAGAAGATTTGTCAGAGGCTCTGCCAGTTATTGGATAGTCCAGAGATGCCCTTACCCCCTTATCGTAAGAAATGGGCGTTGCAGCAGGAAATTGAACCTGATTCGGTTAACCTTTTGCCCACAAAGGTCGTGATTGATAACGACACCGTAGATCGATACACCATCCTCTCATACTTTGCTTACGATTCCATTGGGCTTCTTTATCGCATCGCTGCTGCGCTTTCGGAAAAACAGATCGTTCTACATTTCGCCAAGATAGATACTCACCTCGATCAAGTAGCAGATGTCTTTTATCTGACGGAAGTTGACGGGGCAAAGCTGATCCATGAGTCGCGAAAACAGGAGATACGGCAAGCTCTACTTGAGATTGTCTAGGTTTGATATTCGGTCTTACGTGACCAAAGCATTGTGGCGTTACTCTTTTTGCCAGAAAAGCCAATTCTGTTTCGTGAAACCAATCCATGAAACAGGAGCAAGGATCGGCACGGTATTCAAGATGGTGCCACTCTGTGTCACTGCGAAAAGCTTTTTTAGGGAATGTCCATCTGTTCTTAAGAACAGCTTTAAAAAATCGCTTCTAAATAGAGGATGTTCTCCAGAAAGGCGGAAAATTTGTCGATATTAAAACAACCATGGATTGGGAGGGTGGAACGATTGGTGCCATCGTTCCAGCATTGATGGGCTATGGTGAGGCAGGGAGGGCTTCACCATGGCCCTTCTTTATGCGCAGGATGAAGGTCGACCAGTTAATGCGCTGTTAGTCAATTAATAGCTTCGAGACTCGCAGTTGAGTTATTTCAAGAGAATAGTTTCTTGATGATGTTTCCGTCTCTTACAAGAGTGATCGGACGACCAGTCATGCTGTTGAACTCGGTTGTTGGATCAATCCCGAGGTTGTAATAGAAGCTTGCGGCGACATCATCGGGAGTGATTGCCTCATTTCGTGGACCTGCCGCTTTTTCATCGCTTTCGCCGATCACTTGCCCTCCCTTTACCGCACCACCTGCCATCAGCATGAACATGCAGCGGGGGTAATGATCCCTGCCGCCTTCAGCGCTACGGTTGTTAATTTTCGGCGTACGTCCGAATTCTCCCGTGACGTAGACTGCTGTGGTCTCCAGTAGGCCACGTTGTTCAAGTCCGTTTAGAAGTCCACTGAGACCTGAATCTAGTTTGGGAAGGTTGTTGTTCTTGAGTCTTGAGAAATTGTCCTGATGAGTATCCCAACCACCGAGTTGAACGCTGACTAGACGAACACCGGACTCAACGAGCCTGAGGGCAAGTAGACAGCTTTGACCAAAGGGTTCTTCACCAAACTGCCGAGAGAAACTTTCTGGCTCTTGCGAAATATCGAACGCTTGCCTTGCTCGAGATGATGTGATCATTGAGTATGCTTGCGATCCGAATTGGTCTAGGCCCTCGAGGAGTTGGTCTGATTTCTCTACTTCGGCAAATCTGCGGTCGAGTTTTTTAAGTAAACTTTGGCGGCGGGTAACCTCATGGACACTGATTTGATCAGGGAGTGAGATGCCGCGAACAGAGTAAGGTTGCCCTTGTGCGGGGGTGGAATTTGTTTCCAATGCAGCATAACGTATTCCAAGAAATCCAGGTCCCTGAGCTGCTTTTGGGACCGCTACCAAGCTAGGGATTTCGGCATCACTTGGTCGTTCCTTTGCCAGCACCGCACCGTAGCTAGGATACTCAAGAGCGGGAATCGGCTTACTCCCTGTATTGACATACTCTTGACCTAAGCGGTGGGCAGCAAGAGTGTGACTGACACCTCGCAGGATGCAGAATTTATCTGCGACCTTTGCGAGTTGTGGTAGATGCTCGGAGATTTCTATTCCGGGGACATTGGTTTTGATTGGATTGAAACTACCTCGTACTTCGCTTGGCGCGTTTGGTTTCAAATCAAATGTATCCAAGTGTGATGGACCACCTGGCAGCTCAATGAAAATAGCTCGATCTGCACGACCTTTTGTAAGTTGGCCGTTCCCTGCCATTGCTAGGTAGTTGGAAAGAGTTAACCCAGCAAAGCCTAGTGAGCCAATTTTGAGCATGTCTCGACGGTTGGCACCGTCGCAGGTTCGATTGAATTGCATGGATGTCGCTTTACTTGATGAGTTTGATTGGTAATGGAGGGGTGTCTATTCTTGTTTGTCTTTAATGCGTGATGATGAACTCTTTGGTGTTGACTAATGCCCACAGGAGAGAAGCTACGCCGTCGGCGGGCGTTTCAGATTGTTCGATGTAATCAACAGATATCTCTACTTCATCGGTGTCGGGGTATCGGCTTAGCGTCCTCAGGTAGGCTTGTTCAACGAGATTTTTGAGATCTTCTTGATTAGCTGTTTTTGATGGTAAAGGTTCGAGGATTTCCCATTTTTGACGGCCTGCAAGTAGCCGATTAATGGGTGGCATTTGAAAACCAAGGGACTCAACTTTTATTGACGCTCGTGACAATTCAGACGTGATGGTTTTACGCATTTTTAACTGTTGCTGATCAGACGCACCTTGGAATCGCAACATCTGGTTGACAACTTGCTTTCGAATAGCATTCGCGCGATTGAAAGCGGTTTGGTATTGAGCATCGCTCATCTGGAGAGGGCCATCAATGCCGATCTCTTTGCACGCCTGTGTGACCCAACCGCTGCTATCCATGATTCTCTGATGCATCTCGGAATCATTTCTCAGATAAACCGATTGCAACAAGCTTGGGGAATCGCTTCGGTCGCAATCGCAATTGGATTCCCGAATCGATTGACCGAACACTTCAAGCGCAAAGTCCTGTTGGTTGCGACGTTTGGGTTTTCCATCCGCGATCGCCATTTCGCTTACTTCTTCACGCATCAGACTTGCTTTTGCATCAGATCCTGTGGCGAGCATCACAGCGTCGTAAATGACCTCCGCCGGTAAGCGACGTGGTACATGTCGAGCAAAGTTCTTTTGATCCAGTCGATTTGTTTCGTTGGGTTCAACGCTGCGTTGATAGGTATTGCTGGTGGTGATCTTGCGATGTAGCCATTTAAGGTCAAATTGATTCTTGATGAATTCAGCGGCAAGATAGTCCATCAAGGGTCCGTTGCTCGGTGGGTTGGCGAGATTCATGTCATCGGTGGGATCAACAAGACCGATGCCGAAATAGTTGCTCCAAACACGATTCACAATCGCCTTGGCAAAGTATGGGTTGCTTGGATCACGTAGCCACTCCATCAATTCGTTCCGCGGATCATGATCCAAGGAGATATTGGAGTTCTGTCCGAGTATTTTTCCTGAAGGGAGGGCAGGTGTGTACGCTTTGCGTCCCTGTTTTTTTGCCAGTTCGATTGCGGACTTTTGCTTGTCACTGATTTGACGAACATTGACTAATAACTCCCCAAACGGAATGGTTTCGCCATTCTTTGCGGCAGTGTACAACGCACGTCTCAGGTCTGCACCACGAAGTTTTTCGTCTCCAGTGATGGCGGCTAAGAGGGTGTCCCGCTCTTTTTTGGCGTCTTGCGCTACTAGGTTTTGATTAACGCGAATCGGTGTGAACAGTTTCGAGAATTGCTCGAAATCGTCTTTAGACCAACGATCGAACGGATGCTTATGACATTGAGCACACTCGATGCGAACACCTAAGAAAGTGTAGGAGAATCCAATCGCACGATCTTCCGGAGTTTGAAAGTTTCGTCGTGCCCAATACAAGGGCATTCCTTCTCTCTCAGCGAAGCGTGACGCTTGACCAGGTTTACAAGATTCTGTCATCTCCTTGCAGTACTCTAGGTATGACTCGTCGGTATTTCGGCTTTGAGCGTTGACAATGCCTCCCACGATCTTGTCGTACGGTACGTTGTTTTCGAGTCTTACGCGAAGCCACTCAAACCACATTTTTGTCGCAACATTTCGAACGGGGAGAACATTGTTGAGTTGTTCATCACTGTTTCCCGTCCAATCAGAAAATCGAGTCGCCCACCACGCAGCGTACCCATCCGATTGCAAGAGTTTGTCAATAAGTTGTTCCCGTTTTCTGGGATCGGAATTTGATAGAAACTCTTCTACTGCTTTCGGGGAAGGTAGAACTCCCGAGATGTCAAGCGAAACACGACGAATGAATTCTGCGTCAGAGCATGTGCCTGAGGCTTCGATGTTCAGCTTGCGGAGTTTTTGATCTACCAGTTGGTCGATTGGATGATTTGAAGTTGTCGATTTGAATTTTTGTTTTGATCCAAAAGGTTTGATAATGGGTATTGGAATCACAGCGTTGTCATAAGAAACAACGACATGGGTGTCACCCGCAGTCCCATCGTTGACGATTCCGTTGTCGGTGACAGTTGCGATTGAATCGTCATTGGATTTGAATCTGCAAAGAATGGTGACATCCTCCACAGATCCATCTTCCCAGTGTGCGATCACGCGTAAATTGACTTCCCGCGTGGAATCAGTGAACTCAATTTCATGAGGTTGGACTTCGAGTTGTTCCAGTTGCTTGGGTTTTTTTGAGTCATTGGATGCACCCTGCTGTATCCAAGTTCTTAGCACATGGTGCTGCCAACTATCCTTTTCAAATCTCTTGCCGCCCTCGTGGAAATCACCATCAAGCGGTTTGGCTAACACAAGACTTTCATCCGGATCTTGCAAGTCGATCCTCCCGGTGGAGTCATCCAACATTGCCGCATGGTCAGCGTGAAAGTCATATCCAAACAGGGATAATTGAAAGCCTCCTCGGCCTTGGAATGAACCGTGGCATGCACGTCCATTACAGCCAAGTTTCCCGAGTAGCGGAATGATGTGCTTTTGGAAATCTGGAGATTCACTTTCGGGCAATTCCGCGAATCTGGTGTTAATGGGTGGGATAATGTCTGCAGTTTTCTCTTTGCCAGGGTGAACTGCCGGCTCATTGGCTTCAGTGTTCCACAAGGAGGTCCAAAAACCAGAGATAAACATAAGAATAAAAGTCAAGCGATTAATCGTTCTGTACATCGCAAGTTTGGCCAGGTGCGAGGCTGTGGGGGGGTATCAACGGAAAGTAAACGATGCAGGGGGCTCATGATCCTTGAGATTAGAGCAAGCATCGCACACCGCGCCGATCTCACTGAGGAAAACTGTCGGCTAAGATTTTAATGCCGCGTCGCCGCAAAAGTTGCGAAATCGAGAGAACCTTACCTTGTTTCATGATGGCAAGCGTTAGAACATGATGGATAGGTCCGGACCCATTCTTTCGGTTCGGCCGATCTGCGATGGTTTCACTCGAATATACCAGAGGCTTTAGATGACCCGTGGCAATCGCTCGGTTTGGGTGGGATTTGACCTTGGCGGCACCAAAATGCTTGCTTCGGCGTATGACGCACAGTGGAATGAGTTAGGGAGACGTCGCCGTAAGACAAAAGGGCGAGAGGGAAGTGAGTCTGGGATACGGAGGATTATTTCAACAATCGAACGCTTGCTCGAGGATTCAGATCTCTCGATCGAGACGATCGCTGGGATCGGCATCGGTTGTCCGGGACCGATAGATCTGGATAACGGACGTATTCTTACTACCCCCAATCTTGGATGGGATAATGTCCATGTGAAAAGTGAGCTAAGCCGGCATTTTGATTGTTCAGTGGTGGTGCTCAACGACGTTGATGCTGGAGTCTATGCGGAGTATCGATTCGGGGCAGCTAAAGAAGCTCGGTGTGCCGTAGGGGTATTTCCCGGGACTGGTATTGGTGGTGGTTGCGTTTACGACGGTCAGATTCTCCATGGCGCGGGGGTAAGTTGCATGGAAATTGGACATACTCGAATTGCGAGTTCAAATCGAGTAAGCGGTAGTCCATTGAGCGGAACCGTTGAATCAGAAGCGAGTCGGCTCACAATCGCTGCAGAGGCCTGCCAGGCAGCTCATCGTGGTGATGCACCCTACCTGTTAGGGAAGTACGGTACCGACCTAGCAGATATTCGAAGCGGTGCAATCGCTGAGGCGATTCAAAATGGTGATACGGTGATTCGCGATATCGTTGTACGGGCATGCGAATCAATCGGGTATGCGGTCGTGAATCTGATTCATCTGCTAGCCCCGGACCGAATCGTCCTAGGTGGGGGTCTTGTTGAAGCGATGGAGGAATTAATCGTTGGAACGGTGACGGATACCGCGCGTCAGCATGTAATGGATGTTTATCGAGACCGGTTTCAAATCATCGCGGCTCAACTAGGTGACGATGCCGGGGTGATGGGTGCAGCTGCTTGGGCACGAAGAGAATTGACTTGACAACGGATTGATATCCATTTGATCACGTAAGCATCATATTCATTGTGCTCGAGAGCGTGTGCCGTCGGGGCCTCCGCTTATCACATGCTCCATAGGAAGTGGTCTCGCGGCAGTTGCGAACCCACGCTGATACAGGATCTCTTTCAGCGACCGGAAGGCTTTAAAGCTGTCAGGGTAAACCCACACTGTAATGGTGGTTGAGGCCGGGTCTCTTCCGGCAAGTTCAACATCGAGAAGTTCTCCCTGCTTGAACGCGTCGCCAAACGGAATGCCATGGGGTTCATTTAAGGGTTCGATGCTCAGATTCAATAGTTGAACTCTGGTTGCGGTTTGAATCTGCCCACCGCGGTTGATGGTGCCCTTTGTTTTCTCAAGTTCATATCTAGCGATGTACCCTCGTAAGGGACCCACTGCGGATTCCTGTATTCCCTCTTTAGAGCCAGGGGCAATACGTTCGAAATTGTTTTTGATTTCCGAGAGTAATTGTTCGATCGGAACGACTGAAAGTTTCCTCGCTTTCAGTCGGAGATGGACTTCATCACCGAAGACTGTCTTTGCCATCGGAGTGGGAAGATGTTGCAATTCGTTAATTGTTTGTGGTTGACTTGATAGCCTCTCGATCTCTTTTTCCAGCTGTGCGATGCGTGCCCGTTGTTGTCGGTAATCCGAGAGACGTTCTGCATTAGCAACTCGATCATCATCGAACTTCGTTTTAGCCTCTAGCCAAGCTTCTTCAGCTTGATGAAGTAAATCTAATAGAAGATCTCGCTCAAGGAGTCGTTGGTCAATAACTTCTTGTTGTTTGTCGATCAAGTGTTCGAGGCGATCTGAGTCTTGTTGAGCTGCCGATGTGCGTTTAAGTTGTGCGGTTAGACTCTCCAAGTAATCTGGCTCGGCAAGGCGTGATGCTGCGGCCATATTGGTTTGTTGCTTGATTGCTTCAATTCTACTCGACGACTGTGCGCCGAGAACGACCACCAAGATGATTAAAATGCCAACGAGATTTGCAACGATATCTAAAAAAGAATCGTAACTCAGTTCAACGGTTTGGCGTTTTTTTCGTGTAGTGTTCATGGTGATGTTGCTCGCTTCAGCTCGAGGCCGCTACCAGCGAGGTTTCTCTTTAATATCGCAAATGCCTCATCGGCATTTGATTTCACCGACACTTCAATAGTTGGTTGCCATCTACCTCCTGGCAAAGCGGGACCCCAGAGTAAAATGCGGTCATGAATTGCTGTAGCGAGTTGAAGGGAGGCTCGTTCAAGTTGTCCATCGAAGAAAGAAAAGATTTCAATGGAATTAACTTGCCGACTCGCTAAAAGGACAAACCGGTTTTTATATACCTCAACTTGTAGTTTGCGTACGATTGCAGTTCCTCTAACTAGAGCTGCAGATGAAGGGATTGCCCACTGGCTCCCGGCCCTAGTGAGGAGCTTTCTGGACGCAGGAGGCGCGTTGATGACTGTGGGGTCAATCGCTGGTTCCGGCATTTTCTCCCTGAATTCTTGCTCTGGAACTTCCATCGCAGAGCCGATTGATGAGGAGGAGCCATTCATTTCTCCCTGTGACAGAGAGTGGGCGAATGGACTTGGAGTGCCCTTGTTTGTCGTTATGGCATTGGTTTTAGTGTCACTTGCATTCCGACTTTGAGCTACTGGCAACTCTCGAGTCGCACCTCCGCTTTCTATATCATCCCCAGTTCCCTCGCCCGTCAGTGGTCCCGTATTGGACGCACCTCCATCGTTTGTCGAATTTTGTGCATGCTCGGGTATCCCAGAGTTCAAAATTGACGAGGTGGTTGCAGATTTTCCGTGATAACTCGCATTGTCTGATGATCCTCTTGATAAAACGTTGCCACCTGTTCTTTCAAGTGATCCGGTATCTCGATTTACAGTGTTGAACGCCTTAGGAATTGGTGAGGTATAGCTGGGGCGATTTGAGCCGTTTTCAGGCCAACTTTGATCGCTTGTTATCGTGTTAAAAGCAGGTGTAGCCGAAGGGTGACGCGTTGCGTC
Organism: uncultured Rubripirellula sp.; assembly: GCA_938045805.1. GTDB lineage: Bacteria > Planctomycetota > Planctomycetia > Pirellulales > Pirellulaceae > Rubripirellula. The sequence goes on along the minus strand of CALIBL010000002.1, from coordinate 116,027 downwards.
CGAAGGGTTGTTGGATGTGATGGGGTAGGTGTGATCTGAGTAATTGGCCCGTGTGTTTTTGTCGGAGATATTTGGTTTGGATGGTTGGAATTGTGAACTCGCGTACGGTGTATCGCTCAATTGACGATAGCCATTTGCACGACTTGATCTTTCCATTGCCGCTGCGGAAAGCGTGGGAAGGTTTGCAGCCTTAATTGTTCCCTTTTGGTTTCGCTCGCTTTTTGGGTCACTCAACCCAGCAGCGTGGTGTTTTTGCATCTGTATCGCGTTTGCAATTGCTTGTTCAATTTTTTCACTTAGGGTTTCGTCACGAGGTGGAAATGCAAGTTCAGTGCTGTTCTCGATGAGTTCGTAACCAAACTGGTCGTCCCACGACTCCATGCATCGACGAGCTGCCGCGTAGGTCTCGATGCCATTTGGTCTGACAATGAGGAGCGGGTAGGGGGCATTCTTGTCATCGTAGATTTGTAACGCATGAAGCCGGATTGTACGAAGAGCCGCATCAAGAGGATTTCCGGTGTTATTCGACTGAGCCAATTGCTCGAGTGTGATGGTTGACCCTTCGGGCCATATTGTTAATCCATCAGCATTGCATTCAAGATAGATGGCACGTCGATCGGTTCCGTTGGGGCCCTGATGCGGAACAATGACGAATTTTGGCGTCGCGTTCTCGCTGTCTTGTTTTAGCTCGTTAAGGGTTTCTTCCAAGGATTTTGAGTTATTTCTCGCAGTCGCTAATTGCTCGTCGCTGATCTCAAGTTGTGCTTGCCCACTGGTAGCCGCTTCGATCTCGTCTCTGAGGTAGTTAATTCTTTCTTTGATGCTTTGGATGTGAGTTTCCAGATGCGTCCTCTGGTCTCGTGTTTCTTCTAGGTCTTTTGTTTGAAGTTCTCTGGCTGCAATAAGCTCGTCTAGCTTAAAAGATTCTTCGCGAATTAACTGTCTTACCTGCGATTGAGTCAGTGATGTTGACTCGTCTTCTGTGCTTGTTTGATTTTTGTCTGACGAAATATTGGCAGTCGCGTTTTGAGATACCAACACGAGAAGAAGAATAAGCGTGCCAAGAGTGCATACAAGGACCGCAAGAAAAGGGAACAAGGTTGGCGAGAGTCCACGCTTGCGCCTACTCATGCTGCCGGCCTCACGGAACGGTTTCGGCCCTGATCATCGCTAAGTTGTTTTGATAATTGATCAACTGATCTTGCCAAGTAACGCATCGCTTCGGTGAGGTTTGAGCTTAAATCGTTGGAGAGTTGATGCTTGATTGCGTTATTACTTGCGCTAAGTTGTGTTAGGTTGGCGTCGAGTGACTTTTGAAGCAGCAGCAATGACTCTGTGTGATCACGAGCTGTTCTTTCGTGTTCTCTCTGGCGATTCACTTCTGATTCATTTGCCGCAGATTGGAGCGAGACAATCGATGACGACCATGCCTGGTGTAGTTGCTGGATGCTGTTAATGGCATCGTCGAGAATTTGCTCTTGACGTTCTAGGCTCACATTGAATGACTGATTAAGTTGATCAGTCAGGTCTTGATGTGAACTTTGGAACAGTTGCTGAGCGTTCTGTTCGAACCTATCAGAGTTATTTGCCATACTTCTCGAGTGATTCTCCAAGCCGTCGGTAAACGCTCGGAATGCCTGGGTGGCTCCGTCGGAAAACTGAACGATTGCGGGCGTGAGTGCCGACTCAATCGCGGTCTTGATCTGAGCCGCCTGACTAGTTTGAGTATTCTTCCAGTATTGGTCTGCTTCAGAGATGGTTTCTCGCCAGAGGCTTGCTTGCTGATTCATCGATTCAGCAATCGCTGTTTTCACCCCGTCGATCAAGTAAGAGACCAGTTCCGTCTCGTTTCTGCCTTCATCGGCGTTGGGTAGATGTGATGAGACGAGGTTGCCAACTCGCGAGTCAACTACCGCCAACAATCTTTGTTCGGCACGCTCAATTGGAAACTGGATGAAGATAGCGAGGACCGACAGGACGAGGCCAACAGCGGTCGTGTCAAAGGCGACATAGAGGCCGCTTTTCAGATTTTCTACGGCGGCGGTGCCATTTGAAAAATCGAGTCCCCCAAGAGTTTGTGTGATTCCAATCACCGTCCCCAGAAAACCGAGCATTGGTATGGCCCAGCTGATGATTCGTACCAACCCGTAAGAGTCATGTGCTGCATCAGCGTCTCGGTTGGAAAGTTCTCGTAAATCATCTGCCAAGTGTTTTGAGGAGCCTCGCTGGCTTTGACGGTGAACAACTTCGGCTAAACGCTTTACAAAAAGATTGTTGAAAAAAGTTGGTGGAAGTTGCTTTAGGGTCTCATCCCAGGCACGAGCAACATAGCCAGCATGATTTTCCTTGTACCAATTTTCCGATGGCGAAACATTTGGCAGTTCAGGCGAGAAATCTTCGTCGCGAAGAATCGTTAACTGTCGCTTCTGACTTATCAGCCAAACGCACTTGAGAACCAGAATAGAAGAGGCAAACCAAAACAGAACCGTCGCAGTCATTGCGATGGGATGCCCCAAAAAGTAGCGTTGCAGTGTCGATCCTTCTGGGGATTGGATTGCTAGCGTCAGAAAGGCACTCGAGAGTGCGGATCCAAGAAGCATAGAAGTCAGGAAGTTAGACTCCGAGATTGCTTCTTCTTGCGGCTTCACTTCTTTGAGCTGTTCTGCGTTCTCCTGGACGTTTTGGAGCTCTTCATTCGGTATCTCGGTGTCAACGGATGGGCACACGGCGAATAACCTTGCAGTTCAGGGAAAAGCAATTGAGCGTTCGCAGGTTAGAATTAAATGAACTCGCCCACGATGCAACGTATCGGAGTTATCGGTTGTTTCCGCCTGAATAATCCATTCAATCACTACATTTTTACAGCGAGGAGGCCGTTGGACGGTTTGCTCCAGAGGAACGGGCTCGGGTTTTTCTTCTCTTGCGACGAACGGGCCTTGGTTTCTAGTATCGAACTTTCATCGATGTTGCCTCGGTTTAACTAGCCGAAGTCGTATGTTCTGAAGACGCTCCCATCACAGTTTTTTTCGGTTGTCGCGATGTTCTTTGGCCCACATCAAAGCTTTGAAGTCATCCAGCGGTGTCGTCTCTTGTTTCGAAATAGCTTGTGTTTCGTTGGAAATTACAAGAGATCCTGGTTTTTCGTGGCGTTATTACTGATGCTCATTTCCTCCGGTGTGGGCCAGCGTGCACCCCTGCATGGGGGTGGTTCGGCCCTGGCATCTTCAGCGAATCCGGCATCGGACAACGTCGAGGTGGCGCGGGTCGGAGCAGCGGGGTCTGTGATTGGTTTCGCCGGCTGTACTGCCACAGGAACTCAGACAATTACCCTAGTTAATACCGAAAAATTTTGGATGGCTGTGTATCATATTGATGCTGCGGGCGAGATTCACCTCGTTAGCAGCCGACCAATCGACGCTGACTTTTCACTTCAGTTAAACGTTACCGACCCACTTCCCGATGAGATTCGGGGGTTAAGTGATTAGCGAAACTCGCATCGCATCAACCTTTTCGTCTCTAGGAACGTCGGTTTTTGAGTTGCCCAATTGAATTTTGGGTGTTGAACATTACGCATCTCAATCAGCTCACTGCTTAGTAAGAAATCACATGGCCAATTACCTATCTCTTGAAGAAGCCGCCAAAAAACTGGGTATTTCAACGGATCGCCTTGTGGACCTTCGCAGTCAGGGTCAGGTGAGAGGATTCAAGGACGGCTCAAGCTGGAAATTTCCAGAGGATGCGATTGAGCAGCTAGCTGATGATTTGGCTGATGAACTTGACTCCTCCGGTGCATCGAGCGACTTGATGGAATCGGGGGATTTATTGCTAGAGAGTGAGGGTGAGGATCTTCTGGAAATCGATTCTTCAGAACTAAAGCTCAGTGACGCTGCTATTTCCCATGATTCGGCTGATATTGAGCTCGCAAGCGATCAGGCAACTGATGGTGGTTCGGGCGCAAGTAGTCTTGAGTTAATGGATGATCTCGATGTGCTCAGTGGTTCAGATGCGGCAACGGGTAGTAGCCCCAGCAGTGGTGTTCTGAGCGAGTTGGATCTCCTTGGATCAGATGATGGCGGTGGCTCTGATTTGCTTGCCGGAAGTGGTCTCGACCCTGCTGGCGAAGCGGATGATGCTTTGGCGGAGGATGATGATTTAGTCATCGCAGCCGATGATGACGATTTGATGTTGGGTAGTGCTGGCAGTGATATTTCGATTGCTGGGGATAGTGGCATCAATTTGATGAGTCCGTCAGACAGCGGACTCTCACTCGAGAGTGAGCCTCTGGATCTTGCTGGAAGTAGCATATCCTCCTTGGATCTCGATGTTGAGCTCGCTGATGGTAGCAACAGCGGATCCAAATCTGGTGATTTAGCGGCTGATTTTGAGGCAGATGAGGAGTTTCAACTCTCTCCTTCGGGCATTGGTTTAGATGCTGAGTTAGATAGCGGCTCCCAGGTAATCGAAGTGGAAGAGTCAGAGGCAATTGCTGACGCGGTAGAGTTTGCCGAAGATGATGCTTTCGGTGCTGCGGATGCACTTGACGATGGAGTCTTTGCTGCGGCTTCCGATTCTGGTGATGCACTCGCTTTGGATGCCGATGACGAGGCAATCGCCTTGGACGATTCGGGCGATCTCAGTGGACAGGTCGTAGCACCTCGAGCTGGTATGGCCTACGAGGTACCTTTCACGCTTCTCCAGTGCGTGACCCTCGTACTCATCATCTGCGTGATGAGTTTGGGTGGAATGCTAATGACCGATCTGGTGCGTAATCTTTGGACTTACGCGGAGCCCACGGCTCCGGTTAGCTCACTCACCGATGCTTTGATTGATATGATGGGTTGGTAATCTCAACATGAACATCCGATAAGGTGTTCGTTGTTGGTCCGCAGGGGCAAGCGTGCTTGGTCACTACAAGCACCTCTATAATCCCTACATTTCCTATTTTCGTTAGGGAAGGTTCGCCACGTCGTTGTCTGGTTCAGGTTGGGTACGAACTGAACTTCACGGCGGTTTATAGTATGAGTCCGGACTGCGAAGATACCTTTCAGCGATTGTTTGGCTTCTGATGGCATTAGTTCGGAACGATCTCATTGCTTTTTCTCTCTGCCCTTATTTTTGGATCGACCGATCCGATCCATGTGCCATTAATTCAATCACAGATGAAAAATCCCATCATTTATGCGGTAACTGCGATAGCCGTTGTCTTGACTGCTGCCGCTGGATGCGATCAACCTGCGTCCATAGAGACCTATGTCATCTCTACCGCAGTGCCCTCCGAGTTGATGCCTAAGAAACAGAGGATGCTCGGGGCAATGTTCCCACGGGGGGATCAAGTTTGGTTCTTTAAAGTGATGGGACCGGAGTCCTCAATTGCGGCGATTGGTAATGATTTCAGGGGATTTGTGGAAGGAGTTTCCTTCGCCGATCAAGGACCCTTGTTGAATTCGCTGCCGGAAGGTTGGAGGAGAGCAGCTGATAAGCCAATGAGGTTTGCTAGTTTATCAGTCGAAACAGCCGAAAAGCAACTTGATATCAGCGTCTCTTCACTGACGCGTCAGGAGGATTGGAACCAACAGGTCGTTGCAAACGTAAATCGATGGCGTGGGCAACTGGGGCTTGATAATTCTTCGGAGCCTCTGGCGGGCGGTGAGATTCTTGCTGCGACTTCCTCGGACGGGCCAGGAGTGTGGGTGGATCTTACCGGAGAGCCATCCGGCATATCAAACTCCATGGTACCCCCTTTCGCGGGAGGGAATCAGATGGCGCCTGCTGCAACACTAAGCCAGACCCCCGAAACCAAGGGGGATAACAAACTTGCATCAAATGATGATCCTCGTCTGGAATACGTACGGCCGAGTACATGGCGGGATGGAAAAGCGAGTTCGATGCGTTTAGCCTCGTTTAACGTGGGGCCGGATGATGCTGTTGCTGAGATGACTGTTATCGTGGCCGGTGGAGATTTGAGAGGCAATGTAAAACGCTGGCTCGGTCAGGTCATTCAAGGGGAAGCACCGGACGAATTGGTCGATCAGTCAATTGCCGAGTCGATTCAAATTCAAGTTGATGGACGCGAGGCACAGCGGTTCTTACTAAGGTCAGATGCAGAACAAGTAGATATGTGCATCGACGCAACCATAGTGCCTTTGGGTGATCAGCAAAGCGTATTCATCAAGATGACCGGCCCATCGCAAACGGTTGAGGCTCAAGGTGATAAGATTCGCGACTTCCTAGAAAGTCTTCGCTTTAATTTTTAAGCCGTAAGGTTTTTGTTCAGCAGAACTAGAAATTCAATGTCAACTACAACACCATCTGTCGCAGTTTCATCCGAACCAGCGACGAGTCCAGCTTTGGTATTAAAAGCCCTCGGCTCGCTTCGCTTGACGGTTGCACTCTTTGCACTTTCGCTCGTCATTGTCATGGTTGGTACCTTGGCTCAGGACGAGATGAATATGCTTGAGGTCAAACAGAGATATTTTTTATCGTGGATTGCTCCATTGCACTTGGATGATTTCTTTCCACAGGCATTTTATCGCCATGACACCCCGATTCCGGGCGTGATTCCGATCCCGGGAGGGGCGATGATCGGGATGCTGTTGATGATCAATTTGGTTGCTGCGAAAGTGACTCGCTTCCGTATTCAGGCCAAGGGCGCAAGGGCACAATCCGGGTGGGGGCTAATCGCACTGGGAGGTGTATTAGCTGGTCTGGTGATCTCTGCTGGTCACAGCAGCGATGGCCTGCAAGGTGTGCCGCCGATCAGTTATCAAGTGCTCTGGGCGGTCGTGTTAGCCTCGTTAACGATACTAACTTTCATGATCGGGGCAGCAAGTAGTCGTGTGGCTAATTCCACGGTGAAGATGATCGGTTATTCGATCTGCCTTATCTCATCAGCCTTCATCCTTTACTGCTTATTCACGGGCTTTCGTGTTGGGGATCCAGGGTTGCGGATCGTCTGGCAGCTTACCAAGGGGCTTGGTGCTGGTATCGTCATGTTGATTGGCTGCCTAATGGTGTTCGGAAAGCAAGGTGGTAACGTCCTGTTGCATTTAGGCGTGGGCTTGCTGATGTTTGGTCAGTTTGTTTTCGGTGACCGTCAGCTAGAGCAACGCTTGACCTTGGTAGAGGGACAATCCTCGAACACCTTGGTGAATCTCGATGAGATTGAATTGGCCTTCCTCCAGCAGGATGAGCAAGACCAGCAGATCATCGTGACTCCCATTCCTGCATCGATGTTGGTGGCAGCTGAAGAATCAGGTGATTTGATTCAGGATGCACAGCTCCCAGTTGATGTGCGAGTGAAGGCTTTCTACGAGAACTCAAGTCTTGAAGATCCTAAGGATGAGCAAAACCTTGCGACGACGGGGATTGGTCTCGAGGTCGTTGCACGAGAGGCAAGTAAGTCTGGGGGAGCTGATTCGGAAATCAACTTAGCATCTGCCTACATTGAACTAATTGATAAAGAAACGAGCGAATCGCTCGGTGTTTTCCTTGTCAGTCAGATTATTTCTGATCGTGAAATTTTGGTGCCGAGCAGTACCTCCAAGGATCTTTATGATTCGGTGGATGTAGCTGGTAAGAAATATGAATTTGGTTTGAAGTTGCATCGCGAGGTCAAACCGTACTGGGTGCAACTTGAGGATGTTCGGCAAGTAACCTACAGCGGTACAGCGACGCCGCGAGATTACTCGTCCTTTATTCGAATTATTGATCCAGAGACTGGAGAGGATCGACGTGAACGGGTGTGGATGAACAACCCACTGCGTTACCGTGGCGAAACCTTTTACCAATCAAATTACTCTGCTTTGCCCGGTGGCAAGGAGATGACCGGGATTCAAGTCGTTCGTAATTCAGGTTGGTTGATTCCTTATGTGGCTTGCAGCATTACGGCTCTCGGAATGCTTGCACATTTCATGGGTACACTGACGAGATTTTTGCGAAGACGAGAGCGAGAGGCAAAACAGGTTATTCAGTTAACGGATTCTGATTCGGTCACTCTTGCTTCGGAGGAGCAGGCACGCGGAAGGTTTAAGTTCTCACCCGCATGGGTAACCGTTGGTGCCTTTGTTTTGCTTGGGGTCTACATGATGGTGCCTTGGCAGGCGGTGACGTATTCAATGCGACCACAGACTCGGCAAACGGAGTTTGATTTTTACACCGCTGGTTCAATACCAACTAGTTTTCGCGGACGCGTTATGCCTTTGGACTCTTACGCGCGTCAAGCACTTAAGGCGATAAGTAATCGAGAAAGTTTACCGCTTGATGCTTCAACTACCGAGATCAAGAAGCGAGTCGCCGGCGTGGGTAAGCTCATTGACACCTCCCGGGAGAAAGCATCTTCGTTCAAATTGTCCGCCATGCAGTGGTTGATGGAGGTGGCAATTGATAGTCCTGATTTGAGACAGTTGCGGATGTTTCGAATCGATGCAGAGGAAGTGCGAAGTGAACTTGATCTTGAGAGAAGGCAGAGCAAGCTCTATTCGCTCAACGAGATCCTAGCTAAGTGGGATGGAGTCAGTCCTCAGGTTGAGGCAGCGATGAAAAAAGAGCCAAGGGATCGATCCTTCAAGGAGCGAAAACTCGTTGAGTTGGATAGTCGCACCCGACAGTACACGCTCACGGCTGCGACTTTTGGGTTGCCTGAGCAGTCGCTCCAAGAAATCCCAGCAGAGCAGTTTAAGCAGATGTTCCCTGATGCAGACGAGCAAACACGATTGCTTTTTGCGTTGCGACAGCTTGAGAATCGAATGAATGCTCTCAAAAGCATGAATGCACCGGCAATCGTTAGCCCATCACAGGAAGACATCGACTTAGACCCAGTCGATCCCTCGTGGGCCGCGTTCGCATCAGCGAGGTTTGATCATTTACGCGAGCAGGCTTCGGCAGACGACTCGAAAGCGGTTGTCGCTAAGCCTGGTGTTAAAACATTTTCGGACATGATTACTGCCTATGGCGATAATGACTCAGAGGCTTTCAATCGTGCGGTCGATGAGCATCTTGAGTTAGTAGCAGCCTATCCGATCCCAGGTTACCGAAGTGGTATGGTCTCGCTGGAGCGATGGATGCAATCTAATTGGCCCACCGGTACCGCGTTGGTGCTCTACCTAATTGCCTTGGTTCTTGGTTTAGCCTGTTTTGCGAAGAATATGCCGAGGTTGCGTCAAGGGGTTTGGGGGGCGTTAATCGTTGCGTTGCTCATACATACCATTGCGATTGTTTGTCGAATTGCGATAACGGGCCGCGCACCGGTGATCAACATTTATTCCTCAGCGGTATTTATCGGATGGGCGGCAGTGCTGTTTTCGTTGGTTTTGGAAAAGCTGTTTCGTTACGGAATCGGAAATGTTTTGGCGGCTGCTGCGGGAGCCTTAACACTATTGGTCGCTTATGGCTTGAACACGGGTGATACGATGCCCGTTCTCGAGGCGGTCTTGGATACACAGTTCTGGCTCGCCACACATGTGATCAGTGTAACTCTCGGCTATGTTGCTACGATGGTTGCTGGAACCCTAGGGATTGCTTATCTCGTCGCGGGATGGTTGCGAGGCTCTGCGAAGACCCTTAGGGATTTGTATCGCTGCTGCTACGGAATTGCCTGTTTCGGAATTTTGTTCAGCTTTGTTGGAACGGTTCTTGGAGGGCTGTGGGCTGATGATAGTTGGGGACGCTTCTGGGGATGGGATCCGAAAGAAAACGGAGCCTTGCTGATCGTCATCTGGAATGCACTGATGTTGCATGCCCGTTGGGACGGCCTTGTGGGTGCAAGAGGGTTCTCACTTTTGGCGATCGGCGGCAATGTTGTCACCGCGTGGAGTTGGTTTGGAACCAACGAGTTGGGGATTGGTCTACACAGTTATGGATTTACATCTGGCGTTTTGATGTGGCTATCGATTTTCATCGTGAGCCAAATAGCGATGATTGCCATCGATTCTGTGTTCCGCTGGTTCCGCCTTCCTTTTGGCAAGGCGAGCTAAGGCAGGTAGATCGATATTAGATCGAGCCTGTTTTATTGAGGTTGCCTAACAGCTGGACCGCCCTGCCACAAACGTGCCGAGCGAATTCGGGGTGGAGTTGTGAGCGTTTCGGACGAGGGTCGGCTTGGTGGTATAAGAATATTCGTTAGCCAATGAGTTTGCTGAGAAAGTGGCACTGGCACACTATGATTCGGCGCGATTGCGGTTAACAGTCTCAATGATTCAATCGACTCATTTATCGTTTGGGCAAGCGGATATCCGTTGAGGATAACCGCTGTGCCGTTGGGGTAGCCTTTGTAGCCCGCTTGGTTGCGACACATTCCTTCCAGTTGCATTTGCGTTCCATTGATGTCGAAACCAATCGATAGAGTGTCGTATGGAATATCTCCCGGAAACTGGTCCCATGATTGAGTTTGAAATAATTTGATTTTCAAGTGTTCGTTTGCTTGTTGCAGTAGGTTTTTTCCAATCAGTCCTTGAATTGCCAGTAGTGAACCGGAGATTTCGCTCTGTTTTTTGTGCGGCGAAATGAAACAGCGATCAAGCTGCACCGTAGCGGTGCCTGATAATCGATGAGACTGACTCTCGAAAAGTCGATCCAGTTCAATGGATTCAAATCTTGCGCCACGAAGATTTAGTTGCCATTGATCCAAGGATAGCTGCCATTGAAGGTAGCCAGAAAAAGATGCTGAATGTCCGATTCGTTCAAAAAGCGGTAGGAAGTTCGCGAGGGAAGAGCAGGGCAGGGTGGTACCATTGGTGTTCAACGTGAAGGTGGTTGTTAACGCCTGTGATTGGTGATCTTGGAAAATGCGTCGGTCTCTGAGGACTTCCAGCATTATCGGAGGCTGATTGAATCCATCGGCTAATTGTAGTTGTGCTGAAAGAGTCGAAGCGTTTTCCGAATTTACGATACTGGCGTCGAGATCGCTGAAAGTAAACGATTGATTACCGCTGTGAATCGTCAAGTCATTCGCAGCAACCGATACTGGATGTTTCAGCTGTTTAGGGCGACGCAATATTTCGTCATGTATGCATTCCCAGAACATCTCGAGATGCTCAGCTTCAATCTCGGGTTGTTCCATCAGCATCCTTGACTCTTCGGGTGTGCTTACCCAATGTACCTCTCGCACCCTGCCAACTTTCGCTAGCGTCTCAGGGTGTCTAAAAGTTAGATTTGAGAGGATCCAACGGTCAGGTGCCGGGTGCAGATGTTTTTCGAATTCAACGATAAGACCAAGAGAATTTTGGATGGTGGCTTCTAGTCTTTGGGTTGCACGTGACTGATACCAAACACTTTTGGTTATTGTGATCCACCCTAGAGTTAGGCAACTGGGGGCCGCGCAGCAAAGAACGAACAGCAGCCGAGCAATTGCTTGCTGGGTTTGTTCATGCATGAGTTCTCTCACAGGTCGGTGGCAACGGCTAAGAGCTCGAGTTTTTGTTAGCCTAGGCGTTGTACGGAATTCCTACCCAAGCATTGCCGTTACCCTGAGTAGTGACCGCCACTAAAACGCAAGATCACTAGGCAAACTTGGGCCAATTCCATATTAGGTATAGCGAACAGTTCAACGAAAGATCGTTCCGGGGTTTTGCGAGATGAGTTCTGCTATTAGGCGTCATTGGTTTTTGGTCTTCCTCGCCTTTAGCTTCTCGATCGGTTACTACCTATCGAATTTTTTTGCCGTCATTCTCGAGTGGAGCCTCGTTAGGGATACAATCGTCTTTGCAGTGATGTGGGCGATGGGAGTGACCCTCCCGGCAGGTCAGATTCGTCAAAGCCTAAGGTGTCCCAAGCCATCCTTGCTAGCAATAATTGTGAACGTCATTGCAGTCCCTGTTCTAGTGCTGCCTACCTGCTATGTATTGACCGATGAGTTGTTCGGTGGGTTATTTGTAACTGCAATTGTCCCAAGCACTTTGGCCTCCGCTTCGGTGTGGACGAGACGAGCAGGTGGGGACGATTCCATTTCGATGATGACTACGGTGGTGACAAATCTTGGGTGCGTTGTTGTCGTTCCGATAGGGATTTGGTTGGTTTTGGAGCAGCAGGTTCAGATGGATCCTTGGCTTCAGGTTTCGAAGTTGTCGTGGTTGGTGGCATTTCCTTTGGCTCTTGCGCAGGGGATGAGGTACTTTGGTGCCTCGAGTTGGGCTGATCGCAACAAAGCCAAATTGGGTTTCGCTACTCAGGTTGGTATTCTGACTATGGTCTTTTGGGGGGCCATTTCGAGCGGTGGCACTTCCGCGTCAGATACAGAAGGAGTGGGTGGGGGAGCAACGCTAGTTGTATTAATCGTGTGCGCACTACTCGTGCATTGGTTATCACTTCGCTTGGCGGTGCTTCTTGCTCGCAGGATTGGTCTCAGTCCGAGTCAGCAAATCGCGATCGGTTTTGCAGGAAGTCAAAAGACGTTGATGGTGGGTTTGCAGATCGCAATTGATTGCGGAGTCAGTGTCCTGCCGATGATTATCTACCATTTGGGGCAGCTTCTGGTTGATACCGTGATTGCCGATCGATGGAAGTTGAAAGTGGAAGATATGCAATATAGTGATCCCCCTTAAGGCGGGTGAGGGAATTCTGGGCGACGGCCGGAATCCCTTCGATTGCACTTCGTAGGGCAGTTCTACTTCGTTTTCTGACCCATAGCCCTTGAATAATCACTGGGTTGTGGAGTAACCTTCTCGATCCTCGCGGCTGTACATAAGCCAGATCGCGTCTTCCTCAACCATTATTGATAGACAAAACGCCATGAAAGACGGCATCCACCCAAATTATCAAGACACTCAGGTATCCTGCGGTTGCGGGAATTCCTTCACAACACGCAGCGTTCTTCCTGAGTTGAAGATCGATATTTGCAACGAGTGTCACCCATACTACACCGGCAAGCTTAAGTTCGTTGATACCGCTGGACGGATCGATAAGTTCCAGAAGAAATTTGCTGCAGGCTCGTACGGGAGTTTGGCCAAGAAGAAAACTGCAAAGAAGTAGTTTTATAAGCTGCTGAAAAAATCTATGGCCGCGTCGTTTGAGAATCTCAGACGGCGCGGCTCTTTTTGTGAATGAGTGCCTCGATCGAGGTCTCACCAATCTTGTTTGAAGAAGACGCATGAGTTCATCGATACGCGACACATTAGAGGAAAAACTAGCACGCTTTTTGCAGTTGGAGCGTGATATGTCTGACCCTGAAGTCTTGGGGGATGGCGCTCGCATGAGTGCGACGGCTAGGGAGCACGGAGGCCTGGCAAAAATCGCAACCAAGTACCGAGAGTTCAAGCGTCTCACCGATGAGATCAAAGGCTGCAAGGAGATGGCCGCAGCCGCCGAGGATGTAGAAGAGCGCGACATGGCGGAGGCTGAAATTGAGACGTTGCGTTCAGAGCGAGAAGCCTTGTGGGAAGAGCTTTTGTCTCTGACAGTGGGTGGTGAAGATAGTCATCGAACTCGGTGCGTGATGGAGATTCGCGCGGGCACCGGGGGTGATGAAGCAGCATTATTTGCTCGCGACTTGTTCGAGATGTATCGCCGTTACGCTGAGAAGCGAGGCTGGAAAACAGAGATCATGGATGCAAGTGCCACAGAGATGGGTGGGTTCAAGGAGTTGACACTTACGCTTGAGGGGGAAGGCGTCTTTAGGGACCTACAATACGAATCGGGAGGGCACCGAGTGCAGCGAGTTCCCGAGACAGAAACACAGGGGCGAGTCCACACCTCTGCAGCCACCGTTGCGGTGATGCCGGAACCTGAAGACGTTGAAGTAGAACTGAAGCCTGACGACTATCGCGTTGACAAGTTCGGTGCATCGGGCCCAGGTGGGCAGCATGTCAATAAGACCGAATCTGCTATTCGCTTAACTCACCACGAGACTGGTATCGTGGTTCAGTGTCAGGATGAGAAAAGTCAACATAAAAACTTGGCAAAAGCTTTGCGTGTGCTCAAGGCACGGATCTACGAGAAGAAACGAGAAGAGGAGGCTGCTAAGCAGGCTCAAGCGAGAAAGGGTTTGATCGGATCAGGCGATAGATCGCAAAGGATTAGGACATATAATTTCCCCCAGAACCGACTTACCGATCATCGAATCAATTTGACTATTTACAAGTTGGATCAGATCATGACCGGTGAGATGGACTCGGTAACAGATGCTTTGATTGAGTATGACCGCGATCAAATGCGTGGTGATATGATTGATTAGTTGGGGGTAGGTTTTGGGTCAGATCAAAGTCAGTTTTTATGCGAAGGGAACGGCTATTGTGAAAAATTGCCATGGCCCACCGAGCTCATTAAATTAAGTCACAGCTACCTTCAGGAAGCTCGAGTGAATCAGACGGAAAACCGAAACTCAGACAGCGGTGGTGCACCTTGGACAGTGCTCCGATTGTTGCAATGGACGACGGATTTCTTTCGATCTAAAGGCAGTGACTCGCCGCGATTAGATGCTGAAATTTTGCTCTCTCACGCACGCAACTGCAGTCGTGTTGAACTCTACACTGCCTACGCCTCAGTTCCAAGCGATGATGAGCGAGTCGCATTTCGCGAGATGGTACGACGGCGAGGTAGCGGGATGCCAGTTGCGCAGATTGTCGGTTATCGAGAGTTTTATTCGCTTTCATTTCGTGTAAGTGAAGCAACATTGATACCGAGGCCAGAGACCGAGCACCTAATCGTTGAAGCGATTGATTGTGCGAAGGAAATGAGCTCATTCGAGTCCAGTCCATGGATCATGGATATAGGAACCGGAAGCGGAGTGATCGCGATTACTCTTGCAAAACACTTACCGCAATCTAGGATTGTGGCAACCGACATCAGTGCTGATGCGTTGCAAATTGCGAAGTGGAATGCGGAGCAACATGGTGTAAGCGATCGATTGAATTTCGTTCAGTGTGATTTGCTAAGTGGTGTGTCGCAGCCTGATCGTTTTTCTCTAATTTGCAGCAATCCTCCTTACATTACGGATGCTGAATACAGCGAGCTTGATTCATCGGTTCGAGAATTTGAACCCAAGAATGCTTTGGTGTCCGGACCCAAGGGTACGGAGATAATCGAGCGTGTCATTGAAGTTTGCCGCGATCGCTTGGTAACCGGTGGCTTTTGTATTGTGGAAATGAGCCCAATGATTGCCGAATCCTGTAGGGCAATTGCGGAAGATGCGGCTATTTTTGACGATGTAAAGTTAGTCAAAGATTTAGCCGGCCACCAGCGTTTGCTTTCGATGCGTCGCCAACAAGATTAGAAGGGCTATTCGTCGGATTCGGGTTTATCAGATGAATAGCTGATTCGACATTTGCAGTTTTTCCCTAATGGCTGGTAAGGCGGCGGTATGTAGGAATGCATTGAGTCCCCTAGTCTTTCTTTTTATGATTCAATCAATCGTTACTGATATTGGATGACGCATCTATTGCTTTGTCACTGATGTCCTTTCGGCACCAACCCCCTCGCCAACGAATCTCTTTTACTGCCTTGTAGGCTTGCAGTTTCGCGTTGCTGATGGTTGTTCCCATGGCGGTAACACCTAGGACACGGCCACCATCATTGACAACCTCGTTGTCGTCCAAACGCGTACCGGCGTGAAAAACTTTTACGTTTTCAAGTTCATCAGCCGAGTCAATTCCCGTGATGACACGTCCTTTTTCGTAGCTATCAGGGTAGCCTTCGCTTGCCATTACAACACAGATGCTGGGTCTTTCGTCCCATTCTAGAGGCTCAATTTCGGAGAGCTTACCTTCCGCGGTAGCTTCAAGAAGGTCAACGATATCCGTTTTGAGTCGCATAAGCAGGGGCTGGCATTCTGGGTCACCAAATCGCACATTGAACTCGAGCACTTTGGGGCCAGAAGCGGTCAGCATAAGGCCTGCGTAGAGAACGCCCTTGAACGGTCGGCGGGCACGTTTCATGGCATGGACAACAGGGACTAATACCTCGGACTCAATTTTCTCCATCATTTCAGCAGAGACAATTGGAGTCGGGCAATAAGCGCCCATGCCGCCAGTATTTGGACCAAGGTCACCATCATAAGCTGGCTTATGATCTTGAGCAGCTGGAAGCGTGACGATGGTTTCCCCGTCGGTGATCGCAAGGACACTCGCTTCCATGCCGACCAATTTTTCCTCAACGATCAGTTCGTTACCTGCAATTCCAAACTCTTTCCGAGCTGCGATTCGATCAATTGCTTCAAGGGCTTCTGACCGAGTGTCACATACAATCACCCCTTTTCCTGCAGCGAGACCATCAGCCTTGACAACTACTTGTGCCGAGTCATCAGGTTCTGGATAACGCTCTTTGATATATCGACTCGCCTCCTCTGCGGTTCGGAAGCTTTGGTAGGTCGCGGTGGGGATATTGGCAGTGTGCAGCAGGTTCTTGCAAAAGACTTTACTGCCTTCTAGCTCCGCAGCAGCCTTGGATGGTCCAAAAACTTTGAGGCCGTCGGCCTCAAAAAGATCAACCAACCCATCGACCAGCGGTGCCTCAGGCCCAACGACTGTCAGATCGATACCAGTTTCTTTTGCAAATTGAAGTAGCCCTTCTTGGTCCGTTACAGCGATTGGAATATTCGTAGCATCTGTCGCTGTGCCAGCATTACCCGGTGCAACGTAGACTTGAGTCACTCGCGGGCTTTGCGAGATTTTCCATGCAAGTGCGTGTTCCCGACCACCATTTCCAATTACTAATACCTTCATGAATTCAACCTAGGACTGATGGGTTTTAGCAGCCCAATTTGAGGGGCTGCTGTTTGGTGTGGTTAGATGTTTTGAGCTACAGATCGCTTTTGCGGGTGAAGTGTAAGGAGAAATGTAAGCCTTGAGCGGCAATCTCGACACCGTACAAGATGCATAAGTGTCCACGGTCTTCAATATTGGTTGGTTCGCCGGTAGAGCAGGACTGCACTTGATGTTTATCGCGGTCTGAAATGCGAATGGGCAAGTAAAACGAGATTAGGCAAAATCCAGGTGTGATCTGATTGTTTCAGCTTGATGCTTATGGCTAGTACCTAAAACTCGAGAACGGCGACTGAATGGCTCACTGGGGGGGGGCGGAGGCAGTTGAGCCTTGATTCAATTTGTGATGAAAGAAGATTGTTCCGGTTTTCTCCGTTACGAAAAGGAAATTGCATAGAATGGAGTGTGTAATTCCGACGCACCCGGTCCAAATCATTTGCCATGGGGTTAAACTTCAAAGAAGTAACCGCGGGTTTGCTGGCCGCAAGGCTGTCTCGAGAAGAGGATCACCGATTTGGGTGGAGCGAGTCTCACGAATTGATTTCTGAAGTCACCTGCTTGGCAGGGTTTTGGAACGAGATCGGTAGATGGTCTGACTGCTGGCTGTTTCAATTCCGAGATCGGATACCGCATAGGCAACAAAGACAAGAATTTTGGAGTGTGTCCTTTGAAAAAGACAATTCATAAGCTGTTCGTGACCCTCGGTGTGCTGCTTTTTCCAGTTGTGGGTGTCTCAGCTGAAACAGGTGACCTGAAGATTCGTTTCCAGTACGGCGGAGATGCCCCAAAGCAGGGCGAAATCAAAGTGACGGCAGATGGTGCTTTTTGCGGTAAGCAGGGTTTGGTTGACGAATCATTGATTGTTGATTCTGAAACCAAGGGGATTAAGAACGTTGTGGTTCAACTCTACACGGGCCGTGGTGGATCCAAGATCGATCCAGTCGCTCCAGCAAAGAATGAAATCACCTTAGACAATAGCTCCTGTCGATTCGAGCCCCATGTGGTGATTGCTCAGGTGGGCGATACTTTGAAGGTTATTAATTCGGACACAGTCGGACATAACGCTAACCTTCAGTTCTTCAACAATGCTGCCAAGAATCCAATGATTCCTCCGAATCAGGATGTGAAAGTTGAGCTAACGGACAGCGAGCCAGGTATCGTTGAGGTGAGATGCAACATCCACCCGTGGATGAAAGCTTTGCTTCTGGTATTGGATCATCCATTTGCTTCTGTCAGCAATGAGAAAGGTGAAGTTGTCATTAAGGGAATTCCTGTTGGTGAGCATACTTTCCGAGTCAACCATGAGTCCGCTCGTATCGGCGAAGTGTCCATTGATGGTGAAGAACAGAAATGGAGTAGAAGCCGTTTTGAGTTTGAGATCAAATCAGGGATGAATGATCTTGGAACGGTTGTTATTCCTGCTGACTCATTTTCTGCAAACTAGTTGAAAGGGTGAAGCTGAGCCAATACTCTCAGGACTGTACCTTTTGACTTAGAATTATTCTCAACGGCCAGCTTATTTGCTGGCCGTTAGCCATTTGCATGGTTCCTTGCATCCGCTCACGATCGTAAGGTTAGTAACTGCCATCTTTTGCGGTTTTACTGGGGCGGATGTGCAGCCAATTGCTATGTAATAGATTGGAAAAATCTTGTGAATCGCCTAGGCCTTTTCAGCCTTTTGCTCGCCTGTTCCTGTTTGTTGGGATGTGACGCAAAAATTGAACGATTTAGCTCAAATCAAGTGTTCTCTCTGACCTTGGCGAGGTCTGAGTCGGCCAACATGCGCGACGCGGAATCGGATGTTGCCGACGTGATGTTCGCTCTCTTTGGGACCCCTAGCAAACCGGAGTGGCCGACGAGATTATTGCCGAATACTGAATTAGTAAACATCGAGTCATTGCGCCGCGCTGCTGGGAATGTGAGCAGCGAAAAAGATGGGACCCATTTGGGGCTCTTTCGTGAGCATTGCGTGGTCTGTCATGGAATATCAGGTCATGGCGGAGGGCCTGCGAGTCAGTTTCAGGTTCCTTACCCCCGCGACTTTCGGGCCGGTGTATTCAAGTGGAAGCTAACCGATCGCTCGGAAAAGCCGACACGTGAGGATCTGCGAAATCTCCTGGTGAAGGGTATTCCGGGGACCGGTATGCCTTCCTTTTCTCTTCTGGCTAGCGAAGATCTCGATGCCTTGGTTGACTACGTGATTTATTTGGCTGTTCGTGGTGAAGTGGAGCGGCGATTACTAGTGTTATCCGTAGCTGAAATGGGTTACGGCGGTGACAAATTGGCTCCAGAGGGTCGGTTCACCTACAAGAGTGACGAGGCTCCCGATCAGGTGATCGTTGATACTGTGCAGCGAGTGGTGCAGCAGTGGGTATCTTCGAAGGACAAAGAAAATCAAGGAGATCATACTTCTTCATATCCCGAAGGTTTGGATTCAGATGAGGCAGTGGAGAGAGGCCGAAAATGGTTTCATGGCAAAACCGCGAACTGTGTTGGTTGCCATGGTGCTGATGGAGATGGTGGAATCGAGACCCTCGATTACGACGATTGGACGAAAGAATACACGACGAAGTTGGGTATTTCGCCTGAGGATCAAGTCGCTCTGCAGCCATTTAGAGACTTGGGTGCCCATAAGCCTCGACCGATTTTACCCAGAAAGCTTCGTGGAGGGACATTGCGGGGCGGGAATGATCCCACCCGGCTGTTTCATCTGATCAATCAGGGTATTGCAGGAACCCCTATGCCTGGCGTTGAAGTCGTTGAAGAGGGTGATGGTAGGGGGCTAACGGAGGATCAAATTTGGGACCTCGTTAGTTTTTTGCGGGCAATCAACAGTTCAGATTAGGGCGATAGGAACAATGCTTCTGAAGAAATCTGCCAGGTGGCTGGAAAAGCGATAATGACAGAGCAGCATTTTCGATCCGTTGGGGCAGTGATGGCGTTGGTGATTTCGTATTTTGTTTCCACCTCCAGCGGGATCAGCGAAATGACTCAGTTGGCCTGCATTTGGGCAATGTCAGCTGTAATCGGAGGTTTTTTCGGTCAGCGATTCTATGTTTGGAAGCGTCGTTAATAAGAGGCTTACCGCCGTGACATCAAATAGCTACTCAACTGATAGGATCAAGCCGCCAGCGCGGATGGTTCACCGTTTGTCAGTTTTAGCCGTGTGCATGGTTTGGCCGCTGATTTGGGTGGGAGGTCTGGTGACGACCTACGATGCCGGCATGGCGGTGCCGGACTGGCCGGGGACCTACGGCTACAACCTTTTCCTCTACCCATTGGATACATGGGTATTAGGCCCATTTGACCTGTTCATTGAGCACGGGCATCGCCTTTTGGGTGCGTTTGTTGGTTTCGTGGCAATTCTTATTGTGATTGCATCGCTACGCTATGAGCCCAGAAAGTGGGTGCGAGGATTGTCATTTGCTTTATTGCTGATGGTGATTTGCCAAGGTTTGCTCGGCGGGATGCGAGTTGTTTTGAGCGATCGAACACTCGCAATGGTTCATGGCTGCGTCGGTCCAGCTTTTTTCTCGCTTTGTGTAGCGGTCTCAGTGATCACCAGCAGGATCTGGTGGCGGGAATTGGGGGATGACACAGTCGTCTCAGATATCCGAAAGAGGCACCTACTTTTGGCGGTGTTGATCATCTCATTGAGCTACACACAAATCTTGTTGGGAGCCAAAGTGAGGCATGTGCTACCTGATGCGTTACCCGCAGATTTCACTCTGACCGTTGCACAGCATATTTCGGTTGGAATTTTTTTGTGGGTTCTCAGCATCTTTGCCTTCGTCGGGTTTCGTAGGTGCGGCGATTTGACACTATTCCGCCCGGTGTACGCCCTGTTACTATCGGTAACACTGCAAATGACGCTGGGAATTGGCACATGGGTCGTTAATTATGGCTGGCCGGGAATTCTTGGGGCCGATTTTATCCGATCGATTCCGGGTGCAGATGAATATTTGATCCAAGCTAAGGGCTTCTGGGACTCAATTATCGTCACGGCACATGTGGCAGTCGGATCGCTAATATTGGCCATTTCTACAATGCTGGCGTTGCGAGTAAGCAGAACCCACTACCTTTCAAACCACTTATCCACCTCAAAATCCTTAACGGAATCCGAGAACGCTGCTGTTTCGACGAGTAATGCGTTTTCCTGAAAGATGACTACTGATACATTGACGATCGAATCAGAGCCGAAATACCAAGATTTGGTATCACGGGAAACTGTCTCTGCTGGCGTTACAGAAGAAATCGCATCTCAAGCTGAGGAACTCAGTCAATCGGGAATAGATTTTTCTCTCGCTTCACAGCCTGAGCAGACTTCCGAGCGAATATCCTGCAATGTCGAATTCGCATGCTCAGTAAAAACCGAGGGCGTCAAATTGAGTCAGCTTTGCAAAGACCTGATTGAGCTGACCAAGCCACGGATCGTGGTAATGATTTTGGTGACAACTCTTGCGACTGCTTTCATCGGGGCAGGGCAACCAGTGCAAGTCATGGATCTTTTTTGGTTATTGCTTGGTACAGGGTTGGTCGCTGCAAGTGCTGGAGCAGCTAATCAGATTTGGGAAAGAGAAATCGATCGCAAGATGAAACGGACTGCGAGCCGGCCAATTTCGTCTGGAAGATTGCATTGGTTTTACGGAAGTCTTTACGCTGGATTGCTAGGGGCTTCAGGTTGTGGGTTGATCTTCACAAAGTTCGGCGCGGTGCCCGCGGCAGTTGGTGCTGCAACTTGGTTGTTGTACGTGCTGCTTTATACACCGATGAAAACTCGAACATCGTGGAATACATCTCTGGGGGCGGTGGCGGGAGCACTGCCGATGTTAATCGGTTACACCGCAACTGGGGGAGATTTGACGGACCTGACAGGTTGGTTGCTTTTCGGGATTTTGGCCGCGTGGCAGTACCCGCACTTCATGGCGATCGCTTGGATGTATCGAGAGCAATACGAGCAGGCAGGATTCAAAATGTCGACCACGGTGGACCCAAGCGGGAAAAGTGCCGGAATTCAAAGCGTTGCTGGGTCTATCATCTTAATCGCTTGCGCAATCGGGCTCTGTTGGACACGGTCAAATGTTTTAGGAGCAATTTTTGCCACGCTGCTAACCCTACTTTTTGCTTGGCCGATGTTGAATGCATCGATTCGTTTTGCTGCTAGCCCAGATGATCTCATAGCTCGATCTTTACTCAGGAAATCCTTGCTTGTTCTACCATTGGTTCTTGGTATCGTTACCGCCGCCTTGCTCTGGTAACGGATAGTCTAGCTGAAGATTGCACCGCCAGATCATTCTGATCTTGTTGCTCATTTCTGGTGAACGCTCAGATGAATCATACGCCAGCTAATTGACGAACTTTGAGACTAGACTGAATCGATTAGTGTCTTGTTGGATTAGGTTGGCGGTGAACAAATGTGTTGCATCTTCACATGGAGAATCAAAATATGAAAATGATCTCAAATATTGGTCTGATTTTGATCACTGGTGTCGTGCTAGGTCTTTTAATCAGGTTGCTGGGTGGATCATCGAAAACTTTGGTTCCCTCGAATTCTGAGGTTGTTTACACCAATGATCTTGCTGCTGACGGGCTGACAGAAGAGGAGATCGTAGGCATTGAGAATCCAGATGTTAGTTATCCTCCTGATACAGAAGCGTGGTTGAGTCGCTTTGAATTGTTGGAAAGGAGTGGCGAGCTTGTCTCGAGTGAGGACCTGCTCGGTTCGCCCTATGTAGTCAGTTTTTTCTTCAGTACCTGCCCCAGTATCTGCATTCAGCAGAATCAGAAGATCAAAGAGCTACAGGAAGAGTTTGATGGTCAACCAGTGCGTTTCGTAGCGATTTCTGTCGATCCAGAACGGGACACGCCTGAGCAATTGAGGGAGTATGCAGCAAGATTCAACGCTGACTCGGAGCAGTGGCTTTTCCTGACCGGCGAATTGAATTACATCCGGCGAGTTGGCGCAGAGGTTTATCGCCAACCGGTGAATAAGCAATTTCACACTGAACGATTCGTTTTAGTCGATCCATCCGGCGAAATTGAAGGGTTTTATAACTGGCCTGAGCCAGCACAATTCGAGAAACTAAAAGAACGAATTAGCGATTACTTGGAAGTGGAGAAAACTGAATGAGCTGGCAATTACTTGCGGGTAATCTTCCACACGTCACTGCTGGATTGAACACACTTGCTATCATCCTGTTGCTTGTTGCTCGAGTCAGGATTGGAAAGGGGGATCAGGAGGGTCACAAGCGTCTGATGCTTAGCGCGTTATCTGTAAGTGGGCTTTTCTTGCTGCTTTATCTTTTGCACAAAGTTGCTTTGTTTCTTGTGACGGGTGAGCCAAATCAGCGATTCCCTACGGATGAAAACGTGGCACCCAATGTGGCGAGATACTTCTATTACGCTTTACTTGGGTCCCACTTGATCCTGGCGATTACCGTTCCTTATTTTGCTCTAAGGTCGATATTCTTGGCCATGAAAGGCCGAATTGAAGAGCACTTGCGGTTGGTGAAGTTTGCCTACCCAATTTGGATGTATGTTTCGGTAACGGGCGTGATGGTCTATGTCATGCTCTATCAGTTATATCCATCAGGTTAGCTCGCAGTCGATCAGAAAGTATCGGGAAACTGTTGTGAAACTGATCCGTTGACCGCTACCGCGGTCTCCAACGATCGCTTTTTGATTCTCGCATTCACTTTGGTAAACAAATTCTCTACTCTCCACCATGGTTAATGGATCAGTGGAGCGGTAGTGGTTGCATGTGGTATCGGCTTTGCATCGCGATATTTTTCAGTGTTGGCGCATCTGCGTCAGGAATTGCTAAAGCGCAGATTGTTACTGCGATGAATCAGCAGTCCAGTG
Organism: uncultured Rubripirellula sp.; assembly: GCA_938045805.1. Taxonomy (GTDB): domain Bacteria; phylum Planctomycetota; class Planctomycetia; order Pirellulales; family Pirellulaceae; genus Rubripirellula. The sequence continues at coordinate 92,478 of CALIBL010000002.1, read as the reverse complement.
CAACTTCAGAACGGGATCAGGCACAGGGCAATGGTGTTCGCAAAGAGTCCGAGTCGCTTAGCACGAGTGATGACGTAAATTCGGGTGATGCTCCAGCCTCAGGATTAAGCTTCGAAGCTTTGCAGCGGAGCGGAAATTCTTGGGTTAGTCCGGAGGGGCTGTCGGGAAGTGTGCAAACAGTGGCTTTTCTGACAGTCCTGTCTATGGCACCGGCAATCCTACTGATGACGACCTGCTATGTCAGAATTGTCATTGTGCTTGGCATCCTCAAGCAGGCAATCGGTTTACAAGCTCTACCACCTAGTCAGGTCATGACCAGTATCGCTTTGTTCATGACGCTATTTGTTATGACGCCAGTATGGAATTCTGTTTATACGGACGCCATTGAGCCGTACACTTCGCAGGAAGTGCCGATGAGCTTGGAGCAGGCGTATGCCGCTGGTGTAGAGCCGATACGTAAATTCATGTCCAAGCAGATTGATGTGACGGGTAATCACGACGATGTTCATCTGTTTTACGACTATATGGAACAAGACGTTCCGCGGCCAACAGGCTTCGAGGAAGTGCCCATGCGGGTCTTGCTGCCAGCATTCTTACTGAGTGAGTTGAAGACTGCATTTCTGATGGGCTTTCAGATTCTCTTGCCTTTTTTAGTGGTCGATTTGGTGGTTGCGAGCGTGACGATTTCTATGGGAATGCTAATGCTTCCTCCTCAGATTGTGTCGCTGCCTTTTAAGTTGTTGCTATTTGTCTTGGTCGACGGCTGGCGTCTGGTTGTTCAGATGCTAATGGATAGCTTCGACGCGATTTTTTAAGTGGCTTGTTGTTTGAGAACGGAGTCTTATGGACGTCAATACGGTCACTGACCTGTGTCGCTACGCATTGCTGTCGGCACTCGTGATTGCCGCGCCGATGCTGGTCGCCGGGATGATTGTCGGACTGGTTGTTGGGTTGCTTCAGGCATTGACGCAGATCCAAGATCAGACGGTTGCTTTTGTGCCAAAGTTGGTGGTGATGGCGTTGGTTTTGGTGATGTCCTTTCCTTGGTTGATGGATCGAATGATTGAATTCACTCGCGGCGTTTTTCTGTCAGCAGGTGTGCCGTGAATGACGCAATCGCCGCATGGTATGTAGAGCAATTATTATTTGCACTACTGGTTTTTACACGTCTAGCAGTGATGCTATTCGCGATGCCAGTCATGGTTTCAGCCTTACCACGCCATTTTAAGATTTTTCTGCCATTGGCGATCACCATGGTAATTATACCTTCGATTTACTCGACTCAGTCTGCTGGATCGGGGCCCTTCACCATGAGTGTTCAGTCATTTGTGATCAGTTTGTTTAATGAGGGGATCGTTGGTTTCTTCATCGGTGCGGTCGTTCAGCTAATTGTGACAGGTTTACAGCTTGGTGGTGAATTGATTTCGAGCGCAAGCGGATTGCAACTTGGTAGCGGATCTATCATCGGCGACACCGAGCCGACGCCTCTAATTGCCGCTTTTGTCGGTGTTTTTGTCGGTGCGATGATGTTTGCATCTGGTAGTCATCGGCTGATCATTTCTGCATTGTTGGACAGTTATCGGGGATTACCAGTTGGGATGGCAGGACTTAAGAGTGATGTCTTGGAGTTCCTAGTCAATCAGTTATCGCAGGGCTTTATCGCTGGGATTAAATTGGCGGGTCCAGTCGTCACGCTAGTTGTTCTTGCAAACATTTTGACTGGGGTGATTAGTCGAACATTGCCTCAAATTAATCTCTTCGCAATCGGTTTGAGCTTGAACATGTTAGTGCTTCTTGCAGGACTCGCATTGGTCTTGGGATCTGCCGGCTGGTTGTTTCAGGCTGAACTAACGCGTGCTGCCGGAAGTCTGAGCAATGTTTGGTGATGTGAGGGAGTAAGCCAAAGGTCATGATGAGCGGAGAAAAAAAACACCCGGCAACCGAGCGGCACCGACAAAAAGCTAAGGCTGAAGGGAGGTGTGCGAAGAGCCATGATCTAACTTCGGCGTTAGCTTTGGTTGTTGCTTTTGCTGGTTTGACTTTTCTCGGGCCATCGATTTCAGGGCAATTGATGATTTGGTTAGCTGATTCGTTAAGAGCCGTTTCGGCCACTTCATTGGATAGTCAGCAGTACGAGATGATTTTCAGTCGCGGGGTTGAAGGCTTCGCCAAGATTGTCAGTCCGATCCTTGTCTTGATGTTTCTAACTATTATTGCAGTCAGTTGTGCGCAGACTGGTGTTCGTTTTTTCACAGAAAAGGTTCGGCCCACTGTTGGTAAGGTTAATCCTATTAATGGGCTTCAGAGGATCTTTTCTTTCGCAGGAATGATGCGAATAGTCTTTGGCTTGATGAAGGCGGTGATTGTTTTAATCATCGCTTGGATCGCCATTAGGCAGGACATCGTAAATTTGGTCACAGGACTGCAGTCGGATCTGGCAGCCTCAATCGGTAGTCTTGTAGGCTTCCTCAATAAAACATGCCTGAAGGTATCCCTTGTGATGCTAGTGTTGGCGGTGGTGGATTACCTTGTGCAGCGATGGAAGCATGAGAAGGATCTGATGATGACGGATCAGGAACTTCGAGAAGAAATGAGAGACGCCGAGGGTGATCGCAGGATGTTCACGCAGCGATCTCGCCAAAAGCAGATGTCACAGCAAGCTCTTTCGAGACCATTAAATTCAAGTTTGTCAGAGATTGTCATTACGGGTGATGCAAACCTCGCGGTGTCAGTCGTTTTTGATAGCAAGCAGCGTCTGATGCCGAAACTCCAGCGGAAGGGTTTAGGACAGCGGGCTGATGCGATTAGTCGACATGCAAAGGAGCGGGGGATTGTTGTGGCCAAGCAGGCTGTTCTAGCAAACGCTTTGCACGCTTTAGTCGACGAGGGACAGGTGATACCATTGCATCTGCGGCGTGACTTGTTTCCGCTATTGGGATTAGGATTGCCAGTTTGAGAGGTGTGTCCATTTCAAACCACTTTTGGTGGTTGTTCAAAAAAATAAAACGTAAACCGTTGACGATTTGGCGATTGGGTGCGTACCATGCTCTGATGCAACGCCGAAATCTGCTAAACGAACTACTGCTACCGCATAGATGCGGCTCGCGATGAGGGTTTGTTGAGATCTCGAGTTCAAGAGAATCCAAAAGCAACGATCCCGAGTCGCTACAAGGCGACTCGGGTTTTTTTTTAACTCATTGTTGGCACTCATTGGCCAAATTGCACAAGGTGATCTCCAGATGGCTGATTCTGACATAACGGATGGAAAGGCAATTTCCGAAGACTCGAGTCACGTCGTGAGTCGAGATATCAGGATTTTTGACACGACTTTGCGAGACGGAGAGCAGTCACCGGGTGCGAGCATGAATTTGGCCGAGAAGCTAGAAGTTGCTCAGTTGCTCGCTGAGATGGGTGTTGACATCATTGAGGCAGGATTTCCAATTGCTTCACCAGGCGACTTTGAGGCGGTGAGGCAAATTGCTCAGACAGTCCGAGGTTCGACCATTTGTGGCTTAGCACGATGCAACGACAAGGATATCGATGCTGCGTGGGAGGCAGTAAAGCATGCGCCGCAAGCGAGGATTCATGTGTTTCTGGCGACAAGTGCGATTCACCGCGAATTCAAGCTGAGAATGACCCCCGAGGAGATCCTTGAACGTGCGATTGCAGGAGTGAAGCGAGCAGCCAGTTACTGTGATGACATTGAGTTTTCACCAGAAGATGCATGTCGCACAGAATACGACTTCCTCTGTCGCGTTGTTGAGGCTGCGATTGATGCGGGCGCAACTACCGTCAACATCCCGGATACTGTCGGTTATGCCACACCTATCGAGATCTATGATCGCTTCAAGATGCTGCGTGATCGTGTTCCTAATATCGATCGAGCGATTCTGAGTACCCACTGTCACGACGACCTTGGACTCGCGGTAGCGAATAGTTTATCTGCTGTTGCTGCGGGGGCAGGTCAAATTGAATGCACCATTAATGGGATTGGCGAGAGAGCGGGTAATGCAGCTTTAGAGGAAGTGGTCATGGCCATGAAGACCCGCAATGACTATTACCGCTGTGGGACACGAATTGATTCAACCCGATTGGTTCCCGCGAGTCGACTGGTTTGCAAAACGACTGGCATTCATGTTCAAAGAAACAAGGCAATTGTTGGTAAGAATGCCTTTGCTCATGAGTCAGGGATCCATCAGGATGGGATGCTCAAAGAACGTAGCACCTACGAAATCATGAGACCGGAGGAGGTCGGTTTTTCTAAGACAGATTTGGTGCTTGGTAAGCACAGTGGACGAGCTGCACTCGCTGATCGGGCGAAGACACTCGGGTTCACGCTCACTAGCGAGCAACTCCAAAGAGTCTTTGAGCAATTTAAAATATTGGCAGACAAGAAAAAGGAGATTTATGACGGTGATATCATCGCCCTCGTTCAACATCAAATCATTGGAACCGTTGAAGAACAATGGAGTCTCATTGATTATGAGGTTCGCAGCGGAAAGGATCATCATCCGAGCGTTAAGTTAACTTTGAAGCATGGAGAGACGGAATACTCTGAGTCCGTTCAGCAAGGCGATGGGCCAATTGATGCAGCATTCTGGGCTGTAGAAAAAATTGTGGGAATTGAATTCGTTTGCAAAGATTTCCGAGTGCGCAGTGCAACCCTTGGTCGAGATGCGATTGGCGAAGTTAATCTTGAAGTTGAACACGAAGGAAAAAGTTATCGTGGAGTGGGGGTTAGCACTGATAGTGTGGAAAGCACCATCCTCGCAATGCTCAATGCCATTAACAGAATCATTGCAGAGAAAGCTTCTCGATAGCTCACTCGTCTAAGAAGTGTATGATTGATTGATGGATCGCTAATCGACGTCGTCATGTATCGACGTTTGATTTTCGGGATCAGCATGCTGGATAAAAACGAACTCTCCGGTGTTCGGATCAACTTTTAGATTCGTAGGTGGTGAGAATTCTGAATCGCTAATTAGGTTTTCTTTTGGGTCACGCTTGTCCGTAATTTCACCGACCTCCAAGGGAGTCTGGTTGAGTTCATCTTCAGACGTCTCAATTGGCTGATTGATTCTCAGTTCCACATCGTGAATCTGCAGGTTGGCGATCTCTGATGGACTGGGTAGCGGATCGGTTGGGAATGCCTTCATCTGAATGCCGCGTTCGCCATTAATCTCACGCATTTGGGGCTGGGAAGGTGGTTGCTACATTGTCCTTTAAGACACGGCGCCCCAACGCGACTGCACGTTCTTCGCTCCAGCCGGTTTGGCCAACAAATTGCTCTGCAAGAATGTGTGCCAGAATGCGTCGATACATATCAAACTTCGGAAAAACGAATTCCAATTTGTAAGCGTCACTGTAATAGCCGATTTGTTTCGTTTGTGGGACTGCTTCAAGTCTGGCCGCTGCATCTCTCGCGATAAAAGAAGGGGTATTGCTATACCACCAATGACCATTGGTGATGACGTTGGGAAAGATCCATGCGTAGCTTACGAGTTCTTGGTTAGTCACGCTCGCAAGTACGGAGATAGGAAACTTTACATTTGGGAATGCATTAAAGAGTTGTCGATACTGGATCAGAGAGACACGGCTGTCGTAAAGATCTTGTCCTTGAAATACACCGTTCTGGTAAACCCCTCGATTGACACCAATCATTAGGTCAAACGGGAGCCCATGGTGGTCGCACAATTCAGCAAGCGTCCAAAAGATTCGATTCGACAAGGCATCTTGATTGGCTTGACTGGCATTCAATCCGTTCTGAAGGACATCCGATAAAGCCGTTGTCGCACGTCCGTCACTGATGATTTCTGGTGCAAAGCTGGGTGGTAGCGAAATGGCGCATGCACGAGCCCCGTTGGCTGTGAAATGATTAAAACGCTGTTCCAAAGCGTCGCGTAAGTTTGTTAGCGATCCATCTTGCGGAATTCCGGAGCAGTGTGAAAGACGCTGTTGAGTTGACTCTTTTCCGAGATGGAAAACGAGGTCGTCGGTTCTGAGGCACGGAATATAGGTATCCGTGTTGAAGCCACTGAGTTCGTCGTCGAAATCGTTAGTTAAAAAGACCGCTTCCACATTACTTTCACTGAGCACCGTATCGGCCCAGTCAGCCGAAGCCATTTTGTTCTCTGACACTTCATACACCGACTCCCAGTTGGTAGCGTCGAGGCGTTCATCTTTGAGATCAAAGAATTTCTGGCAAATGTCGATTAGCCAACCGTACTGAGCCGTGTTCTCGATGGGACCGAGGTTTTCGACGAGACGTCCCACTTTTTCTCGCGGTGTGATGCCAGCCTCTTCGATATCGTCTTTGGGCATACCGGCGGAATGTGCCAGTTCTGTGTAGTAATGGTAGCCAAGGAGATCAGCGAGTGTTGTTGATGCCGGCTCTAGTGGATTGATGTGTGTATGTGGGTCTACCAAGCGAATCGAAGCTAACTCGTTGTAAATACTTTGGCTGGCGGAATTGGTCATTGGGGAAAGGCCGAGTGATGATGATTTGGATGCTTCAGTTGGGGGCGCAAAACGCAATTGTCAGCGGTGTTATTGTGAGCAAATCATGGACAGATATCAGTCACTACTGAGGAATAACTGCGTCAGCAAAAGGATAGATTGAGCGATGGACTTGCGTCAAACGGTTAACAGTGAAAGAGCCTGAATGGAATATTTTTGCTTAATTTAACAGAATGTTGAGCTAGAGCCGCTTCTCGGTTGTTTCAATTTCTCTGCTAAAGAAAAATGTTACAAGGTGATGGCCTGCTCTTTACAATAAACTCACACGCAGATGTTTCAGCGGTATTTCGGTTGCGTTCCAGCACGCCAGTTCCACTTGGTTGAGAGTTAAACGTCCAATGGATCAAGATTCAGATTCCACAGAATATCTTGAACAGCCCACGGTAAGTCTCACTGAGAAATGGGAAGTCGGAGACTCTTCCGAGTTGGAGTCTGATTTCCATGAAGGGCAGGGTAGGGGGCTTCAATCACAACCGCCCGTGGTCTTGTCGCCTCGGCATCGTCGTGACTCACTAACTCATGCCTTGACCGTGATGGCCACTGTGTCAGTGATGTTACTTTTAGCAAGGTATGTGGTTCCACGGATTGTGGAGGAAATGCGATATGCGTGGCATCGCGGGGAATTGAGAGCGGAGTATCAGTCGGGTCGAGAGGGATTGAATAATGTTTCTCTTGATGCTCTTAGCGATGCGTATCAAATGGTGACTTCTGCGGTGGGGCCGAGCGTGGCTCATATCGATGTGGAGCGTTCAAATGCCGATGGCGATTCTCTCGCTCAGCGCTTCTTTGGAGGTGGCATGCCGCCCTCGGATCAAGGAAGTGGCGTCGTGGTTGATAGTGATGGTTATGTGCTAACGAATCGGCATGTAATCCTTGGAGGCGAATCGATAACCGTTACCCTGAGCGATGGCAGGCAACTGTCTGCTCAGGTAGTTGGTTCTGATGCACTGACGGATTTGGCATTAATCAAAATTGATGCAGCGGGCTTATTGCCGATTGAGTGGGGTGATAGCGATCGCAGCAAGGTTGGGGCACCGGTCTGGGCTGTCGGTAGTCCTTTTGGATTGGATCGTACTATCACGTTTGGGATTTTGAGTGGTAAGCATCGGATGGTCAGGGCAAGTACGCAGTATCAGGACTTTATGCAAAGTGATGTTGCTGTGAACCCTGGAAATAGCGGTGGCCCACTGGTCAACGCGCGAGGACACTTGATTGGAATCAACACCGCGATTGTTGGAGACACTTATCGAGGTGTAAGTTTTTCGATACCGAGTAATGTGGCCAAGCAAGTTTATGAGCAGTTACGTTCTCAGGGACGCGTGGAGCGGGGTTGGCTAGGAGTGAAACTCCAAGATTTAGAATACGATCCTGATTCGGACGAGGATCCGCTTTTACGCGGTGCTCTGGTTGATTACTTAATCGCTGCAGATTCGCCTGCCGCCGTTGCAGGTATGAATTCTGGTGATCGGATTCGGTCGGTAAACGGAGAGAAGATTGAGAATATGGCTCATCTAATGCGCGTGATTGGTAGCACGCTTGTTGGTTCAACGGTCAAGGTTCAGGTTGACCGTTTGGGCGAGTCCGTGGAGTTGTCAGTTGTTTTGGGGTCCCGTCCCGATCAGATTAATCAGCAATAGGTCATGCAGTTGTTGTTAACAAGCATTCGGAATATTTTTATTTGAGAGGTTTCGGAATCACATCGATCAAAGATATATTCAGAACACTAACAGCATTTTTTTGTATATAGCCCTCAACGCCAGTTTCTCGATAGGCTAGGTGATGGCTAGCCTTGACGACCCTTTGGCAGCCTATTTTCATGCTGGCCACACTTTGTTCGATTGCGGCGATCACCTGACGTCGACCAGTTGTGAAAGAATACTTCTTGTATTCCGCAACACAATTACCTTGGTTGAGGTTCATTTTGTGTCGAATTGTCACATGGTCCTCGGTGGCGGCAATGTGTCCGCTTCCCCGCTTTTCTTCTAATAGTTTGAAGCCACGAGGCAAAGTGTTTCTCATTGCCGAGAAATCTTTTGGTGTTTCACGTAGTTTTGGGAGTCGCGTCTGTGTTCTATGTCGGCTCGTAACGGTTCTCACGTCATTTTTATTTTAGAAGCGAGTCTGCATCTCATTTTGATGTCTTGTTAAGAACCGACTCCACAAATCAGTGTGGCGCTTCTAGAATAAGTGTTGGAGGAGAGGATGAGCAGGTCAGGGTTGCTTTTTCGGCGTTTGGGTTTCTTCATTTCGTCGGCCGGAGAATGATCGGTGACTGAAACATCCAATTCGAGCGTATGAAAGTTTTTTCTGCATGTTGTCACGTTTACTAATTGAAGAATGGGTTCTACCGGTAGTCCAATGAAATCCTACAAAGCGATTACTTTTCTAGCATTTGTATTAGCCTTTCTATGCGTTGGTAACGCGGGCGCAGAGACTACTACGACAGATAGCGGAAAACGCTTGGGTGTTGTGGCTGAAAAACCAGCGACCGGACTCAGTGTAAAAGTGACCGACGGTTATATGGTTCCTTACACTCTGACGATTCCAGGAACTGATGTGACTCTGGAAATGATTCCAATTCCGGGGGGGCAGTTCATGATGGGCAGTCCGGCTGATGAAGTCGGTCGGGCTGAGGATGAAGGGCCTCAAGTGAAGGTGATTGCTGAGCCGATGTGGGTTGCAAAACGCGAGATCACGTGGGCGCAGTACAAGCCTTATATGTATTTGTACGGAATCTTTAAGGAATTTGAATCGAAGGGTGAACGCAAGGTCACCGAAGAGAATCGTGTTGATGCGATTACCGCACCAACGGAGCTTTACGATCCGACTTTTACTTTCGAGTACGGCGAGGAAGACAACCAACCGGCGGTGACGATGACACAGTACTCGGCCCAGCAGTACACGAAATGGTTAAGCCGAGTCACAGGTCAACAATATCGTCTTCCAACCGAGGCTGAATGGGAGTACGCAGCAAGGGGCGGAACTCAGACGGCTTACAGTTTCGGAGATAGTGACGAGAAAATTGATGAATATGCTTGGTCGTTTGACAATTCTGGTTTGGAGGCACCGATGGTAGGTGGTAAAAAACCTAATCCATTTGGCCTTTATGACATGCACGGCAATGTTGCGGAACTCACCGTCAATGAGTACACCGAGGACGGGTATGCTCGATATGTTGATAAGCAGCCCGTGCGGGCGGCAGAAATGGTGGTTTGGCCTGAGTGGGCTTATCCGGTGGTTGCTCGAGGTGGCAGCTGGGAGATGGAATCCGATCAGTTGAGAAGCGCTTCAAGGCTGGCATCGGATGACGAAGTTTGGAAAGAGGACGATCCAAACTTTCCCAAGAGTCCTTGGTGGTTCACAAATGACCCTGCTCGAGGGGTAGGGTTTCGTCTGTTTCGATCCTACCAGCCCTTGGGGGATGATCAGATAAAGAACTTCTGGGAATCTACCGCAGAAGACGTCAATGACGATGTTCAGGCACGTCTTGTAGGCGGTCGTGGCGGCCTTGGATTGGTCGACGAGGATCTATCAAAAGCGATAGAGAAGATGAAAAAGTGATTCATTTCAGCCTCGGGTGGACCTGAAGCCAGCGCGGATCGCGATTGATGTCTTTCGCATGGATTCGTAAGGCTGATTTGTCGGTTGCGGTACTCCCGTGTCAAAACCTTATCGTTTTCTTTGGAGTAAGAGGATCTTGCGAGTTAACGGAAGTCTGTAATGATGTTCACACCCTGTGGTTCAGAGGAGCCCGACGCTGGGGATGGTTTTCAAGTTTTCAACCGTGTGAACGCTGTGTACGAAAATATTGCTCTTGTTGGTGCTACTGGTGCTGTCGGTCGGATTGTTTTAGAGCAGATTGTCCAGCGACAATTGCCTTACAGGTCACTTAAGTTACTCGCATCCCAACGGTCTGCAGGGACGGTGATAGAAGTTGGAGGGCAATCACTAACTGTTGAGTTACTGAGCCCTGAGGCTTTCGAAGGGGTAGATCTTGTAATAGCCAGTACTCCGGATGAAGTATCGCAGGAGTTTGCCCCTTGGGCGGTCGCTGCGGGTGCTGTAGTTGTTGATGAGAGTGGTTATTGGCGAATGAATCCAGAGGTACCGCTGATCATTCCCGAAGTGAATCCTGAAGCCATCGTCAATCATCAGGGTATTATTTCAAGCCCCAATTGTAGTACGACACAGATGGTGGTCGCTCTATCACCTTTGCATCGGGCAGCGAGGGTAAAGCGTGTTGTGGTTAGCACCTACCAAGCTACCAGTGGGGCAGGAACCGCTGGAAATGAAGAGCTGTTCAAAAGTGTGCAAGAGGCACTAGCGGGGAACACTGCTCCTCCAGAAACGTTTCAACATCCCATTGGTTTTAACTTGATTCCTCAGATTGGTTCAAACAAGTTTGAAGGGTACACCAGTGAAGAGATGAAAATGGTCTACGAGACAAGGAAGATCATGGGTGATGACGAGATACAGGTATGTCCTACCTGTGTCCGTGTTCCGGTTACCATCGGTCATAGTGAGTCGATTTTAGTGGAGACCGAGCGTCCAATTTCGGTGGAAGAAGCGATTGAACTGTTCTCAGCGGCAGATGGCGTAACGGTTGTTGATGATCTTGGTTCGCACCAATACCCCATGCCTCGAGATTGTGAGGGCAAGGACGATGTATTTGTTGGGCGTATTAGAAGGGATATCAGTTGCCCCAACGGGTTAACGTTTTGGTGTGTTAGTGATAATCTTCGAAAGGGGGCTGCTACCAATGCTGTTCAGATTGCTGAGCTTTTACAGAGAAAGTCGGTCTGAGCCAGTTTGGATGCCGCGGCACATAGCTCTGTTTCTATCGGTTTGAAGTGTTTTGGCGGAGACCATTATTTTGGATTCTTACCTGCGCACCTTCAAGCTTACAGTAGCCTATGAGGGGACAAACTATTTTGGCTGGCAGGTGCAGCCCAACAAGCCAACCATTCAAGGGAAGTTACAGCAGGCAATTCAGGCGATCACTTCAATGTCAGTGTCTGTTGTCGGCAGCGGTAGAACTGATGCAGGTGTGCATGCTTTGGGGCAAGTTGTTAGTTGCCGTCTACCATGGAGAGGATCTGCGGAGCAACTTGGTTTGGCTTTAAATACGAAGCTCCCCGCAGACATTACGATTCGCGAGTCGGTTGAGTCCGTGGAAGGATTCCACGCAATTCGGGATGCAATTCGAAAACGCTATCGATATCAGTTGCAACTTGGTGGTGCGGTGTCGCCGTTTGAGCGGCGTTATCGTTGGCATGTGAAAACGGCGCTTGATTTTGGGCGAATGCATGACGCCGCACCCTTATTTTTGGGTGAGCACGACTTTGCAAGTTTTCAAGCAGCCGGTGCAGAGCGACTTTCAACGGTCCGAACGATTTTTGATTGTTCGGTTCTTCGACAAGCTCAGAGTGGTGATCACGATGGAGACTTGATCGCGATAGAAATCGAAGCGGACGGATTTTTGTACAATATGGTTCGCAATATCGTTGGGTCAATGGTTGAAGTAGGAAGTGGGAAAAGAGACAAGCAGTGGCTGCATTCGGTATTTGCTGCGAGAAACCGCTCCAAGGCAGGGCCCACGGCGCCGGCCCATGGGTTATGCTTGCTTCGCGTTGATTATCCAAAAGAGATACATCTGTCGGATCACTGACCTGAGGTAGGTAAGGTGATCCGTCCTGTGCCTCAGACGGCCTCAGTAATATTCGGAAATCGAATCAGAAATCAGGAAAAAGATGCACTGCAGGGGCGTGTGGTTTGGATGCTAGTCGAAGTGTTTTGTTGATCGATGGTTACAACGTCATCGCGCCGGTAGCTCCTCCTGGGCGTTTGGCGGACTCTCTTTGGCTCCACAGAGAGCGGGAAAGGCTTTTGCAGCGACTTAGGGAGCACCTGCCGGAAAAGGTGCGTCAGTTGACCTTTGTGATCTTCGATGCTGCTAATCCACCTTTGGATTCTGAAGACCAATATACCGCTTTGGGGGTGAATATTCGGTTTGCGGTTGGCTATCCAGAGGCTGATGACTTAATCGAGGAGTTGATCGCTGCCTGTGCAACTCCCAAAAGGCTCGCGGTTGTGTCGAGCGATCATCGATTGCAGGTGTCAGCGAAGAGACGTTCGGCAACCGTGTTCGATTCAGAGGCTTGGTTAGAGCAGTTGGTGTCGGGGCGAGTAGGGTTAGCGCCCGGTGTTTTTGAGCGTCTCGCGGGAACTTACCAAGATAATTTCGAGCAAGGGAAAGACACGGACTCATTGCTACCGTCCCCAAACGAAGTGGATGCTTGGCTCAAAGAGTTTGATTTGGAATGATCGGTTGCGTTTTTTGCCAAATTTACAATCTAGATAAGCGATTCAAGACGGTGCAAAACACTCGGATGCGGGGTTTTTTGTGGCCCGCTGTATTCTCCGAGTGCGGCGTAAAGTTCACGAGTTTGTTTCTGGCGTGGAACAGTTGTTCAACGATTTGCTCAATGTCAGAGAATCTTTGCCATTCGCGAGAGTTCGGAACCTTCCGAAGTCGCGGTCACATGCGTACAATCCGCAATCAGATTTACCTTCTGGCGATTACCCTTCTGGTGATCACCAAATCTTCACGCACAAATCAAGCAATTTTGGGAAGCACAAAACGATGACCGCCAATGCGATTGAGCAACGCGTTTTCAATTTCTCGGCAGGGCCCGCAACCATTCCCGTCTCCGTCTTGGAATCCGTGCGAGATGAATTATTGTGCTACCCGGGAGCAGGTGCGTCGGTGATGGAAATCAGTCATCGAAGCAAAATTTTTACCGAGATTGCGGCTGATGCTGAGGCATCTTTGCGTGAACTCATGGGCGTTCCGGAAGATTACTCGGTTCTTTTCCTTCAGGGCGGTTCCGCATTGCAGTTTTCCATGGTTCCTGCAAATCTTCTTCGTGGAAGCGGTAAGAACGCTCAATATTTGGTGACCGGTTCGTGGAGCAAGAAAGCGATTTCGGAGGCCAAAAAAGAGGGAGACGTATCCGTTGCTTTCGATGGAAAAGATGGGAATTATAACGCACTGCCCGCTGGTGGATCGTTAGAGATTCCTGCTGATGCTGCCTACCTGTATTACTGCAGTAATGAGACAATTCAGGGTGTTCAATTTAGTGAGGAGCCAGATTGCCCTGCATCGGTACCATTGGTTTGCGATGTGTCGAGTGATTTTCTCTCAAGGAGATTGGATATCACAAAATATGGTCTTCTGTACGCATGTGCCCAGAAGAATGCTGGACCGGCTGGAGTAACCGTCGTTGTGATTCGCAAGGATCTTCTGGAGCGAGGAGACGACACACTTCCAGGATACTTGAATTACCGTAATCACGAACAAGCAGATTCAATGTGGAACACTCCACCAACGTTCGCTGTTTACATGCTCGGTAAAATAGCACATTGGCTACGAGATGATATCGGTGGGTTGCAAGCTGTTGAGCAACTGAATGATCAAAAGGCAGGATTGCTTTATAACGCCATCGATGGAAGTAATGGCTTTTATCGTGGGCATGCTCAGACCGATTGTCGCTCAAAAATGAATGTAACATTCAATCTTCCCAACGAGGAATTGCAGTCGAAGTTCATTTCTAAGGCTGCGTCGAATCGACTTGACAGCTTGAAGGGACATCGTAGCGTGGGTGGAATTCGAGCGAGTATCTATAACGCGATGCCTCTCGAGGGAGTACAGGCTTTAGCAAGCTTTATGAGAGATTTTGCTTCTGCTAATTCGTAGGTCATTCGTTATTTTGTAACTATGTTGACCGGTTGGTATTTCGGAAACTCCGTTCTGAGCCTCAATCGCGGTCCTGAACGAGCCATTCGCCATAATGTGTTCAACCACGGTGTGGCATTTTTTTCTTCATATAAAAGTATTGACTCAAACTGATGTACAAAATTCTGACACTCAACAATATTTCTGTACAAGGGTTGCAGCGACTGCCACGAGAAAACTACGAGGTTGCTTCGGAGATCAGTCATCCCGATGCGATTATGGTTCGTTCATTCAAAATGCACGACATGGAGATCCCTGATAGCGTTGCGGCAATTGGGCGAGCTGGAGCAGGTGTAAATAATATTCCCGTGGCAGCGATGACCGACCGAGGCGTTCCGGTATTCAATGCACCGGGAGCAAATGCCAATGCGGTGAAGGAGCTCGTTCTTACAGGTTTATTGATGGCGTCACGTAACGTATCTGCCGCGATGCAGTTTGCGTCAGGCCTTGAAGGTTCGGATTCTGAAATCAATGTTGCTGTTGAGTCGGGAAAGAAAAACTTTGTTGGATCCGAACTCCCTTCAAAGACGCTCGGTGTAATTGGATTAGGAGCAATCGGCTTAAGGGTCGCCAATGCCGCACTTTCTCTTGGGATGAAGGTTGTCGGATATGATCCGTTAATTTCGGTTCAGAGTGCTTGGCAACTCTCTAGTGGAGTCCAGCAAGCAGTCAGTATCGATCATTTGTTTTCCCAATGTGATTGCGTCTCAGTGCATGTGCCACTGCTTGATGCGACGAAGGGTTTGGTGAGTGCTGAAAGAATCAAAATGATGCCTGAGGGCGGGATCTTAGTTAATCTAGCGCGTGGCGGTATTTGCGATGAATCTGCAGTCATCAATGCATTGGATTCTGGCCACCTTCATGCATACGTCTGCGACTTTCCGTCCGGAGCGATGTTGCAACATCCGAAAGTTTTAGCATTCCCACATCTTGGTGCGAGCACGAATGAAGCCGAGGAAAACTGCGCCGTGATGGTTGCTGATAGCCTGCGGGATTATCTTGAGGACGGAACGGTCAGGAATTCAGTAAATTTTCCTGAGGCGATAATGCCTCGCAATGGAGGAAGTCGTATTACGATCGCGAATGCAAATGTTCCCAATATGGTTGGCCAGATCTCAACGATTTTGGCCAATGCGGGTTTAAATATTGCTGACCTGCTTAACAAGTCACGTGGTGAGATCGCTTACACCATCATTGATTTAGATAGTGGTATTGATGAGCCAACGTTAGATGCCATTCGCGACACAAAGGGTGTGTTGGCGTTGCGGCATCTCCCGGCAAAGTAATGCTCTGACGCTCAACTTTTCAGTTTGAAGCGACTCTTTGTCCGTCATGTTTCGATTATCATATTTTTCAAACATTAGCGGGCATCGAGTTCTAATCGAGGTGGGAAGTGGTACGTTATCTTTTCGGGGCGTTCTTTTTAGCGATTTTTTGTGGCTTGATTGCAGAGACAGTTGCCGCAGACGTCAGTACAAGACGCATCGTTTTTTTGTGTGCGGAGCAAGAGTACAAAACCGATATCACTTTGCCACGGTTTGCTAAAGAGTATCTTGCTAACGAGCGGGTTGAGTTTGTTTATGCAAAGGAAAACAATCCCAATACATTGAGTTCTCATCTGCCGATTCTGACTGCTGACCTTTTAGTCGTTAGTGTTCGTCGGCGTGCACTTCCAGTTGAGCAACTTGCGGCAATCAAGGAGTACGTTGCTGCGGGTAAGCCGGTTATTGGTATTCGTACGGCGAGTCATGCATTTTCTCTACGTAAGGGTGAGCCACCGGTCGGTCATGTGGTTTGGTCAGATTTTGATCAAACAGTATTTGGAGGCAACTACACGAATCATCATTCGAATGATTTGGTTGTTACCATTGAGGGAGTTGAGGTGGACTCTGGCATGTCGCGAATGCTTCTTGATGGGGTGCTGCCATTGGGTGGAGCAAAATCCAAAGGTTCGTTGTATAAGGTTTCGCCGATTGATCAAAAGACGGAGATCCTATTGACCGGAAAAGTGCCGGGGTATCCCGCCGAGCCGATCGCTTGGACATTTATTCGGAATGATGGTGGTAAGTCGTTCTACACGTCGCTTGGGCATCCGGCCGATTTTGAATCCGGTGTTTTACCAAGGCTGTTATTGAATGCGATTAGTTGGACTTTAGGAGGATCCGAATGATGACGGTAAGTAACAGAACGCGTTTTTTCTACTGGCTTCCTTCCCTGTTTGTCTTTTTCGTGCTGAATGTAGATGATGTTCCATTGTTCGGGAGCCGTGTTGAGCCCAATATTCTCATCGTGGTTACGGATGAGCACAACTTTCGAACCCTAGGTTGCTATCGAAAGTTGCTATCGAAAGAGCAGGCAGAAATGTGGGGTCCCGGTACCGTTGTCAAGACTCCTCACTTTGATCGTATCGCAGCGGAAGGTGTGATTTGCAGCAGAGCTTACGCTACATCACCCGTTTGCTCTCCTTGCCGTGCATCCATGATTAGTGGGCTGTATCCACACGAGGCGGGAGTCTCAGCAAACAATCAAGTATTAAAGGATAGCGTGCCGACGCTTGCCAGTTTGCTTCGTGATCAAGGCTACCGAACAGGTTTCATTGGCAAATGGCACTTAGCCGGAGATGGTAAGCCAGAATGGGCTCCAAAGAGTGGCAACGGAGGTTTTGAGCATATTCAATACATGTTTAACCGAGGGCACTGGAAGAAACTAAGTGTTTCGGATTCTGGCGCTGAAGTTGCTGCTAAAGATAATCAAGGGCGACCGAGCTATGCGGTCGATCAAGCTGATGAAAGATCATATGCAACTGACTTTCTTACCAGTCGAGCGATCGAATTTATTAACGAGGAGGATGACTCACCTTTTTTGTTGGTGATCAGCTATCCGGATCCTCATGGGCCAAATACTGTTCGGGCGCCCTATGCGCAGATGTTTGATCACCTGAGATTCTTACCACCGAGAACCTATGGGTTAGGTGATTTGCCAGTACCGCTTTGGCTTGGTGGTCCGAAGAATCATGCTTCATTTCGTGGTGAGCAGATGAGTCAATATTTCGGGATGGTTAAATGTCTCGATGACAATGTTGGGCGATTGTTGGAAACGCTTACGACTGCAGGTATCGATAAAAATACGTTGGTCATGGTAACGTCCGACCATGGAGATTTGTGTTACGAACATGATCGATTGAATAAGGGCAATCCATATGAGGGATCCGCTCGAGTACCGATGCTAATTCGCTACCCAGAAGGTGGCCTCAAGGTAGGGGCTTATGATCAACCGGTTGCGACCGTTGACATCACTCCGACCCTATTGCGTTTTGCTGGGTATGACTCGAAAGCAGAATTTCAGGGCCGTGATCTTTCTGATGCATTTAGAGGGGTTTCGCTGCCACCGGAACAAATGGTCTTTCTTCGTAATGCCGGTCTGAGGGCGGAGTGGGTCGCTGCAATCGATGACAGATACAAGCTCATTCTATCTGTCACCGATCGACCGTGGCTTTTTGACAGTGATGATGATCCAGATGAGTTGCACAATTATTATTTGAGACCAAACACTCGTGAGGTAACTAGGCGACTGGCGCAAGGGCTTCGTGAGTATCAGAAAGCTAGCAATGACCCGTTCATGCAGGATCCAAAGATCATGGAATCATTGGAACGATGCTTGGAGTGATCAGTTTTCGCTTTTAACTGTTCAAAGGTCAGTATGAATGGGTCTTAGAGAGTTGGTTCGCTGTAAAGCCGAGTGAGGGGCAGGGTAGGGCTCTTTTGGTTGTGAAACGTCTGTTGTGAAACATTCGTAAGCAAATGTCGGTTGCCATCCGTTGTGCTGGTTGTTGTTTCTTCTCTAGACCGCCGACTCAGGATTTCTGTAGGGTTGCGGTTTCGCATGATCAGCTCGATGAGCTTGATCCATCACTGGGAACTCGGCAATGCAAGCAATTATTCGCCACCGCGATCTCATCCTGCCAGTTTCTATTATTGGCTGCTTGCTAGTGATTCTTGTTCCACTCCCGACCCCCATCTTAGATTTATTACTTGCAGGCAACATAGCAATCGCGTTATTGGTTTTGTTAACGACGATACACGTTGCTTCTCCATTGGAATTTAGCGTATTTCCCACGTTGCTTCTCGCTACAACGCTAGCTCGTCTCGTTTTAAATGTCGCAACGACGCGACTCATTTTGACGGGAGCTGATCGTGCTGGAGCTAACGCTGCGGGTAATATGATTGAAAGTTTTGGCACTTTTGTGGCTGGAGATCAACTAGAGGTCGGTGTCATTATTTTTGTCATTCTGATTGTCATCCAGTTTGTTGTAATCACCAAGGGAGCAAGCAGGATCAGTGAGGTTGCAGCTCGGTTTGCATTAGATGGAATGCCCGGGAGGCAAATGGCGATCGATTCTGATTTAAATGCCGGTGTGATCGACGAGGAGACGGCTAGGCGGAGGAGAGAAGAAATCTCCGAGCAGGCAGATTTTTACGGCACCATGGATGGTGCCAGCAAGTTTGTGCGAGGTGATGCAATTGCGGCAATCATCATTACACTCGTGAACATTTTAGGAGGGCTCTATGTTGGTGTTGTGCATCTTGGAATGCCGTTGGGTTTAGCAGCAACAACCTTTACAAAGCTCACGATAGGGGATGGTTTGGTCAGCCAGATCCCAGCCCTCTTGATTTCTATTGCGGCTGGTTTTTTAGTGACACGCAGCAGCAAGCATAGCGATTTGCCGGTTCAGTTTTTGCAGCAGTTGTTGAGTAATACCAAGGCATTATCTGTAGCCGGCGGTTTCTTGTTGCTTCTCATTCCTACAAATCTTCCTGTGGTTCCTGTTGCGATTCTGGGTAGTGGCTGTGTTGGTTTAGCGTTGGTTTTGTCTCGTCAGAAACAACGCGTCACAGAGGAGGAGCGTGCTAGACTCTCGGCTGTTGAAGAGCAGAAACACGCTTCAAAGGCATCCCGGATTGAGGATTTTCTCGCAATTGATCCCATGGAGATATCGATCGGTGTTGGATTGCTCGATTTAGCAGATCCAACACGAGGTGGTGATCTGATGGAGAGAATCACCTCCGTTCGGCAAGCGATAGCGGCTGACCTTGGAATTATTTTGCCAAAGGTTAGAGTGCGAGATGATCAACTTTTGGGGGATGATGAGTACGTTATTAGAATCCACGGAAATGTGGTTTGTAAAAATCACCTGCGCACGCACGCTGTGATGGCGATTGAGACGGGCTTTGTGACTGGTGATCTCAAGGGGGAAATCTATCGTCTTTCCGACGGTACGCCTGCGGGGGTGTGGGTAGACGTCGATCAGAGTGAGCAAGCAGCTATTTTTGGCTACAAGGTACAGAAGCCAATTGAAGTTCTTGTATCCGAATTGGAGCAAACTGCTAAAACACACGCGGACGAGTTACTATCACGTGACGCCACCAAGCACCTTCTTGACGAAGTGCGTTCGGCCTCGCCAATGGTTGTGGACGAATTATTGCCGGATCTGATGAAGGTGAGTGAGGTACAAAACGTTTTGCACCTTTTGCTTCGGGAGGATGTCCCAATTAGGCAGATGGAACTAATCCTTGAAGTGCTGGGAGATGCGTCAAGTTACACCAAGGATCCCGAGAGGCTAGTTGAGCAGGTTCGACAACGCCTGTCACGAACGATTAGTTCCAGGTATCGAGATGAATCGGGGACGATCCATGTTCTTACTTTAGATCCCGCAATTGAGATGCAGTTAGCCCAGGGAATGGATAGCTCAGGATTTGGAACGACAATCAATTGGAGTCCAGCGAAGGTTGAGCAACTTTCAGCATTAATTCGCGAGACGATACAAAGGGACTTTCCGGCTGGTCAGAAACCCGTGCTGCTAGTCGCTCCAAAAATTCGTTTGTGTCTGCATCGGATGATTACTTCAACGCTGCCACATTTACGTGTGCTCTCTTTTGGTGAAATATCGGATCAAACGCGGGTGGAGTCTCACGGGCTTGTCAGTCAGGAGGTTTTGGCGGCAGCTGGCTAATTCCTCGTAACGGAGTGGCACGCATGGGAAGGTTACTAATCGAAGAGTGCTGTCCCTGCATAGAGGGTAGGGCAGGGCATTTTGAAGCCCGCTTGAACTTGGGCTCTGTCGATCGCGACATGGTTATTGCTTTGAGTTGTCCACTGCAAAAGTTAAAAGTTTATTAAGGAATGGATGTTGAGGTGTCGATACGCTGAATAGGAGCATCTCGTTTTCTTCCAAAGTGACTTGAATGTTATTGAAGAAAATTGTGTTGTCCTGACTGGGAAAGGTATTTTTCCCACTTTTTCGTATTGTGGATCACAAGCCGAAGAAGTTATTGAAGCCTTGTGAGATTTTGTTGGGATCAAATTGCAGCAGACGGAAATCTGTCTTGTTGCGGATTCCTACGATTAGCAGATCTGACAAGTAAAACTTTGACCTTGTTTTGGATCATGATTTTGTCATATCCAAACTGGATGAAAGATCAACGGAGAGTTATGTCAATCCTTTTCTTCTACTGGTTGGTAGTGAAGGTGATTGGCAGGGAGGTGCGAGCTGACGAAGGCAGCATGGATGCTGGTTAGAGACAGCTCGCGTTGAGGTTTCTGATTTGGGAACCCAACAGATGATGAGGCGACATGATGCCGCCTGTTTTAAAAACTATCACGGAGGATTGGATGGCAGCGACAGCCACGGCGGACGATGAGATCCTGCAGGTCTGGGTCGAGTTCAAGGAACTCAATAAGGAATCGCCGAACTATGAGAGTCTCCGTAATCGCTTGGTAGAGCGTTACATGCCCCTTGTGCGTTACAACGGTGAGCGCATTTGGCAGAGGTTGCCAGACGGAGTTGATCTTGATGACTTGATCAGCGCTGGTATCTTTGGGCTCATGGACGCGATTGATGCTTTTGATATGGATCGGGGTGTCAAGTTCGAGACTTACTGCGTTCCACGTATTCGCGGAGCGATGCTAGACGAACTTCGTACGATGGATTGGGTGCCTCGCTTGGTTCGCAGCAAGGCGAGCAAGCTAGCGGTTGCGAGAAAGGCATTGGAAACTAAGCATGGTCGTCCTCCGACAGTGCAAGAGTTGGCTGATCACATGGAAATGCCGGTTAAAGAAGTTGAGAAAATGCAGTCGGACGCGAATGCAGTCGGTGTCGTTTCGCTGAATAAGAAGTGGTATGAGACGGACAGTTATAAAGATGTTCGCGAAATCGATATTCTCGAAGACAAAAAGGGAGAAGATCCGACACGCCGAGTTCAGAAAAATGATTTGATGAGGCTGGTCACCAAAGGGCTGAACAGGAACGAGCGATTGATCATCATTCTTTATTACTATGAAGAGCTCACGATGAAGGAGATAGGAGCAACCCTTGATTTATCCGAATCTAGGGTTAGCCAAATGCATACCTCAATCGTTAACCGTTTACAGCAGCAACTTGGTTATCGTCGGGTTGAATTTGGCACTTAGGTGTTTCTGATTGGGTATCAATCATCGAAGCGTTCTGTCAGGGTGGCAGAACGCTTTTTTTGTGTCATGCAACCCAGAAGGCGACGTCGCGATACATTGTTGTGAAGTTGGCCATGATCTTACTTGGATCTGAAATACCTTCTAACCGTGTAAGGTTTGAGAGAAGAGATCAATGCGCATTGCTCATGTAATTACTAGGATGATTGTCGGTGGTGCGCAGGAGAACACGTTATTCAATTGCGTTGACCTTCATCGCGACTTCGGAGACGAGGTAGTGCTAATCACTGGCCCCGCGTTGGGACCAGAGGGTGACCTCTTGAATCTCGGGGGCGAAGAATCAGGTGTTCAAGTTGAGATCGTTGATTCTCTCCGAAGGTCCATTAACCCGCTGAGAGACGTTCAGGCGTACTCTCAGATCAGAAAGTTGATTCAAGAATTTGGTCCGGATGTTGTGCACACCCATAGCGCCAAAGCTGGCGTATTAGGTCGCGCAGCGGCATGGAATCTTGGGGTCTCCGCTATCTTGCATACAGTACACGGCGCTCCATTCCATGAGTATCAATCTCGTTTCGCAAGGCAGGTCTTTCAGATGGCCGAGAGGTGGGCGGCCAGGCGATGCCATCACATGATATCAGTCGCCGATGCGATGACTGATCTCATGGTCAAAGCAAACGTGGCGGAGGAACAAAAATTCTCAACAATTTATAGTGGGATGGATGTAGATCCATTTTTGAATTCATCCCAGTTTCGATCACAAATGCGAGCAGATTTAGGTATCGGTGATGAGCATATTGTGATCGGTAAAATAGCGAGGCTATTTCATCTAAAAGGTCATGAAGACATCATCCAAGCCGCAAAAGCGGTGGTCGCAAGGTATCCGAATGTGCGTTTTTTGTTTGTCGGTGATGGACTACTTCGCGAGCAACTTGATCGTCGAATTAAAGACTCCGAGCTTGGGGAGTATTTTTGTTTCACCGGTTTAGTGGATCCTAGTGAGATTCCCAAATTAATCGCGGCCATGGATATTCTCGCGCACGCGTCTTATCGGGAGGGTCTTGCTCGCGCTCTACCCCAAGCCTTGATCTCCGGTATTCCCGCTATTAGCTACGACATAGATGGAGCTCGTGAAGTGGTGCTGAATGAGATAACGGGGCTGCTCGTGCCAGCTGGAGACATTAATGGCTTATCCGATGCCATGTTAAAGTTGGTGCAGGACTCCGCGCACCGGAAGAAATTAGGTGCCGAGGGAAAGCGACGTTTTGCCGATCGTTTCCGACATCAAGTCATGACCAGTGAGATTCGTGGGCTGTATGTCAAACTGCTGGAATCTAAGCATTGTTGTCCCGATTAATGTGCTTTTTGAGGCGGGGAAGGGCAGTGGCATCCAGAAAAGGCCTGAGTTAGTCTCAGGGACATAAAATATCTGTTTTCTCCTCTCCGAGCGTACCACGATTTTGGGTGGACTTCCGAGACTCCAGTCACTTTAACTATGATAGGAAGCACGGAACGGAATGAAGCTAGAACGCTAACGTTTAATTCTTTGTGACTTTGGATCCTCGAGTTAAATATGACAAAGACTCGCGACTTTTTAGGACCCTATCGCCTGACCCGTCTGATTCGTGTCGGCAGTACGGCTGAGGTATGGGAAGCAATCCACGAATCAAGCCAAGAACGTTTTGCACTGAAAGTGCTCAAGCAATCACTGTCTGGCAATAAGGCAGAGATTGCATTGTTGAAGCATGAGTACAACGTTGCTAAGGATCTCAGTAGTCCGCGTGTCGTTAAGATCTTAGAGTACCGCGAAGAAGCATCTCGCCCAATGCTGGTCTTAGAGCTTTTCAGCGAATTGAATATGAAGCAAGCGTTGCGTCGCGGACCAGATTCGCTTGCTTTTATGCTCGATAAGATCGTCGAGCAGTCGGCTGAAGGTCTTTACTATATGCATACCAAAAACTGGATTCATTTGGATGTCAAACCTGACAACTTTCTTGTTAGTAGCGACGGGACTGTGAAACTAATTGACTTCACAATTGCCCAGAAGAAAAAGACAGGTCTTGCCAAATTATTTCACAGTGTGAAGGTTGCCAAGGGAACACGTAGTTACATGGCACCGGAACAGATACGTAAAAAGGTTTGCGATGAGCGAACAGACGTCTATGCATTTGGTTGTGTGCTTTATGAGCTGTGCACCGGAAAGCCGCCGTATACTGGTGATAACCCAAACGATCTGTTAAACAAACACCTTTCGGCGTCGATACCGAGTCCAATTGTTCATAATGATAACGTGACTAGGGATTTCGCCGATTTGGTTAAGTCAATGATGGCTAAGAAGCCTGAAAACCGCCCGCCATCCATGTGGGAATTTCTGAAAAATTACCGAGGGATCGAGATTTTCAAAAAGAGACCACGCAAGCCTGAGGTGAGTGTATTTGAAAATATGCCAGGTATCAAAGGTGCGGACGATATGATTCGAAAAGGCGGACAATCCGCTGATTTAGACGGTGAATAGTTGATGTGTCATTGCGAGAAGAATCATCTAAATCATGCTTGCTTGATCCGATAGCAGTTATAAAAGTGAGTGAATCATGAGTAATGGACCAGGTCTCGATTTCGAAGTTCAGATTGCGGAGCTTGAAGGGCGGATTCAGGAATTAGAG
Source organism: uncultured Rubripirellula sp. (assembly GCA_938045805.1). Classification (GTDB taxonomy): domain Bacteria; phylum Planctomycetota; class Planctomycetia; order Pirellulales; family Pirellulaceae; genus Rubripirellula. Next base: position 68,043 of record CALIBL010000002.1, on the reverse strand, counting down.
AGGCAGACCGAAAGAACAAACGAAGTCGAGGCGGAGATTCGATCGCTTCGAGTGGAGTTAGTTCAACAATTGAGGGACACCTATGGTTCACTTAATCCATGGCAGACCGTCCAAGTTGCTCGGCATAAGAATCGACCTTACACCAAAGATTATTTGAATTTGGCGTTTGATGAATTTGTTGAGTTGCATGGCGACAAGCACTTTGGAGATGATCGCGCGATGCTTTCGGGTTTTGCAAAGATCGATCGCTTCAAAGTGATGGTTTTAGGGCATCAAAAAGGCCGAACCTATAAAGAGCGGGCAGCTTGTCATTTTGGTTGCGCTCATCCGGAGGGATATCGCAAGGCAATGATCAAGATGCAACTGGCTGAAAAATATCAGTTGCCTCTGATTTGCTTCATCGATACTCCTGGTGCCTATCCAGGGGTTGGTGCTGAAGAACGTGGTCAAGCGCAGGTAATTGCGGAAAGCATGTTCAAAATGAGTCGGCTCCGAATCCCTGTGATTTGTGTAGTGATTGGCGAAGGAGGTTCAGGTGGAGCCTTGGGGATTGGGGTTGGTGACCGAGTGGCGGTGCTGGAACATGCGTACTACAGTGTCATCAGCCCCGAGGGCTGTGCTGGAATTCTTTGGAAGAGTCACGAGTATGCGCCGAAAGCTGCCGAGTCACTTCGGTTCACTAGCGCCGATCTCTCTAGACTTGGTGTTGTTGATGACGTTCTTGAAGAGCCTCTTGGAGGAGCTCACCGTGATCATCACCAGATGGCGTCACGGATGAAAACATACCTGTCAAAGACTCTTGCCATCTTGGAAAAAAAGAACGCGGATGAGTTGGTAGCGGAAAGATACAACAAGTTTCGTAAAATAGGAGTCTTCGTTGAGTCTCCTGAGAGCTTCGCGTCTTGATTTTGTGTTTCGTCCGCGTCGTCCGACGTTAACCTTGTTGAGCGGCGGTGGATTCTAGGAACGAAACTCGTACAAGTGACGCACTTCTCCAACGTCCGATAATGCCTCTTATGTTGTATTCAGTGTACGAAAAACGCCTTAAATAATGCGTTTTACTCGGTGCTCCACTCCTCACTCCCGGTTCATTGAATCGCTCTTTGTTGCTCTGCCCATCGATGCTGGGCAGCTAAACCCCAAATCAGATCGCGTCATCTTAATTTGCTAGCAAAACAACGTCTTGTTCTAGCCTCCGGATTCGTCTCCACACCGATTGCCAACTTGCTTTACCATGTTGGTTGTAGCGTGTTGGCTGTTTTCTGCAGTCTGTGGTTCTTTGAATTAATTTCTTCTTTCGCTTGGCACACGTGGCCGACTTCAAGTCTCATATCACCGGAAGCACGATCGTTGGGCTCGCCTATGGATATTGGGGTGTGTCCACGCAATCCATTTCTGTTGAGAGTGGAATCGTGGCAGCGGGTTTGTGTTCGGTCAGCGGCATGCTTCCGGATCTAGATAGCGACTCGGGCATACCACTTCGCGAAACAAGTCTTTTCATCTCTGCGGTGGTTCCAATCCTGATGATCCATCGGTTTCGCGATCTCGGGTTCACTGCGGAGGATATGGCGGTCGCATCGATGCTGCTTTACATCGCGATTCGTTTCATTGCGGTAGAGTTTTTTAAACGCTACACAGTTCACCGTGGAATGTGGCATAGCGTTCCTGCTGCTGCGGTTGCCGGTCTAATTGCGTATCTTGTCATGCCTTGCCAGAGTGAGGCGCTGCGAATTTATAAGTCTTTAGCCGTGGTTTTGGGGTTTACGGTTCACTTGGTGATGGATGAGATTTGGAGTGTTGATACAAATGGCGGTATTCGTTTCAAGAAATCGTTCGGGACAGCTCTGAAGTTTTTTGGTAGTGATTCGCTCGCAAACGTTTCTGTGTATGGCAAGTTGTTGCTTCTTTTCGTCTTGGCTTGGGAAGATGGAGCAATCGTAGAGAGGATTAAGGAGCGTAGTCGACACGATTCAACTTACATTGCTCGGCCATATTTTGATTTTGATCAGGTCCAGAATTGGATCACTCGGTAATTGCCCGCGTGTTTATCTTGCTGCACCATTTGGTTCTCGCTCAATGACGAGCGTTACGGGGCCGTCGTTAACCAGTGAAACCTGCATATCAGCAGCGAATTTACCGGATTGGGTGTTGATCCCCAGGTTCTTGGTTATCTGAATGAAGCGTTCATAGAGCTGGTTTGCGGACGTGGGCTCTGCTGCATCGGTGAAAGCCGGCCTCCGACCACGACGGCAATCAGCTAGTAGCGTAAATTGACTCACGATCAGTAAAGAGCCCTTCACGTCCAGGACCGACAGGTTCATCTTGCCGTTTTGATCGTCGAAGATTCGTAATTGTGAAATTTTTTCAACGAGCCATTGAGCTTCGATGTCAGTGTCTCCATTTGCAACACCCAATAAGACAAGAAGTCCATGATCGATGGAGCCTATCAGTTTTCCGTCTACTGAAACACTGGCGGATTTGACCCTCTGGACAACCGTTCTCATGTCTTGATTTCTTATCGTTTGGGAACCAACTTGCTAACCGACATGACGATGCCCTGCAGGCTCTGAGAGGCTGCAGGGCATTAGAATGAAACTTTAACTAGTATACGTTCGGTGAGGTTAGTACTTTCTAGGAGTCACCGTGCCTTGAACTCGCGATGGAAGTCCTTGGATTCGGAGAAAGCCCTCTGCGTCGTCTTGGTTATAGGAGCCACCACCTTCCATGGTGGCGATTTCTGCGTCGTATAGGCTGTAAGGGCTACTTCGTTTGTCAATCGAAATGTTGCCTTTATACAACTTTAGGGTGACTTCCCCTGTGACTGGCTTTTGTGCTTCTTTGATGAAAGCCAGCAGTGAATCCATTTTGGGTGTGTACCAAAAACCGTAGTAAACCATCTCGGCAACTTCAGGTGCGAGTCGGTCCCTGAGGTGGCAGAGATCCCTGTCCATGGTTAATTGTTCCACATACATCAGTGCATCGTAGAGAACAGTCATTCCCGGAGATTCGTAAACACCTCGGCTTTTCATTCCTACAAAACGATTTTCCACCATGTCGATGCGGCCGATGCCGTTGCGTCCTGCAATTTGGTTGAGGCGCTCGACCATCTCAAGAGCATTCAGTTTTGAGCCATTCAGACTGATGGGAACCCCGGACTCGAATCCGATGGTTACCGATTCACTCGCATCTGGAGCCTCCTGAGGGCTGACCCCCATGCCAAAATCAACCAACTCAACGCCATTGACATCCAGTTCTTCTAGTTCGCCCGCTTCATAGCTGATGTGCAAGACGTTTTCGTCACTGCTGTAAGGTTTTGCTGTAGAAGCCTTAACCGGAATATTCTTGCTATTGCAATAGTCAATCAGTTCAGTTCTTCCCGGAAATGCCTCGCGGAATTCTTTGATCCGCCATGGGGCGATGATTTCAATTTTTGGATCGAGTGCTTCCGCTGCTAGTTGGAATCGGCATTGATCGTTACCCTTCCCCGTTGCTCCATGAGCGTAAGCAGTGGCGCCGACTTCTTTTGCAACTTGCAAGCAAACTTTACTGATAAGGGGACGCGCGATGGAAGTGCCAAGGAGATATATTTGTTCATACTTTGCCTGCCACGCGAGGACTGGGAAAGCGAAGTCTCGACACATTTCTTCTCGAGCATCGATGATACGAGAAGAGACGGCACCTCCGTTTCTCGCTTTTTCCATGATTGCATCACGGTCTTCACAGGGTTGTCCAAGGTCCACGTAAACCGCGTGGACTTCATAGCCCTGATCTTGTAACCAGCCAAGGATGACCGAGGTGTCTAGACCGCCCGAGTATGCCAAAACGCAGCTTTTCATGAGGGTGTTGTCCATGGAGTTTGGAAGATGCAATCTAAAAGTAGCTTGATTTGAAAACTGAATCCACTCGACTGCAACCCATTATGACACTCCCCTCCCCTGCTCTTGCAAAATTATTGTCACAAGTCTTGGCCAGTGAGGCGCCAATTTCAGATTTGATCAGTGCGATTCAGGCTATACAGACAGGGTCCCAACCCTCGTCGATCTGCACAAGTACCCCAGAAAAAGACTTGGTTGATCCTCTAGACGCTGAAGTTGCAGAAATGACTGAGGCTGAGAGGAGCGTTTTTTCGACACCCGGCGCCAATGTCGATTTGGGACGTAAATACCGATGTGGCTTCGGTGAGGTCATTTATGGCGAGGGGAAAGAGCCGGACCTGATTGCTCGGATCATTCAGTCTCAATTGGATGCGGGGCAGAACGCACTCGTCACACGAATTGATCATTCTGCAGCTGAGACGCTCCTGGGTGCGTTTACTGCCGGCTATTACAACTCTTTCGCAAGAACCTTGCGTGTCGAACAACACTCAGCTGAACGAGTTCGATACCTGTCTTCGGAAGAAGCTGAAAAGCAGATTCACGCCGCGGTTGTGACAGCTGGCAGCACAGACCGATGTGTGGCGGAGGAGGTATCAGAGACTCTTTGCTGGATGGGGATCCCACAGCGAAGGTTTGAGGATATCGGCGTTGCTGGACCGCAGCGTCTAATAGGAGCTTTACCAGAGTTGCGACAAGCATCGGTGGTGGTGGTGGCAGCTGGTATGGAAGGAGCATTACCCGCGGTCATGGGTGGTTACCTATCGGTTCCTATTTTTGCTGTTCCAACTAGCGTCGGCTATGGAGCGAATTTCGGAGGGGTGAGTGCTCTGCTTTCCATGTTGAACACGTGTGCATCCAACGTCTCCGTGGTGAATATTGATAGCGGCTTCAAGGGAGGGTATCTGGCCGGTCTTGTCGCAAATCAACTCATTCAACTCAAACATACCATGCTAGCGTAGGCAGTTTGTTAATTATTAACCACTTACCAAGGCTAACCCACGCAATGGATTCCGTACCTCCGGCAAAATTGAATCGGCGGAACCTCGATGCACACAAAGGTCATTTTGGACGGCTTTTATTCATCGGGGGCTCTCGCGGGATGGCAGGGTCAATCGCCATGTCCGCGATGGCCGCCTTGCGTAGCGGCGCCGGGTTAGTGACCGTTGCAACCCCTTCTTCGTGTCTTGAAACGGTAGCAGGCTATCATCCCGCCTATACGACCGTACCATTGGAGGAGGACCAGGTGGGTAGGTTGACGCCGGCACCTGAGGGTTACTTTTCTGAATTATCCTTGCAGTATGATGTGGTTGGATGCGGTCCGGGGTTGTCTGAAAGCCTGGGCGCCCAAGAGGCGGTCAGGCAATTAATTTCGTTCTCAGAGCGTTCTCGGGTTCTGGACGCTGATGCATTGAATGTCCTAGCAGCAATGCCTGATGATCTGGGGCATTGCCTGCATCGTGCCGGAGTCATCGTTCTGACTCCACACCCGAAGGAAATGGAACGCCTCACCGGGGTTCCTTCAGCTGATCGACAGGGGCAGATTAGGGCGGCGAGTCTACTGTCGGAGGCTACACAAGCGGTTTGGGTACTTAAGGGAGCTCCGAGTGTGGTCGTCGCCGATGGATTGCTTTGGACAAATGATACCGGCAACCCTGGAATGGCTACTGGAGGAAGTGGCGACGTACTAACGGGGGTCATCACCGCTCTGATTGGTCAGGGGATGAAGGCTTGGGATGCTGCTAGAGCAGGAGTCTGGGTGCACGGTCGAGCCGGCGACTTAGCTTCCAAAGAGCACGGATACGCTAGCCTGATTGCGACCGATTTGATTAATTACTTGTCGCAAGCCATGAGAGAAGTTGAGGATCGCTAGGTTATCCAAGTAGCGGGCGGGTCATATTGGTCGCGCCCTACGAAAGTTTCCTCTCCTAGGTAATAATCACGTTTTACTTGTGTTGTTATTGTGCTCGAAACCCCTGTTCCAAGCTTGTGACTGAAATCATTTTGCTCGACTCTTTAGATGAAATGGCGGTGCAGAAAATATCGCCCGAAGGGTTGCCGTGGAAAAGTGAAATAAAGCGTGGGGCTGTTGTCACGATTGGCAATTTTGATGGTGTGCATCGCGGGCACGTCTCACTGATTCAACGAGTCAGGCAACTAGCCAGCGATGCGAGTTGCCCTGCAGTGGTTGTCAGTTTCGATCCACACCCCGCCACTCTTTTGAGAGGCAGAAACGCTCCCATGCGTCTGATGTCCATGGAGCGGCGTGCAGAGGTGATGAAAGAGTATGGGATTGAGCAACTCTTAGTTTGCCCAGTAACCCCAGGCTTTCTTCAACTCTCTGCCTCACAGTTTTTTCATAGTCTGGTTGTAGATTGCTTGTCTGCTTCGGCAATGATCGAGGGCCCGAATTTCTTCTTTGGTAGAAATCGCGAGGGAGACCAGGCTAAATTGTCTAAGTTGTGTCAGCAGAACCGGATCGGTCTCGAAATAATCAGTCCCACAGAGGACGATGATTCGATGGTGAGTAGTTCAAGGGTGCGAGAAAATTTAATCGTAGGCGAGATTGAAGCTGCAAATGCTTTGCTGAGCCATCCTCACCAGATTCGGGGAACGGTGATAGCTGGTGCGAGTCGAGGTCGTGAGCTAGGCTTTCCTACCGCGAATTTGAATCAGGTTGATGTATTAGTCCCTGCTGGAGGGGTTTATGGTGGAACTGCATCCGTTGGTGGAGAGTTGTACCATGCAGCCATTCACGTGGGTCCAAATCCAACATTCGATGATCGGGCTGAGCGCAAGATAGAGGTGCATCTTCTTGACTACCAAGGGGATCTTTATGGGGTTGAAATGAAAGTTGATTTCTTGACCCGTTTACGGGATGTAGCTCGTTTTGCATCCCAGAATCAACTAATCGAACAGCTGAATCGTGACATCATTGCGGTTCGTAACTACTTTGAAACAAAATCAGTTCGGTAGTCGAGACTTGCCTGCTCGCTGCTTTAACACGTAAAGGATTTTTATTTATGGCCGTCAATTGGAAGGCGTTTATCGATCAAATATCGCATTATCAATCTTTTGTGTTAGTGAGCCATATCCGTCCTGATTGCGATGCACTGGGAAGTGAGTTAGGCATGGCAGAGGTGCTAAGAGCGGTTGGCAAGGATGTTCGGATCATCAACGCGCATCGTACGCCGCCTGCATTGCAGTTTCTTGATCCCGCGGGGAATATTGAGGTTTTGGGTGATACAGTTGAGCCTGAGGATATAACGACTGATTGCATAATGATTTTGGATACGAGTGCTTGGGCGCAGCTTGGTGATATGGGCGATGTCATTCGCGCATCGAGGTCTGACAAGATGGTTTTGGATCATCACGTTGGGGAAGATGATCTCGGCGCGACGATGTATAAGGACTACCAAGCAGAAGCAACAGGGCATTTGGTCGTTCAGGCGGCAGATGCTCTAGATGTTCCGCTTACGAGAGCTGCCGCGATGCCTCTGTTTGCGGCGATCGCTACAGACACTGGTTGGTTTCGCTTTGGGAGTGTCACAGCCGAAACTTATCGAGTTATTGCTCGATTGGTAGATGTCGGTGTTGTCCCCAGTGAGATTTATGGTGACCTCTATGAAAGAGATACTCTAGGCCGATTGAAGCTTCGAGGCTTAATTTTATCGAGGACGGTCGCTGAGTTGAATGGAGACCTGATGCACACATATGTGCGACGAGAAGATTTCGCTGCCGTGGGGGCGGAGCCGAGTGATACCGAAGATGTCGTTAACGCGACGCTCAGCGTGTCGGGGGCCAAGGCGGCTGTTATCTTTGTTGGTCAATTGAGAGGTGGGTTTAAACTTAGCTTTAGAAGCCGATGCCATCTTGATTGCAATGAGGTCGCGCGGCATTTTGGAGGCGGTGGGCACAAAGCTGCTGCGGGAGCTTTTCAAGAAGGTGATCTAGAGGACGTGCAGAATCGAGTTTTAACGGTGGTGCGAGAAATGCTGCAGCAAGGCTAGTGGTCACTGCCCTGCCCCGTTCAATCTGGCAGAACCGTCATCGGTTCAACTTAGGTTTCGATCAGAGAATGGGAATGATGAAGGCTTTGCTAAATTTGCAATGTCTATAGCACAACTGGAGTTTTGCAGCCGTTCTCATTTTAGAAGAAAGCTGGTGAGCGACCATCCATTCTCGGTGGTCTCCACAAAACTACCACCATCTGGGAAGTACTGTTGGATTTCTTCTAGAGATGGAAGCTTACTCACATCGGGTGGTTCAGTTCCTTCTGCAGCTTCGGTCTCGAGGAATCTTCTGTAAAACGAGGCAAGCACCGAACCACTTTCCTTTAGCTTGCCCATTTTGAGTAGCTCATATTTGGCTCGCAGTGCCAGACTAAGTCGCACGCAACGGTCAAGTGATGGTGTTTTACAACCCAGCTCTTCATGTGCAGCTATCACCCGCCGGATTGATTTTTGTTTGGCTAGTCCATCCGGGGTTCCCTCACTGATTCTCTTCGCCACCTCAACAATCAGATTGGCATTGTTGGAGAACATCAAGTAGGGTGATTCGGAACCTGGTCCTCGATCGACGGTAGCAATCGCCCAGTTGTCTAGTAAGGGTGGAGCCTCTTCAACCGCTTCTTCCTCAAATCCTAGGTCGAGATCATTAAAGAGGTCTTCGTCAAAATCGGCTTCACCTCCACCACGTTCCACCTGCCAAATGATTGATCCTTCGAACGCTTCGATCTGCTTGGCATCAGGTTCAACTTCCATAGCTTTACGGATCACTTCTTTGATCGTTTTTGCGTCGCGAATTTTAACCGCTACCAGCATGCGTTCGGAGCCAATGTCGATGGGGAGCGTGTTGTCGGTGATAACAACAACCTGGTCATCCAAATTTGGTAAAAGATCCTTTGCGATGTCGATCTGGGGACCATCCTCGTCATCACGAATGCCGTCGATGATGTCACGAAAAATATCATCGCCTAAAGCTTCATTAATCAGAGATTCTGAAGCCCAAAAGGCTTCCTCGATTTTTACATTCATCCGACTGAAACTTGCGGTGCTTTGATCAACCCATGCGGGGATATCTGCGAGCGGAGCATTTGGGAATTGCAGCATGCGAGCAGCTAACTCATACTTGCTTGGCTGATCTGTTACTGGTGGTGCAAGCACATATCCGCGATGCAACACGTCGTATGGGTCGCCCGCAATTGCCAAGATACCGCCAATCGCCTTGATCGCATCAAATCCTTGATTCTCTAGCAAATTCAAAATATCAACGTCATTTCCGCGATCCACCTCAAGCGACTCACGAATGATACGACCCATCTGAAATGGTCGTGCGAACCATTCACCTGAGACCATTGCTCCACTAGATTGAATGGGTGCGTCGATTGCAGCTTGGGATTGACCCATGACAATTTGGAAATCTTCTTCTCGCGAAATCGGAGTCCCAGTCGATTTTCCATCAATTGCATCAAGGAGATCCGTAACGACACTATCTCGATCTGCCGCGATGATCCGATCATCATCGATCAGGATTGCGATTTGTTCAACTTTTAGTTGGCCCGGTTTCGGTTTGTTGTTGTAAACTCGGACGACGTGCCCTCGATGTTTCAATGAGGACGCTTCCCAGCCAGCTTTCAATAGATCTTCGTGAAGTTTATCAGCGATATTTTCCGCATTCGCTCGCCGTCCCCTGATATCCGCGATGATGCAAAGTGCGAAAGGACGTCTTGTATCTTTGGCGAACGGAAGCCACCCAATCACCACTTCACCCGAGGAGATGTCCTGAAGATCCTTCGCCTTCAGGCCTACTTTGCTGCTGATGTTTTCTAGATACCCAATCGCCCTGTCCTTTTGGGACTCAAGATACGGCTGCATTGCCGGATCCTGAAGCAGTTGTCCAATGTTGGTCTTTTCCCAGCCACTTGAAAGTTCAGGTAAATCCGGAATGCGCAATAGTCCCGCGACAGTACCAGGAAGTAAGTCGGTCGCAGCAATGTACGCTTTGTCGTCCGCTGCTGTATTCTCTTGAGCGTGAGTATTAGCAGTCCAAGTCAAGAAGGTGGATATGACAAGGAGGCAGCAAAAAATGTGGTTAGCTGCCCAGTGCTTGGCTGAGAGAATCAACATGCGGATTCCGGAGAAATTAAAAGGCGAAAGTATCGTTGTATGATTGCGAACTCAGGAACACACAGTAAGGTAACGAGCGTGTTCAAGGCAGCTTTCGCTGCCAACCGAATGTCCCTCACTTATGAGGGGTAGGTGGGAGAATCCCAAAGCCGGTGGGATGATGTCAAGCTAAGAAATCTTTTGTTAAAACAAATGCCCGTTCCCTGCATTGCCTAAACTTCCTGCTTTCACTGCAATTCTCTTTTTTTCCCAAAACATGGAGTTTTCGTGTGACTTCGCAGCTTCCTAATGTGCTTGCTTCTCGTTACTCCAGCCAGCAAATGGTTGATATTTGGTCGCCCGAGCAGAAGATTGTCCTCGAGAGGAGGTTTTGGATTGCTGTGATGGAGACACAGCGGGAACTGGGAGTGGATATTCCCAAGGAAGCAATTGATGCTTACCGAGGTGTCTTAGATCAGGTTGATTTAGACTCGATCGACGCGAGAGAACGCGTAACCAAACATGACGTCAAAGCGCGAATCGAAGAATTCAACGCTCTTGCGGGCTATGAGCACATTCATAAGGGAATGACTTCGCGAGATTTGACCGAGAACGTTGAGCAGTGTCAGACTTTATCGTCACTTCAGTTAGTTCGGGATCGGTTAGTTGCTGCGCTTGCAATGATGGGTAGCCGAGCAGCCGAGTACTGTGGGTTGGCAATCGCTGGCCGCAGTCACAACGTCCCCGCTCAGATCACAACGGTGGGGAAGCGATTTGCAAATTGTGCAGAAGAAATACTTTTTGCATTTGAGGCGTTAGAGGCATTGATTGCCCGTTTGCCACTGCGTGGCATCAAGGGACCCGTTGGATCCCAGCAAGACATGCTTGACCTATTTCAGGGTGATGTTGAAAAGCTGAAGATTTTAGATCGGCGTATTGCAAAAGAACTTGGGTTTGATCGCTCATTCGATGCGGTGGGACAGGTTTACCCACGTTCATTTGACTTTGAAGTTGTTTCGCTTCTCACACAAATTTCTTCCGGACCCGCAAACTTTGCGCGAACCTTGCGTTTAATGGCAGGTGCTGAATTGGCTACCGAAGGTTTCCAGCCTGGGCAAGTCGGCTCATCCGCAATGCCGCACAAGATGAACGCAAGATCATCAGAACGCATCAATGGTTTTACCGTGATTCTTCGAGGTTACTTGTCGATGATTGGGGGACTGCTGGGAGATCAGTGGAATGAGGGTGATGTTAGTTGTAGTGTGGTGCGTCGTGTCGCATTGCCCGACTCATTTTTGGCGATTGATGGGCAGATAGAAACGTTCTTGACAGTTCTGAGTCATTACGGCGCCTATCCAGCTGTTATTGAACGAGAGTTGAGACGTTACTTACCATTTTTGGGAACCACTAAAATTCTGGTGGCAGCGGTCAAAGCCGGTGTTGGGCGTGAGGCCGCGCACGAAGCCATTAAAGAGCACGCCGTTGCTTCTGCATTACAGATGAGAGAATCCGGATCCGAAGAAAATGATCTTCTTCAGCGACTCGCTGATGACCCGCGCATTCCGATGGATTTATCTGCATTAAAAGATGCGATGGGTGATCCACAACTTTTTATTGGGAACGCCCAGTCTCAGGTTGGAATTGTCGTTGAGAAGATCGAAAAAATATGCGATCAATATCCTGACGCAGCAAGCTATCGACCCGGGTCAATTCTCTGAAATCGTGGATCACAAACGCCCTCAGTACCCGCTCTAAGTTTTTGGGAGATGGGGTTCGAATATTTGGTGACTAGCACTCTTCGCAGAGGCTGCTGCTTGTTGAGCGTTAACGTACAGTTTGTGCTGCGATTGATAACTCGCTTCCTCCGTTTGAATGCGCGCATAGGAGCCATCTGACTTCATGCGCCAAGCATTCGTGTTGTCTTTGAAATAGCATCGAAGGGTCTCGGTTAGTTTTTGCATACACTGATGATCATGGATTGGCACTAGGAGCTCGATTCTTCTATCTAGATTCCTTGGCATCCAGTCAGCGCTGCTGATGTAACCTTGAGGGTTTCCCCCTTGTCGGAAGTAAAGAATTCTCGCATGCTCCAAAAAACGATCGACAATAGAAACAACAGTGATATTTTCACTGAGTCCCCGTACACCTGGGCGTAGGCAGCAGACGCCTCGAATATTCAGTTTGATTTTGACTCCCGCCTGACTCGCTTCGTAGAGAGCTTCGATGATCGAGGGGTCAACCAAAGCATTTAATTTCGCAATGATCTCACCTTTCTGACCCTGTTCCGATCGTATTTTTTCTTGCTCAATTAAGTCGATTAATTTTGGGCGAAGTGAATCGGGGGCGGTTGCGATTTCTTGAAGGTGCCGTGGTTGGCTCGCACCGGTTACGGCATTGAAAAATGCAGTTGCTTCTACACCTAATTCTTCATTGCATGTCAGTAGAGAGATGTCGCTGTAGAGTTTTGCAGTCACTTCGTTGTAATTGCCCGTGCCGAAATGCATGTATCTGGCAATCCCATGGGATTCTCGGCGGACGATGATGCAAACTTTGGCATGCGTTTTCAGGCCATGTATACCGTAGATCACCTGAACACCAGCACGCTCCATTTCGCGCGCCCACTCGATATTTCTTGCCTCATCAAAACGGGCTTTAAGTTCCACCACAACTGAAACGTATTTTCCGTTCTGTGCAGCGCGTTTTAATGCAGATACGATCGGGCTTTTTTTACTGGTGCGATACAAAACTTGTTTGATCGCGAGTACATCCTTGTCTGTAGAGGCTTCTTCGACAAGCCTCACAACGGGGTCAAAACTTTCATAAGGGTGTACTAGAAGGTGGTCACGATCAGCAATGTTCTTGAAGATGGATATAGCTGGGTCGAGCTTTGGAGTGATCTGTGCAGGCCAGTGGGTATCGCGGATTGATTCAAATCCACGCAGGCTGTGTATTCCAAATAGGTAAGTCAGGTCGATAGGGCCGCGGATCGGGTAAAGATCATCCGTTGTGAGCTTCATCTTTTTTTGGAGAAAACTCACCACTTGTTCACTCGTGCCAATCCTATACTCGAGGCGAATAACGCGGGATCGTCGTCGACTTTCGAGTACTTCTTCCATACCTACCATCAAATCGGCAGCAGAATCTTCCCGAAGTTCAACGTCAGCGTTTCGAGTCAATCGAAAAGGTATGCATTCAAGAACCTCGCGACCCGGAAAGAAGCGGTGGATATTAGCTACCAAGACGTCCTCAATCAGTAGATAGTCGTAACCTGATTCAGTTGGAATGGAGATGGTGCGAGGCAACGCCTTACCGATAGGGATGATCGCGAATTCGTCGCTAGGTTCGACGGGGATCGAGTCGGCTTCCTGCTTAAAATGTTTTGACTTTACAGATCCTTTTAATCGGACGCAGAGATGCAAATTAAGCCCTTGTAGGAGCGGGAAATTAGCATTCTCAGGAACGATCTGAGGAGAGCAGATTGCTTCAACTTCTTCAAGTTTCTGTTCAACGGTTTGAAGTGCGAGAGCGCCGCAATCTGAAATCCCAATACGCCTGATACCGGAATCACGAAGTGCAGATTCAAGATCTGACGAGTAGAGCACGTTTTGTTGATCTACCAATTCCCGGCAGGTCACGATCACGTCTTGAAGTTGTTGTGTTACGGTTCGCAAAGTGGGGTCATGCGCTAATGGATTCTGTTCTAGTTGAAGCTTGAGACTACCTACCCTGACCATAATGAATTCATCAAGGTTTGAACTGGTGATCGCAAGGAACTTTACACGTTCCATTAATGGAATGCGTTGATCGCATGCTTGTTCAAGAACTCGTTTATTGAATTCAAGCCAACTGAGTTCGCGGTTGATGTAACGTGAATCTGTTTCACCAGATGACGCAGTTGAAGAAGAAGACTTCATGTTCTCAGGCTTAATTAGTTGATCGGAATATTTGCCGCCGTTGAAGCGCGAGAACTCAATCATCCCTCCTCTTGCTGACCTTCAGAATTCTCTGCAGGCAATTCGGTTTCGCTCGATGCCTGATTTGGTTCTGGTTGTCCGAGTAGGATGCGAATCGCTCGAGGATAAAAATCCTTTCCATAACTCATCTCGCCACCTTGATGTCCAACAGCACCAATCATGGCAGCCGAAAGCAATAGTCCTGCTTTCCAGCACTTGGTTAGACGCTTGCTTTTGGTAATGAGGGACAAAAGAGCAACGAGGGCAAATCCAGTCGAAACTACTGAAACAAAGACCGCGCTCCAGCGATGCATGTCTACTTCGCGGTCAAAATCTAATGACGCCCAATTGTTTCCATATCCCTGTTCTGGCGCAAATGCCCATCCCATCATGGTCGAAACAATGGCGGTAATAGACCCGAGCAGGAGTGATGCAAGCGGAATTTGTGTTCCAACGGTTGGCCATTTCCAGCCTAGTACAACAAAAAAGCCTCCGACCGTTAAGAGAGCAATTGGGAAATGGACTGTTGCGGGATGTAAGAACCCTTGAGCCATCCATACTCGTGTTTTTAAATCTTTAGGCTCATCTGAACTCGGTTGAATGGCCTGCTCTACCTCATCCTTAACCTGAGTTGAGAAAGTGACATTTTCAGGCCAGTCTGCTCCTTCGTTGATCCAGACGCGTATCAATGCGAGTTCCGTTGTTGTCAATGGGCCACCCTTCGAGGCTGGGGGCATGAGCATATCCGGGTCGTCGGTGGTCAGGTAATCTGTGTACAGAGAGCTTGACTGGGCGTCACCTTCCTCGATGTAGTCCATCATCGCATCGTGGTCGTCCACACGAAAATCGTTTTTTGCATCATCAGGTCCATGGCAGGATAGGCACTTATCTTTGAGGATAGGGACAATGTCTCGCTGTACATCGATGAGCTGGCCGTTGGCTTTTAACGGACCCTCCGAAGATTCATTGCTCTCCTCCGCTGCAATTTGGACCTGATCAGTGAGCAGTGGAGCTAGGACGAACAGTAGTGCCCGTATTATCATGCTTTGGTGAAGGTGTAGCATGGGAAGTTGCCAGATGTGATGTTCTAGATGTTTAGCAATTGGTATTCCGGCTAAAGTTGGTACTTACACCGAATCGTCACTATTTTCGCAACCTTCCGAGTGGTTTTCAACCTAGGCTCATGCTTCCATGATCTGTTGAGTCTCAAGCCAAGATGCCTAGGTTCCATCGGCTGCTGGTTCGCGATGTCTGAATAACTGAGTCCACGGCAACCAAATCCGAAGGGTTTAGTTCGTTGATTTTGGAAAGACCCTGATTCCATCAAACGCGCGACTTAATCCTAGTAGTTGGATTTCTTCTTGGATTGAATCGAGTGAATCTACGGATAGGGTCTCGCAGATTTCGTCAGCTAAAATCTGAGCGAACTGAATTTTTGCTTCGGCCAAAATCTCCCCAACCCGCTCCTCAGGGATTTTGACACCTTGGCTCGTCGCCACTTGCACACTGATCATGGCTAGGTTGTTATTTGGCTGCGCCGAGGACGCATGTAGCACTGAGTGCACCGGCATTTCGGGATCGACGTGTTCACTTTTTTCTAGCGAACGCCAACTTCTCTCCAACAAGCTGTCACGCCATGTGCGCATCCATAGTAGGGATTGTGGTTGTAACGCCTCGTTGATCCACTCATTGATCTTTCCTGATCCAGTGGTGAGATCTTGGTTCGAGAGATGGTCTTCGGTCTGTTGTTTTATTCTCGAAATTAAATAGTCTCTAAATCGCCCTGGTATTTTCTCTTCATAACCGTTGCTAACGAGGCTTTGGATTAGGTTTTCCAGAATCTGGTCAGTAGCATTCTCGCATGCCAGTCCGGCGATTAGGAACCGGCGTAAGGAGCAGATATAACGCAATGCATAACTCGCAGGGCTTTCCGTCCTATCCCAGCGATATTTAGATTGATTTAGGTGGATTCCTCTTTGTTGATTCATGTAGATCGCCCGCATGCGGGGTGAGGTGAGGTCTCAACGGCCGGATATTTTACGCCATTACCCAGTGAGCCTTGATACACGATCCACCAGAAATAGGATGTGACCAAGTAGGCTTCCTGAAGAGAGTGATTATTCCGACTGCTTGTTTGTACGTTCCTGAACCAAGGTGATTTGTTTTTGAATTCGTTGCACGGATTCTCCGCTCGGTGTTTGTAACTCGAACGTGATGTTGTATGCGTTAGGGGCGAGGTCATTGGTTAAGAATTGGATCGTAAAGTCCTCTTTTTTTCCTGTTGGTGGAACGCGGGTTGGTGAGAATTTTACTGCGAAAGCGGGGCGTGTAACCTTATTTGAATCAATCTCGTTTAGGTACGTCATTACCTGAGTGACAACTTTATTTGCCGAGAAGATGCGTTTTGGATCCATCTTCGGACTGGTGGCTTTATTTTCAAGCGTCAATTCAAAAGTCGCTGCAGTTGGGATCTTAAACTCAACGTCTTTTGGATTCACAAAACTAATTATTAGTGGCTCAAGTCTTGCAGGGGTAATACGAATCGCCTTCTTCTCATTTTGTGTTGATTTCACTGGACTCGGAGATGGTTCACCTGCAATACGTTCGCTCGGGCCCTTGAAAAAGAAGAATGCCAGCACGAAAGTCAACACTAATGCTGGTGCAAGTATTACTCCTAGCTTTCGTTTTGGATATGTTGGCTCGGCTTCCTGCGTTTTGTTTTTCTGAGTGTTTCGCGAGTGGTCGGGTTCGTTTGAGCGAAGTTTTTCATTGGTCACGATTTGCAATGCCGCACTGCTCTCATGCTCACAGGACTCTTTTGTCTGGCTAATCAATGCTTGCAGTTTTGAGGCGGATTGAGGCCGATTCTTCGGTTCCTTCTCCAAAAGTAGGTGAATGAGATCAGCGAGACGTGTTGGAAGGTTCGGGTTGATTTGAATCAGAGGTTCGGGACTTTTGCAAATGTTTGAAATCAATTGTGCAGGAATGGTTTTGCACAGATGTGGTGGCCGTCCCGCGCATACCTGATAGAGCACGGCACCTAAGCTGTAGAGATCGGTTCGGTCGTCAAGTGGCTCTCCGCGAGATTGCTCGGGTGAGAGATACGCAGGGCTGCCAAGAACGGATCCACGATGGGTGAATGGATCGACTTGGCCACCAACAATTGCAAGCCCAAAGTCAAGTATCTTGGCTCTTCCCGATGGAGATTCAATCCAGATATTCGCTGGTTTGATATCACGATGGATAATGCCTCTTTGGTGGGCTGCTGCAAGTCCTGAGGCGACCTCCGCAGCAAGTCTGAAGATCTCATCAACGTTGAATTGATAGTTCTCTTTGATGAGCTGATTGAGCGGTTTTCCTTCTAGCATTTCCATTGCAAGAAATGGTGTGCCTTCATGAATTCCGACTTCAAAGATGGTGGCAACATTGTCGTGATGCACCGCTGCCATTGAGCGAGCTTCTTCGACAAACCTTTTTCGGCCGACTGAAGAAGTTGACCACTTTTTCCTCATGGTTTTTAAGGCAACGTTTCGTTTCAATCGATTATCTTGAGCACGAAAGACAGCACCCATGCCGCCCTCGCCAATCAGATTAAGGACGCGATAAGGCCCGATTCGGCCTAATTCGTCTTCTGACTGTGGGGGCTCGAGGAACTCAAAATTCGATGATTCAACGGGCATCTGGGGTACCTTGCCAAGAGGCGGAAGTCGCACATGAATATAGCGTTTATTCTTCGCAAACGTACTCGACTAAACACTGAAACCTTTAAAGTTTGTCGAGGTTCGGGGGTTGTCAGGAGTCGGCTTTACAAGGCATGTTTGTGTGACCTTTTCATCCGTCCACTGCCCTGCCCTTGTCCGAAAGAAAAAAATGTCGAGTAAAAGACTTGCGATTGTCGATCTGAGCGACGGTGTCCAAGTGGAACAGTCTTTCCGCGTGGCCGATAAGCAGCTCAGGGTAAATCGCCAAGGTGGGAAGTACATCTTACTTCGTCTTGAGGATCGAAGCGGTGTTATTGCAGCGATCATGTGGAATGCTGATGAGCGGTTGTTCGAACGGTTTGATCGCCGTGATTTTGTGCTGTGCTGTGGGAGAACACAGATTCATAACGGTGCGATCCAATTGATTCTTACCTCCATTGAGAGAATGAATCCTTCGGAGGTAGATCTAGCTGATTTTGAGCGTTTTGATCACCAGAGGTCAGAGGATCATCTGAAGCGTCTGCAACAGGTTCTCGACAGTCTCGAGGACCCCGCCCTCAAGGCTATCGGCGAAGCGTTTTTCGATGACGATGATTTTCTTGAAGCGTTTCGTCGCGCACCAGCCGCAATTAGCCACCATCATGCATATCCGGGAGGATTGCTTCAACATACACTCGATCTCATGGAGCTGGCCGCTGTGGTTTCCGTTCGTTACCCAAAAGTGAATAGAGACCTATTGGTTATAGGTGCATTTTTGCACGATCTTGGCAAGATTAAGGAGATGTCAGATTCGGGTGAAGCTACATATTCGGACCGTGGACAGTTAGTCGGGCATATTGTCATTGGGGTTCAAATGTTAGGGCAGAAAATTGACCAGGTACAAAAGCAAAGTCCCGAATTAGTAACTGATGAAATGAGGTACCACCTCGAGCATTTGATTGTTAGTCATCATGGTTTGATGGAATACGGTAGTCCCAGAATCCCTGTTACGCTGGAGGCACTCGCTTTGCACCATCTTGATAATTTAGATGCTAAGATCGCTTCGTATCTAAATGTGCTCGAGACAGATGTTTCCGTGGGCGGCAATTGGACCAATTACAACCCCAGTATCGGTAGGAAGCTTTGGCGAGGGTAGCGAGTCGGCGGTGTCGGCTCGCATTTGTTTTGTGCTCTGGGACTTCCATGTTTATGGGTGTTGAGGTGATTTCTGCTTCGTCATTGGTTTTCTCTCTACAGGGATGATTAAATCTTGAATTTCACAACGGGCCCATCAGCACTATTTCTTCCCCGCTTCTTAAATGGGAGAGTTGTGTTTGCTCTTATCGCCATGTCATTCATGAGCTGTGACATCGCGTTTAGCCAGGGACGCTCCTTGGAGGGTATCGACTTCAGTCATGATGTGGTCCCTGTGCTTCGTCGCCACTGCGGTGAGTGTCATACCGGAGATCAGGCAAAGGGCGGTTTTTCGATGAACGATCGAGGGCTGATTCTAAGGTCATCCGCGATTAAGGTAGGCCTATCTAGTGAATCGGATCTCATTAACCGCCTTACCGACTCAGATCCCGATGTAAGGATGCCACCCGGCGATCGCCCTGCTCTGTCCAAGCAAGAAATTGAAGTTTTAACTCAATGGGTTGATCAGGGTCTGCCATGGGAGTCTGGATTTCGATTCGATCAGCAGTACTATGTTCCTTCATTGAGTCTAAAGGATCCCTTATTGAGCTACGATGCGACTGGAGACCGAAATCCTATTGATGTTATCCTTCAGCGCGGGCTTTCATCCAACACAGAGTTGGAAAAACAGGCACTCACCGATTCTCTCTTTTATCGCCGTGTGTCGTTAGATTTGGTCGGTTTGTTGCCGGACGCCTCTGAGTTGCGAGATTTTGTTGTTGATCAAAATCCTAAAAAGCGTGAGTTGCTGATCGATCAGCTGCTGGCGAACTCCGCGGATTATTCTGGTCACTGGCTCAGCTTTTTTAATGATCTCTTCCGGAATGACTACGCGGGCACGGGGTTTATCACGGGTGGTAGGCGACAGATTAGTAACTGGCTGTATCAGTCATTGATGGGTAATAAGCCTTACGATGTTATGGCTAGCGAATTGATTGCTCCATCCAGTGATGAGTCAAGAGGCTTCATTGATGGAATTCGCTGGCGAGGTGAGGTTAGTGCCGGACAAACGGTTGAAATACAATTCGCTCAAAGCGTAGCACAAGCTTTTTTGGGAATTAATTTGAAATGTGCTTCTTGCCATGACAGTTTTGTTGATCAATGGACGCTAGATGATGCCTATGGTTTGGCGGCCATTTACGCGGATCGTCCTCTCGAATTGCATCGTTGCGATCAAGCACTTGGTCGTGTAGCCAAGCCCGCGTGGTTATTCCCGGCACTAGGGCAGATCGATCCAGGGCTTGATCGCGAATCGCGTTTAGAGCAGTTAGCCAAATTAGTTACTGCACCGGAAAATGCCCGCTTCTCGCGCTCCATCGCTAATCGTCTTTGGTATCGCATGATGGGTAGAGGGATTGTTCATCCACTTGATGCAATGCAGAGTGAGCCTTGGAACGAAGAGTTACTTGACTATTTAGCTGGCTACCTGATTGAGCATAAATACAACCTCCAGGAGTTGCTGCGACTCATTGCGAATTCGGATGCATATCAGTCGCTATCGGTGCAGGTCCCAGAAGATTCATCTGCCGGATACCGTTTTGAGGGGCCAGTGACTCGGCGATTGACGGCTGAACAGTTTTTGGATGCGGTTTGGCAGATTACAGGGCAAGGGCCAACTCAGTTTGACGCGCCGATTGTTCAGCTCGGTCAAGCGGAGCTGGATGGAGACTCCCACCAGTTCAGTGCTAGCTGGGTATGGGGAGCTTCCGCCAGCAACGGGGGAGTACCAGCCGCCGGAGAATCTTTGATGATTCGTCGAGTGATAGAGGTGCAGTCTGACCTCGTTGCAGCAGCAGCTCTGGTGTCATGCGATAATTCATTCGCACTGTTTTTGAATGGAGTTCAGGTAGGTGCCGGAGATAATTGGTCAGAACCGACGGGAGTTTCTATTCATCCTTTTCTTAGGACAGGGGAGAATGAGCTGGTTGTAATTGTGACTAACGCTGGCACTGGTCCAAACCCCGCAGGTCTTTTTTTTGAAGCTTGCTTGGATTATTCGGATGGAGTCAGAGAGCGAATTGTTTCGGATGCGTCTTGGGCCGTTAATGGAAATGTCCCCGTGATTTCTAATGGTCGGTTGGGTGATTTCACTGGCTCATGGGAGCCAGTGACGTTGGTGCACGCGTTACCTGTTTGGGAACAAGCGTTAAAGCAAAAGGGACCATTTATTCTGCAAAGAATACTCACCAACGACAGGTTTTTAGTACGTTCTTCGCTAATGAAAAATGATCCATTAATGAAAACGCTCGGCCGACCCATGAGGGAGCAGATTGTTTCGATGCGGCCAGAATCACTGACAACACTGGAGGCAATGACTCTTTCTAACGGTGAGGTCTTTGCTGAAATTCTGTCGTTAGGAGCACGTAAACTAGCTCTTCAGTACTCTGGAGCAACAAAAAAACTCGTTGTTGATCTTTATCAAAGTGCTTATGCTCGCGCTCCCAATTCGGCGGAGCTACAGGTTGCGATTTCTTACGTCGGTGAGTTAGCAGAGGAAGAAAAGATAGTCGACCTGCTTTGGTCAATCTTTATGAGTCCCGACTTCTTGCTTGTACGTTAAGTTAAACTGGGGATCGGTTCGTGCGCCTTGACGAATGCGGTCCAACTCAGTCGGAACGAGTAATGATTGGTGTATCCACGGGTCGCTTTGCACTCTTTGTTATATAATATGCTGGTGGTGAGAAATGGGATTCGAGCGAGATCAAGCAGTTCCTGACGACGTCATGAGGCGTGACTTTATGCGTCAACTTTTCGCTGCTTCTGCTGCTGCTTGGATGACTTCTGAACCTAAGTCGCTTTTCGGTACTGAACCGCAGCGGGCGGAAAATCAGACTGGAGTTCTTCGAACGGAACCAACCGCAGATGCGTGTATCTTGCTCTGGATGGGCGGTGGGATGGCAGCACCTGATACATTTGATCCGAAGCACTACATCCCGTTTCAAAAAGGTTTGCCTGTCAAGGAAATGCTCAGTACATTCCCGGCAATTGACACCGCGGTTTCTGGCCTTCGTGTTTGCAAAGGGCTGGAAAGCATCGCATCAGTGATGGATCGAGGAACATTGATTAGATCCGCTGTTCAAGAAGATCTGGGTAGTATTCTGCACTCGCGGCACCAGTATCATTGGCATACCGGATATGTGCCGCCACAAACGGTTGCGTGTCCACACCTAGGTTCTTGGATCGCTAAAGTTCTTGGTAGACGTGATTCGGTAATACCACCATTTATTAATATCGGGCAGCGGTTGGAGGGTGTTGGGGAAAGCGAGGAATTAAAGGCTTTTACGACTGCCGGTTTCTTCGGGAGTGAGTACGGGCCGATGAATCTTCCGATTCCAATAGACGCTGCCAAAGCAGTGCTCCCACCTGTGGGAATGACCGATCGTCGTTTCTCAGAAAGAAGAAAACTATTCGAGCGGTTGCTTGATGCTTCCGAATCACGTGATCAAGTTAGTGACTTTCAAACAGAATCGATTCTAAGATCGATCGACAATGCACACGAGTTGCTGAGTTCCAAGGATCGTTACGCTTTTGATTTGTCATTAGAAGACGAAGGCAGTCGCAGGCGTTATGGTGATACGAGGTTTGGGCAGGGGTGTTTGTTGGCTAGGCGTTTGGTGGAGTCGGGTGCCAGATTTGTAGAGGTGACAACGGAATACGTTCCATTTCTGCACTGGGATACGCATGCAAACGGGCATGACACCGTTGCGAGGATGCATCGAGAAATTGATACTCCCATTGCTCAATTGATTCTTGACTTGGAGTCTCGCGGATTACTTGACCGAACTCTCGTCATCATCGCTTCCGAGTTTAGTCGTGATGCCTTGATTGAGGGTGTGCCAGGTTCTAACGCTGCAGATCAAGCAACGGAAAAAGTGGAGGTTGTGTCCGAGAGGAAGCACTATGGTTTACACAGACACTTCACCGGTGGTACGAGCGTCGCATTGTTTGGTGGTGGTGTTAAACGCGGTTTCGTTTATGGTAAAACAGCAGACCAGCGACCCTTGATCGCCGTTGAGGATCCTGTAACGATTCCTGACTTACATGCGACGATACTCTCCGCGATGGGTATTTCCCCTCAAACAGGATTTGAGGTTGAAGGTCGACCGTTTTATGTTACCAAGGACGGCATTGGTAAGCCGATTAAAGAATTGTTCATTTAGCCTTGAGGGCCAGAAGAGTGCCTCTGGTGATTTGAAGCTACACGAAAACATTTGGCCATGAAAAATAAGAAAGCAGTGGTGCTTTTATCGGGGGGCTTGGACAGCGCTACCTGTCTTGCAATCGCAAGAAATGATGGATTTGAAATACACGCCATCAGTTTTCAGTACGGACAGCGACATAGCTATGAACTTGACCGAGCTAAGTTACTTGCCGAACAATTCGGCGCAGCCAGCCATCAAGTGGTCGAAATTAATCTTGGTCAGTTTGGAGGCTCAGCTCTAACTGACCCAAGTCTAGAGGTGCCAAAAAGTGATGACGTCACTGGCATAGGAGACTCGATCCCAATTACATACGTCCCAGCTCGCAATACCGTCTTTCTTTCGCTTGCACTTGCCTATTCTGAGACGATTGCCTCCAAAGATATTTTCATCGGCGTTAATGCACTCGATTACAGTGGCTACCCAGACTGTCGCCGAGAGTATATCGATGCCTTTGAACGCATGGCGAATTTAGCCACGAAGTTGGGAGTTGAAGGCAATGATGCCATTAAGATTCACACTCCGTTAGTTGAACTCACTAAAGCTCAGATCATTCAGAGAGGACTGAGTCTTGGTGTTGATTATGCTCTAACTCTTTCGTGTTATGATCCAGGGCGAGGTGGCATCCCATGTAAGCATTGTGACGCTTGTCTTTTGCGTCTGAAGGGTTTTAGTGAAAATGGAATCGATGACCCGTCTATTGTTTGATAGATTTGTCAAGTCGAAGTTCTGCTGGACGGTGGTTATTGCACCTTATAACCGTCAACGACATTGGTTGACGATCAATATGGCCAGCTTATCTTCAGCCGAAGATTTGGTAGTCGTCGGATGCTTCAAAAGCGCAGATGAAATGTCGAACCTCCGTGGGTTTTTCTGCTCCCTTTGGCCATCGGATACCAATCACGTCAAATCGACATTTGCGATGCAGTAGTTGTTCTCGCTTTAGGTAGCGGAGAGCGGCTCGGGTAATTTTCTGTTGTTTTCTTGTGTCGACACGATCGCTCGGGTTACCGGTTTTTTCGGTGCGTAGCGTTTTAACCTCTACAAAAACAAGCGTATCTCGCGTTTGATCTTCAGCAATGATATCAAGTTCGCCACCTTTGTCTCGTTCGCCTAGCGCAATGATGCGATAGTGGTTCGCAGTTAAGTAGTCGGCTGCGTGAGCTTCGCCTTGCTGGCCAGCGTGTATAAATCGCTTTCGCGGATCCTTGTCGGTCTTGGCTAGCTTTCGGAGTTTTTCCAACATTCCGTTTTGACTTGATCCGTCGACGTGAAAACAGTGGTTAGTGAACAAAAAAAGCCACCCTGTATGTAGGGTGGCTTCATCGTACGGAGCAACTATCAATGAGGCAAAATTTTTTGCTTTGATGAAGTTGGAAATTATGAACGACGGCGTTCTTTTAGTCGAACGGCCTTGCCCACGCGATCGCGAAGGAAGTATAGCTTCGCACGACGTACGACCGCGCTGCGTTTAACTTCGACCTTTTCAATTCTTGGGCTATGCAGTGGGAATTTTCTTTCAACGCCTTCACCAGCAACGATTCGGCGAACGGAAAACATTTCGCGGCTTCCGCTGCCGCTACGAGCGATGACGACCCCACTGAAAACCTGAATTCGCTCTTTGTTTCCCTCTAAAATTTTCAGATGTACATCGACGGTGTCGCCGATGTCGAACTGAGGAGGGTTTTCTTTGAGGTAGGATTTTTCAACAAGATCTAAAATTGCCTGAGACATTTCAATTACTCAATCAATGGTTAGGTTTGTATTCATTCGAGTTCATTATCGAGGTTAGAGTCTTTCTGCAGTAAGTCGCTGCGTCGTTCCCTAGTGATTTGAAGGCTCTGCTGTTCTCGCCACTTGGCAATCGCAGCATGATCTCCTTCAAGCAGTACTTTAGGTACTTTATGTCCTCGAAATTCTCTCGGTCGTGTGTACTGTGGAAATTCAAGTTGCCGGTTACCCTGGCTAAATGAATCGTCAATATTACTCTGCCGATCTCCCAGCATTCCCGGAATTAGCCTTGCTACGGCATCAATGATGACCATTGCGGCTGCCTCGCCTCCGTTGAGGACGAAATCGCCAATGCTAACTTCCTCTGGTTCTAAAATGTCAATGACACGTTGGTCAAACCCCTCGTAACGACCGCAGATTAGCGAGATCCTTGAGCTTGAAGCTAGGTCCTCAGCCATCCTTTGATCGAACTGCTTGCCCCTCGGGGTGAGCAGGATCTTGCGCATCGGCCGAGAATCAAATGTTTCGACGGCCTCAACACAACTCACGGTTGGTTCAACTTGTATTAACATCCCAGGTCCTCCACCGAATGGTTTGTCATCCACTGGTCGATGAACACTTGGGGGAGCCCAGTCTCTTAGGTTGTGACTGTGAATTTCAATCAGCTTTCGCGTGATCGCCTTCTCGATCAAACCCTGAGAGACATAGCCATCAAAGATGTTAGGAAACAATGTGACGATGTCGAATCTCATTTTTGCTAACTCTGAAAATGCTGAAAATCTTTGGGATAGTCTCGCGATTCATTAGTGAACGCGTTGCAAATTCATGAGTCAGAAACGTGGACTCAATGTTGATTGCTTCCTTGTTTTCTTTGATTTACTCGCTGGCAGTTTCTTCCTGGGTTGCCGCTGCTTCTTCAGCTGCTGTCTCCTCTACAGCATTTTCTTCGGCCGCAGGCTCTTCAGCCTTCGGCTCTTCTTTTTTCTTTGCTGGCTCAGGAGGTGCAGGGGTGTATTCTTTACGTTTGCCTAATCTTTCCAATGCTGCATCACGGGCCTCAAGGTGAGTTCCGTTGGTGCCGTATTTCTTAATCAGGACGCCGACTTTGTCACTGGGTTGAGCCCCAACGCTAAGCCAGTAATCAACTCGATCGCTCTTGAGTGAGACTCTCGCGTCAGTTTCTGGGCACATGGGATCATACGTGCCGAGCTCTTCAATCACTCGCCCATCACGTGGGCTTCGCTGATCCATCGCACAAACGCGATAGAACGGTCGATGGGTACGTCCCATCTTTTTCAGTCGAATTCGAACTGCCATAGGGTGTTGTCTCCAAAAAGGTTTGGGGTTCAACGTCAGTCAGACTGCCTGAGATTCGGGATTGGCAGATCCCGAATGTCGGGTCGGTGCTGGTACATCCAACACATCAATGATTCGTTAGGCTCTTAAACTTTTTCAGTCCATCAGAGCAGTTTTGTCTACTTATCTTTTACCTCGCTTCATACGACGAAGTAGTTTGTCTCGATCTCGCTTCTGTTTTGCTCTCTCCGCAGCAGTTAATCGCTTGCCCGTACTTTTCTTTACCTTCATACCTCGCATCGACGGGTCTGACATAGCACCACTTGCTTGAAGCTGCTGCATCATCTTCATGCGGTCGCCTACGCCCTGCCCCGCCATTCCTTGCATCAGCGGCTTCATGACCTCAAATTGCTTGATCAGTTGGCTGACAACGGGCGTTTGTACCCCCGCGCCCTTAGCGATGCGATTGCGGCGGTGCGCATCGATTATTTTCGGATTCCGACGTTCCGCCATTGTCATGCTATTGATAGCACCAATGGTTTGACGAATACCACCCGCAGCCTCGTCGCTCTCTAGGACATCTTTGAACTGGTTCATCCCTGGCATGAGACCCACCATCTTGCCCATCAGACCAGGTTTGGCCACCTTTTCCATCATCTTTTTAAAATCATCGAGCGTGAAATCACCGGAAGCCATTTTTGCTTCAAGTTCTTCACGTTCTTTTTCATCGACGATTCGATGAGCTTCTCTTGCCGCGGCGACAATATCGCCCATTTGGAGAATCCGACCTGCCATGCCTTCAGGGCGGAATGGTTCCAGCGCATCGAAGTGTTCGCCTGTTCCAATGAACTTGATTGGAACACCCGTCACATGTTTGACCGAGAGTAATGCACCACCTCGTGCATCACCATCGAGTTTCGTCATGATGACGCCGTCTAGTTCCAACGCATCGTTGAAAGCGCCAGCACTATTAACAGCATCCTGCCCGGTCATGCCGTCAACCACTAGGTAAACCTGATCAGGGCCGACTTTTTTGTCGATTTTTTGCAACTCGGCCATCAACTCTTCGTCGATCGCTAGCCGACCAGCGGTGTCTAGAATGACAACACGTGCCCCTTCCTGTTCAGCCTTTGCTACTCCCTGTTGGCAGACTTTAACCGGATTGGTATTTCCAGGATCACTGTAAACTGGGACCCCGAGTTGTTTGCCGATGACATGAAGTTGATCGATTGCGGCAGGTCGCTGGAGGTCGGCAGCGACTAGCATCGGCTTGATGTTCTCTTCGAGCAGTAGTTGCGACAACTTTCCACATGTGGTGGTTTTGCCGCTCCCTTGAAGCCCGCACAACATGATGATCGTTGGCCCATCTTTTTTGAGATGCAACGATGGATCGACAGGCCCTAATATCGAGGTCAGTTCATTGTGAACGATATTAATAAGTTCTTCGTGCGGTCGAAGACTCAACAGAACCCTTTTGCCCAACGCCTTCTCACTGACGTGAGACATGAAGTCTTCAACCACGGCGTAGCTAACATCTGCCTCCAACATCGACCTCCGCACGATGTCGAGTCCATCGCGCATGTTGCCTTCGGTGAGCTTACCTTTACCGGATAAGCTCTTAAAAGCGGATTGGAGACCTTCTGATAGAGATTCAAACACGTCTAATGGTTATTCTTCTGGGCATTTTGGGCCGCACGCAACAAACGTTGCGTGCCTTGGACGTCTTACAACAGAGGGGCCGTTGCGTTGATTGATTCGCTCGACCTTGGAAGTCCGTCCTTGAAGCAAGTCGCGTAGTCTACGCTCACTCCCCACGACTTGTAAATGCGATCGCTCGGAAAACCGCAGAAATCACGGCTCTTTATCGATTCACGGGTGCAGAATCGATAGCGTTGCATCATGAACCTTGCCGTTACTACCAACACCATTTCCCCCCGAGGGGGTGGTTTCTCCATTCCAGTCCGTGAAAGATCCACCAGCTTCCTTCAAGATTGGGATCATTGCTGCCACATCCCATGGGTTACATATAGCATCAATCATGACTTCGGCTCGGCCGGTAGCTACCATCAAATAGCCATATCCGTCACCCCAGCTTCTACTGACCCAGCAGGTATCTTCGAGTAATTGGAACGCTTCGCCAGCGTTGCGTTCACGAAAAAGGTCCGCCTGACTGGTTAGAAATACAGACTCTTTGAGGTCTTGCTTGCTTGAAACGCGACTGGGTGTCCACGGGTGCTGATCCGTTTCGCGGTACCAGCATCCGCGACCCTCAGCAGCAAAAACCATTTCTCCGGTGGCAGGTATATAGATTGCCCCTGCGATCGGGACTCCGTTCTTTTCGAAAGCAATCAGTGTTGAGTAAAGGGGAACCCCGCAGACGAACGATTTGGTCCCATCAATTGGATCGATAATCCAGCAATAGTCCGATGTGCCTGTCTTCTCCGGGAATTCTTCTCCGTGCACTGCATCATTCGGGAATTCATTGCCGAGGTGCTGCCTCGCTAACTGTTCTGCTTCTCGATCTGCAATGGTTACTGGTGAATCATCTGATTTTGCCTCGATCTGAACATGTGGTTTGCGAAAGTATTTAAGTGTGTGGTGGCCGGACAAGACACAAATTTCAATCATTTTCATAACCCGACCATCGTGATCGCATTCGATGTCCGGAAAGTGTCTTTGAGGTTCATTTGTCTTTGAGTTCATTATCAAGTCTTGTTTTTCGAGCCGTTAGGGAGTCACCGTTCGCAGTGGTTGTCGGGTCAGTTCTCATCTCCTCGAGTGGAACGTTATTTCATTGTTGATGATTCACTTTCTTCCTGCTCATTGCGATTTTCAAGCACCAAGGATTGGTAGAACAGCATTGCGGCTCCCAGCACCAAAAGCGCATCAGCTATATTGAAATTTGGCCAGGGGTCAAAAAAAGGTACACCTTCTAATCGAAATAGGATCCAGTCACGAACTCCGCTTTTCCATTCAAGCGGTAGGTGATCGGCCCACCAAAAACCTAGTCGGTCGTAGAGATTTCCTAGGATACCTCCTGAAATCAAACCTAGGGTCACCGTCAACCAACGCGATTGATAAGCTTGAAATCGCAGCATCCAAAGGATAATTCCGGTAATGGCAAAGATGGAAAAAGTCGCGAAAACAAGGCCTTTTCCCGCTCCAAGACCAAAGACAGCACCCGGGTTTACCGCCGTTTGAACACCAAAGATTCCATCGATCAACCAAGCAGGGTCAGACTGACCAGGCAGCCCCATGCGGTCAAATACGAATTCTTTCGATGTTAGGTCGGCGATTAAGCCCAGTAGCAGGAGTGCGGTAAAGACAGCCATTCGCACAGCACGAGTCGAGCCGCTGCCGTCTCCGTCGCCCGATTCTCTGCTCGGCTCACACGGATTCTCGTTGGGAGCAGATGCAGTCGTTCGTCGATGGCCCGAGGTGGAGGTGACCGATCTATTCATGGGGAAGTTGATTCCGCTACTTTAGGCCTATTGGCATCGTTTCAGATTGCGGTCCACCGCGATCAAAACAAGGAAATTTTGTGCTTACAGTCCGAATTGTCGCACTAAACCGAGCATGTCGGTAGAAATCACGTGTACCAAAAAGGCGATCTCACGACAAATCAGAACGGATTGTTTATTTTGTGGGGTGCACCGCGCACGTGCCGGCGAAACGCTGCTGTTTCTTACTCTTCCTACTGACGAGCTTCGTCATGTTGCAAACTGCGACTAATCATAACGCCAATCAAACCGACCTAGCAGTTCAGCGATGTATCAATCCGAGTTGCGGTGCGTCATTCGAGTCTCGGAGCGTCAGGACATCATGTGATCGCTGTGGTGATCTGCTGGACATCGAATATGACTGGGATCGTGTTGCGGTGCCGGCAAGTCTTCGGGGTTTCGAGGAGGCTTGGAGTCAACGTACCAACCCAGTCCGCTTTAGTGGAGTTTGGCGTTTTCATGAGTTGTTGCCATTCGCGCCGCTGGAGCAAGTCATCACCGTCGGCGAGGGACAAACGCTGCTGCAAAAAGCAAATCACGTTGCTCGTTATGTGGGAATGAATTCCGATCAGCTTTACCTGCAGTACGAAGGAATGAACCCCTCCGGTTCATTCAAAGACAACGGGATGTGTGCTGCGGTAACCCACGCAAACATGATGGGTGCAAAGCGAGCAGCATGTGCCAGCACGGGTAACACCAGCGCATCGTTAGCTCTCTACTGCAGTGCAACTCAATTGATGCGGGCGATCATCTTTGTGGGAAGCGGAAAGATTGCATACGGAAAGCTCAGCCAAGCCTTGGACTATGGGGCGTTAACGGTTCAGATTGCGGGTGATTTTGATGACGCGATGATTCGGGTACGCCAGGTGGCGAAAGAGCTTGGCATCTATCTGGTGAATAGTGTCAACCCGTTTAGGCTAGAAGGCCAGAAAACCATCATGTTCCGAGTGCTGGAAGCACTCAATTGGGAAGTTCCAGATTGGATCGTTGTTCCTGGTGGTAATCTTGGAAACAGTAGCTCATTTGGCAAGGCGTTCATGGAGCTAAAGAAACTGGGTTTGATTGACCGAATCCCAAGGCTGGCAGTCATTAACGCTGGCGGTGCCGATACGCTTTACGAATTATTTGAACGTCGTGGCGTACGTTGGAATGATGGTAACGTGCAGATGGATCCGATTATTGAATACAACGACATCATGGATCGCGAATCAATCAAGGCAGACACCATTGCCAGTGCGATAGAGATAAATCGCCCGGTCAACCTAAAAAAGTGCTTGCGAGCACTGGAGTGGATGAATGGTGTCGTGCGTCAGGTGAGCGATCAGGAAATCCTCGATGCAAAAGCTAAGGTTGGCGCGGGAGGATTTGGCTGCGAACCTGCTTCGGCAGCAAGCGTAGCTGGAGCAAAGTTGCTTCGAAGAGAAGGCTTAATCGCTCCGAGTGATCGAGTGGTCTGTGTTCTTACCGGGCATGAGTTGAAAGATCCGACAGCCACAGTTGCTTATCACACAACCGACCAAGAGCTTTTCAATAAAACACTCGGTAGTCGCGGTGTGAGTAAGGCTAGTCATGCGAATCGAGCTGTGGCAGTGCCAAATGAGCTTGACGATATCATCAAGGCAATCCAGCTTTACGCTTAATCGCGATTTGATTCCTTTTTGGGTGTACATTGCTTCGCGAGCGAATGGTTTCTCGTGCGGAAGCTGATCCATCAATACTTCTGGGTGATTGGCTTTCCCGAGTGTTAACCTTCACGAGATTAATGGGCCGCGTCCTATCTCGATTCACGGCCATGATGTCTCGTTTGGGTGTCTGCGAGGCGGTCTTTTCCAATAGCGGTTTTTTGGGGGGCGGTAGTGGCTTCGCGTTCGCAGGGAAATGCCTTAGATTAAATGTCACAAGACTAGTGCGTGACCCGATTGCATGGGCTCTTGTTAGCATCATTACTCCAATTTTATGAAAGCGTCATCATGTCTGAGTCGATTCGTTTAGCTGTTCATGGAGCAGCGGGCCGCATGGGGCGACGAGTGGTGGCTTTAGCGTGTGAAAGCTTGGACTTCGAATTGGATGCCGCAATCGAGGGTTCTCACTGTCCCTTACTTGGCCAAGATTCAGGGGTTGTGTCGGGGTGTGGATCTACCAATGTATTGCTGTCCGACCAGTGGTCAGACTCCACCCAGGTTGTGATTGATTTCTCACTGCCTTCTGCGGTCAACAGTTGTGTTCATCAATGTGTCGAGCGAGAGCTTCCGCTGGTGGTCGCAACCACTGGCCTGTCTGACCAACAGAAAGCCGATTTGGAAACCGCTGCGAAGTCCATTCCAATTGTGTGGGCACCGAGCATGTCGCTGGCAGTTAATTTACTAATGAAACTCTCTCAGCAGGCAGCTCGTTCACTTAAAGATGTAGAAGGAGGGTTGGATGTTGAAATACTTGAGCGACATCATCGCCATAAAGTCGATGCTCCTAGCGGCACAGCGCTGAAGTTCGGAGAACTCATCGCATCCGAGTTGGGCCTTGGAATCAAACACGTGCATGGGCGCGAGGGCGAGACTGGAGCGAGAAGCCAAAGTGAGATCGGGTATCACGCGATACGTGTAAGTGATAACCCCGGGGAGCATACAATTGTTTATGGAATGATGGGTGAACGTATTGAGCTGTCAGTTGCGGCGAGTAACCGCGACTGTTACGCGTCCGGATCGCTTGCGGCTGCCAAGTGGTTATTGGGCAAGGGTGCTGGAATGTACAACATGTTTGACGTCCTCGGGCTCTCTTAATTGAATGGCTAGCTAATTCGACCGCTGATCACTAGGCGACTCAGGAGTCTTTGCGAAAATCAACGTAGGACGTCGAGTGGTTCGGTTTTAATCCAATGAAAGCAAGGTGAGAGATCGTGTCCAAGTCAATGCTTAATCGCGGATTCATGTCACTGATTGCCACGCAGTTTTTTGGAGCAATGAACGATAATGTTCTGAAAGGCATTCTCACCTTTATGGTGATAGACGGGGCATGGTCTGGTGATCTGGGTGAAGGTGGACAAGGCATTGTTGGAGTCTGTTTTACGGTGCCTTTCATTATTCTCTCCGCCTTTGCCGGGCAATTAGCAGATCGCTTTTCAAAACGGACTGTTACTCTTTGGGTTAAGGCACTTGAGATACCCATCGCGGCGATGGCTGGTTTTGGGTTTTATTGCGGCGATTTATGGATAACCCTCGCTGCGTTGGTCGCACTGACGTGTCAAAGTAGTTTTTTTGGACCGGCTAAGTACGGGATGATCCCAGAGTTAGTAGGCGACGATCAATTGAGTCGCGCCAACGGCACCATCAACATGTTGACCAATGCTGCTGTGATCGTTGGGACGCTCGTGGCTGGCCTCGTCAGCGACCGGTACAGTCCGCAAGTTGAGTCATCAGGTGTTTTGTGGATGCCCGCGGCTGCATTACTGTCAATCGCCGTTTTGGGGTTTATCGCTTCCTTGTTTTTGACGGAACTCAGGAGTGGGGAACGCTCGATTCAATACCAGTGGAATCCATTTTCGACTTATCTTTGCACGATTCGTGAAATGGCAAAAACACCCCTGTTGATGATTATGTTGGCATGGGGCTATTTTTATTTACTGGCCGGCATCGCTCTATTTATCGTCCCCGAATATACGATCGTGTTGGATGTTTCTAGGGCAGAGGCCAGTGTGTTGATGGGTGTCTTGGGCGTTGCTATTGGGGTTGGCTGCGGTGTTGCTGGATTCGTCTCTGGACGCCATATCGAGCCCCGTCTGATCCCATTGGGTGCAATCGGGTTAACACTCTTCTTTTTTCTCTTGGCTTATGTTCCGCCCAGCTTGGCTGCTGGTGAAGGGTCAGCAAGGATTGCATTTAGTAACGTGTCGTGGTTTATCCTCGGCGCAGGATTTTTTGCAGGCTTTTATATCGTACCGCTTCAAGCATTATTGCAGGGGCTCTCACCGGATGCAGAACGCGGTCAATACCTTGGAACCGCAAACGCGGT
The DNA here is from genome assembly GCA_938045805.1 of uncultured Rubripirellula sp. Classification (GTDB taxonomy): domain Bacteria; phylum Planctomycetota; class Planctomycetia; order Pirellulales; family Pirellulaceae; genus Rubripirellula. Next base: position 34,506 of record CALIBL010000002.1, on the reverse strand, counting down.
CTCCTTCGCCTTTATGACTTTGGCTGCTCTTTTTTACTGGCTCGTTAGAGATTCGTTCGGTGATCAGCCCCAATTGATTTTTTTCTTGTGCAGCGGACTCATGGCTGTGGGCGCTGCTTTCTTTCTTTGGCGTCTCTCTGGTATCCGTAAATATTTAGAGACAGAGTTGGTGAACGCGGTTGAGGGGAACGACGTTAGAAATTGATTTCAAGCTTGGTTACTAGTTGACCGTCACCGCATTCGATCACTGAGATTCTCGTGAGCGTGTTACAGTGTCTTGAGGTATTCGAGTACTTGCAGGAGTTCCTTTTCGCTCAGAGAGTCTCCGAAAGTATGACCTTGATTGCTTTTCCCGTTTACCTTGGTGTCGAAATAGCTCCTTCGGCGAGCTACATCTGTCTCGTTTGTTGGGATCGCCCTCACGGCCTCATAGATGAGACCGATCTCATCTTCATTGATTGAATCGGATTTTCTCTTCCAGATAGATGGGCGTTCCGCCGATCGAAGTACACCTCGAATTGTTGGCACACTCCCGTTATGGAAGTAAGGTGCAGAAGCCCAAGCTCCATCAAGCGGTGGCGCAACGTATCCATCCGGTTCAACAATTGTTACTTGTTGATTGCTTTCTCCAGCATGTGCGAACCAGCTGTTCGCATACTTATTTCTTCCCTCGGAACTGAGAGCTTGTAATCGAACAGGGTCGGTTTTGATTTGGTCAATCGGAATGCGAAGATTCGGATAGGTCCAATCATCGCCGTAGGTGCCGTGGCATTCCGAACAGTGAGCGTTAAACAAAATGCGACCAGCGTCCGCGAGTTCGGCATTTATATCCCGCGGGTAACGGGGTGGTCGCAATGAGGAAATGTATGCGTAAACATCGCGAAAGTCATCTTCGTGTTTTCGGAAAAAATCTGGACCGTTCTCGGGAATGAGCATGAACTGCATCAATCCACGATGACCTTTCTGAGCAAATCCATCAATGTAAAGTCTGTCACGTTTGTAAAAGTACCACCAAGGAGGAGCATCCATATCATGATGCACAAATTGTCGCGGCGCTGCGGGAGTGTAGTTCAGCTCTGTATCTCGCTGATTCATTAATCCCATGCCGAAGACGACCGCGTTGGTCGTGCCATGGGTCGTTCCAAGGGGGATCAGCAGGGCTCCAATGTCCATTCTGGACAAAGCTGCACCAACACGGAATTTTGTCTCTCGGATTTCTTCGGTCAGAGTTTGAAGCCCTATCTTATTATTTGGTGCTCCAGGAAAAGGTTTTCCGTCTACTAATCCACCATGGCAGGCAAAGCAATTCATTGTCCATTTCCCGTCCTCGGAAACGACGTACTGAAGAGGCTGATTGGAGTTGTCGTCGGGTCTGGTGGTGAGTCCATATCGCTCGAATGCAATCATTCGACGCTGTTGTTGAGATAGATCTTTTGTCGCTAATTGGAGATCTTTCGGCCAAGATCTCCAAATCTGAACAAATGTTTGCTCATTAAAGTCGCTGGATAAAACCGGACTTTCAGTCAAAATCTTGTAGCCCCGTGCTTCCGCCGAGTCAGCGCCCTTGGACACAGAGGAGAGACACAAAAGCACTACAAAGAGATGGAATATTAAGATCGGCCTGACCACGTTAAACCTCGTTTTTAACCCTTTACAGATTAGACCGCTGGCAAGCGAGGTGATTTCACGGAATACGAATAAGGTTTTTGTCTCTTTTGCGGATTGAGATCATGCGTGCATGTGTGATCGCATGCGCTGCCTGAGTATGGGTTTCCGAGAGCACACCATACGTTTCGGGTCAGTATTTAGCGATCCGTATCGAATTAGGATGAGTCATCATCAGCTTCAGGTCATCACCTAAAGGTGTTGCTTCAGGGTAATGACAGTTAGATTTCCAAAGGACTTTAGACGACCGGAAGCTTGGAGCGATTTGCTAAATCTGTGAGCAGGGGTACGCGACAAAAGGATATCTTTCCCCTTATCGAAACGATTTTGGCTTCGATCTTGCCATAGCCGAAACGGTGTTTCGATCTTGTAGGGACCTTGGCTCGGGTAGAGTAGATAGGATTGCAGCGAGATTCTTTCGGGATCATTCTGTCGTCCATCCCCGATTCCTGATGAGTTGGATCGATACAACGCTTCTTCAATGAGGCCGGGTGCTAGCCAAAGTGAGTCGGATGGAGATGAAATATCTGAGATATATTTCATCGCATCACGCCAGTCTTCTCCACGTCTCGCGTATGCAACCGGATAGCGATGTATCCTCTGCAAAGTATTCTGACTCCAAGCGAGACCTGTAATTATCAAGCAACTTAATAACCATGGATGGAGTATTAGTTTTCGAGTGACTGATAGATCGTCTTTACTTTCTCGGAGACGTTGTGGCAGCAGGATGGAGAGTCCCGCTACAGCAGAAAAAACGGGAAGTAACCCGACAAAGTAGCGGCGGTGCCATAGGGGAGCGATCGGTGGATAGGAAACGAGCCAAAATGCCACGGTTACGATCGTCGCGATCAGGGACAAAGTGAGAATTGCTGTAATGACTTCTCCCTGATAATTCCATGAATGCTTCACCCCCGATAACATCATTGTGATGAAGCTAATCGTTAGTGGTATTCCCAGAAGCCATTTCCACTGCCAAACGCTGCTGATTTGATCGATCGATTGAGAGGTGCCAAAGCTTTGCCACAATCCGCGTTGTTGCCACGACTCAGAGATGCCACCAGTCATTGTCGCTGCGCAAATAAGCGAGAAAAATCCCAATGCAAAGATGAACCATTTCGCTGGGGTCAGATTGGAATCGTTCTGTTCGGGAGATTCTTTTTTCTGAAGTTGAGATAACAGGACGAATACTAGAACGACAGCAGCGGATGTTACTTGTACAGACACCGCAGCGAACGCGGAAACGATAATCCATGATCGTGCAAGGTCGTGGTGTTTCACCTGATCACGATTAAGTAACCTTAGGTATCCTAGGACGACGATGTTAGAAAGCAGGATGATTAGAGAGTACGGCCGTAGTTCGGTTCCAAAGAAGATCGAGTTCTGTTCAATTGCGAGCACCATGCCGGCGGTGAATCCTGCCGCGGTGCTGCGGAAATTGCTTGCGATGAGGTAACTGCTAAGGCCACTCGCAGCAGACACTGCTGCAACAGAGATCATTCGCAGTGCAAATTCGCTGTCACCAAATATTTGCTTCCAGATCCAAAGCATCCAATAAAACAGAGGTGTTTGGTGTCCTGCTGAAGCGCGAGGCTGGATCTCACTGAAATGGCCCCAGACACACCAAGTCGAGTGAAGTTCGTCCAACCAGAAACTTTCGTAGCACGATGGAGCTCGAAGAAGAAAAGCTGAAATTGAAACGAGAATTGAGATAGATGCAGCAAAGATTTTCGAGTTGTCACGTTGATTCAGAGGTGTGGATGACATCAGTGAAGGTCCGGTTGATGCTAAATCGCCCTGAGAATATCGCAGGCTCTGTCCGCCTGTGACTGTGACACGTCGAGATGGGTTACAAAGCGAATAGATTGTTTCCCTGTTGGTAAGCACTTGAGACCTTGTTCTTCGAGGGATCGAACGAGGTCTTGGGCTGTTCCACGCGTCGGCTCGACGTCGCAAAGGATGATATTTGTATCAATTCGTTCTTCCCGAACACGAAGCGACTGACTTTGACCGCATGCTTCCCCGATTTGCTTTGCGTGTGCGTGGTCTTCGCAAAGTCGGTTCCGATGATTTTCCAATGCGTATAAGGCCGCAGCTCCTAGAACACCTGCTTGCCGCATGCCACCACCAAATAACTTCCTTGCCCGACGAGCCTCTGCAATGAAGTTTTTGGGGCCAATCAAAGCTGATCCGACCGGCGCGCCAAGCCCCTTACTGAAACAGACGCTTACCGTATCAAACGGCGCTGCAAGTTCGCTCGGTTCAATTCCCGAAGCTGCTGCCGCATTCCAGAGACGCGCTCCATCCAAATGGGTGGAGAGTCCATGTGACTTGGCCCAGGAACAAACTTCGAGAACGTCTTTTTGTGGTTGGATCCGACCTCCCCAACGATTGTGGGTGTTTTCTAGGCAAAGTGCTGAGGTTCTAAGAAAGTGTTCGTTTTCTGGGCTAATGCAATCCTGCAGGTCGGCTACACGAAGAGATCCATCTGTGCTGTAAATGGTTTTTGCAACCAGACCTGACAATTGAGCGTAAGCTCCTTGTTCATAGTGGTGAATATGGCACTCTGATTCACACAAAAATTCAGTACCGCGGTCACAATGAACTCGGATTGCAATCTGGTTTGACATGGTGCCGCTAGGCATAAAAATTGCCGATTCTTTACCCAGAATCTCAGCAGTAAGAATTTCAAGTTTCTCGAGCGTGGGGTCGACATCAATGACGTCATCTCCCAGTTCCGCCTCGAGCATGGCTTGAAGCATTTCCTCGGTTGGCTTGGTGACCGTATCACTACGGAGATCAATGAGTTCGTTTGCCTCGGTCATTAACTTTGTTCTTCCTTGTTATTCGTAAGCCGGTAATGATCTCAGATTGTGCGAGATTTGCGAATTGCACGCGGTTTCAAAGTTCGAATTAATTTAGTCTACCAGACCCGATATTTGGCTCTGTGGGCATTGCCAGTCGGTTTCAACGAGTTGTTTTCTAGGATTCGATCGCGGGTAGAATGATGCCCCTCGACCACCATGTAGCTGTAAGGATAGGCTACGGCTTTGAGGATGAGTGGTTTTACATTTTCGCAGTTATCTTTGCGAACCCTGGTCTTTTTTTCGACAAGTATTGCACCATGACCGATGTTATCAATATTCAGCGAGTTGACGCACAAGCGGGCAACTCTGCTGTTCTGAATGAGTTGCGAGATAAATTGAGCCCCCGTGGGGATATCGTGAGTCCTCGCGGGAAAGCACTCACAGAAGAAGTTTTCGGTGAACCTCTTTCGCCCATCGAGGTTGTGGAGAGGATCTGTTCCGACGTCCAATCGGATGGGTCTGCTGCTCTATTGCGCTACACGGCCGCGCTTGATAAAGCTTCGCTATCAGAAGATCAGCTACGTGTGTCAGAAGAAGAATTAGTCGATGCCCACTCCAAGGCGGATCCTGAGTTACTGGAATCAGTGCGGAGAATTCGCGACAATATTGTCGATTTTCAAACTGCCATTCTGCATCAAGACGTGAAGATCTCGCCGCGTCCGGGGGTCGAACTGCTCCAGCGTTATGTTCCGATTCGAAGGGTGGGGGTTTGTGTGCCGGGTGGTGCGGCCGCTTATCCTTCGACCGTTCTCATGACAACCGTCCCTGCACAGGTTGCTGGGGTAGAGGAAATTGCAGTCGTAGCGCCTCCGACACCGTTCGGTGCCTACAATATCGACATGCTCGCTACCTGCTATGAGCTGGGTGTTAAAGAGGTTTACCGAGTAGGCGGGGCACAAGCTGTCGCCGCATTGGCTTACGGTACAGATCATCTCCCAGCAGTTGACAAAATTGTCGGCCCAGGAAATCTATTTGTTGCGCTCGCCAAAAAGCATGTTTTTGGAACCGTTGATATCGACTCTTTTGCCGGTCCCAGTGAGGTCATTGTGATTGCTGATGGAACAGCAAGGCCAGATTTCGTTGCTGCTGACCTGCTAGCTCAGGCTGAACACTCCCCAGGTTCTGCCATCCTGATCACTTGGGATCACCAGTTGGTTGAGCGGGTTCATGCTGAGTTGGTAAAGCAGCTAAATGAGCTAGACCGACACGAACTGACCTTAGATAGCTTGGAAGCCTTCGGTGCGTTGATTACGGTCCGCGATGAAACTCAGGCATGCGAGTTGACTGATCAATTTGCTCCAGAACACTTGCATATTCAGACAGAGAATCCTCAAAAGCTGATGAAGAAGATTCGAAACAGCGGAGCCGCGTTCTTGGGCAGTCACACTCCAGTCGCTCTTGGCGATTATGCAGCCGGGCCGAGTCACGTCCTTCCCACGGGAGGAACGTGTAGCTGGGCCGCTGGCCTTTCGAGTAATAGCTTTTTGAGAAGCGGAAGTGTCACAGAGTTTAATGCTGGTGCGTTGCGTGATATTGCGGAAGATGTTCTTAGGGTCGCTTTTAAAGAGGGTCTGACCGCGCATGCCAAAAGTGTTTCCATCCGCTGCGAAAAAGCGTGATTTGATTTTCAACCAATCCTGTGGATAGAGTCATTTTTCATCCCCAAGGATGAGGTGAGTTGATTCACTGGCCATTTAACAACAATCATCGACTGCCATGGTTAATCGCAGAATGTATCGACCAGCCGTGACGGCTCTCGCGGGTTATGTCCCTGGCGAGCAGCCACCGCCTGGGAAATTCATCAAGCTAAATACAAACGAGAACCCCTACCCTCCGCCTCCCGACGTTGTGGATGCGATCAAGCGTGCTGCTGAGGGGCCTCTGAATCGGTATCCTGATCCAATGGCTAATTCTTTTAGGATTGCCGCCGCTGAAGCTCTCGGTTTACCTGGTCCCGAATGGGTGCTTGCAGGTAACGGAAGCGATGAAATACTGACACTTTTGGTTCGAGGTTTTGTGGGGGAAGGTGAAAAGCTCCGCATGCCCTTCCCTTCTTACATCCTCTACCGGACGCTTGCGGATATTCAAGGAGCGGTCTGGGAGCAAGTGACATTCGATGACAGTTGGGAACTCCCTTCTGAGTTCTGTGATGCAGCAGGTGATCTAAAACTTGCTCTATTGCCGAACCCGAATAGCCCTAGTGGCACGGTTGTCTCACGTTCCCAGATTGTCAAGTTGGCCGATCGGCTTGAATGTCCGTTGGTAGTGGATGAGGCTTACGCAGATTTCGCAGAGGAAAACTGCGTGAGTTTGGTTTTAGAGCACGACAATATTCTGGTGACCAAGACCTTGAGTAAGTCATATGGTCTCGCCGGTATTCGGTTTGGCTTCTTGATCGCAAGGCCCGAGGTTGTCGCAGAACTCGCGAAAATTAAAGATAGTTATAACTGTGACGCCATGTCGATCGCCGCAGCTACCGCCGCGATGCAGTGCTCTGATTGGCTTGCTGAAAACTGCCGAAAAATCATTGCGACCCGTACACGTATGTCACTGGAATTGGAGAAACTTGGATTTCTTGTGACTCCGTCTCATGCCAACTTTGTGTGGTGCAGACATCAACATGTAAGCCACGGAGACATCTACGACTTTCTGAAGAGCCAACAGATCCTCGTCCGTCTGATGGATTTCGGTGAAAGCGGTGATGGATTGCGGATCTCCGTGGGAACCGATCAGCAGATTGACGCTGTTTTGCATTTACTCAAGAACTACCTGTCGTAGTTATTTCTGCTGCTGAGTGGGTCCTCCGTGCAATCTGCCATTAGAAGATAAAAGTGATTGATGACGCAGCCAACTTCCATACCAAGACAGGCATCCGTTGAGCGTAAAACAGGTGAAACTCAAATCAGCTTGACGTTGAATCTGGATGGCTCCGGTGAGGGAGCAAGGGCCTCGGGGATTGGATTCCTAGATCATATGCTTGATCTTTTTGCTCGGCATTCAATGATCGATTTGTCACTGGATGCTAAGGGCGATCTGCACGTTGACGATCATCATACTTGCGAAGATATCGGTATTGTTTTGGGTCAGGCCGTACATGAAGCGCTTGGTGACCGTCGCGGTGTTCGTCGTTACGGTCACTTTACCTTGCCCATGGATGAATGTCTTGTGACAACTTCAGTCGATATGGGCGGTCGGTATGCATTTGAGTATCAGGCGCCCATCGCCGCTAGTAAGATCGGAACCTTTGACTCTGAACTAGTGGAGCATTTCTGGCAATCTTTTGCTGCTAATGCTCACTGCAATTTACACGTGGTTCTCCATCACGGACGCAACGCACATCATATTTCCGAGTGTATTTTCAAAGCTTCTGCGAGAGCCATCAGGATGGCAGTCGAATTAGATCCTCGACAAAATCAGGTCCCAAGCACCAAGGGCGTTCTTTAGGATCTTTCGGCTGGTTGGCTGGCGAAGTAGCCCACTGCACTCAAGGCGATCAGGCACGATAGAACCGAGAAGAGAAGGAAATTAGAAAATATTGCGATCGAACATAGGATGAAGATTCCTACGATGGCCGCAACACGATTTCCCAGTAACCAGTAGAACAAACCAAATGCTGTTTCAATCATCACGACGTTTCGACTATGCCAAGTAGCGATGACTTTGAGTTCTTCCTCGCTGTAGGTATCGCGGAGGTAATTGAATAACCAAAAGTCACGGTCGACGAAGTAGATGTCATAGAGAACTTGTCCCGACCAATATTCGCCGGTCCACTTTCCCACCGCACCACCAAGAATAATCATTGAGATCATTGCACGAGCCAGAAAAGCTGATTTCTGCAATAGAGTTCGGTGCGAATCCTGGTCAATCCGGTAGCTGACCCAGCACGACCATGTTGCACACCACCACGCGGTGACAAAAGTCATATCGTTGTAGCTGCCCTGATGGATGCAGAGAATACTTAGTCCCAGCATGACCGTGATGCAACATCCTTTTCTCACCGCATTGGATGTTGCCAGCATGTTAAGCAGGGTCGCTGCGGTCGCACCAAGAAAGCTAACCCGAAGAATGGAAGGTGAACGCAATAAATCTGGGAAGAAAGAATCGCTAATCTCTATGGTATTGTAGATGGCGTTGGCATAGCTGAAGAAGGAAATCTTCCACACAAGAGTGGCCAATATGCCAGCCTGAACCACTCGATACGCGGTGATGAGACGGTTCTTGTCTTGCTCGGTTGCAAGCATGTCAACTCGTTCTATTGCGGGATTTCCGCCAGACTTAATTCTTTGTGGCGACATAATCCGTTTCAGTCGAGATCCGAATGACTTCGTATTGCCGATGCGGCTCGGAATGCCTTAGTGTTTCACTCGGCTTTAAGTGAAATTTTGAAGTGACTTTCTGGCCGCGATACGAACTTGTGATTGTGAACCACTTATTGGTGCCTGCTCTCAAGTATTCTCCTCGCGCATCGGCAAAGGTAAAACATCGTGCGGGAAAGTGATTGAGAAAACGGGGCTGACTGTCGTGAAATAAAGGATCTATCAATCCTGGGGGATAATCATCGACTTCATACTGATTAGCAAAATTGTACATCGCTGGTATTGGAAACTGAAAAGCCCAAATTGGAAAAGACCGCGATTGTAGGTGGAATCGCAGCATCGTGTGATTTGCGATTTGGGATGAGAGCGGAGTTAGCAGAAGCCAGATCACAACCAAAAAAATTGTTACGGTCATCAAGCAAAAAGACCAGTCTTGTTTTGACCAGTCAATTAACCTTCTGAGTGATATGGCTAGATGTCTTGCAGGACGCATTACATTCCTATGCTGTACCTAACAGATTGCTCTTGTACGATCGGGCGTTTTTCTGTCGCTGTCTCTGCGTGGTGAAGCGGAATCGCTCCATGGCTCAAAGGGTTTCAACAATTTGCAATAACAGTTCTCGAACTGTCTTTGGATTAGCGTTTGGATTGCGCTTTTTTGCTTGCCCAATCAGTGAGCCGATAGCTTGTTGTTTGCCGTTTCGGTAGTCCTCGACCACATGAGGATTTTCGCTGAGCAAATCGCGGCACAATCCTTCAAGTTCAGAAGAATCGACCGCAGTAATACCCAACGCATCAATCGAAGCGTCAACGTCATCACCATGATCAAGCATGTGCTGGAAGACGTCGCGAGCTCTCGAGTTGTCTAAGTCTCCGTTCGTGATCTTCAGGAGGAGGATTCCCAGTGCATTCCCGGAAATGGGAAAGTCAGCGGTAGCAATTTGCTGTTCATTGATGGTTCTGAGAATGTCTTGCTGAAACCATGCACTGGCTCGTTTTCCATCGCCGCATACCGCTACAGCGGCTTCGTAGAGATCGATGAAGTCTCTACCTTGGTTGACGATCACCTCGGCATCGTAAGCCTTGATACCGTATTGTGTTTGAAAGCGTTCCCGTACTTCTCCAGGCATCTCCCCAATGGAATTTTGAATGTCTTCGATACGTTCTTTTGAGATTCTTACAGGCAGTAGGTCGGGATCTGGGAAGTATCGATAGTCGGCAGATTCTTCTTTCTCTCTTTGCAGGAAGGTTCTCCCTGTTTGGTCATCCCAGCCGCGAGTGGTCTTTGACTCATCATTGATTGTCTTGCCAGTTTCTTCCCACGCATCGTATTGGCGGTCAATCTCATGGTCGATTGCACGTTCTACTGCCCGGAAACTATTCATATTTTTGATTTCAACGATGGGCGTGGCAATTTTCTTGCCATCCACGTGTATATGCAGATTGACATTGGCATCGACTCGAAGGCTGCCCTCCTGCATCTCGCAGTCCGAGATACCAAGATGCGTCATGCGAAGTTTTAATTCGTTGAGATACGCCTTGGCCTCTTGTGAGGATCGCAGGTCGGGTTGGCTCACGATTTCTAAAAGTGGAGTGCCGCATCGATTCAAGTCAATTCTGGTATCGAATTGACCGGCTGATTCATCATGCATGCTTTTGCCCGCATCTTCTTCGAGATGAGCACGAAGGATTCGAATCCTGCGATCGCCATCTCCCTTACCCTCTAACGCGATATCGAGGTATCCCTCAGCGCATATAGGTAAATCGAATTGGCTAATTTGGTAGCCCTTGGGTAGGTCCGGATAAAAGTACTGCTTTCGGTCCCATTTCGTCATTTCAGGAATGTGACAATTCAAAGCAAGACCTGCTTTGATTGCAACTTCTAAAGCTTGCTCATTGATGACTGGCAATGCACCCGGATGCCCAAGGCAAACGGGGCAGACCTGAGTATTGGGTGCAGCACCAAATGTTGTACTGCATCCACAAAAGAGCTTTGTGTTGGTTTTAAGCTGTACATGTACCTCGAGCCCAATGATAGTCTCGGTGGTATAACCGTCAGAGTGAGTCATGATGTTTGAGATGTTTTTGTTGAAATCAAAAACGGAAGTTTTCGGGTCTTAAGTGGTGGTACTGGGTTGCGGCCTGATACGCTGCTCCAGCAAAGATCAGTTGCGACTCTTGCAGTGCGGGTGCTTGTAATTGAATCCCGATGGGCAGACCAGATTCTGAAAGACCTGCCGGTAGGGACATCGCGGGAATGCCGGCAAGGTTGGCTCCGACAGTGAATAGGTCAACCAAATACATTTGCAAAGGGTCGTCCGAATGTTCACCGAGTGGGAAAGCGGTTGTTGGGGTAGTGGGACCCAGTAAAAGGTCAACCTGATTGAATGCGGCATCGTAGTCGCCTTTAATAAGCCGCCTTACCTTAAGCGCTTGGTTGTAATATTGATCCGAGTACCCTTCGCTTAAAGCGTATGTTCCAATCATGATTCGGCGTTTAACTTCGGTCCCAAATCCTTCTGCTCGACTTTGGCAGTACGTTGCTGCCAGTGGACCGTTCTGGCTAACTTTCTCCGAGGCTAAATCTACTGCGCGGTGACCGTAATGCGCTCCATCGTAGCGCGAAAGGTTGCTGCTCGCTTCACTTGGTGCAATGACATAATAAGCAGGGACGTAATGTTCACTATGAGGCAATTGAATCTCAATGATTTCTGCACCGGCCTGTTTGAAAACTTCTGCCGCTTCCATAACAGCTCGATGGATTGATTGATCGAGGCCATCTCGAGCCAGCGCGTCTTCCAAGATCCCAATTTTGATTCCCCTTAGATCGGCGGATTGAATGGCGGATACCAAGTTTGGTACAGGTTGATCCAAGGAAGTTGAATCCCGTGGCTCAAAACCACAGATCACTTCGCTTAGTAAGGCTACATCTTCCACAGACCAAGCAAGTGGACCAACTTGATCAAGACTGCTGGCAAAGGCGACCAAGCCATAACGGCTAACTCTGCCATAGGTCGGTTTTAATCCAGTAACGCCGCAGAACGCCGCAGGTTGGCGGATTGATCCACCCGTGTCACTCCCCAAGCTCATTGGCACTGTCCCAGCAGCCACACACGCGGCCGCGCCACCGCTGCTGCCCCCCGGGGTCACTGCTTGGTTCCAAGGGTTACGAGTGACGCCGAAAAAACTCGTCTCCGTGCTACCTCCCATCGCAAATTCATCCATGTTAGTTTTGCCAACAAGGATTGCATCTTCTTCACGTAGTTTGCTGATGACCGTTGCGTCATAGGGAGCAACAAAGTTTTCCAGCATTTTGGAGGAACATGTCGTCGGCATGTCCGTGGTGCAAAGGATGTCTTTTACAGCAATCGGGATACCAGCTAATCGACCTAGAGGTTGACCCGTCCTGCGTTTCAGATCCACTGCCTCCGCCGCCCGAATCGCACCTTCTTCGTTGATGTGGGTGAAGGCGTTGATCCCGGCTTGTGACGCACGGATCCGTTCAAGTGCCAATTGAGTGATTTCAACGGCACTTGCCTCGCCACTGGCTTGTATTCGAAGTATTTCAGTTGCCGAATCGAGCATTCTAGGTGTTTCCGTATTTCCCGAAGGTCAGAAGACTTTCCGATCAAGGATTATCAACCATCAGTTCGGATCTCACCAGCCCGTGAAATTGGCAATTGAATTTTGCTAGGCAATCCCTCTGTGCCGTCAAATCGTTTAGCGAGGCAGGGTGATTCGAGCGATGCAGCCCACAATGCTGCCGATGACTTCAGCGGTGCCACCATGCAATTCTGCGATTCTCGACACTCGGCACAAACCAAGTCCTAGGCCACGCCCAGCTTCTCGGCCGCTAAAGTAAGGGTCGAACGCATTTTTTCTTGCCTGCTCACTCAGGCCTGGTCCGCTGTCAGCCACTTCAATGATCAGAGATGACTCAGTGCGGTGTATCGAAATTTGAATCTTTCCTTCGTCTGATATCGCTTCGATAGCGTTTCGGATCAAAGCACCAATTGCCTCTCTGATCATTCCCGGGTCAACGACCGCAAAAAGTTGCTGTGCTGGTTGGTTGTTTTGCGGGAAGGTAGGTGGTTCACCAGAATCTGTGAGAAGCTGATCCGGCTTGATCTTGATGTTAATTTCGATTGAGCGCCGACTTGCTTCATCTTGATATTTACTGACTGTTTCCTCCGCGATCATCCCAAGATCAGTGTCTTGTTGTTCTTTCGAGGGAGGGTTTGCGTAGAACATCAAGTCGGCGATCATTTCATGGGCACGGTAAACCTGATCCGAAATACGCTGCAGGCTTGCGGATCGCGTCGGATCGGGTTCGTCGCGTTGGAGTTGCTGAGCTCGCGCCGAGATGTTTGCCAGTGGGTTGTTGATTTCATGACTCAAGCCGTATGCGAGTTGTTTAATCGCATCACTCTTGGAGGCTGCAAGCTGTTTGTCAAAATCTGTCTCTAGGGTGAATAGTTGTTGTTGAGTTCTTGAGAGTCTCTCCAACAATGTATTGGTTGGGCATTGATAGGAGTCTAATTGATCGACTTCCCGAGAGTCTTCGTCGCCAATATATCCACGCCATTGACGACGATTCTTGGTAGGAATTGGCGGTCCTGTAAGTTCCAGCCATAAATGCGACTGCTCCAGCCATGTCGCAATCGGGATCGTCAGGAAGTAACTGTGCAATCGACTCCAGCGAGCACACAGGTCTTTCGAGATCTCAGGTGACCCTAAGAGATCATCACCGTGCATCAGGCAGGAAGCAAGGTTATTGAGGAGCCATGCAGCTAAGTCATTCAGCGAGTAGCTATCCGTGTCACGCGATTGGCTTGTGAAATGGAAAGCAGAAAAGATAAACAGCGGAGGGTTCTTTTCTAACGTTCTCTTTACTCGATTGATCAGCCCTGTGTCGTCTACACCGGAGTGGTGGCGGCGATTCGTGAGGATAATCTCGGCAAGAAGTAAAGCGTTTGATGAGTCGCACGGAAGCCACCATCGATGACTTCCCGCTCTTACGCACGGTAATAAGCTGTACTGGCGTGGTTTTGATCGAATTTGCTGATGGTTCTCCAAAACAGAGTCAGCGATGGCCGTAATTTCCTTGCCATCGGTCTGCTTGCTTTTTCGCTTGGATCGCCGTCGTGAATTCACAGAACTCACACTAACCCATTACGCCGCGTTCAATGTCTAGGAGATCGCACGCCCTGCCGACGAGATCGTCGATAGCAAACGGTTTCTGCATGAAATCGTTAGCACCAGCAGCCTTGAGACCATCTACCTTGCTGTGTTCGACCATACCCGAGATACAGAGGATTTTGACTGTATCCATTGAGGGGTCGTTGCGAACCCGCTGGCAGACTTCTTTCCCGTTGATGTCCGGGAGCATCACGTCGAGCACGACTAGGTCGGGGCGAAATTCCTTCACTCCCATGCCGGCGTCGAATCCGTTATTTGCGGTGCGGATATCAAAGCGGCCGTCTCTCTCAAAGCCATCCTGCATTAGGTCCACAAGATCCTGATCATCATCAACGATTAACAGTTTCTTTTTACCGCTTTCAAGCGCATCGGTTGGAATGCCGTTGTCTTTCATGAAGAGGAATAGCTGATCCCGCGGAATACGCCGAAACTTACTTCCCGGGACTCGGAATCCTTTCAGCGATCCGTTGTCAAAACAACGAATAATTGTCTGCTGGCTGACCTTACAAATTTTGGCTGCTTCGCCCGTCGTAAAGACCGTTTTCGTGGTCATTTCAGAAACCATCCTCCCTGCATGACGATGCCAACTAAATCGATTGAGCCAAATAGATTTCGACGCTCAATCGTTACTCCGGTTTTGCTGGTGGCTTGTCACTGATATCCGTTTGATCAGTGCGTACCGGTTTTGCGAATCTCCTCAAGGAGGTTCGCAAAGTCTCTACCAAGTTCCAGCAAAACTTGAGTGGTGTTCAACTTGACAAAGTTCCCTGATCTGCCATCGCGCTTCACGGCGGCCCATGTTGCGTGAAGGCCGCAGGCGGCAAGAAGCTCCAAGCTCCTCTGTTTTGCCAAGCTTGCCTCGAACGCGAATTCTATCGATTCCCCCGCCGAGGTCAAGATTGATCGAAACTTCGCAAATTATCAAATATGGGAAAACCGTTGACTATTTGCTGTCATTTTGATGATTTCCCATTTTTTTGGACGGCGATTCCAAGTGAGCAAGAATCAATGCAATATCAGCGGGGGTGATGCCGCTAATGCGTTTGGCCTGATCAAGGCTTTGTGGGCTGACTCGACCTAGTTTTTCTTTTGCCTCGTTTCGGAGTGGTTTGATTTGGTGGAAGTCAAAATTAGCTGGGATTCTCTTGGTGGATAGTCGTTGCTGTTTTTCTACTTCCATCTTCTGACGGGTCACATACCCTTCGTATTTTATGTCATAGACGCACTGTTGAGCCGCTTCTGCGTTGATGGGTCTTAGTGCTTCAATCCGCTGGCACATCTCAGCCCAGTCGACCTCTGGGCGTCGAAGGTAGGTGTCACCGGCAACTTGCTCAACTCTCGACGTTTTGAGAATCTGCATCGCCGATTCGATCTGGCGCATTTTTTCGGTGAATCTCTCTGCTCGTTGCAGCGTGATTAGTCCGAGTTCCTGAGCAATTGGTGTGAGTCTTCGATCCGCATTATCTTGCCTCAGTAGAAGACGATACTCAGCTCGACTGGTAAACATCCGATACGGTTCATCGGTACCCGCTGTGACGAGGTCATCCAGTAATACGCCGATGTAGGCTTGGTCGCGAGTTGGCACCCATGGATCAAATTGTTTGATTTTTCTCGCCGCGTTCAAACCTGCGATCAGTCCCTGACCTGCTGCTTCTTCGTAACCAGTTGTGCCATTGATTTGGCCAGCGAAGAATAATCCACCAATGGTTTTGGATTCTAAGTGGCTCCAAAGTTGCGTGGGTGGGCAGAAGTCATATTCCACGGCGTAGCCGTATCGCATGATCGACGCATTTTCGAGACCCGGTATCAGACGAAACATCTTGTCTTGGACGTCCCTGGGCAGGCTAGTCGAAATGCCATTGACGTAAACTTCTTGAGTTTTGTGGCCTTCGGGCTCAAGGAAAAGTTGATGGCCATCTTTCTCTGAAAATCGAACGACTTTGTCTTCGATACTCGGGCAGTATCGAGGGCCTCTAGAATTGATCTGCCCGCTGTACATCGGCGCACGTTCCAGGTTGTCGCGAATTAAGTCATGCACTTTCTGGTTCGTGTAAGTGATGTGGCAGGGTAATTGCGATATAGATAAACGACCAGTTAAAAACGAGAAGGGTTGTGGTTCTTCATCACCCGGTTGTTCCTCAACGGCTTGATAGTCAATGGTTCTGGCATTGAGTCGAGGTGGGGTTCCTGTCTTGAACCGATCGATTTCGATCTTCAGTCGCCTGAGAGCCCCACTGATTCCTGCAGTTGTGCCCTCCCCTGCCCTCCCGCCAGCAGTTTTGGCTTCGCCCGTATGCATGATTGCCTGAAGGAAGGTACCCGTTGTTAGAACAACGGCACCAGCGAGATACTCCGCACCGCCTCGAACCTTGACGCCCACGATTCTTCGTTCGGTCCCCTGACTAACGACAATTAAATCTTCAACCGTTTCTTGACGCAGGTCGAGGTTTTCAATGCATTCAATCTGATACTTGATGAGGTTTTGGTAGGCTTTTTTATCAGCCTGAGCACGAGGACTGTGCATTGCTGGACCTTTGCGGCGATTCAGTAATCGAAACTGAATGCCGGTGGCGTCAATGGCCTGACCCATCAACCCACCCAATGCATCGACTTCTCGGACAATTTGACCCTTCGCCACTCCACCAATGGCTGGGTTACAAGACATTTGACCAACGGTATCCAAGTTGGTTGTCAGCAAGGCTGTTCGAACCCCTAACCGCGCTGCCGCAGCCGCAGCTTCTGTTCCAGCGTGTCCAGCCCCAATCACTATCACGTCGTATTGGTAGGTGGTGTCTGTCATGTGTATGGAGATCGACGAGGGGGGAAACGGGGTATTTACAGGACTTGGAACGAGCGTGTTGGCTTGATTTGGCGAGAAAAACAGGGGGAGTCAAGAATGATTAATGCTCGAAGGCCAAATAACCGAAGCGGATCAAGTGGTACTCGGTTGGTCACGAGTCGTTCTTATTCGCCATTTTCTCGATTGGCAGAGCAATGCAAGGGAAAACGAGTGCAAATTCAACCGTTTTGCTGGTATTTGCAGCAACGCTTGCAGTGGCTCAATCTGTCGCTTTGGCGATTCCAACTGATCGGCTTGCTGGTGGTCTCCCATCAAAAGGTGTCTCTAGCGATGCAACAGCTTTAGACCAGGCTGACCAACAGATTTCGCCGCCAAAGTATATTCTCAAAGCACGATCATTTTCGATCCCCTTTAGTGTTGACCGTCAAGAAACTGGGACTGCAGAGATCCGCCTCTACGTGATCCGTCCGAACCAAGCCAGTTGGGAATTATGCGATAGCATTGCGGTGGGAAGTCATCAGCAAAAGTTTGATTATGTCGCCGATCATGATGGGAAATATCTCTTTGCAACGCTCGCCACCGGTCAGATCAAACGTGAATTCGATCAGCGATCGCTCAAAGCACAATTGTGTGTTGTGATTGATACCTCTGAACCAAAATTGACCCTAGAGGTGGATGCGAATCTAGACGGAGAAATCATCGTTCAGTACTCAGTTGATAATATTTCTGATGTCAAAGAGATGCATGTTCGTTATGTCACAGATAGTGATCCGTCTTGGAAGGATGCTGTACCTAGCCAAGCGTCAACTGCGGGTCGGTTTCAAATCAATCCTTCAAGAAATCTAGCGTGGAACCATGCCTCTGTTGAGCTGGTCGTCATGGATCAAGCTGGTAACGTGGCAAAGTTGATCAAGCATCTTCGTCGTCCACGACTGGCGAATGAAGAGGTGTCCACGATTGCGAGTCAGCCAAGTAGTTCCAAGATTGATGGGACACTGGCTGGATTTCGAGAGCAGAGCAGCGACATTCAAGAGAAGGCAACGGATTCAATCACTTTGCCCAGCGGCGGTTCACAACAGCAAGACCAAGCAAAGGATCAACAGGGGTGGGTTCGTATTGCGCAGCTAGGAAACCCACCTCGAAGACCTATTTCTCTGTTTGAAAAATTATTCGGGGTGGCCCCGCCCGCTGCTCCAGGTTCATCCAGCAGTCTGGGGCCATCTACCAGAACACCTGCTTCCAGCTCTTCTTTCTCAGGTGCAATTCCGTCACGATTAGTTGGTGACCCACAAGAGTTGCTCCCGCCGCCCGCTTCACCCGCTCAAATCGGTGAGGGTTTCAGTCTAAACGAACCGCAGAAACAGGCATTCAGGCAGCAATCTAATTCGCCTACCTCATCGGAGGCCGCGCGTGACCCCTCAGCGGTGGAGTTGGTCCCAGAAACTACGGCTACGTGGATTGAAGGCCAGTCAAGCAGCGGCTCTCCGTCCTCAATCTCAAACCGAAAAGCAGAAACACCAGCTCAGGCGATGCGACCAATCGATGAGACGTCGGAAGTCGTCACGCTTCTCCAAGAGGATGAGAATCAAGGTAGCCGTTCATCAGTGGAACCCAGTGATTCTGCTACACGCTATGAATCCCAAAGAGCTGACTTAACAGATCGGACCGGTGCTGATCCACAACGTTCGTCAATGTTTGATCGTGTCCCGACCCGATTTAGCAAGGGAAAGCGGTTCAGTCTTGATTATGAACTTGAAGCGATCGGTGCTCAGGGTGCTGAGAGCATCGAACTTTACGGAACAACAGACGCGGGAAAGACGTGGCAGTTGTGGGGTAGCGATCCTGATCGCATGAGTCCTTTCGACATTGAGACACAGGATATTGGAGCCTTCGGTTTTCGAATTTGTGTGGTTGGCCGTAACGGTCTGGCTAGTCCACGCCCCCTAGCGGGAGAGTTGCCAGATATTTTTGTTGTGGTCGATACCGAGAAACCGCAGGTCAAAATTACCGGAGCGAGGTACGGGGAAGGAACTCGTACCGGATCATTGGTCATCAGTTATGAATGTGATGACCGCAATTTGCCCGCGCGACCGATCACACTTGCTTTTAGTGATTCCCTCGAAGGTCCGTGGACAACCATTGTTGGAGGACTTAGGAACGATGGGCAATATATTTGGGCTGCAGATCCAAACCTACCACGACAGCTTTACTTGAGAATTGACGCGATTGACGAGGCAGGAAACCGCGGCGTTTACCTTTTGGATCAACCAATCGATACGCAGGGTCTAGCCCCGAGGGCGAAGATCCGCGGCTTTCAACCACTCTCTAAAGGCATGCCCGCGGGAGGAAAGAAAGAAACCACTGCACTTCGTACGCGGAATCAGTTCTAGTTCGCCTTGATTTGATGCGGTGAATTTTTTAATCGGGCTCAGCGGTTGACGATTCGAACCGCTCGCGAGAAGCGTGTTGGCTTGGTACCTTCTAGGGATGGCTACCGTTCACGCATTCGAGCTACTCGATCAGTCGAGTAATCACTTTCCGGACATCATTGCCGTTGTGGGTAATGATTCTTCTCTGCGCTCTTGGGTCATGGACCGAATCACCGCTGAGGGTGATCTCATGCAGGTTAGTGGCGAGTCTTCTCAATGGTCAGATTTAAAGGACGAATTGACGACAGCATCCCTGTTTGATTTTGGCGAGGGAAAGAAAACGGTCGTTATTCGCGACGCTGACGCATTTGTCAGTGGGAAGCGATCCCCTGAAGAAAATTCTGAAGATAGTTCTTCCAAAACTAACAATCGCGTGGAACTAGAGACGTACGTGGCGAAGCCAGCGACCGCCACTCGATTAGTTCTCGAATTTGAGTCTTTGGCCTCCAACACACGACTTTATAAGGCTATCGACAAGCATCATCTCCTTGTGCAGTGCCATGCTGGAGTGGATAAGAAACGGGGTGTTACGTTTGCTTCACGGCAAAAGTTTATCACAACGTTTTTGGCCGGCAGGCATCAAGTCAAAGTCAATAAAGATGCTGCCAATGCGTTGATTGAGCTACTTGGTGAAGAACTGGGTATGCTGGATTCGGAGATTGCGAAGTTGGCGTTGTATCGCGATCCTAACGGGGTTGTTGATGAATCATTAGTTCGTGAAGTGGTAACTGGATGGCAAGGGAAAACGGTCTGGCAGATCAACGAGGCAATTGCTTCTGGAAATGCGGCGGAAGCGTTGAAGCATTTGGATAAATTAATGAGTGGTGGGCAGCCGCCGATTGCGCTTCTCCCGCAGATTGCATGGTCGCTGAGGCGTTTAGGAGTGGCCTCCGCAGTCGTTCATCACAGTGAGAGACTTGGCCGAAGGATTCGAGAAGAAGACGCACTGAGCCGTGCTGGATTTCCGACTCACGAAACCTCTCAAGCAAAAAGTCATTTAAGAGGACTGAGGCGCGATCGTGCAAAAAAACTACTCGCATGGTTGCTTGATGCAGATTTGCGATTGAAAGGAACCCATAGTCGCCCTTGGTTGGATCGGTTTATGCTTGAGCACTTGATCATCAAATTGTCAAGCCGCTCGACTGAAACACGAGGTAATTGATCACCAGCTATTCATCATGCTTGGGTTACATGCGATGGCTGGTGCCTTTTGTCAAAGCCATGAACGCACTTTCGAGGTCAAGTTCTTCTTCGGTGAACTTTTTGATTCCGACACCGTTATCAATCAGCAGTTTGGCCAAGTTACTGTAGTCTTCAACGTCTGATTTCATGATAACGCGAATGGAGTTGTCTCCCGTTTCGCATCCTTGAACTGAAGTTTGTTGAGCAAGAAGATCGGAGATTTTTTCGAGATCATTACTCGTCTGCGGTTCAATGACTAAAACGAGATGTTCGCGCACCATCCGAATCACCTCCGCCTTGGTCGCGTTTTGTTTCAACTCACCCTTGTCAATGATGCCAATCTTGTTGCAGACATCTGCTAACTCAGGCAGGATGTGACTACTAACAATGATTGTTTTTCCCATGTGACCCAATTTGCGGAGTAGGTTTCGCATTTCAATTCGGGCACGCGGATCAAGTCCCGATAATGGCTCATCCAAAAGAAGTACTTGTGGGTCATGCAGGAGGGTTCTCGCTAAGCCTAAGCGTTGTGTTTGTCCTCGTGAAAGAGTATTGGCGAAAGCATCTCTTTTGAAATCAAGGTCAACCACCTCGAGCATTTCATTCACGCGCTTGCGACGGTCGTTACCTTTGATTCGGTAGGAGGCAGCAAAAAACTCTAGGTACTCCACAACCGTCATGTCTTCGTAAACACCGAAGAAATCCGGCATGTAACCAACGAGCCTGCGGATTTCCTTGGGTGCGGTATGGACACTGTGATCGCAGACATATGCCTCACCCCAAGTTGGTTCAAGGAGTGTCGCGATGATCCTCATGGTAGTGGTCTTGCCAGCGCCGTTGGGCCCAATGAAGCCGAACAGGTCACCAGCGTTTAGGTTAAGGTCGATGCTTTTAATCGCAAAGGCATCGCCATACTTTTTCGTCAGGTCGGCAGTTTTAATCACGGTCGGATTTCAGTACTTGAAAATTACAAATTGTTATGATCGGTCGTTTGGCCGTTCAACACTAACGAGGAGGGCTCTCCACGGTTAAGACCACCCTTAGAAATGTTTCACGAATCCCTGGGAGTTCGGTGTTAAAGTCATCATGAAGATTTAGTTCTGTGGCCGGCTGTGCCAAATGACCCAAAAGAATGCAGCGATCATCGGATAGCACGTGTGATAGATCGAGATCCGCTAGCGGGCCATTCTTTAGTGTGGTGTATCGTGTTCCGCCGGCAGCCTCATGGAATAAAATGATCTCACCAATTCGGTTTAGCTTTTTAGTTTCAGCAGGATCCCAAGCTTCCGTTTCACTTGAGCTTTCCAATGCCTTTTGCCTTGAAAGTTGCCATCGAAAATTCTTTTGACGCAAAGAATCAAGTGATTCAATCTGACTGCCAGCTGGGAATCGAGTCGGTAGCAGGTAGATCCAGTTACGGTAGATGAGCATTCCATCGAGAATATCGATATTCAACGGATTTTTGAGTGTTCCCTGAAGAAGCTCGCTACCGGGACGTCGAGTAATCGGATCCAAACTAATTGTTTTGGGCGTGAATTGGATTTCTGACATTAATCCCTTACTGCTCCGCGACGCGATGGGGACCGCAGTCACAGTAGATAAGTGATTGCCGGTGTCCTGATCCTGTTCAATCGCAATCGAATAGGGGGGTAATCGACTATCTTCAATTCCGATTTGAATGCCTCCAAACGACGGTCCTGGCGAGCCAAATGGGCTGGTTAGACCTGCGTTGTGAGACTGACCAATCTTCTCAAGCAGCTTAGGATGGCCAACGATGCTCGGGTTGGTCAGTTGTGCGTCATGACAATAGACATAGTGAATGGATTTTACTCGTCCTGACGTGGTAGTGGTGTCAATATCGATGACTTCAAGGCGGTTCCATTGAACCGTGGAATCCGCAGTGTTCATGATCTCGTGACCGTCTTCCGGTCGTGTTGCTAGATCAACTTCCGATACTTTGAGAGAGTGATCACTAGCAACGGGCAGAGACTGGTAGGCGAGGAAAACGCTAAATGCAATTGCTGCGAGCGGGAATGTGAGCCAGCCAAGTAAAGGTTTTCCTAAGAGTCGATTTAGCAATAAGAAATCCAACGGGCCGATCACTGCCAGAAATAGAAGAATGGTTACTGATAAAAATGAAAAGCTAAAGCCGTTTTTGATTTCAAATTGATCAAGGGTTGTCCGTAATTGACCCGCAAGATCGTTGTAGGCAGTGGATCGTTTTTTTGAGCCAGATAATTCAGTATCGGGTTGAATGATCGATCCCAGAATCTGAGTCAAGAGGTCCGTTCGTTCTGGCCAGTTCGAGAACATCGAGTTTTCGAGGTCCGCGCTGATCGCTATGACCTCCCCTAGTCCTGCGTTGAATTTCTTTGCAATGGGAGTATTTTCTCGTCTGGACGTTCTCCCCAATAACAAAGTGTTTCCGGATTCAGACGGAAGACGGAGTCCATCAAACGCTTTTAATGGAGTTTGTGAAGAGGTGAAAGTTTCAATAGATGAAGGGTCGAGTTCTTCAACTCTCACTTCGACTAGAGGGATTAGTGCTTTGATCCAAGCAGCTTCCTGAAAGAGAGCAGTTGATGACTCCCCGAGGGTCATCAGTACGCGACCGCCGGCGTGGATCCATCTAATGAGTGCGCGTTGTTGGGACGTGGACATGCCGTGCAGCACTTTAGTTCCAGATCCTCCAATGAGCACCAGGTCGACTCCGTCATATCCGAGCTCAGAGTCTGGAAGTGCGTCGGCACTATTGATTGTCGAAACGGCGATCGATGAGTCGCGATTAAGAAGTTCATTGGCACCGAGGCGTTCCAGCCCCAAAGGATCTCCTATGGCTACGACCCAAGGCATTGAAAGGGGGATCATTGCCGGACCATGGGAGGGTGATCCTTTTTCGGGGAAGCGAGTTGAAATCATTTCTCCGCTCTGAGTCTTCGCAATCAAAGGAGCCGCTTCACTACCCGGAATTACATAGGCCCAAGGATGGTCTTTGGATTGGGGTGGCTGGTCGTAAGTGACCTCCATGCCATCGCCATCTCTCGTTCGTATCGAATGGATTTTTTGGTGGTTGAGGTGGCGAACGGCGGTCCAGTGACCAGCTCTGTAAAGTCCGTTGATTCCAATTGCTAGGCGATTGGAGCTTTCCATCGTTCTTGGGCTTTGACCTTGCACTGATGTTGCAGGCTCAGTGGCATTAAGCTGAGCGCCTCCGGTGCTCGTCATACCGGTAAGAGTGATCAAGACCAGCAAAAAAAATAAAACACGTCCCAAAGGGTATGGGTGTGCTTCTGCGGCCGATTTCAGCTTTGGTGACCAATCGGAGGAAATGAACATGCCAAAAGTGGTTTCGTCAAACGCGTGAAAAAAAGGGGGAGAGGATAATTGCCTAGGGTTTCTCTGAGTTCGGACATCTACATTCTAGCCGAGAGCAACCCGGGCATCCGTTTCCGTACTTGGCAATTAATGCTGCATTGAGATCAATTTGCGCGACGTTAGCAATCGTAGCCAACCAAGCGATCACATCTGCAAATTCTTCGGCAAGATTTTCACGATCATCACCTCGAAGAGCGGCAGCAAGTTCACCAATCTCCTCCATGAGCCACATGAAAGTACCGTCTACTCCTCGAAGCACGTCCTTTTCGAAGTACATCGTGCGGATGTGTTTTTGGAGATCCGCAATGGATAGCTCTTCTTTTTTTTGGGGGGGTGTGCTGCACATGTCGTGTTCTGACGGGGGATTTCGTGTGGATTAGCAGAGTTTTAACGTATTCTGGGGGCTAGAAAGCGACGGATTTTTCCGATCGCGAGGACTCGGGCAAGATATCCTGCTGCAAGGGTCGCTGATAGTGAACTAGAGTAGACACCGAAATTTGGTGGATTTCTTGACCTAGATCGCAGTCGGCAGGGATTAAATTACCTAGCTGCGATGCTTTTGAGGTATCAATGCCAATAGCTTTCTCGTTTGATTTGAATTGATGGAAGAACAATCTCACAGTCAAGATGCTGCTCCCGCGGGCAGCTTATCCTCTGGGGAGCAAACTGTTTCCACGGAATCGGTCGAGACCAATCAGATCAAGTCGCAGACCAAACGCAATCGAGGTTTTCATAGTTATCCATTTTATGCTCCGCGTTTTTGGCATGGTATGTTGCCGAAAACATGGTTCAAATTATTGGCAAGCTCACGGTTCAAAGTGCACCCCACTCGCTTCCCACTTGCATTCGGAGTCACCGCCACGACTCCATTTAATGCAACCTTGGCAGGGATTCAGAAACTTCTTTTTTCGAGCAAGCTAAAGTCTGCGGAAATGCACGGCCCCCCTGTGTTCATTGTTGGGCATTGGCGGAGTGGTACCACCTTGCTGCACGAGCTAATGGTGAAGGATGAGCGGTTGAGTAGTCCTTCCACCTATCAGTGTTTTTCTCCGCATCATTTCCTTGTGTCGGAATGGTTTTTTCGTCGCTTCTGTGGTTGGTTGTTGCCTGGCAAGCGTCCCATCGACAATATGGCGACAGGCTGGGATCGTCCACAGGAGGATGAGTTTGCACTTTTAACCTTGGGATTACCTTCACCATATCGTCGAATGGCATTCCCAAATCAGGAACCGGTTGATAGCGACTATTTGGATTTTGAATCAGTCAGCCCGGAAGCAATTCAGCAATGGCTCGACGCACTGCGTCAGTTCCTCCTCGGGGTGAGTGTTTCGACGCAGCGTCCATTGATTATTAAGAGTCCAACTCATACTGGAAGAGTTGGATGGTTAGCAAAAGAATTTCCTGACGCGAAGTTCATCCACATCTCCAGAGATCCAAGATCGATTTTTCCATCCACCTGTCGTTTGTGGCAAGGACTCGACGAGGTTCAAGCTTTGCAGCAACCTCATCACCGGGGAATCGAAGAGTACGTGATTCATTGTCTGCAGCGGATGTATCGTGCATTTCATGAGCAGCGAAAGATGATCGACCCGGGCAGGATTATTGATGTGCGTTACGAAGACCTAACCGCTGCACCCGTCAAGACACTTGAAGGGATCTACGGTGATCTTCGCTTAGGAGATTTTGATTCCGTCAGGCCCTTGATTGAATCGTGGGTAGAGAATGAGCACCGAAGTTATCAAACCAATCAGCATCGATTGCCTCAGGAACAAGAAGAACTCATCCGAGAGGCTTGGTCGGAGTATTTCGAGACGTATCAATATGTGTAATGTAATCGAGTGTTTTGGGTCGCGTCCTGTGAGTAATCCGATAGCTAGAGGCCGGTATTGTTCTTCTGCGAACCTTCTACTTTTTTCTTCACTCTTTGCTTTTATCGGATGTGGTTCTCCGCGTGATAATGAGCAAGTCACTTCCGTGCAAGCTCAGGTTCAATCCGATGAGGATTCGCCTCAGTCCGAGGCTTCGAACCAAAACGAGGATGGACCTGACCGGGTTGCTTTATTGGAACGGCGACTTTCAGAGCAAGAGTGTGCCGAGGGGTGGGTTAATCTTTTTGACGGTGTGACTCTCTTCGGTTGGCATCATCAAGGCCAAGCAAACTTCAGAGTCGAGGATGGTTTACTCGTGGTGGATCAGGGAGAAAAAAGCTTACTGTGCACAGCGATGAAATGGGATCACTATGAGTTAGTGGTTGAATACCGAGCAGATGAGTTAACCAATAGCGGGATTTTTCTTAGTGCTTCACCGGAGCCTGGTGATATCACCAAAGATTGCTACGAGGTAAACATCGCGCCAGAAAGTCATCCTTTTTCAACCGGTAGCTTAGTCGAACGCAAGGCCGCGACAAACGTTCCTAATGCAAATGATGCTGATGCGTGGCGCACGATGCGAATCGTCCATCAAAGCGATGAGATCGTTATTCAAATTGATGGAGTCGAGGTTTGTCAGTATCAAGATGAACAATCACCGCAAAGCGGGCAAATAGGCTTGCAATATAATCAGGGAAAGGTTGAATTTCGGAAGGTAAAGATTAGGCCCCTGGGCTTGAGTGACCTTCTCGACAAAAAATTGTCGGCTTGGAAGCAGTACCCCGAAATGGAAGCGGTTTTCTCCGTAACCGAGTCAGGCGCGATGCATGTTCAGGGGGGTAGCGGACAAATTGAAACACAGGAGCTATTTGGTGATTTCGTTTTGTTAGCACAGTATAAATTGCCAACCCCCGAGATGAATTCAGGGATTTTTTTCCGCTGTATCCCCGGGGATAAAATGATGGGGTACGAGTGTCAAGTCAGTAACTACTCCAGTGAAGAAAATTCGCTCGTGCCAGCGGATTGCGGCGCTGGGGGGATTTTTCGGCGTCAGGACGCTCGTTTAATTGCTGGGGAAACTGATAAGTGGGCCACGATTTTGCTTCAGGTTCAAGGTCCGAGCATGGCTGCGTGGGTTAATGGGGTTCAGGTGAGTGGTTGGACCGATGATCGCGAGTTAAACGAAAATCCGCGACGTGGTAAGCGTCTCGAAGCTGGCACGATTATGATTCAAGGTCACGATCCTGGAACGGATGCGTTGTTTCAGCAATTGAAAATTCGTCCTCTAAACTAACCGTCTTGCTGAGGTTGAATTGCCTTGCAGAAAACCTCAGCCAGAAATTTACGGCTTGGGTTGAATCGTTCGTAAATTTTTGGGTAGTGGAAAACGAACCGATTCCTCCCTGATTGTTTGCTCTTCAACTTCCCCCGAAAAATTCTGCTTGAGCCATTCAATCGTGGCTTGCACAACTGATTCCGGTGCGCTTGCTCCAGCAGAGATCAATATCTTCATGTGTTCGGAAAAATCATTCGGATTAAGATCTTCTGGACCATCGATAAGATATGCTGGAGTGCCGTTTTCGGCACCGAGTTCGCGTAGCCTTTGGCTGTTGCTACTGTTTTGACTCCCCAAAATGATGACCGCATCGACATCTTCACTTAGTTTTCTTACAGCTTCTTGGCGATTTTGAGTCGCGTAACAAATGTCTTCTTTTGGAGGACTCTCGATGTTGGGGAATCGCTTCCGTAGTTCGTTGATGATTCGATTCGCATCATCAACACTGAGGGTGGTTTGTGTTAGATAGGCAAGTTTGGCATCGCTAGGAATATTCAGGTCGTTCACGGCAGCTTCATCTTCAACCAAGATAATTGCCTTGGGTGCCTCACCCATCGTGCCGATGACTTCGTCGTGTCCTTCGTGACCGATGAGTAAGATCGTGTACCCTTCTTTTGCGTACTTGATGGCTTCAAGATGGACCTTGGTCACGAGCGGGCAGGTTGCATCAAAAGCGTGTAGGTTTTTTGCTCTAGCTGCGTCACGTATCTCTGGCGAAACGCCATGAGCCGAGAAAAGCAGTGTGGAACCGTCAGGTATCTCGTCTATCTCATCAACGAAGATCGCTCCTTTGTCCTTGAATTCATTGACAACATATTGGTTGTGGACAATTTCGTGATAAACATAAACCGGCGCGCCAAATTTCTGTAAGGTAAGGTCAAGCGACTGAATCGCCATGTTGACTCCGGCACAGAAACCGCGAGGAGCAGCGAGGGTAATCTTCATCGGAGATAGACCGTCAAGTGAGCTGATGAGGGGGAACAATATCAAGGCAGTGAGATCGTCAATCGATCTTCTGGTGCCGTGGGAGAAATCATACGCATGCCGAACGTTCAGCATAACCGCCATTTGGGAAGGTCGTCTAACGGGGTGACGGTCGAACCGGAAATAGCTCATCGAGCCTTGCTTCAGCGGTCCCGCGCTTCAAACCGCCGATTGGCACGCAGTCATTACGAGAATTTTCTCGTGACATCATTTTTGTTGCCACGACACCTGCATCAGCCTTTTTACGATATCTATGCATTTTGTCGTGTTGCAGATGACCTTGCTGATGATTCGCCCACGAAGGAGCAAGCATTGGCTGGGCTTGGTTCAATGGAGCGGGATCTAAAAGCGGTCTTCACATCAGGTGATCACGATGTGGAGCCCGAACGATTTCTTTTCATCGGTCTTCGCGATACGATACGACGATACGAATTGGACCAACAGCCATTTTTTGATTTGCTTGCAGCTTTCAAAATGGATCAGAAAAGATCTTCGTATGAGACGGAGGACGAGTTACTTAGTTATTGCAAGTTCTCCGCGAATCCGGTCGGCAGGCTACTGCTCCAGTTGGCAGGTGTAAATTCACAGCTCGCCAAAAAATTATCTGATTCGATTTGTACCGGCCTGCAGTTGGTCAATTTTTTGCAAGATATTAGAAGTGACTTTCATCGCGGCAGGATCTATTTGCCGCAAGATGAGTTGAGTCAGTATTCAGTGGATCTATCTGACTTGACATGCCAAGCTAACCAAAAAGCCTTGGCCTGCTTGGTGCGGTCAAGATGTGAATCAGCGAGAAGCTATTTTGACGCGGGGTTTGGTTTGATCGATGAAGTTCCCCCTTGGTTCGCGCGGACCGTTACCCTTTTCATTGCGGGAGGGTTAGAAGTGTTACGAGTCATTGAGAAAAATGATTACGATGTATGGACATCTAAAGCTCGCGTTAGCAAGTTGCGGCAGTTTTGGTTTCTCACGCGAGCAACGCTTAATTTTTTCTAATCAAGTTTAGCATTGTATTTAGAAGAAACCTCATGCGATGGTGTCAGTTTCCTAGGCTTCAGATTGCTCAGTAATTGCGAAAAAATTTTGCCGTGATTTCTATTCCCGAAAGCTATCGAAAATGTCGCAAGATTGCAAAGCGAAGTGGTAGTAATTTTTCGCGGTCATTCTTGTTGCTGCCAGCCGAGAAGCGAGCGGCGATGTTTGCCCTATACGCATTCGCGAGAGTGACTGATGATCTTGGTGATTCGCACTTGCCGGTGAAGATGAGAACTCTTCGTCTGAATTGGTGGAGAGGTGCAACTCAAATTAGCTTGGGTTCCAACATTCAAGATCTAAAGCAACTGGTTGTGGATTTCAATTGCGGTGATCAAACAAGTGAAATGATTCATCATGCAGGCGAAATCTTTCCAGCTCTTCAACATGCGGCGTTGAAGTTCTCAATACCATCGCGTTATTTTCTAGAAATTATCGATGGCGTGATGGCGGATCAACAGAAAACGCGTTTTGATACTTATGAACAGGTCGAACATTATTGTTACCTGGTCGCTTCAGCCGTTGGCCTAGCCTGCCTTCATATATGG
This sequence comes from uncultured Rubripirellula sp., assembly GCA_938045805.1. GTDB lineage: Bacteria > Planctomycetota > Planctomycetia > Pirellulales > Pirellulaceae > Rubripirellula. The sequence continues at coordinate 4,908 of CALIBL010000002.1, read as the reverse complement.
GAACATGATGGGGAACTGCCTTCTCAAGCAGCAATTGATTGCGGTATCGCATTTCAGTTGACGAATATCCTACGTGACATCCTCGAGGACTCTGAGCGGGGACGTATTTATCTTCCCCGACAGCACTACGAGAGGCATGGTTTGAGTGAAGATGATTTACTCGCGCCCCGTCGCGATGATCGCTTGCGATGTTTGATTCTCGAGGAAGTTGAAAGAGCCGAGGAACTCTATCGATCGGGTTGGGAAGTATGGTCGTGTCTGCATCCTGATGGGCGTCGAATGTTCAGCATGATGTGGCGGACCTATCGTGCGTTGCTGCAGCAGATTCGGGACGAACCAATGAAGGTGATCTCTCATCGTGTTGGGTTGCCATTTCGCACCCAATTTAACCTAGCGCTGCATCATTTTGTGCCGTCATTGTTTGCTCGTCTTTCTGTTCCACCGCAGGAGTTGTGTGATGTGCGGGGGATGGGTCGCTGATGGATGCGAGTGGTCAGGCGGTTGGGAGTAATCAGACACCCGCTCGGCGTAAGATTGTGGTGATTGGTGCTGGGCTTGCTGGACTTGCCGCTAGTGAGGCTTTGATCCGGTATTTTGGTTCATCGGTTGAGGTCTCGGTCTTGGAGGGAAGGCAAAGTGCTGGCGGCCGGGTTGGGTCGTTTCAAGATCCTGCCATGAAGATGACGGTGGACTATTGCCAGCACGTTGCGATGGGCTGTTGTACGAATTTCTTGGGTCTGATGCATCGATGCAATCTTGAATCGCATTGGGATGTGTCTTCAAACTTACAATTCGTATCCCGAGGATTTCCAACGCGTCATGTCAAGACATGGAGGTGGCTACCGGCTCCACTTCATCAATTGCCAGTCTTGTGGCGCTTGCCGTTCCTTCCGATTCATCATCGATTTCAAATCCAGCTGGCGATGTGGAAGATTATTCGTCGGAGCGGTGGTGATTGGGGAGAGGATGTGAGGGCAAGGAACTGGCTGATTGCACATGGGCAATCAAAAGCTTCAATCGAACTGTTCTGGGATGTGTTTGCCTCGAGTGCCTTAGGGGACACGACAGAGAATATTTCTATGGCCTCGTTGCGACACTTATTTGTCGATGGGTTCGCTCGCCATCAAAACGCATCTGATTTATGGATTCCACGCGCGCCATTGTCTGAAATCTTCGGTGTCGAACTGGTGAGATGTCTCCAAAGGTTGGGTGTACAAATTCATTTTGGTAGTCTTGTTGAACGGATTGAACAGCATCAATCTGCTTTCAGGGTAGTCACCAAGGCTGGGGCTATTTATGAGGCAGATCATGTGATCGCAGCAGTTCCGTGGCATCAGGTCGGTAAGCTGACGGAAGCTATTCCTGAGCTCTGTCATCTTAGTACCGTTGCTGATCTGCCGACTTCGTCCATCACGGGCATTCATTTGTGGTTTGATCGTTCGATAGGCGATTGGTCCCATTTGATTTCGGTCGGTACTGCGACGCAATGGGTTTTTAAGCCAACTTGGCAATCCAAACCAATCCTTCACTCTGCAACTGATCAAACTGGCTCAGTTCACCACTACTACCAAGTCGTGATTAGTGGATCGCAGCACTGGAAGCATCTTCGGAAGGATGAGCTTCAAAGAATTGTATTGGAGGAACTGCGAGAATTACTGCCACCATGTCGTGATGCGCAGTTGGTTTCCAGTCGCATGGTTAACGATCCGCGAGCGGTGATTGTTTGTCATCCGGAGGTGGAAAAAATTCGTCCAAAGTCTCGCACTGCCCTGCCCTGCTTTCACCTAGCAGGGGATTGGACAGCGACCGGATGGCCTTCAACGATGGAGGGAGCGGTGATTAGTGGTCGCAATGCAGTCGCTAGTTTGGCCCGAGCGGAGGGATGGGATTTTCTTGAAAGTCAACCCAAGCCCAAGCAGGGCTGGTTCGCGAAAATGCTTATGAGCTGAGAAAAAGATTTTGCGGATTCAGTCAAGCCGTTTACTGTAAAGCACCAAGCTCTCAGGATTGGTTGATTCTGTCACTGATCTCATCAGCAACGTCGTCAATTTTTACTCTCCACTGCTCGAGCGTATCTCGATCACGAATCGTGACCGTTTTATCTTGAAGTGAATCCGTATCTACCGTAATGCAGAAAGGTGTTCCTGCTTCGTCCTGCCGACGATAGCGTCTCCCGACGGCTCCCTTCTCGTCATAGAATGTCGTGAATTTCTGTTTCAGCTCACCGTATATCTCTTTTGCAACTTCGGGCATGCCATCTTTTTTCACCAAGGGAAAGACAGCAGCTTTTACCGGTGCTAGTCGAGGATGCAGTTTCATTACGGTTCTGGTTTGTAGATTCCCTTTGTCATCCGGTGCTTCATCCTCGGTGAACGCTTCGCATAGAAAAGCGAGAACACCTCGATCAGCACCAGCAGAGGGTTCAATGACGTGTGGGACGAACTTTTCGTTGGTGAGTTCGTCTCGGTATGTAAGGTCTTTGCCCGAACCGCGATGCTTGGGTTTGCCATTTTCGCCGAGTTCCACTTCCATTCGCTGACCTTTTGGAGTGTTTGGGTCCAGTTTCCCCTCCATGTGGCTACGAAGATCAAAGTCACCTCGATGCGCGATTCCTTCGAGCTCCCCATACTCACCCTCTGGTAAAAAAGGGAAGGCATATTCAATGTCGGCAGTTCCAATGCTGTAGTGAGCTAGTTCTTCGACATGATGTTCACGCATGATCAAAGAGTCACTGGCGAGCCCCAGTTTTGTGTACCACGCAAGGCGACGATCTCTCCAGTATCGATACCATTGGCTGGAGTGATCTGGGTGGCAGAAGAACTCAATCTCCATTTGTTCGAACTCACGCGACCTAAAGGTGAAGTTTCGCGGAGTGATTTCATTTCGAAAACTTTTACCTACCTGCCCAATTCCGAACGGTACTTTTACGCGGCTGCTATCAAGAACATTCTTGAAATTCACAAAGATGCCTTGGGCAGTCTCTGGGCGAAGGAATGTCGCGTCATCTTCGCCGCCTAGTGCGCCCAAGGTCGTTTTAAACATAAGATTGAACTCCCTGGGTTCGGTCAGAGTGTCCAACGTTTTTGCGTCCGGAGCCAGCACCGATTGTGTGGAGTCAAGCCGGTCAATGGTTAGCGATTCATCACCGATCGCTAATTTGTCAGCGTCTTTGTTTCTTAACTTGAAAAACTTCATCCCGCGGCGGCGTACCTCCTCAAGTTCTTGCTCAATATCAGCTAACGTTGCAACAAAGATCTTTTTGTCTTGGTATTCAACCCACCTGCCGCGAACTTGATCGAAACGATAGCGTTTCTTGGATTCTCGGCAGTCCACCATGTGGTCGTGAAACAGGTCATAGTGTCCACTGCATTTCCACACTTGCGGATGCATGATGATGGTGCAGTCGAGGCCGACCATTTCAAATTGGCTTGGCGCGCCCTCTTGAAGTTTGAGTTCGTTGTGGCCAGCGATCATGTCGTGCCACCACGCTTCTTTGAGGTTTCTTTTTAGTTCCACTCCCAGTGGCCCATAGTCCCAGAAACCCTGGACACCTCCGTAGATTTCACTGGATTGAAATAAAAAGCCCCGTCGCTTTGCCAGCGACACGATTTTTTCCATCGATTTCATTGAGCGTAAATCTGTGTGGGTGGAGAACTGGAAGTGTGTCTTGTTGCATCAGAAGCAAGAGGTTCAAGCTTTTTGGGAGTATGACGATCTGATGCATCGGGCAAAAGGCTCAATATCGAACATTGAAGCCTCCTCCATATGGAGTGTTGGGCGCCGCGATTCTTGTGTTGTTCAAATTAACGGGGGGTGCACCCGCATTCTGTTGATTGAGTTTCGCAAGTCGTTCCCAAGCCAAGGGTTGCTGGTTATTGATCGCAAGGCTTCGCTGGTAGTTTTGCATTGCTTGGGAGTAGTCACCTGATTGTTCACGGAGGCGTCCCAGCGCCAGCCAAGCTCTAGCATTGTTCGCGTCTTTCTGAACCGCGTCTTCGAGATATTGCAGGGCGAGTTGCGGGTTGTTGGCTTCTTCGTAAAGTCGTGCGAGCTCGATGCGAGGTTCCGAAAAATTGGGATTCTGATTTGCCCAATTCTTCATCAAAGCGAAAGCTCGATCCGGCCGACCCGTGTCAATCAGGAGAACGGCGAGGCCACGATGGCACTCAACATGGTTGGGAGCGTGGTCGAGACATTGGTTGTAGAGAGCTTCGGCCTGATTGAGCATTTTTTGATCTTTTTGCTCAAGTCCTAGCCGGTGGTTGGTTGCTGCTAAATTGTAATAACCGTCCGCATTATCCGGATCGGTCGCAATTACTTTCTGAAATTGTTGTAAAGCGGCTGAATATTGACCCTGCTGGTAGAGTCGTGCACCGAGGGTATTCTGTCCACTTGCTGCCCATCTGCAGCCGCCAGACGTCAAAATCGGCGGAATCACCAAAACAAGAAGCGCAGAGATTCGAAACACGCAAAACCTTGCGCTATTAACTTGCCGATACAAAGATTTGTGTACGAGCGGACTGTTCGTCGTTGAAATCGAATGTTGGTACCGAGTGGGCATGGGAAATACCGGCCTACCGGCCGGACCTATTCTCGTACTGCAGGGGGGGCTGGGGTTGTCCCAAGTCTCCGATTCCTCCTGCAGGGCCAATGGGGACGGTAGCAATGGGCTAGCGAGGGTTGCAAGATCGGAACTTTTTTTGGGGAGTGCCTGTCCAACGCATTGATTCCGCCACCGAGCGTCATCACCGCAGTCTGCGGGGTTACCTCGGGAGCCTAAGATCAATGCCACAGGTGATTTTCGTTGCTTCACAGCGGCATCGAACTACACTCCGACACAGGTTCTATCTTGGAATCAACCTAGGTTTTGCGGTATGTAACAGACAAACTGAACGATCGACGCTCCGT
>CALIBL010000001.1 GCA_938045805.1 uncultured Rubripirellula sp. | reverse complement strand
AGCAATTCGGTCGTCCAAATAGTCGTAGTACGCTTTAACCTCAGCGGCTCCCTGCTGCTCTGGGTCTTCTAGTTTTGCAACCACGTCAGCGGCAGATCCGTGAAATTGGCTTGCAGCCGCTATCACAACGCAACTGGTAGCTAAGACAAAAGGCACAATCAAGCCGATTGAAAGATCAAAGATCGCAAGCCCTCTTTGCTTGAGCCCCCAACCTTTACGAAGCATCGAATAGGGAAGCAAAAATGTCATGTTGATACCGACAGCTGTTGCAAACGCGGCAATGATGACGTTCTTCTGCATGCCGGCAACTTTACCGGTCCACCAATCACTGTAATCTCCCGTTTTTGCAATCTCTTCGGCAAGAGCAGGAACAGGTTTGAACAGATAACCGAAATCAGGGACAAGTCCGGCAAAAATCTGGCCCCAGTCGACGGCACCTTGACTGGTCAAAGCGATCACCACTCCAAAAAAGGAGAGCACCACCACACCAACCATCGCCTTCAGGATCAACTCAAAGAGCTTGATCCCTTTGCTTCCGGAGTTGTAAAACCAAACCACTACCGATGCGACGATGAGCAACGTGATCGCGACGATATAAGTGCCGGTTTCGTCGTTCAGTGCGGGCACCAAGTTCTGCTGAACTGCACCTGTTCCCAGTGCAAATTGAGGGAGACACCAAACGATATTTGCCATCATGGTTGCGATCAACCATCCCCACGCCAACACAGGGCTGATCTGCGTCTTAATGGTCTGAAATGGTCTTTCACCTGTAGAGAGTGTCACGTAGCTGATTGCACTGAGCATGATCACACCGAGGATCATTGCGAGTGGTTGCAACCACATCATCTCGGTTCCCATTAGGACGCCAAGATAAAGTGCTCCGGCCAATGATCCTCCACCGAGCGTAATCGCTCCCTGCAACCATCCCGGTCCCGAAAGACGCGTGTAGATGGCAGCCTTACCCAATAGACCAGCATCCTGTGCTGCATCCAATAAAGTCTCTTCACGCGATGCCACAGATTGTTCTTCATTCATCTTGGGATGATCCGAGGTAAATATTTCAAGGAGGGAAGGATTTCAGGGAAAGCGAAGGGAAGAGCAGGGGAGTCCCATCGGGATCGACTTCCGTACAAAACGGAATGATACCGCATTAATGACACTCGCGTGCAGTTGCTAACAGATCGCTTCAACTGCGTTTAGCAAATCGCGTACTACTCTCGCTCGGCGAGATATCGCTCTGCATCCAGTGCTGCCATACAACCCGTACCGGCAGAGGTGATCGCCTGTCGGTAATAATCGTCGGCAACATCGCCAGCGGCGAACACACCCTCAACACTCGTGTTCGTGCGGAATGGTTTCGCCCATTGGATGTACCCTTTGTCATTCATTGCAACCGCATTGTTCAAGAACGCAGTATTCGGGGTGTGACCAATTGCGACGAACATCCCTCCGACTTCTAGATCACGGGTCGAATCATCAACCGTACTATCAATGCGCAGTCCTGTGACTAAATTCCCATCACCTCGAACCTCTCCGACAGTGCTATTCCAGAGGACTTTGATATTGGGATGACTGAGGGCGCGTTCCTGCATCACTTTCGAAGCTCGCATTTCTTCTCTGCGAACGATCATGTAGATGGTGTTAGCATTCGCAAGATTGGCAAGATAAGTCGCCTCTTCAACTGCCGAATCGCCACCCCCAACAACCGCCAATGGCTTACTGCGGTAAATGGGAAGCGCTCCGTCGCAAACCGCACAAGCACTCACGCCCTTGTTCTTGTACTCCTCCTCCGAAGGCAGCCCCAAGTAGTTAGCACGGGCCCCAGTCGCGATGATAACAGTGTGAGCCTGAACGGGCTCGCCCGACGCTGGCTTTAGCGTGTGAACCTCCCCAGAAAAATCGACACTTTCAATGTCATCGCTGATAACTTGGGTTCCGAAGTTCAATGCCTGTTGTTTCATCAACTCCATCAGTTCAGTCCCTTGAACCGCATAATGTGGTTGACCATCCTTTTCGTGCCCGGCAGGTACCGGCGGCAAATTATAGTGCCGGTCTTTTGATACGGCAGACTCGACGAAAGCTCTGATATTTCCTGCGGGAAAACCAGCAAAGTTCTCAACCTCAGTCGTGAAAGCAAGCTGACCAAGTGGAATCATCTCAGGCTTATAAGTCCCCTCGTAAAGTACGGGGCTAAGATTGGCCCGAGCTGCATAGATCGCTGCTGACCAGCCGGCGGGTCCACTGCCAATAATGATTGTTTTCGCAATACTTTCCGACACTTTAGCCGTACTCCGCACAAGAGATGAACTGAGAATGAACTCACTGAATGTAATTTAACGCTCAAGCGTAAGAGAACTTTTCTAGCCGCAGGGCGAAACCGATAGTATAAAGGCCGCGAACCGTTTCATCAGCGCCGGCGAAATGACTATTTTCTGGGGGCGTCAAGTCTCTGATGTCAGCCGGAAAGGTGAGCCCGCACACCGAAAGCAGCACTTTACTGTAGGAATCCCCCGAGAATGACCACCTTATTGATCGCTCTAGCAACGATGGTTGGATATCTCATCGCGTACCACACATATGGGCGGTGGCTTGCTCGAAAAATCTTCTCGCTCGATCCGTCTGCCTCTGTCCCAAGCATTGAATTGAACGACGACCGAGATTTTGTACCCACAGACAAATCGGTTCTTTTCGGACATCACTTTACCTCGATTGCGGGTACCGGCCCCATCGTCGGCCCGGCAATTGCGGTGATGTGGGGCTGGCTACCAGCGTTGATTTGGGTTTTTCTCGGTTCAATTCTCGTTGGTGCCGTTCATGACTTTGGAGCCTTGGTGGTGTCCATGAGAAGCCAAGGCCAGACCGTTGGCGACGTTGCGGGCCGTGTCCTGAATCGAAGAGTTCGATTTCTTTTTCTCTTCGTGCTCTTCATGGCTTTAACCATCGTTCTTGCCATTTTCGGCCTTGTGATTGCATCGGTTTTCAAGCAATACCCCTCAGCAATCTTCCCCTGCCTAGTGCAAATACCGATCGCGTTGGCAATCGGTATCTGGCTACACAAGAACAGCATGAATCTGCTGGTCCCTTCGCTTCTTGCATTGGGAACCATGTACCTGACGCTCATTTTTGGCAACGTTGGTGTGTTAGCACAAATCAATGAGACGATGGCTTCATGGTCTGTGATCACGTGGGTCCTTATCCTTCTGATCTACTCCTACATAGCATCGGTGTTACCGGTTTGGTCACTTTTACAACCCCGTGACTACATCAACTCATTGCAACTGATTACTGCACTTGGACTGGTAGTCGTAGGACTTCTGGTTGCTGGAATTGCTGGCGGGGCAGCACACGATGGGGGTAGCCGTATGCCGCTGGAAATCAGCGCCCCGATGTTCCGTCCCAATCCACCTGGAAATGCGCCCTCCGTGATTCCATTTTTATTCATCACGATTGCCTGCGGTGCCTGCAGCGGGTTCCATTGCTTGGTCTCTTCCGGAACGAGCAGCAAGCAGATCAAGTGTGAAACCGATGCTCAGTTTGTCGGCTACGGATCGATGCTTACAGAAGGATTCCTGGCAACCCTAGTGATCCTTGCCTGTGTTGCGGGTCTAGGGCTGGGGATTGAAAATTCCGCTGGACAATGGGTCACGGGCGAAGAGGCGTATCTAGCACGCTATGGCTCTTGGGATTCCGCCTCCGGGTTGGGCGCTAAAGTCGCAGCGTTTGTTGATGGATCCTCGAATTTCTTACAAGCCATGTCCATCCCTAGCGGTATCGCCATCGCAATCATGGGTGTTTTGGTTGCATCTTTCGCCGGCACCACGCTCGATACTGCATGTCGCTTACAGCGTTACGTCATTCAAGAACTCGCCGCGACGATCACCCAAAGCCAAAACCGAGCGAACTCAGCATACCTCTCACTCAACCCGCTAATCTTGCTCACCAACAAGCACGGCGCAACCATTTTTGCTGTAACACTCGCCTTTGTGATCGCAGCTTTACCGCAAGGCTCACCGGACGTCTCCTTGGGTCAAGCGTGGAACGGGGAGATTCCCGCAGCCGACTTGGCCGCAAATCCCTCCGCAGGATCCGGAGGATTCGAGGGCATCACTTGGTGGCTAGAGGAATTCACCGGCAAGGGCGGGCTGCTACTTTGGCCCCTCTTTGGAGCAACCAATCAATTGCTCGCCGGTCTCGCGTTTCTCGTCATCGCCTTCTACCTGTGGCGTCGTAATGTTTCGGTTTGGTTCATCGTCATCCCAATGCTGTTCATGCTTTTGGTTCCTGCATGGGCAATGATGAAAGACATACCTCGATGGATTAACTCAGACCAACCCAATTGGCTCGTTATCATCATCGGAAGTATCACGCTACTGGTGGAACTCTGGATGATCATCGAAGCATGGTTACTGTGGCCTAAAGTCAAAGGTGTTATTGAACTTACCGAGAGCGACCTCACCGATGAAAAGAAGAAGTCGCGGGCATCCAACCCTTAGCAGCGAAATCACGAAACACCATTTCATTGATCTGTTTTTGATTCGTACGGGTACTTCGCGAAAAACGGGCAATGCCCCACAATAGGGGTGACGCCGTGTTCTTGATAATGCAACTCCAACCTGTAGAAGATTCATGCGTGTACTCTCCGGAATTCAACCCACCGGTCGCCCACACTGGGGTAATTTCTTTGGAGCGATTCAGCAATACATTGATCTTCAGGAGGATAACGACGGATTTTACTTCATAGCCGATCTCCATGCATTGACGACGGTGCGTGATGCCAAGCAGTTAAGACAAAATACCCTTGATGCGGCGTTGGATCTCCTTGCTTTGGGCTTGGATCCTGAAAAGGCAACTCTATTCGTTCAATCGGATATCCCAGAAGTTAGCGAACTCACGTGGCTACTGATGACCGGCACCCCAATGGGACTCCTAGAACGCTGCCATGCGTACAAGGAAAAAAAAGCCAAGGGAATCGCCGCAGATGCCGGACTATTCACCTATCCCGTCTTGATGGCGGCTGACATCCTTGCCTATGACTCTGAAATTGTTCCGGTCGGGGAAGATCAAATCCAGCACATTGAAGTCTGCAGAGACCTAGCGGGTAGCTTCAACCATACCTTCGGCGAAACGCTTGTGTTACCTAAAGCGAAGACCCTTGATCATGGTGCGAAAGTCCCTGGCACCGATGGTCAAAAGATGAGCAAGAGCTACAACAACACCCTTCCGCTGTTTGGCGAGATCAAACCAATTCGCAAACAGATCATGCGAATTACAACCGATAGCCGACCAATGGAAGATCCCAAGGAGCCAGAAGAGGATCACCTATTCCAACTCTTCCGGCTATTCGGATCAGAATCTGAAATCAAAGAAATGGCGGAAATGTACCGCCGAGGCGGATTTGGGTATGGCCACGTTAAAAACGCGATTGCGGATGCCAGTGAGGCGTACTTCTCAGCGGCACGAGATCGACGTACCGAACTCGAAGCCAACATGGATTATGTTGAGGAAACATTGCGTCGTGGCGCAGATCGAGCGAGAAAGGTAGCGGGTGAAGTGCTCGCACGAGCGCAAAAAGCTTGTGGACTCAAATGAACCCGGCCGCCTCAACTCGCTCTTCCGTTCAGATAAAAACCTAAAACAGCCTGTTCAGCCCATTCAAGGCAGCAACCCGATAGGCCTCGGCCATCGTTGGATAGTTGAAGGTGGTCTCGATGAAATACTCAAGCGTATTGCTTGTCCCCGGCTGGTGCATCACCGCTTGGCCGATGTGGATGATCTCAGAGGCATTAGCGCCAAAGCAGTGAACCCCCAACACCTCCAAGGTTTCCCGATGAAAGAGAATCTTGAGCATACCAACCGTCTGACCAGTGATCTGTGCACGGGCTAAACTCTTAAACTGGGCTTGGCCGACCTCGTAGGGAACACATGCTGCGGTCAACTCACGTTCTGTTTTTCCCACCGAACTGATCTCTGGGCTCGTATAGATTCCGGTTGGAATATCATGAATTCGAAGGTTCCCTTTTGCCTGACCCATCAGATGCATCGCAGCGGCTCTACCCTGCGTATACGCCGCACTCGCGAGAGATGGAAAACCGATGACGTCACCAACCGCGTGAATATGCTTCAGTTCAGTTTGAAACTGATCACCAACATCAAGCTGACCCCGACTATTAGGAACCAAACCTATTTGATCCATCCCCAAATCATCGGTATTACCGGTTCTACCATTGGCCCATAGCAGAGCATCTGTCTTGACGCGTTTTCCACTCTTCAGATGCAGAACGACTCCATCCTCATCTCCCTCGATCTTTTCCATCACCTCATCATGCCGAATGACCACTCCCTGATCACGAAGGTGATATGACAACGCGTCAATGATTTCGTCATCAAGAAACTCCAACAGCTTAGACCGAGTGTTGATTAAATTAACTTTCACGCCGAGATTGCGGAACATCGAGGCATACTCAACTCCGATCACGCCGGCCCCATAGACGCACAGGGATGTTGGTAACTCATTGAGATCCAAAATCGTATCGCTGTCGTAGATTCGGGGGTGAGAGAAATCGACTGAATCAGGATGAAATGGCCGTGACCCCGTCGCGATCACGAAAAATCTTGATCGAATTGGTTCTCCGCCATCTACCGACACGCTATGCTCATCGAGAAAGCGAACCTGCCCAGTGTACAGGCGAACTTGATTGCGATCGTAAAATGACTGCCTCATGCTGACCTGCTGGCCAATGATCGCTTGTGTCCCTTGTTTCAACTGCTCAAGTGTGGGAGTAGCAATCATTCCCATTTCTCGAAAGCTGGGACTATTGAGAACGTTCATGGTGCTGGTGATCGCGTAACGCAGTGCTTTACTAGGTATAGTTCCCCAATGCGTGCATCCGCCGCCGATTTGCTGATAACGCTCAGCCACGGCAACTTTTAAGCCACCCTTAGCAGCCTGCATCGCAGCACCCTCGCCACCGGGACCGGTACCGATGACGAAGAGATCGTAGTCATATTTAGAATTGCTCATCATCAATCCACCGTTTCAAATAACTTCCCGACTCACTCAACTGTTTTTGCAATGTTAATCGCCTGCGTCCAGACCGATGTGAGCTTTGCGAACGTCGATGAAAATATTCACCGAGTTTCCCAGTGGCTTGAACAGGCCGCTAGCTCAAAAGCCGAATTTGTCGTCTTTCCAGAATGCATGCTTAGCGGCTATGCATTCGATAGCCGTGATGAAGCATTGCCACACGCGTTGACAATTGAGGATGAAAGATTCAACCACCTCAGCAGCTTAGCCGCAAAGCATCACTTGCACTTCACTCTGGGGTTCTTAGAAAAGACAAACGATCAATTATTCAATGCATCAGCGCTCATTGGACCATCTGGGCTAGTTGGTCACTACCGCAAAACTCACCTTCCTCACCTCGGAATCGACCGCTTCGTTGACCGAGGTGATCTCGGCTACCCGATCTATCAGGCCGGAGAAGCAAAAGTTGGTTTAGCGATCTGCTACGACAGCTCATTTCCCGAGCCAATGCGAATTCTCGCACTCAATGGTGCGGATATTATTGCTCTGGGAACCAACTGGCCAAACGGCGCTTCCCGCACTGCCGAAGTCGTTCCACCGGCAAGAAGCATGGAAAACCATCTCTTCTTTGTGGCGGCTAATCGAGTTGGCGAAGAAAACGGATTTGGTTTCTGCGGGTGCAGTTCCATCTGTGGCCCTGATGGTGTCGTTCTTGCCTCCACCGACTCAGACCAAGAGTTAATCCTCTACAGTGAAGTACATTTGGAGCAAGCGAGAAATAAGCGTATCGAACGAGTGCCCGGTAAGCACGTGATACATCGATTCAATGATCGATGCCCGTCGTTCTACTCAGACCTCACTAGAAACAAACCAGAGGCACCCTAGTGATGCCCTTCGAAACTCAAAACCAGCGATGTGTACCACATCGGCTATTCGGTTTCTTTACTCAAGGGTAATAACTCAACCTTACGAAAATGAACGGGGTGACTTTCCGACTGCAAGGAGATGGTGCCCTCACTCAGTAGCAAACTTCCATTATCTCCAACCAGTGACTTCGCATGCTCGTCGCGAGGGTCGATCTGCGGTTTGTCATATTCCAGAACCACCTCACCGTCGATGATGTGGCGGATCACCTGGTCACCAAGAACTTCAACTTCTACGGTCACCCATTGCGGTCCGTGGTAGGTCGCTGACTTTGACTGGGTGCAGTGAGCCTGGATCAGTTTTTCGTTGATCACCACGTTGGTACCCGGAGTACAAAGATTAGCGTTGGTGCGTTTATTTTTTCCGTTTCCACCAAGCAACTGAACTTCAATCGAAGCGGGAAAATCTTGATCCTTGCTCATCGTCTTGGGATCTTCACCATGCAACATCAACCCGCTGTTACGAAGCGCCCAGCCAGGCCCCCCTTTGCACTGCTCGCCGACAAACCGATATTCAACTCGCAAGCGATAATGCGAAAAAGGTTTCTCGTAAAAGAGATGGCCAAAGGTTTCATTGAATTCGTCGTACGCTTCGTAGCCAACTGTCAGAATTCCATCTTCTACCCGAAATGTATTACCAAAATTATCTCCCAGTTTGTGATAACGAATCTTGGGAACCCAACCGGTGAGATCCTTGCCGTTAAAAAGCTGAATCCAACCTGTTGCTTCAGCACCATCTTTTTTAGAGGCAAGCTGATCCGCCATTGAAAGGGCACAATGCCCAAAGCTGATCATCATCATGAAAACGGGGACAGAAACAGTTTGAGCAAGAACAGTACAAATGGGTTTCTTCATGGGAATGAGTCGCATTGTTGAGTGACAAGAGAACCCACGCGACATGACCGACCCTCAACAGACAACAAGTCGCACAGAGGGCTCAAAATCGATGATAGACACATGGAACCGCAAGTATTCTACACGCACCGACGTCAATGAAAACTAACCCATCCAGATGAGCCTCATTGCCGCGAAAATCCACCTCCGGACTCAAGAGCCGCTAAACAGCTTCGGTCACTTGACTCCGACACATCGAACGGACGATACAATGAGGGCTAGAATCGCTGACCTATCGAGTCCACAAAGCATCTCTCAATGATTATCGCCGCAATGTTTTTAAACATCTTTGAATCCCGATTGCAAAAGCGCATGCACATAGGACGCCAATTCATCACGATGCTTACTCAACCATGCAAGCACCACAACTCGATCCGTGACTCTCGCCAGAGAACTGCTTTAATCGTCTTATTGATATCTGCGATGTGGCTGGAATCACACTCTAGTGAATCGACTTGGGCGGCAGATCCACTCACACAATCCGCAACACAACAACCATCGTTTCCGGAAGTGCTGGTGAAAGGTGTGCAACTGGAATTGATTGCTGAGCATCCTGATTTAGCAACCCCTACCGGCATCGATGTGGATGAAGATGGGTCCATTTGGGTCGCGTCAAATCACACGCACTTCAGGCCCGAAGGTTACAAAGGACCTGAAAAAGATGAAATCATCTGCTTCAAACCCGATGGCAGTCGCACCGTCTTCTTCTCCACATCCGAAAATACCATGGACTTGGAGCGGGGGCCGGCAAATGATCTCTACATTGCTCAACGAGATCGAATCATCAGATTGCTGGACCATGATGAAAATCTACAGTGCGATGAAAGCCAGCTAATCGTCAAACTGGAGACAGCAGCTACCTACCCTCACAATGGCCTAAGTGGCTTGACATGGTCGCCCGATGGACAGCTTGTATTCTCAATCGGAGAAAACTTTGCTGAGCAGTGGAAACTGATCGGCTCCGACAACACAATTTTAACCGGCTCAGGTGAAGGAGGTATTTTCTCGTGCGCACCCGACGGAACCGCCCTCCGTAGGATTGCTCGAGGATTCTGGAATCCGTTCGGACTGTGCTATCGAGATGGTGACCTATTTGCCGCGGAGAATGATCCTGGATCAAGGCCACCATGCCGTCTCCTGCACGTGGTCGAAGGAGGGGACTATGGTTATCAGCGAAAGTACGGTAATGAATCGAACCATCCCTTTGTATGCTGGAACGGCGAATTGAGCGGCACACTCCCGATGCTGCACGCACTCGGAGAAGCCCCTTGTGGAATTATCACGCTGCGAAACGGATTGGTGGTTACTTCATGGACAGAACACCGCCTTGATTACTACCCACTCGAGCGGTCAGGTGACACCTACTCGACTTATCGAGTCTCCTTAATCCAAGGGGGACGACAGTTCCGCCCAACATGCATCGCTCAAGGCTCAAAAGACGAACTCTTTTTTACGGACTGGGTTGAAGGATCTTATGAAATCCATGGAAAAGGTCGAATCTGGCGAATGAGTCTCGACCCAGAAAAGATTTCAGACTGGGTGGGCAAAACCTCAACGATTAATACGACTGAACGAGTCGCAAAACAAACCAACGTTATTTCAAAGGCACCGATCTCCGAGCTACTGAAAATCGCCTCGGAGACTCCCGAACCTTTCGCTCACCATCGTCTAACGCGAAAGCTTGCGAATCGAATCCGCGAAAAGATAGAGTCGGACATCTCAGATCTGCCATCACTGGAAAAACTCGAACAGGCCCAGTGCCTGGAATTATTACTCGCATGGAAAATGGCGAGACCATCCGACGATGAGATGGCAAATGCGTTCCTAAAACACACCTCAGCCGAAATCCGATTCGAGGCATTGCGTTGGATCGCCGACCAAGAACTTTCGGAGTTATTGCCGGAAGTGAAGCGTCAACTAGAGAGAGAGGACTTCAGTTTCCAAACCCTTGAGGCCACGCTCGCGACCCTAAATACACTCGAGGGAAAACCAGCGGAGGGCATTTCCAATCAGGAAACCTTGGCTCAATTGATCGACAGTGATCAATACAGCGAAACGTTCAAAGCAAACCTGCTGCCGCTCGTGATAGCTGACGAAAAGCACTTCGGTTCCGAAAAGTGGGAACAACTTCTTCAAAGTAAGAACCAAGAACTTGTGCGCGAAGTGGTGCGTTCCGTTGCCCTCTCTACCGCTCCCGCAGCGAATGATTTCCTGCTCCAAGTCGCAGTAAATAGCAATCTCACGTCGCCGACGAGAGCTGATGCGATCGCAGGCTTTCGTGCCACCGACGAAACGCACAAACGGGTACTCTTAAAGCTAATCGCTTCTGCAAACCAAAGCATTCGCGAAGAAGCAATAAGAGCGATGCGGTCCCTACAATTGAACGCTACCGATCGACATGCTCTATCCGATGTCAGTGCGGCGTTCCCCGAATCCAAAGATCTTATCGAAGCGATCCTCAGCCCCAATTCGATAAAGGCTTCACGGCCTACCCACGGGGACATCAATGGTTGGAGGAAACGAATTGATTCGGTTACTGCCCCGATAGATCTCGACGCAGGACGCCGAATTTTCTTCCATTCAATGGTAACCAATTGCAGCAAGTGCCATCGACATTCCGGACGGGGTAACCAGCTTGGACCAGATCTTTCAAGAACTTCAGCAACCTCAAACCGGAACCACATTTTCCAATCACTCCTGCAGCCGAGCCAGAAAATCGACCCGCAGTTTCACGCAAGAAATCTCCTACTAGATGATGGAACGACGTTTACTGGAATTCTCTTGAGGGACGGTGGTGGCGGGCGCGAAGTCTATCGAAATACCGATGGGAAAGAACAGGTTTTGAAAACTGAAGAGATCGTTAAACGCAAGGAATCAACAACGTCACTCATGCCGGAAGGCTTACTCGATTTGCTTTCCGATCGAGAAATAAGAGATCTGATCGCGTTTATCTCATCTCCAACTAATTCTGCGCTCAAGCAACAACCGCCCAATCAGCGTCATTCGGCGACTTGGCAAGGCGATTGGTGGTTTGATTTCTCGGATGGATATGGAGGCTGGCTTCGCTATCGAGACGACGCACCCGAGACCGCGCAACTCCTTTGGCGCGTTGGAGCCCCTCGCGAAGTCATTGCTGAGATCACCCAATCCAATCAACTAAAACTGACACGTCGTAACAAAAATGGCGAAACAACTTTTCTCGCGAAGCAAAAATCTGGGCTCATAGAAATTCATGAGATGAAGCAGAGTAACACGAGAGCAGTTGGTAAGAGATGCCCTCCCATGCCTCCCAAACCAGATCTCGAGAAAGTTCAATTTGAAGACCCCGTCCATCTTTTCAACGGAAAGGATCTTACCGGATGGAAATTGCAACCTAGTTCCGCAAAGAATGGCTGGCGTGCGGAAAACGGCGTTTTGGTCAACACCACCCCAAAAACAGACTTTAGTGCTTATGGCGAATATGGCAATCTACGGACAGTTCGAGAATTCGGAGATTGCCAGTTACATGTTGAATTCAAAGTGGACTCAGACTGTAACAGTGGCGTCTACATTAATGGCCTTTATGAAGCGCAAGTCGTTGACCGCGACAGCAAGATGCAAGGAATTAACGGACCGGGAGCAATTTTTGGACGCATTCGCCCCCAATTCAATGCTGGACTTAGTGGAGGGCAATGGCAAACCTATGACATTACACTGGTTGATCGGCACATTTCTGTGCGACTCAACGGCAAGCTAGTCATCAACAACGAGCCGATCGAAGGCTGTACAGGTGGTGCTTTGTTTGGTGATGTGCAACGAAACGGCCCTCTTTACCTACAAGGTGATCACACCAGCGTCAGCTACCGAAATCTTTGGATTCGCCCACGCAAACTCTAGTGCCGTAAAGATGAACCCTCTCATCCCAATCATTCATCTTGCCATTAACATCCGTGATAAAAATTCGTTAGTCTTCAAGGGACTCGTTACTCGACTCCAAAATGAGCTTTAGTTGTGCCCGAGCACGACTAATCCGACTTCGGACGGTACCGATTGAGATCTGAATAATCTCAGCGATTTCTTCGTAAGAAAAACCTTCCATTTCCCTGAGAACGAGGATCGCTCGATGATCCTCGGATAGGTCCTGCAGTGCCCGTCGAACTGCCTCCACTCGCTCGCGCTGAAGCAGAGGCTCATCGGCCTGTTGCTGATCAACGACCAGTTCGGTACCGCCCGCTTCTCGCAGTTGATCAAGTGAAACCTTGGCGCGATGTCGTCGCTTACGGCTTAAAGCGGCATTGAACGCAATTCGATAAATCCAAGTAAAAAACTGGCTATGACCTTGAAAGGAATCCAGCTTCACAAACGCTCGAATGAACGCCTCCTGAACAACTTCCTCCGCCTCGTCGGGTGACCCGGTAACCTGCAACATGGACGCGAAAAGGCGATCCTGATGCAACTCAACAAGTGAAGTGAAAGCAGCATGATCACCTTTAGCGGCTAGATCAATGAGCTGACTTTCTTGATACACAAGTTGCCCCCTCGCGGAGCAGGAATAGAGATCTTAGGAACCGACTCAATCAAACAATCCATACAGCCTAATGCTCGATGTCGCTTACGTCAAAAAACAATGGCAAGCTAACTCCCAACCCTTAGATTTTGATTGCTTTGGCAAATCGTCGCCGGTGCGTCGTTTAACTTTCAAAGGCATCGCTTAAATGCCGCTGCAAATAGGTTGCACGTTCAACATTTCGCTCCGAGGACCGCAACAACCGTCCGTGGAGTTTCTGCAGGTGTGCGGGTTGCGTCTGCATGAACAACTTATTGATTGTCCCGACCGCCAAATCATCAATCAATCCGAGATTAACCCCCAAACGCACCTTCGACAGGTAATGCATGGTTTCCTCAGAACTAATTTTTTTTGCCGTACCAAGAATCCCCAAGGCTCGACTCACGTCATCATGCAAATCTTGCTGGCCTTCTTTCACAAGGTAATCCCTAGCTTTTCGCTCGTACTCAATGATGCGTGGAACTACATCACCACCGACCAACTCAACCAACTCCGTCTCGGATCTCCCAAGAGTGATTTGATTACTCACCTGATAGAAGTCGCCGCTGTACTGCGAACCTTCACCATAAAGTCCTCGCACGGTGACATTAATGCGTTGCATACTTCGGAATACTTTCTCGATCTGCCGAGTAATCACCAAAGCGGGTAAGTGCAGCATCACGCTGACACGAAGTCCCGTTCCAACGTTGGTCGGACATGATGTCAAGTAACCGAATTCAGAATTAAAGGCGTAGAGGATGGCGGACTCTAGCAGGTCGTCGAGTTCATTGATTTGATTCCAAGCGGTCTTCAAATCCAAACCGCTGTGCATCACCTGAATCCGCAAGTGATCTTCTTCGTTAACCATCACGCTAAAGTGCTCGTCGGCACTTACCGCAACACCTCTTGCGCCATCGGCTTCGGCGATCTCGCGACTCACCAGTTGCCTCTCCACGAGGAACTGGCGATCAATCTCTGGCAGTTGCTCAAGATCGTAGTAATGCACCTCATCCCAGTTAGCGAATTGCTCCATTTTAGCGCGAACAGTCCTCTCAATACTGACTCGGTCTTCATCGCTGCATCTCTTAATGAAGGGGAAATCAGCTAGATTCCTCGCCAAACGGATACGGCTGCTAACAACGATGTCCGACTCCGGACCCGTACCCCGCATCCATTCACCACTGCGTGTGGCGAGTTCGTTAAAATCGCTACTTCGCTTCACGAGTCACCCATCCCTTCTTCGGCTTGCTCCATCCTTCTCAGCTCATCCCGAATCTCAGACGCCCGCTCGTAATCTTCTCGCTCCACCGCTTCTTCCATTTCGCGTCGCAATTGAATGATCACGGCCTGAGAATCAGCAGCCGCGGTCTTCTTGGGTCGTTTACCGACATGCTGAATGGAGTCATGGATGTTGGTCATCAGGGGCAAGAGATCTGCCGCGAAATGCGTGTAATCGAACGGGCATCCCAGACGCCCCGTGTTGCGGAACTCAAAGAAACTGATCCCGCAAACAGGACAGGCCTTTCGATCAAGCTCCTCAAGTTCCTTTTTGGTTTGCCCCAAATCTAGCTGCTTTGCGAGTGCACTAGCGATTGAAGCAACCGGATCGGCTTCTTCCTTTTGCAAGAAACCTTTTGCATGCTCCTCGCATAGATGCATCACTTGCGAACCGGTCGATTCGGTTATCTCTGTGATATGGAAGGTCGCTGGCTTTTCGCAGTACTGACATTTCATGTTGCATTTCCCGTCCGGAGCCACCGCAGATCAAGCTGACTTCGAGCCAACTTCAATCCATCAAACCAGTCAAAAGAGGGGCAAAAGGAAGCTCTAGGGCGATTCTATCGCTGACCAATTTGGTGTCAACGCAAGTGCTTGCACGCTGATGTGTCATCGACCAATCCGAGTCCGAACTCGTGAATGTTACCAATCAAAAGCAAGAAAAGCGTTGATCGGAGTAGAATCAAGCGCTTTTTTGCTAGCTCAAACGCAAACCCGAAACTTAAAACACGACTCCCCGAGGCGAAAAACCCGTTGGTCCCCCCTACACCCAACTTCTAAATCGTTCGAAACTAGGAGCGTGGGACAGTTCCTAGGCGTTGGGCTCAGCCCGAGAATAGTGGTCATATTTCGGGCTTCAATTGCGAAACCGATCACGTCAAATAAAACTGCTGTTGCATTGCCGCTAAACCGCCGCCACCAAACCGCGCCCCATTCACAACCCTTTCGATCAGAGCTCTGAAATCACCAAATTCGGAACCCATCGAACCCTGAACACGTTTATCCAGTCATGCAACTACCCGACTCTCAACGTTTCATCACGCTTGCTACCGAACATGATTTTGTTCCGATCTACAGCCAACTGTTGAGTGATGCGTTGACGCCTGTAACAGCGTTTCGCCTTTTGGACGACGGAGGTCCCGCTTGCCTGTTTGAGAGTGTTGTGGGGGGAGAGAAGGTCGGGCGTTACAGCTTCCTCGCAGCTTCCCCGATTCGAAGGTTTTCAGCGACCCGCGAGAATATTGAAATCACAGACCTGTTGACTGGCGAGACTCAACAAAGTGTTGACAGTGACCCGCTCGACGCATTCCGATCGAACTTCCACTACCGCGTGGCTGAACTCGATGGCTTACCGCCGTTTGTTGGCGGCGCGATTGGCTATGCGGGATACGATGTCGTACGTTATGTGGAAGATCTACCTAATGCCCCAAACGACGATCGCAATCTGCCCGATCTTGATTTTTCTTTCTACCACACACTTGTTGTCTTCGATCACGTTGCCAAGACGGTAACTCTCATTCATTTGGCAGATTGCCGCGAGGTCTCAACCGCCGACGAAGCATTGCTTGCTTATGACCACGCGGTGGGTGAACTACAGAGCACTCGGAGCAAGCTTGCCGCCAAAGAAACATCCAGCCCTTCGGAATGGAATCCAGACCTTTGGGCAGCCAATACAAAAGAACAACCACTGGAAATCAAGTCAAACTTCACACAAGAAGATTTCGAAGCTTCCGTTATCAAATGCGTCGAATACATTCGAGCTGGCGACATCTTCCAAGTGGTGCCGAGCCAGCGTTTGACAGTCGAGACCGATGTTGACCCATTTGAAATCTACCGTTCGTTGCGGGTCGTGAACCCGAGCCCTTTCATGTTCTTCTTGCGAACCCACGACTGTGAACTTGTTGGCTGTTCGCCGGAGATCATGTGTCGAGTTGCAGATCGAACAGTAACCGTCCGGCCGCTCGCGGGCACAAGGCCTCGTGGACGCACTGACAAGGAAGACAAGCAGCTTGAAATGGAACTCTTAGCTGACCCAAAAGAGCGTGCTGAGCACGTGATGCTAGTCGATTTGGGTCGGAATGATATTGGTCGAGTGGCTGAATTTGGCTCAATTGAGTTAACCGAGATTATGGTTGTTGAACGCTATAGCCACGTGATGCATATCAGCAGCGAGGTCCAAGGCACTCTACGTAAAGATCTTGACGCCTTTGACGCGTTGAAAGCTTGCTTACCTGCCGGAACGGTATCGGGTGCACCAAAGGTTCGCGCAATGGAGATCATCGACGACATTGAGCCCCATCGTCGCGGGCCCTACGCTGGCGCGGTCGGCTATATCGATTACCGCGGCAACATGGACACATGCATCGCACTGCGAACAATGGTGATTAGGGAAGGCAAAGTACATGTCCAAGCTGGCTGCGGAGTTGTTGCGGATAGCGACCCAACGGCAGAGTATCAAGAAACACTGAATAAATCTCGAGCTTTAATTTCAGCAATCGAAATAACGATCCAGCGGCTAAAATCAGTTGGTAGGTAACCCAACAATGCACACAAGTTCGTCACTCTGCTAACAATCACTCATCACGACGAACTATCCTCGTCGCGTTCGTACCGACGGTTCCAGCCACCGTTCACTTCAAGAACCTGACCGGTAACAAAAGAACTCTCTGCTGAACTCAAGAACACAACCGCTCTGGCAACATCTTCCGGTGTGCCCCATCGTCTCATCAATGATTGATGCTTCGCTCGACGATCCCAGTAACCATCAACCTCAGAACCCCAAGCGGTTCTAATCCAGCCTGGCGCCACCGCATTGACTCGAATCCGCGGCGCAACGCTTTGGGCGAGATTCTTTGCGTAGGCCATCACGGCAGCTTTCACAGGGCCAAACATTTCCCCTGCTTCACCCTCCATGCCCTCGGTTGCCTGATCCCATCCAATGAAGATTATCGCTGGTGCGCTCTGACAATCGGTCTGACGAAGCCAGTAATCGACAACCAGCCTAGACAATGAGATGGTTCCCAACAGATCCACCGCAACCAGTCGTTCCAGCTTCTCTTCAAATTCCAAGCTCGCCGTGTCGCCGGTGAGCACATCAACCCCCGCGTTGTTCACCCAAGCATCAATGGTCTCCAACTTGGAAAACGCATCATGAACGAGGAAATCTCGGTCATCGCTAATCGACAAGTCTGCCTTACAAAGCACCGCTTGGGCACCGAAACTCTCCACCTCCGCGGCAGTCTGTTCAGCACCGGCTTGGTTGGAACAATAATGGACCAAGATCCGGTGAGCCCCGTGTCGAGCCATCTCGATCGCGATAGCTTTGCCGATACCGCTCGACGCACCAGTGATGACAGCGTGACGCGGTAACTTCGTCGGTGAGGTGCCACTCGGATCAGGCATGGGAATCTTTCTAAGAAGATTGATGACTCTCGTACTCTTTTAGAAAACCGACAAATTCCCTGCGATGCTGCTGTTCGTCGGCTAGCAGGGTAATACACATATCTTGAGTGACGTAATCATACCCATCGCAAAGCCGAATGATCTTTTCATATTGTTCAATTGCGGCCTCCTCAGCGTCGATCACGCCCTTAATCACATGGACGACATCAGTAGATTGAGTGGGTGGCTGCATCGATTGCTGAACCGCCTGAAAGTCAAAACTCCCAGGAACCCGCCCGTCGATCGTCTTGATTCGATTAGCAATCTGCGTCGCGTGGTTCAATTCTTCTTGAACATCTGCGGCGAGGGATTTCTTGATCTCCTCTGCTCGAACCCCATCAAGATTGGTGCTGTTGGCAAGGTAATTTAGAACCGTCTCAAGCTCCATCCAATAGGAGCGGGTTAACTCAGTGACGATGACGGAATTTTTATCAGAGTCGTTCACAAAAAAGCCTCATTGGATCGTTGACTGCGACTTCAAATCTTCGTGTGACGCTATGGAGGATTTGACGGTTTTGACTACAGTAGCAGGGGATGGGACTGACCAGCAAGGCCGCAAGGCAGCCCTTCAGGGCTATCCATCAACCACCCGCAAGAGCTGAACCGCGGTAAATGTGGTCCACACTGGTGCGAATCCCGCCAGAAAGCCTCGGCCTGACAGGTCCGCCCTTGCCGATTTGCACCCAATCCGGCTACTCTTCATGCATCGAACACCGGCAAGAACTACCGGTAATCGCCGTCTGAAATCCATTTTGGGCGGGCATAAAGATGTATTCAGATTGCAAGGATGCGCCCCTCGCACGCACTGCTTGCTCCTCAGACTGGGAGCACAAATTGCTGCCTGCGACTTTGACGATAAAACAAAATAGTTAGAGGTGAAGCGGTCCCCGTTTTTCGTCCCAGTATCAACGTAACCAAAGCACCACAGGCCGAGCTCTGACGTTAGGAAGACTCGGAGAACCGAAATATACAAATTGAAGCGGTTACAAAATTGAATCGCTAACAAACAAGACATCACAATATCGAGTAACGAGAACAGAATGTCAGAATCGAAAGCTACAGCAGAGTCCGAAGTCGATGCTTTCTTGGGTGAATTGGAACAACGCACCACCGACATCGACATTGATGCTGCTGAGACACAAGAGTGGCTCTCCTCACTCGATTATGTATTGAAGAGCAAAGGACCAGATCGCGTTCGATTCCTGATCGAACAACTGCGTGATCGAGCGGCAAGTGAAGGAATTCAGTCCGCCGAAGACACCAGCACCCCCTATGTGAATACGATCCCGCTGCAGGATCAGCCTCCCTTCCCGGGCAATCGAGAACTCGAACGTCGCATCAAATCAATCGTCCGCTGGAATGCCATGGCGATGGTGGTTCGAGCCAATAAACGCGGTGGTGGCGTCGGTGGTCATATTAGTACGTTTGCTTCGAGTGCAACACTTTATGAAATCGCCTGCAACCACTTCTTCCGAGGAAGAGGTGAAAACGGATATGCGGGCGATACAATCTTTTTCCAAGGCCACGCTTCACCGGGGATGTATAGTCGCGCGTATCTTGAAGGTCGCCTGACGGAAAACGATCTCGAAAATTTTCGGCGGGAACTATCGCCCGGCGGCGGTCTCTCGAGCTACCCCCATCCTTGGCTGATGCCCGACTTCTGGGAATATCCCACGGTTTCAATGGGATTGGGGCCGATCATGGCGATCTATCAGGCTCGCTTCAATGAATACATGCGCGATCGTGGTTTGAAAGACACTGCAGGTCAAAGAGTCTGGGCATTTCTAGGTGACGGGGAATGTGACGAACCAGAAACGCTCGGCGCGATCGGACTTGCAGCGAGAGAAAAACTTGACAATCTGATTTTTGTCATCAACTGTAATCTTCAGAGATTAGACGGCCCAGTTCGCGGAAACGGAAAAATCATTCAGGAATTGGAGTCGATCTTCCGTGGTGCTGGATGGAACGTGATCAAGGTCGTTTGGGGAGATGACTGGGATCATCTTCTTGCAAAAGACACCTCCGGCTTACTCGTCAAACGCATGGGTGAAGTCGTTGACGGACAATTCCAGAAGTACACGGGGATGCCCGGTAGCTACATCCGCGAACACTTCTTTGGCAAGTACCCAGAACTTCTAAAACTTGTCGAGAATTACAGTGATGAGCGTCTCGAAAAGATGCGGCGAGGTGGGCATGACCCTGAGAAAGTCTACGCCGCCTACAAGATGGCAACCGAACTGAAAAACGGTAAACCAACGGTGATCCTTGCCAAAACCGTCAAGGGCTACGGGCTTGGCGAAGCGGGTGAAGGACGCAATGTCGCGCACAATCAGAAGAAGATGAACGAAGAAGAACTATTGGAGTTCCGAACTCGCTTCGGCATTCCGATCAGTGACGAGGAGGTTGGGCAAGCACCCTTCTACAAACCACCCGAGAACAGCCAAGAGATCAAGTATCTAAAAGAAAGACGTGCTGCATTGGGTGGATCCGTACCGAGCCGTCCAACCGTTCATCCCACGATGGAAGTTCCAACGCTTGACGAGTATCGCAAGCTGATCAGCAAACTCGAGAATAAGAATATCAGCACGACATTCGCGGTCGTTCAGACATTAATCGCTCTGTGTCGCGACAAGAAAATCGGCAAACACATGGTTCCCATTGTTCCTGATGAATCAAGAACGTTTGGGATGGAAGGCATGTTCCGCCAATTCGGCATCTATGCTCATGCCGGACAACTGTATGAGCCGGTCGATTCCGAACAAATCACCTATTACAAGGAAGCACAGGACGGGCAGATCCTTGAAGAGGGAATTACCGAAGCTGGTTCAATGAGTAGCTTCAATGCTGCTGGGACAGCCTACAGCTTGCACGGGATTAACATGATTCCGTTCTTCATCTATTACAGCATGTTCGGTTTCCAACGAATTGGTGACTTGGTTTGGGCCGCGGCGGACATGCGAGCCAAAGGTTTCCTTATTGGAGCTACTGCGGGTCGCACCACGCTCAACGGCGAGGGACTCCAACATCAAGATGGCCACAGCCTTCTCAATGCGATCGCATTCCCGACGGTGCGTTCATACGATCCAGCGTTCGCTTACGAAACGGTCGTAATCATCATGGAAGGCTTGAAACGCATGTATGAGGATGGTGAAGAGTGCATCTACTACCTGATGTGCGAAAACGAACCATATGATCACCCTGAAATGCCCGAAGGATGCGAAGACGGCATCATCAAAGGAATGTATCGTTATCGCAGTCGTGAGGTTGATAACCCCAAAGCGAGAGTCCAACTGTTTGGCAGCGGAGCGATCCTTAATGGTGTCCTGAAGGCCCAAGAGATCCTAGCTGAACAATTCAATGTTGCCAGCGACGTGTGGAGTGTTACGAGCTACACACAATTGCGTCGTGAGGCCGGCGATTGTGATCGCTGGAACATGCTCCACCCAACAGAAACTCCAAAGAAAAGTTACTTGGAAGAAATCCTCGATGGAGCAGAAGGACCGTTCATCGCTGCCAGCGATTACGTCCGTGCACTTGCCGAACAACTTACTCCTTGGATTCCAGGAGACTACTTTGTGCTCGGTACTGACGGCATGGGCCGCAGCGACACTCGAGAGTCCTTACGTCGCCACTTTGAAGTTGATGCGGAATCCATCACGATCGCAGCACTCAGTCGCCTCGCCAAAGCGGATGTTCTGCAACCCAAAGATGTTCAGGATGCCATCAGCCAACTCGGCTATGACGCCGAAAAGCCAAACCCCTATTTCGCTTAAGGGTGCGTTGAATTCTTCGCACTCGATAAGAATAAACTTGATCAATTTGACACAGGGTAAATTCATCGCTTCACCTTCTAGCGAGACAACCTGTATCCACGTGCCTTTTGAATAACGAAAACACTGAATGACTATCGAAGTAAAACTCCCTGACCTCGGTGACGGTATTGAATCCGGAGATGTCCTTGAAATCTTCGTGGCTGTGGGGGACACGATTGAAAAGGGTCAAGACATTGTCGAGATGGAAACCGACAAGGCAACCGTCACGGTTCCGGCATCCGTCGGGGGCAAAGTCACCAAAATCTTGATAAGCGAAGGTGACACGGTAGCCATCAACGGCTTAATCCTTGAACTCGAAGCGGATTCCTCTGGTAGTGAGCCCAAAGCAGAGACGTCACCCGCACCGGAGGCTGCAGCCCCAGCCGAGCCCGAACCAGCTCCTGAGCCTGATCCTCCGGCAGCGCCCACGCCCACTCCTGCACCAACCACAGAGGCTGCTCCGGCTCCTCAACCCGTTAGCCCACCACCAGCCCCTGTGGCGGCTCCACCAGTGAACCCACCAGCGCCCACGGCAGCGCCACCAGCGACCGCATCCAGCGCATCGGATGAAGTCATTGCTGCTGGACCAGCAATCCGAAGATTTGCGAGGGAGGTTGGGGTCGACCTAGGCCGCGTACCAGGGTCTGGCGATGGAGGTCGTATCACTCGTGACGATATTCTTTCAGTCGTCCGAGCCTCAAACCAAACCTCAGCTGCGTCACCCGCGCCATCGGCAGCAATAACCCCCAATCCGGCTCCGGCCACTGAGACGGAATCGTCGGCCGCAAACAAACCTGCTCCAAACGGATCGGATGAACATGGTCCAATCAGGGTCGAGCGAATGGACCGCATTCGCAAGACCATTGCCAACCAAATGCATGCGAGTTGGTCAGCGGTTCCAAGAGTCACAAACTTTGACGATGCGGACATCACCGACCTAGAGCATCTGCGCCAAAGCAGCAAAGACGACTATGCAGCTCAAGGCCTTAAACTAACCACCATGCCTTTTCTGATTAAGGCAATTGCTACTGCACTGCGTCACCATCCGGCGATCAACGCCGTGATTGATCAAGAAAACGATCAGATCATCTATAAAGATTATGTGAATGTTGGCATCGCGGTAGACACCGATCGTGGCTTAGTCGTGCCCGTGATGAAGAATGCAGACATGATGGGCATTCCTGAGATCACGCGATCACTCGCCGAGATGGCGGGTAAAGTACGAAGCGGCAACTTTGGCGTTAGTGACCTCCGCGGTGGTAGTTTCACCATTAGCAACTTGGGTGCAATAGGCGGCCAATATTCCACTCCGATTGTCAACGTACCCGAAGTTGCAATCCTGCTGGTCGGTCGTAGCAGAAAACTCCCAGTTGTGATGCCGGATAATTCGATCCAACCTCGACTGATGATGCCTCTAAGCTTGTCTTATGATCATCGCTTAGTTGACGGTGGAACCGCCGCACGGTTCCTGAACGATGTCATCGGATTCCTGGAGGCCCCAAGCCGGCTTCTGCTTGCCCTTTAGGTCGCACCACTCGCTCAGAACTGTACAAGCTCAAAACTGTACAAGCTCAGAGCCCTAGAAGCAGCGGTCTCAAATCGTTGAACTGAAAAACCTCCTAGCCAACTTTTACGGCACAGGAGGTTTTTTATTGGATATCGCAGGGGCTTCATCACGAACTCTGTTTCAGGACGCAGTAAAGCGATGCATCTCGATTGAACGCAAAACCTACAATTGCTTACGCATAAAGTAAGTCTCAATACCCGGATGAGATGGATCCTGACCGAAACCAAATTTCTGGTATGCTCGCTTCGCAAATACATTGTCAGCGAGGACCTCTAGTGTGAGCCGACAAGCACCGCGAGAGCGACCTTCGGCCTCGACGCGAGCCAACATATTCCCAGCCACACCGCGTCTGCGATGCGATTCCGTAACGATAACATCGTGAATATTAACCACTGTCCGCAATTCAAAGGTCGAAAAGCCATAGAAACAGTTGATCAGCCCTACCGGATTCGTTTCTTGATACGCAAGAACACTAAAACCTTGGTCTAACTCCGAGAGCAATCGAGGTAATGCTTCCAAATCGTCGCGATCACATCCCTCAATCTTTGCATACTCTCGCATTAATGAGATGATCGCTTTGGAGTCATGAGCATCGCCGTAGTCGGCAATTTTTGTTTCCAATGACATTTTTTTAACGGTTACTGAACGTGGCGGAAATAATTCGATTTTCAAGCTAGGGATCAGGACAGGAGGTGAGGTCACCTCGGCGATACCAAGCCGTGGCGGCAACCGTTAAGATACTACATTCCGTAAGCCAGTCGGCATCCTAAAACTTCGCTAACCAGCGACGCCCCAGACGAGACTGTAAGAAATCATCATGTTGCATCGATCTGCAAAACTCTTTTTAACCGTTGCCCTGACCATCATTTGCATTTCATGCAATGCAGTCGAATTATCACTCGAGAAAGGGGATCACATCTGCCTAGTAGGTAACGCTCTTGCTGAAAGGCTCCAGCACCACAATGAATGGGAATCGCTTTTGCACCAACGCTTCCCGAACCACAACCTTGTCGTTCGAAACCTAGCGTTCCCGGGTGATGAACCGTTCGAGAGAATTCGTTCGGAAAACTTTGGTGAACCAGATCAACATTTGAGTCACAGTCAAGCTTCAGTCATTCTGTATTTCTTCGGGTACAACGAATCCTTTGCGGGATCCGAGGGCGTATCCAAATTCAAAGCCGACCTAACTCGCTTGGTGAACGAAACTCGGTCCAAGGATTATGGAAAAGGCACTCCAAGAGTAGCATTGGTGTCTCCGATCGCATTTGAGAACACCGGAGATCCGAGTCTACCCAACGGCGACCAGCACAACGAGCGTTTGGTGATGTACTGCGAGGCGTTGAAAGAAGTCGCGATGGAATGCGAAGTCCCGTTTGCTGATGTCTTCACGCCGACGAAACATCTATTTGAAGCCAGCAAAGACCGCCTCACCTTGAATGGCTGCCATCTGAACGCTGCTGGCTACCGCGAGTTTGCGTCAATTTTAGATCAGGCGTTATTTGGCACTAATGATGTTCAGCCCATCAATGAACGACTTGTCAGCGAGATCAATGACAAGAACTTTCATTGGTGGCATCGATACCGAGCGGTCAATGGATACTCGATCTACGGTACGCGAGGCAAAGCGGGCAGTGACGGCACCTACAACAACACCGATGTCATGGAACGTGAACGAGAAATCCTCGATCAAATGACGTCGAACCGTGATCAAAGGATTTGGCAACTTGCGAAGGGAAACCCCCTATCTGAAATAGTTGACGACTCAAACACGCTACCTTTTATCCAACCCAAGACTAATGTCGGTGGTCCTGATGACCCGAATGCGAAGCGAGGTAAGCTCGGATCGTTGGATTACTTACCTGCAGAAGAACAAGCGAAGCTCTTTAAAATTCATCCGGACTTTGAAATCCAACTGGTTGCTTCCGAAGAGCAATTTCCTGAACTCGCAAATCCAGTGGCACTTAACTTCGATAACAAAGGTCGATTATGGGTCGCCACCATGCAGTCCTACCCCCAGTGGAAACCCAAATCCAAACTTGACGACAAAATTCTCATCCTTGAAGACGGTAATGGAGATGGGACCGCTGATGAGTGCAAGGTTTTCATCGATGGACTGCATCAACCAACTGGATTTGAAATCGGTAATGGTGGAGTTTACATAGCGGAACAGCCTGACATTATCTTTGCCCAAGATACCGATGGAGATGATGTAGCCGATTCCCGCACACGCCCATTATTTGGATTTGACTCGGCAGACTCCCACCACGGAATCGCAGCGTTTGAATGGGGACCAGGCGGTAACCTCTACTTCCAAGAGGGAACGTTCAAATTTTCTCAGGTTGAAAGCCCTTACGG
The DNA here is from genome assembly GCA_938045805.1 of uncultured Rubripirellula sp. Classification (GTDB taxonomy): domain Bacteria; phylum Planctomycetota; class Planctomycetia; order Pirellulales; family Pirellulaceae; genus Rubripirellula. The sequence continues at coordinate 131,146 of CALIBL010000001.1, read as the reverse complement.
ACTCACCCGTATGTCAGAAGCGGGCATTTGGAGTCACCATCCTAAGACGCACCAACTCTCTGCATTCTGTAATTTCGCTTTCGCAAATCCGTGGGGTCATGTTTTCGATCGATGGGGCCAAAACTTCATCGGCGATGCTTCCCCAGGGCACAGCTACTGGGCCGCCCCACTTACGGGACGAATCGACTACCCCCTGAAGCACCCTGGCGGTAGCCAACACAGGAGAATCGCCTCCACCACCGGTGGCGATCCAGCATACAAGTTCCCCACCTTCTACCCCAAACGGACGCGACCACTCGGGGGCTGTGCAATGGTCTCGAGTCGGCATTTCCCACCTGAAATGCAGGGCAACTTTCTCGTTACTAACTGTATTGGTGATCGCGGTATCCTGAATCACGAGGTCCGCGAAGAGGGGTCCGGTTTCGTCGGAGTGGAAGTTGAACCTTTACTGATGTGCGATGACGGTAACTTTCGACCTGTCGATGTGCAGATAGCACCCGATGGAACGCTTTACATCGTGGATTGGCACAATGCCCTCATTGGACACTTACAGCATAACCTTCGTGAGCCTAACCGAGATCGCAGCCACGGACGCATCTGGCGTCTGAAGCATAAAACTCGGCCCGTTCTTGAGCCCGCGAAGATCGACGGGCAGCCAATTGAGAAGTTACTTGAATTACTCAAGGTTCCCGAAGACAGAACACGCTATCGAGCCCGTCGTGAACTCGCTCAGCGAGACACGAATGAAGTCATGCAAGCACTGGCGGTTTGGTCCGATGGCCTTGCAAAGGATGATGAAAATTATGAGCACCATCTACTAGAAACACTTTGGTTGCACCAAACACATCATCAGATCAATGCAAATCTTCTGGAGAGATTACTGCAATCCAACGACCATCGGGCAAGAGCGGCGGCCACTCGCGTCCTTTCCTTCTGGATCAATGAAATACCTAATCACGTCGAACTGCTTGAAAAGAGCATCCAAGACGAACACCCTCGCGTTCGCCTCGAGGGTGTCAGGGCAGTCAGCTTCCTTCAGGGAGACGATGCCATCGAGTTGGCACTCGGTGTTCTTGATCAGGACCTTGATGATTATTTGCAGTACACGCTCGACGAGACAATGCGGCGACTGGAACAATAGAATCGTCGCTTTCAATTACCAAGAAGTACTTTCAAGCTGATTGAATCATGCTCTAGGTGACGCCTCAGGCTACCAAAGCCTGAGGATTTCCAAGAACCGGCGGATACGTCTCGGTTAAAATCTTCTTTTTGTGTGTCCCATTGATGAATAGTAAGCAAAAAAACGCGATCCTCTCTTCAATCATCTTGACGTTAATGGCTAGCGTTTCCGTGGCTCAGGAACACCATCACCACAATGAATTACAAATCACTAAACCCGAGCCACCCAAAATCTTTTTGGATAAGAGTCCACGTGTGGTTGCCTACCAGTTGAAGCGTTTGGACAACCAACGACTATTAATGGTTGAACGCGAAGCAACCGATCCAAAATACATTCCCGTCTATCAAGCAATTTTGACAAGACCGGGCATGACCGCTCAATTCAGATTAGAAGCAATTTCCTCCCTAAGCAAATTGCTTAGCAAAAACACAACTCAAATAGTGACGGAATCGATTTCCAATCTTGAAACTAAAACCAGTGAACAAATCAAAACTGCGGAGCAACTGATTGAGCTACTAATCGGGCAACCAAAATCTGAGCTAATGGAGATGCGATCCATCTTTGAGGCATCTTCTAGTTCGAGTAACGAATATGAGAGAGTCGCGGCCTTCGCAGCTCTCTGTGCTTCGGAGGGTGGCAGTAGCTGTTTTGCGGAGGCGAAAAAATCCCCTGCACAACTCACTTCACTCCTAAATGCTTTTCAGTACTCGATTGATCAAGACATCAAAGATGCTCTCCTTGAACAAATCATTGCTGCGTTCAATCACTCAACTGACCTGAATGTTCAAATTGCGGCCATCAAGGCAATGGGCTACGCCCAAACGCAATCGCAAAGACGGTACGAAATGCTTATCCAATCATTTGAAAACAACGCACTCCGCGATGCTTCGGTAAACACACTACTAACGATCCCGAAACAGGATCGCCCCGAGGCAGCAAACCAAAAGTTAGCCGAACTACTTGTGAAGTACGCAGAAGAAACACCTGCGGAAGAAAGAACGAGTAACGCGTTTACTAATGCCATGCAACTCGCCGACCAATCTCTTAGCATGCTTGGCTCAAGCAAAGCGAAAGACTTCCGAAAACGCTTGGATGCCGTCACCGTTCGGATGATCCGGATACGAACAGTTGAAGAAGAGATGCGATATGACGTGCCATTCTTTGCTGTTCAAGCTGGTAAACCAATACAGATCGTTCTCGAAAACCATGACTTAATGCCCCACAACTTAGTCATCACCCGACCAGGAAAATTAAAACCGGTTGCACAGAGTGGCTTGAATGCAGGTCCCACCGGTGGCGCAAGTGGACTGGCATACGTCCCTGACTCCGATGATGTTTTATACGCCACGGATATGGTCGCGTCTGACGCACAGGTCAGATTAACTTTTGACGCACCCTCTGAACCTGGCGAATACCCCTACGTTTGCACCTTCCCCCAACATTGGTACCGGATGTATGGAGTGATGGTGGTCGTCGAAGATTTAGACCAATGGCTGAACGATCCACAGGAACCAGCCAATCCGATTGGAAACAATCGATCGTTTGTCAATTCTTGGACCGTTCAGGATCTAGAAGCAGAAGTTGACGCCGGAGTTCGCGGGAGAACAACTTCGATCGGAGCGAATCTTTTTAACGAAGCCTCCTGCAGGGGATGCCATCGCCTTGCTGGTGAAGGTGGTGTGATCGGACCAGATCTATCGAAAGTGGTTGCTAAATGGAAAGGAAACCGCAAGGAGCTGCTTAGAGAAATCTTCGAACCTTCTTACCGAGTAGACGAAGCTTACCAAATGCAGAAAATCCTGACGGTGGACGGGCAAACCTTAACGGGCATTCGCATCAGCGAAGATAACGACAAAGTTGTTCTGATGACGAATCCTGAAGCAACCGAACCAATCACGATCCTTCAGGATGACATTGAAGTCATGGCACCGTCGGCAATCTCGATGATGCCGAAGGCGTTACTAGATCAATACACGAAAGACGAAATCTTTGAAATTATCGCCTTCATTGAATCCTCTCAACAGCCATAGGCACTCGGCATCAACGGCTAGCTATTCAGCAGTTAGCCAACGAACTTGGTATGGAGACATCTCAATCGGCTGTTGTTTGTAAATCCTCTCCTCAGAGATTTCGTCGTAGTACGTTCCCCGGCCGATTAGATCGGATTCAATGACTGTCGCTCGGTCGGTGAGGTTAATGAGCGCAAGAAGAGTCTCACCATTCTCAGCGGTACGTCTCAATCCAATCATTCCATTTGTTGGCAAATCAATCACTTCTTGAGAGGCTGACGGGTGGAATGCTGGCTGTCTCGTTCTGATCTCAAGCAAACGACGGTAACCGTCAAAGACCCGTCGCTGCGTACCGTTAGCGTCTGCAAGTGCGACGTCCAATTCGCCTCGATTATATTTGTGCCGGTTAATTCGTCGATTCTGCCCTGACACTCGAACACCCTCATAATCATTTGGGCTCCCGACCAAACTATGAAAATACACTGCAGGTACACCTTGCATAGAAAGCATCAAGGCCTGAGTCGCAAGGAATCGTTTGACTCGCTTCCAATCTTCCTCAGAATCACCTCCAGTCACCGCGCTCAAGTAAGTGAGGTTAAGCTCGTAGGGGCGATCGACACCGTCAGCCACCCTACGCGTATTGACCATGCCTCCTCTTTGCTTAACGACATCAACCAATTCCTGAATCCGATGCTCAGGAATGATTCCCTCCAAAGGCCTGACACCAATACCATCATGGGAGGCGGTGAAATTGAAGAAAGTTGTCTTGTTACTTGGTGGCTGCAACTCACTCAGCCATCGTTTCAAGATCGACGTGTCATGACTATGGACTGCATCCATGATCAGTGGCGGAAGGCTAAATTGATAAACCATATGCGCCTCGTCTGAGCCATTACCGAAATAGCTAAGATTTTCAGCATGCGGAACATTTGTCTCAGTTAGCAGTAGCGTTCCTGGAACCACAAGATCCAAGAGACGCCGCATCAACTTAACCGCCGCATGAGTCTGCGGAAGATGAAGGCAACTCGTCCCCACTTCCTTCCATAGAAATGCGATCGCATCAAGCCGTATCACCCGAGCGCCGCGTCGAGCGTATTCAACGAGGATCTCCAGCATTCGAAGCATTACACGAGGATTTGCGTAATTTAGATCCACCTGATCGGCACTGAAGGTAGTCCAAATGTGCTTCCTGCCGGTATCGGAACTAAATTCAGTCAGCAGTGGTAAGCTACGTGGCCTCACGACCTCTGATAAATCCGTCTTCGGATCCATCGTGATAAAAAAGTCGCTATAGGCTGGATTACCAGCAAGAAATTCCTGAAACCATTCACTCTTCTGTGAAGCATGGTTCAATACCAGATCAAACATTAGATCAAACGACTGCCCAAGATCTTCGATGTCACTCCACGAGCCAGATGCTTGATCAACCGCCAAATAATCAACGACGGAAAAACCGTCGTCACTTGTGTAGGGACAGAACGGTAACAGATGAACGCAACTCAGTAATTCATCCAATCGGTGGTCGAGTAGAAACTCACGCTGCGCCTGCAGGGGTGATAATTTAGGTGAACGAACCTGATCGGCATAAGTGATCAAGACGACATCTTTTTCAGTCCACAAATCTTGCCCTGACGGACTTCCTAGATCACGACCGCCCAAAAGCTGTTCGATTCCGCTGACTAACTCTTCTGGCTGAGCACCGTAAATGGACTGAATCAAATCTTGTGTCTGCTTATCCATCAAAATGCCTTTTCAGGGTGATCACCAGGTAGATGACCTTACTCAGAGTCGGTCCTTCTCAGAGTTGATCCTGCCCCGTGAAATTGGTAACCAAAGCTCGCAACTTTCTTCGCAAGACACTGTAACTGAAAAACGACTTACCCAGTTCATAGTTGAAGTTCACCATCTCTTCGCGATAGTTTGGGTCGTCGATGATTCTCTGAACCTTTAGAACCACATCTTTGGTGAGATAGCCATCCATCGCAATGACCTTTGCTCCTTTGGGCTCAATGTCAGCCACAAAGATGGAATAACGGTTAACAAGAACCGGCTTGCGATAATAAAACGCTTCCAACAGGGCATTCCCAAAACCCTCATAGATACTTGGATAAGTAATGAAATCGGCCTGAGAATACGCGTCGGCAAGCGTATAAACTCGCTTTCCATCAGCGGTCAGCCCGCGTTTTTCGTCAACAAGCTTGTCACACATGATTAACTGCACACCTTGAGACTCGGCTAATTCCGTGAGCGCAACGAGGTACTCATCGCCTTCGTCTCCGCTGGCATGAGAGATCACTAGCTTGCAGCGATCATTACGCAGCGCCGCGACCAGCGCAATGGCATGCTCAATTCCTTTTCGCGGAACCACCCGGGTCGGCTGAAGAAAAAGAATATCATCCTCGCGCAAACCGATATCTTTTCGGAAATTTTTCGCATAGCTATCAGCTGGTTCTGGCTCAGTTTCGAAGTCCAAGACATTTGGCACAAGAATCGATGAGACACCTCGACGGTGTGCCAAATCTTCTTGAGCAAAAGAGTTGATCGTCACATTCTGGATCTGCGGGAGAGCGGGTGGGAAGGACATCCAGAGAAGATCAGTCACCGCAGAGACGCTGAAACGATCCCGCTCCCAGTAAAAATCGTGATGATGGGCGATGGTTGGAAACCCAGTCTCAGCGATGAAATGAGTCAACGCTACACCCAGCGGCAGATTCATCGGGATACACAGTGCGTTTTGAACAATCAGAAGATCGAGGTCAAAACGACGTGTGAATTCGTAAAGAGTCCCCTTCAGATAATCGGCTAACGCGTAAATACGCTGAGTCACATCCGGAGTCCTGGTTCTCGTTCCGAATGCATGACGATTAATCCAAGCAATATCTGGGTGTCCAAAATAGGCATGAGGAACAACCATCGAAGTCGCCTCGTCTCGGTCACTAAGTCCTGAATACCAGTGACTAATGTGACGATGATCCCACAAAACCTGAGCCCATTTTGCACTCTCGAGGGAGACGCCATCCGTACCGGCGAACCTTGTACCGACGAAACCAATTTTAACGCCCATATCGCTGAAAAAGATTAGAGGAGTGCGAATCGTGATTGCATTGCCGATGTAGTGCGAAGGTCGAATCTCGACGCAGGCGAATCACCCTAATCGCACTCTGCCCCTTCATTGAGCAGTCAATCAGCTGTCCTAAGGGAGTTTAAGACACTCTAGCAACTGCGGCAGGGATGTTAGGACAAGATCTGGAGAAAGCTCACAGCACCTCGGGTCGCTCGAACGCCTCCGCTGGCTTCTCCTGTCACCGGCGAACCAAGCCGTTCGCATCCCCACCTGCGATGCCCCCCAAACATCATTGAGCATGTCATTTCCAACATAAAGAGCCTCTTGGGGAAGAATACCCCTTCTTTGCAGGGCATTAGCCAACGCATTAAACAGTCGAGGACCAGGTTTGGAATGTCGAAATCGATTAGAAAAAAAGCAAAGATCAGGTTGAAAAACTGGTGGGCGATTTTTTTCTGAAAACAATAGATCCTCAACCAACAACGGCGTAAAAACCTGCGCATTACTAATGATCCCTAGAGCAATCTCTGAGGAAGATAACCTATGGATCAAATCACTCGCCCCGGGCATAGGCCAAGTTGGATTCGCCCACGCTTCAAAGTAAGTGGCCAACCGGACCAATGTGGCAACATCCTGCTCCTCTGCTGTCCATCCATGTTCGTCAACGACCCGCCGCCAAGCGGCGACCACGTCAATCTCCGGACTGATGCAGTCATCTGACTTTCTCTCCGCATTCATCCGCTCGATGACACGACGCAAGTCGCACCACATAACAGGGCGATCAAGACGCTCCTCGACCCCCACAAACTGCATCGCTCGCTGAATGACCTGTGAGCGATCGGTTTGATCAACGGAACCAACGTCTCCACTACCACTGACAATCAGCGTGCCATAGATATCAAAAATGATCGCTCGCAAACCGTCCAATAATTGAAATTTGGGACGGATCTTTGAATCCAGCGGTAACAACGGTTGTCGCTCTTGAAGGATCGGCAACATCCATTCTGAAGCGTTCATCACAAATCCTCTTCTGTTCTACAAGGAAAAAAGTTTTGACGCGTCAGGACCAAATCCATCATTCTTCTTTTGCCATCGCATAATTCAAGATTCCCCTCACATCGCTGATTTATTAAACGCTCGTAGCATGCAATTAGTCGTTGCTGATTTGAATCGAAGCCGAACTGATCACGTAAACACTGCACATTCTTGGTCACAACATGAGGCCTACCAGGCTCGCGTAGTGAGCGGGTCAAATCTGGAAGGCTATTTCGCAATTCGCGAAGAAAACCATGATCGCGACAACATCGCTCCAAAATCTCTGCTTGGAGCTTTGGTGTGAGCAATGCGAAATCAATCCTTTCCTGTGCGTCAATTACGACCCCAGCTGTCAAATCAATTTCAGTAACAGCCGGACGCATTGATTCTGGTAATTGCTCCCAGGCTTTTTGGAAACTCAATTTCCACGAAATCAGACAGTCACTGATCCATTCGCGATCCGAAAAGACCGGTAGACTCGTGTAGCATCGCGATAAATCCATACCAGAATCTTCAAAGTCAGCCACTACCGTGTTAAGCCTTCGAGCAATCACACTGCGGCCATACAACCAAGGCTCCACAAAGGCCATCCCAAACCCTTCAGCCACACTCGTCGAGATGACATTGTCACTGGCAAGCACGTTATCACGAAAACTCACCTCAGACCTTTCCCCAGCATCAAAGATGGTCCGTGGTGCAAGACTTTGAGCGACCGATTTCCATCGGTCATAAGATCTCTTTTCTAAAGGACTCGTCGGTCGAAGCGTGATCGCGTTGTACTGATCGTCATCACTCAATTGGCTTAGCAACAAGAACTCCCCGACATTTTTCCGGCGAATTCCACGAACGGGGTAGATAGACCAACGTGAATCAGAAGGAATCCCAAAGCTTTGCCGCACACGCGCGAGAGACTCCATTTTTTCTTCTGCGTTGCAACTTGGATCAGTGGAAGAAATATCGACGCAGTTCGGCAAGACAGATACCCGCTCCTCGGGTATTCCCCACTCTTTTAAGATCTCACCGTCTGATCGCGTCAAAGTAGCATAATGAATCTGCGGCGCGTTCGGGTAAAGGTATTGGTCAACACGAATCGAATCATCCGCACCGATTGAACGAACGATAGCGGCGTAGTTGGCGGGACGAAAGTCCTCCGCAAAATCATGTATCTGAAGCAATGTCCTCCAACCCGCGAGCGCCATGCGACTGACGACCCCGGGAGTCGCTGTGTTTTTTCCGAGCGAATGATTGTGCCAATGCAAAAGAGTCGTGTCGGGCGAAAGTTGCTCAGACCGCAACAATCCCAGTAGTTCGTCACTGATGTCTTGTATTCGTTTTCGTGTTGCATCCCAATCATAGACTTCCTGATCGTACTCCAATGACTCAAGGGATAGAGAATGAACACGACTCGCAAACTCCCGAGGCAGTCCTGAAGAACGACCGGATGAGATCAGATAAATTCGCTCAACCTTCGGGTCACGCAGCAGACTACTTATTTGATTCAAGACAACAGTCGTGACTCCACCCCGATCGTAATGGCAATGCAGTAAAACGACATTCAAAACTTAGTTTGCCTCAGAGGAGGATAATTGATTTCGACGCTTCGGTTGGGAACTAACTCATGTGGCCGATTGCAGCCTGACAACGCTGAGCGTCACAGGAAAAAAATCGGCTCAAAAAAAGGGAAGCTTGACCAACATCCTGCTTAAGCCGCCCCCGTTTCGTATTGTGGGCTGAATCTGAAGATCGACACAACCCGAGATAGCCCTCACCTCACCAACGCGATAAAACCTGTCCGACTTGCAAGCTCACCATACTACTGCAGGGGCTACACGCCCTCGGCCGTAGCACAAACCTAACGCTATTGATAACCGTACAACCTGCGACCGGTGCTCTCGACGTGTTCTCGCTGTCGCTGAAACCAACCGTCAACGATATCTCAAAAACCATAAGCTGCCTCAGAGAAAACACGAATGAATCTTGAACAGTTCATCGATCATTGCCACCGTTTGACAGGAAACCAACAGCAAGAAACGTCAGGTCCCGACTCACTCATCGGGCTGTTTCAGTGTTTCAGGCCAGATGGTAAGGAAACGCAAGAAATCTTCCTGAACGACCCGAGAAAAAACGACCTCACTCAACGACTGGAACAACTTTACGTCGTCGCGGGTAATGACAGGCGGCCAGATGGTGTTCGAGATGCCTACTTCGTGGTCAGACGACCCGCACCCATTTCCCCAATGCAAGCTGAAACCATCGGCAAAAAATGGATTCAGGGCCTTCATTCGATGGCTGAGCATGCTGGCCTTGAGACGGTTCTTGAATCCCTCGGTGCAGAGATCACGGTAAGAGTTCTTGAAGGAATCCCACCCAAACACCCCAAGAATAAATCCGAGCACTCCACATTTCTTCGGAGCATTCACCGCTGCGGTGAGATCACGGATCAAATTCAAGTTAATTCAATCGCGACCGCGCTGCGTCCTGCCTACTACTTCATTGCGTGTGACCCAATGCTCCGCGATTATTTAATGTGGCCCTTCTATCGTGAAGAGACAAATCTAGCGGATCCTCTCGGACCTTATTTCCACCTATGGAAATGCGGCGTGAAATATCGAATCTTCGAAGAAACTCAAATTGATCTCTATCTACCGCGTCAACCAGCTACCTAATCTCGGATAGAATTTGGCAGATAATCGAACAGCCCACATATTAAGTTCAATGATGCAACTCTTAAGATTCGCCACATCGGCAACCAGCCTGATCGCTCTTTTCTTGACAAGCCTTTTCCTTATTAAGGACTGTTCAGGCGCGAGCACCGAAGATAAACAGCCTAACATCCTATTCATCTTTGCTGACGATCAGTGCTTCAATACGATCCGCGCACTGGGTGGCCATGAGCTTGAAACTCCAAACTTAGATGCACTTGCAAAACGAGGTACAACTTTTACTCACGCGTATAACATGGGATCTTGGAGTGGTGCTGTATGCATCGCCAGTCGCACCATGCTCAATTCAGGACGATTTGTCTGGAACGCCAATGCAATTCACGGCCAGAGTGAGAAAGAGCGTTCTGAAGGACGATGGTGGAGTGAACACTTAAAACGAGCTGGCTATCGCACTTACATGACTGGAAAGTGGCATTGCCGTGCGAACGCAGAGAAAGCATTTGACGTCGCGAGAGACATCCGTCCGGGTATGCCCAAAGCTGTTGAACTAGGCTACAACCGCCCATTACCAGAGGGAAACGATCCGTGGTCGCCCTCCGATCCAAAATTTGGGGGTTTCTGGGAAGGGGGAACACACTGGAGCGAAGTCGTTGCGAACCATGCCGAGGATTTTCTAAGCGAAGCGCAGAATGATCCATCTCCGTTCTTTATGTACCTCGCTTTCAACGCACCTCATGATCCTCGGCAAGCACCACAGTCTTTTGTCGATCGTTATCCGGCGGATCAAATCGCCATTCCCGAAAACTTCCAACCGCTCTATCCCTTTGCTGATGCGATAGGGTGCGGAAAATCGCTTCGAGACGAGCGGTTAGCGCCGTTCCCTCGAACGAGCAAAGCGGTACAGGTACATCGCAGCGAGTACTATGCGCTGATTACTCATATGGATGCACAGATTGGACGAATCCTCTCCGCTCTTGAAAAATCGGGGAAGGCAGACAACACGTGGATCTTCTTCACCGCAGATCACGGTCTTGCGGTCGGACAACACGGACTGTTCGGCAAACAGAACATGTACGACCATAGTGTTCGCGTCCCATTCATCGTTAGCGGTCCTGCGGTTGAGGCTGGAGTGTCGATCAGCGAGCCCATTTACTTGCAAGATGTCATGCCAACAACGCTCGAGTTGGCTCAGGTAGACAAGCCGGCACACGTCGAGTTCAACAGTTTACTACCGCTTCTTAACGGCAAGCAGAGTCAATACGAATCCATCTATGGTTGCTATCTGCAAAAGCAAAGAAGTATCCGAACAAAAACCCACAAGTTAATTGTTTACCCCGAAGCACCTCTGGTTCGACTGTATAACATCGAAGAAGACCCATTGGAGATGCACGACCTCGCGGGAGATGCGGATAATGCTGCGATCGTTGACGAATTATTCGAGCAACTGATCGCGTTACAAAAAGAGATGCACGATGAATTGGATCTAACCGGCATCCGAAATTAAACCTCCCCTCGCCTCAAATTGAGGCTCCGTTCGGTTGAAAATCGACAATTATTCACCCACAAGATCCCCCTAATCTACCTCCATGCAACCTTTCGATTCGCAGCATCAAACACGCCTAATTTTTGGCGAAGGAAAACTATCGGAACTGGGTGAACTTGCAAAATCCCTTCGTGCTACATCAGCTTTGATTGTTAGTGATCGTGGAATCATGGAAGCTGGCCATCACGCGATGGCGGAAAAGTCATTGAGTGAGGCGGGAATCACCTTTTCCTGCTTTCATGATTTTGGTGAAAACCCGACTTCCGCGATGGTAGACGCGGGGGTTAGACAAGCCGCAATTTCAAAACCTGATTTACTCATTGGGCTTGGCGGTGGTAGCAGCATGGATTGCTGTAAAGGAATCAATTTTGTTTATTCCTGCGGCGGTTCGATTCACGACTACCATGGAACCGGCAAGGCAACAGCAAATATGTTGCCGATGATCGCTGTACCCACCACAGCAGGCACAGGAAGTGAAGCTCAATCGTATGCCTTGATCAGCGATGCGGAGACCCACACCAAAATGGCGTGCGGTGATGTACGAGCTGCGGCTCGGATCGCTCTACTCGATCCTCTCTTAACACTTACCCAGCCCCGCGCTGTCACCGTCCTTACAGGAATCGACGCCATTTCTCATGCGGTCGAAACACGGGTGAGCACCCGCCGGAATGCGATGTCAGTCACGTACAGTCAACGTGCCTTTGGGATGCTTGTACGAGGCTTTGATCGAATCCTAGAACAGCCAATGGATATTGAGGCGCGGAGCATGATGCAACTGGGCGCCTATTTTGCTGGGCTTGCGATTGAAAATTCCATGCTCGGTGCTGCTCATGCCACAGCAAATCCGCTCACTGCACACTACGGAATCACCCATGGGCAGGCGGTTGGAGTCATGCTTCCAAGTGTCATACGCTTCAATGCCGAACCATGCGCTTCTCAATATTGCCAATTGGTGCGAGAAGTAAATCCAGAAATACCTCAGGATAATGCCTCCGAGAGCCTTGCTGAATTGATAACGGATTTACTTCGAAAATCACACCTAGCGACCACGCTCAAGGAACTTTCGGTCACCAGCGATCAATACAATCAACTGAGCATCGATGCGATGAAACAATGGACCGGCAACTTCAATCCGGTAAGCTTGAGTGAAGAACGGGTAATCGACCTCTATCGAGCTGCCAATTAGCCAAACAGTTACTCGCTTGTTATGCCATAGAAAGCTTGTACTGCCTTGCCTCTTCGCGCTTTCAGAAACACGACACCGTCTAACACTCCGGCCGACGCAAATCGTCGCGAAGTCCGTCAACTCTGCAGGAAATCTGCCATGAACCATCAGACCGACCGAAGTGAAAAACCGGCCGCTGGTGCGCGTGAAACGATCCTCAATGAGGACGTTGTCAAAAACAATGCCATGCCAACTGAAGTAGATATCGAGTCATCACATACGAGAAGCAACGCATCGATTGAACGAAGGCAATTCCTAGAACATCATCTTAAAGGAAGCCCCACCGACCTTGATTCCTACATGGAGCTTGCCCAACTTTACCGCAGTGAGAATCGCCCCGCTGATGCACGGCGAGTTTTACAACAAGCCGTACAAGTTTTTCCAGATAACGCATCAGTGTTATGGGAACTCGAAGAAGCCATTTTGGCCAGATCCTTGCAACAATACAGAGAGGTCCTTGAAGTTTCAAAAAAGCTTGAATCTCCCGAAATGGATCGAGAGTTAAATCGAAGTGCGAGCGACTGGGTCTGCCGTAGAATCGAGGTGTGTGAGGCGAGACTGGATAGGAATCCTGAACTACACGACCTTCGCTTATCATTGGGTGAAGCTCTTTTAGACGCTGGACGCCACCAAGATGCGATTGATGCAGTGACGATTCTTCTCCAACAAGATCACTTCTCGGCCAGTGCCTCTTATCTTCGTGGAAAGTGCCAACTAGAACTTGGACGCAACCATGACGCGATGCGGTCCCTCCGATCGGTCGCATTAAGGCGAGCAGTTACGGCAACCCCATCGCTTAAAATTGCAGCACTCAAATTGCTCGCCTTAACTGCGGAACGCATCGGAGCCACACAAACGCTCGAGTTATACAAAGATCAATTACACGAACTCGAAAGCCGAATCGGCTCGGATGCCTGAACAGTGGATTGCCATGCATCCGACCCATTGCAACTGCATGATTCAACCACTTCCACCAGAATCACATTAGCTTCTTTCAACACATAAACTGAATCTCTCATGAATCAAGCCATTGTCGACCCTGAACATCTACGACAGTTTGCAGGACACCTTCACCGGTTTGCTGAAGAAATGAAGCAGCAATCCGTAATCCTTGGCTCACAAGTCAATCAGCTTGAGCAAAGTTGGCGAGATGAACAGCAGAGAAAATTTGCGACGGAATTTTCCGGTCAGATGCAACAACTGTCCAAACTGGTTCAAGCCACGGAAGAACACATCCCGTATCTACTCAGGAAGGCAGAGCAGATTGATGCCTACCTTGGACGTTAAATGAATACAAGTAATGTCACCAACATCGACTCGATCGAAAATTTTCATCGAGGACTTGTCAAGTTCTCCGATGAACTTCAAGCAATCACCGAGGAAATCAAATTAGCAGTCATGAAAGGCGAGCAAGCCTTTGGCCATGACTACCCCTCTTACTGGCGCAGACAACTCCAAATTGCAGAGAGAAGCCTGAGTGAGGCGAGAGACCAGCTCGCTGCAAAAACATCTTCAGTGAGAAACGAAGATCAGCCAACTGCAAGTGAAGAAAAAAAACGCGTGCGGAGAGCGGAAGCTCGACTCGATTTATGCAATGCGAAAATACGTCGAGCCAAACACTGGGCACATCAAATCTCCCGCGACTGCGATCAATTGCTCGGCCCACTATCCGATGTCACCAATCATTGTGATTCGACCTTACAACAAGCTGCAGTAGATCTTCGACAACTCATTGATCATCTCAGAGCTTATACGGACCAATCCACTGACGATTAAATCCACGCAACTAGGCTTCACCCAAGAAACGATCGACGTCGCAGCGAGTGCTTTTGATCAATGTGATCTTGATGTGGGCCGCTTTTCGCTTGTACTTCCCCTGCGAAAACAACACTGACTATGGCATAATCAGGGAAAGGCCGAGTCTAACCACGGCATTAAACATGCCGAAAAAATGAAGCTAGACCCAAGAGGTCTTCCGTACCCAGTTGTTCATTCGATCGCTTAATCAAACCATGACAAATCAGAACCAAGAGATCTTCGCAGCTTTCGCTGACCCCAACTCAACTTCATCGGATATCTTGGATCAAATCATCTCTCACTTTCGAGAATCTGGGCAACCGATGGAGCTATTCGAGGCGTTGAAAATGCAAACTCGAATTCGTCTCGGGCTACCCCTGATCAGCCCAGAGAATGAAATCAAGCGTGCGGAAGATATTGAAAGGCAACTCGAGCAGGGTCTGCTGGATGCGTGCCGGGAAACCGGTTCAATGTTGATTCGGCTTGGTCGAGTGGGAGAGGGCTGGATGTACTTGCGTCCAACGGGTGATGTCATGAACGCGAGACAACTTCTCTCAGAAGTCGACATCAGCGAAGAGAACTACGACGATATGATTCAGGTACTCCTTCATGAAGGAGTTGATGTCGCGAGAGGTTTTCAAGCGGTCCTTGATCACCAAGGAACTTGCAACAGTATCACGCTCTATGATCAAACCATCGTTGGACGTAGCAAAGATGATCGCGCGGCCGCTGCGGCCTGCCTACTAGAACATTTTTACTCAGAACTCTGCGAGATGGTTCGAGCAGATATTGCAAATAGGGAAGCGCCCGCCGCTCCTGAAGAAACCCTTTACGAGATGATTGATAAACGGCAATGGATCCTTGCCGACGGTGGCTATCACCTCGACACAACACACCTCGCGTCGACTGTTAAAATTGCTTCAATCTTGGAAGAACCTGAACAAATCCGTAAGGCCTGGGAATTGACCCAGTACGGACGACGCTTGCATCACCAGTTTCAATATCCAGGTGATGAGCCATTTGTTGATTTCTACCCAGCGTATTCAACCTTCTATTCCATTCTCATGGGCGAAAACGTTGATGCGGGACTCACGGTCTTTCAAAGGAAGGCCCGAAGTGTAAATACCTCTGAGCACGGAACCGGTGCGATGGAGACGTACGTCGACTTATTAGATCGAACGGGGAAACATCAACAGGCGATTGAGACAGCCGTGAGCATGGTTCCTCAAGAGGTGCCATCGCAACGGATCGTACCATTACTCTTGGAAATCGCCCAAAAAACCAAAGCGATCAACGACCAAGATGGATTCATGCCTCTCCTAGAATACTGCAAAGACAAAGGCGATCTACTCGGGTACGCGGCGGTACTGGATGCATCCCGAAGCTAGAACGTTGCCTGACTAGAGATACATTCCGACGTAACCATCACCTCGGTCGCTCTCAGCTTGTATCGCTTCAATCCGTTTTTTTGCTTTGGTGAGATCTCCGGCTTCAATGTAACGGTTGAATTCCACAACCACCGCATGTTGAACACTTTCCGCGAGAAAACCAACACTTGGCTCCGTCAACCAGGAACAGGTTTCCTGGTCAAGGTCGACAGTAAGATCCATCGTTCGCGTCTTGAGATCTTCCTGACCAGTGAGAACGGTACCTTCAAAACGGAAGCACACCGCACCGTGATCCTGTGCATTGGTTAAATGAAACTTACACTTACCTCGATGTAGGTAGTAAGAATTGTGACTACCGTGCTTTTCGATTGCGTGCTTCACTCGAAGAATGAATTGCTCGTAGACTGGGGAAGCATCCAATGGGACATCTAATCGAGTGACGGACCTGAGCGGCAGGCAATCGAACTCAATGTCCACCCAGCGCCCTAGTGCTGTCTCATGCACATCCATGAACCTAGCCTAATCATCTGTGGATTTATTCAGCCAAGGATAAACCGTCCAAACGTCGCTCAATCGCCTGGTGTTTCTGAGCAATCTCTTGCTCCAACGATAGGTTGTGTTGATGGATTTGAGCCATCTCGGTTCGCATTTGCTCGAGCTGTGCTCGCATTTTAGTGGTGTAATCATCCATTGCAGTTTTCTCTACTCGGAATTGCTCCAAGTCCTGTTCCAACTTCAGCTTGTCAGATTGGTTCTTAACCAACATATCCTCGGTTTTGGCGATTGCCTGCTCGAGCACCTGCTTTTCAAATTCCAACTCCGTTTTTCGTCCAGCGAGATCGTCTAATCGCAAACGAAGCTGCCTCAGAATGAAACGGTAATCATTCAACGGACGCAGGTAGTATCGATCCCGCAATTCAGCTACGCCTTCATTTATCAGCACGTTAGCAGCTTCCTCCTTCATCAAAACTCGGTCACCTTTCTTGAAGACAACCTCATTATCATCCGAACGCTGTAAACGGCTATCCACTGCACGTCCAGTCAGATCAAAAAAGCCACCATCCAATGCGCCCCGTTGCTCCGGGCTGTCCACTTCGATTTTTTTTGTTTGCACGAACTCAATCATCGACCAGCGAGTCACCGGTAAATCGTCATCGGTTGCGCGGCGTCCGTCCTCAAGATATGACTTGAGTGAATCAAGATTCGTTTGCAAAGGTGGATTGTTCTCCTGCGCACTGTTACGAGTCAGCCGGAGCGCGTTGGACAATAATTGGTTGACCAAAGTCTGATCAACGCTTCCCAAGATGAAGTTATCCTCTGGCTGACTACCATCAGTGATAAATGGGGCATGTGCGTCTAACGGAAGTAATTCGTAGAGCGTCCATGAAACGGTCTGCCCAAAAGTTGGAAGCTTTTGCAGAGCGTTTCGCTGCGAAGGTTCGAGAGCACTGGTCGGTGCCAAGGTGACAGAATCCGGTGTACTGGCAGTCACTCGATACTCACCAAGATAGACCGCTGGTAGACGCACTCCGTCACTGTTGAATTCAACTTCCCCAAAACCATACACAACCATGTCAACAGGCACTAATGGTACTGCGGCGGCCGCCGCCGGCGGTGCAGCTGCTGGATCAGCAGGCATACCAGCGATCCCACCTGCATCTTCCGGAGGCTTTGAAAGCACGACTTGATTATTATTCATTTGCTGGAGCACGAGGTTCGGCCATCGACGGCCCGCCTCAATCCCAATCTTGGATAGCTCCATCCCCAACTCAACGACTCCGGCGCCGTAACGGGGCATTTCTTGGTCGTTGTCGCCGTACTTGATCAACCTCTGTTCGGCCGCAACTTCCTCATACTGAACTTCAAGTTTTTCCTTCAACTGATGCCAACTCGAGCGACTTTTTAAAACCCCAGCGGTCGGAAAAATAAAGACGACAGACAGAATCATCGTGATGCAGACTGCAACGATGTTGTACCAACGCCAGTTGGGGGATGCCTTCCACACAACGACAAAAAAGCCAATGAGGATGACACCCAGCAACCCACCGAAAACTAAGTTCATCATGGTCGTACTTCGAGTACCGAAGGTTCAAAAGTTTGGTTGGTTCGTCCGAGAAGAAGCAAATTGAGTCGCAACGGTACGCCATTTGGGATGCGAAAACATCTCTCAGGACGACATGAGTCGGGAAATTGCCTTCTCGAATACTAAGTTGGGTAATTTAGAACGTCAAGGATTTCTGGTTCCTACGAAGGAAATCCGTAGAAAGGAGACGTTTCTACTCGTCTATAGCAACCTGACTGCTCTACCACCAGTCTAACCGGAGGTTTTCTCAATCCAAATTATCTTCCCCGCACATTTTTCCTAATCGGACCAATCAGACCAGCAAGAACAACATCTAGCACCGTTGCGACCACTACTACTGCACCTAGCCGGATAAATCACCGAATCCGATATCGTTGGGATCACCCTCAATTCGATCCAGAACGCGTATCAACCCCTCGGATTCGATAGTGAAGCTAGTCATGCATTTCTCCTCCCGCTCGGAACGCTGGTCTCTCACGCTTGTTTTGGTAGCCGCCTCGATCTTCACCTCTCTAGCGGGGTGTCACAGGCAGTACTACCGTCAGCAAGCAGATCTTGAGGTAAACGCCCTGTTGGATGAAAAGGCTTCTCATGTGGCGCGGCCCCCCAACGTGGCGATCCGGGCGGACATAGATCGGCGAAGCAGGATGTTCAATCCCTTCGATCTTGATTTTCAACCGATGCCTCTAGATGACCCCTCCTCTTACCAGTACATGCAGTGCGTGGACGAGCGTCGGGGCTACCCGCTTTGGGAAGCTGCCGGCATCACGAATACCACCGAGAACCCTGATTGGTGGAAATATCTACCGCTTGATGAAGATGGGGTACTGGTCCTCAATCAGGAAAACGCTGTGCAGATCGCGCGGCTCCACTCGACGCAATATCAAGAGCAGGTTGAATCGCTTTACTTCGCGGCACTGGATGTCATCGCTCAACGATTTGAATTTGAAACGCAGTTTTTCGGAGGTGCGGATACAGCCCTCTCGACACGCAGTGGCGGCCCAACTTCTATTGCTTTGGGCGATCGAAACATGGCGATGCGTCGCGGATTCGTGAACGGGACGGACCTTGTGGTCAACATGGCCAATAGCATCGTTTGGGATCTCACTGGCAATTCAAGCCTTCGCACGTCTTCATCCTTTCTTGACTTCTCGCTCGTGCAGCCACTGTTGAGGGGTGCCGGTCGAGACAAAGTAATGGAAGGACTCACTCAATCCGAGCGCTCGTTATTGGCGAGCATCAGAGGTTTTGAGCGTTTTCGGCGATCGTTCTATCTAAACATCACCGTTGGCTCTCCCACTTCGCGTATCGCGCAGAATTCGGTCAATGGAATCGGGAATCCGGGCAGCGGTATTGGAGGCGCGGGCGGTTATCTGGGTCTCCTTCAGAATCAGCTCCGTATTCGAAACACCGAGGAAAATATTGCAAGGCAGACCGAGAACCTGCTGTTGCTCGAAGAACAACTCATTGAAATGTTGACCACCATCCCGGACACTCCAGATCGGATTGTCCGTCAACGTCTTCAAGTTGCGCAAACACGTGCCGCATTACTTCGAGGACAGAGTAGTCTGGTTAACCAACAGGCTAGCTACCAACGCTCTGTTGACCAGTTTCTTCAAACCCTCGGATTACCGCCATACATCTGCGTCAAACTGGACGACCCAATCCTCGACCGATTCGAACTAATCGATCGAACGTTGTTAACACGGCGAGAGGAATTGAGTGCACTTCGCGCAAATGTGGGTGAAATCAATGAATCTATTCTTGCTACCGCCGAAATCAAACTTGACGATGTGACTGGCTTACCCGTTTCAAATATTGCATGGTCTGATGGCCTTTCTCAATCCTTAAAACAGCTCGCAATTGAAATGAAGCCGCTGGAGAATTTCACCAGAGGCCTGATCGATAAAGACTTGCTGATTATCTCGAAGGACATCGAGCAGTTACAGCAATCCTTACCTGAGCGACGGAAACAAACCGAGAAGTTATCGAATATCTACAACACCGAAAAGCAGAGCATCTGCGGATTGCTGAACCTCTCGGAAATTGACGAATCGATCTTTGAGATGGAGCGACTCGGTGGACTAACCGATAAACTGCTCGGCGAATACTCAAAGCTCGAGACTCGACTGAAAGCTTACCAAGCGAGAATCGTGGCTCTGCAGGCATCCTTTGAATCACTGCAGACTAATGGCCCTCAAACTGATCCTGCGGAACTGGCTCAACAACTCCGTGATGAAATCATCCTAGGTTCGCAAGATCTTGTTGCAGAACTGGGTGATGATGTCCTTTTGCTACAGTTGATTCAAGCTCGAGCAAGAACAGAGAGCGTTCTTCTTCCCGAGATCGACCTGACACCCGAAATTGCATTTGAGATCGCAAAGAACAATCGGCGTGATTGGGCTAACGCACGAGCTGCGCTCGTTGATTCGTGGCGGCAGATCGAAGTTGTCGCGAATGATTTAGAAAGTTATTTGGATATCGTCGTCAGCGGCGGAGTGGGCAATACAGACATCAACAGTTCACTGTCAAAAAGTGCGTCACTCAATCTTGGTCTTCAGTGGGATGCCCCCATCACGCGTTTACTGGAGCGAAATCGTTATCGTCGCGAACTCATCCGATACGAGCAGACCAAACGCCAGTATTACATTTACGAGGATAATATTTGGCAGCTCCTACGATCCGAGGTTCGACAACTTCAAGCAAATCGCCTGCGATTCGAACTCGGGCGTCAAGCCGTTGCCATCGCGGCAGATCAAATCGACTTGAACACGGACATTCGTATCCTGAATGATGTACGCGGTGGCAACACCGGTCCCACCGCTGCACGTGACGCGATCGAAGCACTTGACACCCTCCTTAGCGCACAGAACGGACTACTCGATGTTTTTGTGAGCTACGAAGTGATTCGAAGAAATCTTGACTTGGACATGGGCACAATGGAACTCACACCCGAAGGCCTGTGGCTCGATCCAGGTACAATCTCTGCAGAGGAACTTTTGGCACTTCCAGGTATTTCTGGTGGAGGAATGCTGGAAAATGGCTGCAATGACTGCGGACTTCGATACAATCCTCTGCCTAATCCTCAAGTAAAACCAAGCTCAACCGGCTCTAGTCAGGGACAATCAGTGATAGAGAATCACAATCATAGGATTGTCCGTGAACCAAATCTTCGCGCAAGCCGACAACCTGTTGGAACAATTAAACCGGTGACTCTCCTTGATCACGCCCCGCAAAGGGAGAAGATCGAATTCGGTGAAGGAAAAGCGATGCCTTCAAAATATCGATCCACCTTTGCCGACAGTGCTCCGCACGGCGAAACAAAAATCCAAGAAACAACGGCCAATGAACAACCTTTGGTCTTTGAACCTGCTTCTTGGTTTTCAATCGACTGAATTTAACCAAGAATCAAGCTCACACAAATCGATGATTGACTAAGGTGCGACCTCACTCACCTCAAGGACTAAGTCGCCAAACCTCCGGTGCCCTCTAGCCCAGAATTTGTGATCGCAAATCGGTCAATAGGTCAATCGCTTGCCCAATCTCTGCCTTTTGCCTCTCGGGGTCTTGTGGTATTTCTCGCTCGATCGTTAATGGTCCGGAGTAACCGATCTCGTGTAGAGTGCGTAAGTATTTTTCCATGCCAACATCACCCTGACCGAGCGGCACCTCGGCGCCCCACGTCTCACCAGGCTGGTCACTCCAAGTTCCATCTTTGCAGTGAACGCTGCGAACGTGATGACCAACCTGCCTCAGGGCCTCAATTGGCTCACCGGTTCCATAGAGAATCATGTTGGCAGGATCAAAATTGATTTTGAGGTTGTTACGACCGACCTGCTGAATGAATTCCAGCAATCCTTCAGCGGTTTCCTGACCAGTTTCAAGATGTAAATACTGATCTTGATTTCCACAGTGATCACAAAGTTTCTGCGTTACTTCGACGATCTCAGCATAACCATCAATTGATGGGCTGTGCGGAATAAAGCCGAGGTGCAAAGCAACCGTGTCACATCCTAACCATTTGGAAAAGTCCGCGATCTCCAACATCTCCTGCAATCGTGATTCTCGACTTGCCGAAGGAACCAGTCCGACTGTCTCTACCACGGTCGGTATATCTGCGTAACTCTCGCCCTCGAAACCGCCGAAAACCGCTGTGCACTGAACCCCCATTTGATCCAACTGTGAACGGAATGATTCCGCATTGGACCGATTGCGTTTGTCTACATGGGGTGCGTGCAATTGAATCGTTGGGAGCTTTAATTCGGCGATTACATCCCACGCCACGCCGAGGCCAGCATCTACAGAAGCGAACACACCGATCGGCCAAGAATCCATATGAAAATCCCTACTTTCAAGAACTAAGAAATGGTCAAGTTGCTCAAGTGAATATTTCAGTGTTTTACAAGGTGAGCTAAACGGAAAAACAACAGAGGGGACATACTTGCACTAATTTGCTGCGGTTCAACTCATTGAACATCGAAGCATTGAGATTTTAACTTTGTTGGTTCTCAAAACGGCAGACGTACAGAGTAATCCATTCGCTATGCGTCAATCAACGAGATGACAAAATGATCCGAAATATTTTACTGGAACATGAAAAGCATTAAGTTATCCGTTCTCCCATCGGATGGCCAACAATCTTGCAATCGAAAGAAAGAAGACGCCACTCAAAGACAATACCGCCAACTGAGGTGCTAGTGCGGCAACTGGCAACTCACGCCAAAAAACCTTATCAAAACCGTCAATCGCCCAAGCATTGAAAGTGAATAAACCAAGGTTCTTTAAGGAATCGCTCATCAAGTATCTGGGAACCATCGATCCACCGAGTGCGCTCATCGTCAACACCACCACCGTGGAAAAACCACTCAGTTGAGCGCGAGTTTTGCAGAGCGTTGCCATGAACAACCCAAAACCAGAGGCCGCAAGTGAAGTGGCGATCGTCATCATGAAAAAACCGTCTATGTGCTCAGTTAAGTTAAGCGAAAAGGCAACACTGGCCCATAAAAACATGACTGCCACCTGAGAAGCCCCCAGAGTTGTCATAAAAAACCATTTCCCGAGCAACAGCTCATCCATTGTCAGATGCGATGAAAGCAGTCGATCGAGTGTTTGATTGGACCGTTCATCAATCAAAACACCACTCCCCGATGTTGCATTGAAAAGCAAAAACATGACTGCAATGCCAGCAGCATACATACTGATCAAAGGATTGGCCTTCTCGTCACCTAGGATATCGACCATTGTTATCGCTAATCGTGGAACAGCTTCTCTCGAGGATGTTTTCCATTCATGCTTGTGCATCTCCGGCGTGCCCTCGAACACCCCCACATCAGAGATACGGTGCAGAACCTCGTCACCGGTAGAGGCTTCGCTAGAATTCGAGTTGCGTGTTGCCGGAGCGAGTGAAACTTCGTTACCTTCAACCTGATGGACAGCAAACGCTCCAACATCATCAGGGTCTTCAATCGCAGAGCCGACATTCTCAGAAGTATGCGAGAACCCTGACTGAGCTCCAGATGATTCCGGCAAGGACAGACGCATGAGCGTCTCGCGAGTTGCAGATTCCACGTAACCGGCGGCTAGCTGATCAGAATAATCAGTTAAGACTTCGATGGTTCCGGCGTTTGCGCCAAGTGCCTGCGAACCGTCCACAGTTAAAGTTTTTTTGATCACCAAGCAAGCCTTCAAATCACCCAACCGAATCAGTTCGCGAGCTCTTTGAAGGGGATTTTCCGAATCGGCGAGATCGACAAAAGAAAAGTCCGTCCGGCTCAACAAGGCTTTGAGCAACTCCGTGCTGAATTCGTCTTGGATGTCATCAATGGCAGCGATGCTAAGAGGCTCACTCGTTTGACTTTGAATTCCCCGAGCAAAAATCAACGCAAAGATAGTAAAGAAAACAATGGGCAATAAAAACGCTAAGGCCACCTCCCATGGACGGTTAATCCACTGACGCAGGCTAAGTTTGAAAACACTCCAAATCACTTCCGCCACCTCCGCGAAACAGCGAGATAATTATCAGCGACCAGATTAATCATCTCGCAACTGTTCACCCGTCAATTCAATGAAGACATCATGCAAAGACGGTGCCTGCACTTCCACGTCCTCGATTACCGCACCGGTACCTTTTATTTGCTCCAGCAGTGGCGATAAATTTTTTGCCACATCGTTCATTCTTATTTTCACGATTGACTCCTGTTTGAAACGATCGAACCTCTCAATGTTCCACGTCGATTCATAAAAGAGGTCATCCAAATCACAAGCTTCCGAGGTCATCCGCAATCTCAGCCTTACCAACCTTGTTGAACCAATAGTCTTTTCTATTAGGGCATCGATACGACCGTCGGCAACAATCTTCCCCTGATCCATAATCACCAATCGATCGCATTGACTTTCCGCCTCATCCATGTGGTGCGTCGTTAACAAAATAGAGCAACCTTCAGCACTCAGCGAATCGATCATCGTGTAAATCCGATCACGACTTTGTGGGTCGACGCCAACTGTCGGTTCGTCCAATAAGAGCACACGAGGCTGATGCAAGATCCCGCAAGCAAGATTGATTCGACGTTTCATGCCACCGGAAAAACATCGAACGAGTTGTGACCGCCGATCCCAAAGGCCGGTCCATTCCAACGCCCAAGCAACGCGGGATTTTAACTTGCTTCCCCGAAGCCCATGGAATCGGCCAAAATAGAAGAGATTTTGATACGCGGAGAGATCTTGGTAGATCGCGAGTTCTTGGGGCACAATTCCCAGAGTTGCAGAACCACCCGCTTGAGCTGATATCACTTGCCCGTCCAACTCGATCTCGCCCGCATCCGCTCGAATTCGCCCGGAAAGGCAACGAACCAGAGTCGTCTTCCCAGCACCGTTTGGCCCTAGGAGGCCTAGGAGTTCTCCTCGCTTTAATTCAAATCCTACACCGTCCAAGACGGTGCGATCTCCGAAGCGTTTCCTGACATTTCGCACCGCAATCGCTGGAAAACTGGATCTCAGAGAGAGAGGATTCGACATAAATATCCCAGCGAGTTATCCAGAAGTTAGCACCCGAAGAAAAAAGCCTCTCGGCACCATCCAAGCCGCTTCACCACCTCAAAACTGCCCCGTGCAAGATTGAAACGATGATTGTAGCTAATTGGAATCCACGGTAAGCAGTAAGAAATCCGCACAACACCCAGCGTAACCGAAGCCGCCAAACGCTTGGATCATGATGCTCCAGCACCGGTACACTCACTCGGATTAGCTTCTACCCCTTTGCGGTCCGTATTGACTTAACGTGTTCGGACAACGTGCTGAGGGATACTGCGAAGGAGCCAAACTGAAAAAATAGGCAAAATACAGCGACAAAATCGAGTGATCACTAATCATTTCGTCGCAAAGCGTGGATTGGACGATGCTGATGCTGATGGACGCTTCCTCGGGAACCATCAATAAATGCTAGCAAAGGAATGCACCGTGCCGGATGTTCACGTCAACGTCTCCGAAGATACCGACTCCACCTCAAATGATCACGTTAGTCAGCTCAATCATGCTCCGAAGGACACGCCTTCCATCCTTGGTATTTGGAGAGTAGGGAAGGCCATCTACAGCAGTAATCATTGCTCAATCCATTTGGGGCAGCCCGCCGATGCGATTAATAGCCCGAGGTGGGATTATGCGATCAAAACCTTTGCAACTTGCTCTGATTCATGGAAAGTTAAACGTCACGTTTCACAAGTAATCGCGATCAGCGATCAAGTGAAGCATCCCAACCTAATCACAACTGTGGATGCGTCGGCAACCGCCGCCACCCCCTACCTTGTGATGCCACGCCTTGAGGCAACGTCCATGCACCAACAGTTGCATTGTGGCGTAACGAAACCGTTATTGGTAGCTCTTTGGATGACACGCCAAATCGCTGAGGCGCTCGAGTCCATTCATCAGGTGGGGTGGATACACGGCAATATCACACCTCACCACATCATGCTTGGATCAAATGGCCATGCCATGCTCATCAATTTGGGATGCGTCCAAAAGATGCACACGGTCTCATCGAATCTAGAAAGTGTCGACCGTAACTTTGCATCACCAGAAGTACTCACTGGTGATCTCGCTGCGATGGGAGCCATGGACATTTATTCATTAGGGAAAGTTCTTTGGCAGTGGCTCACTGCGACAAAACCCGCAAGCAACACTGTGCTGGAACCGGTCGCCACACTTGTTGAATCCATGTTGGCATCTGATCCCTACGAACGTCCATCTATCTCATCGGTTGTGATTGAGTTGAAGCAACTTGAGTTCTCGGTACTGGGGACTCACATCGGACCACAAGGATCTCTTAGAGTCGCATAAGACCATTGACTCTACCAAACGACAAGATTCTGAATGCAGGGAGATCAGAGAGGGTAAGGAAACTGACCACAGCAGGGAATCTTAATCCCTCAATCCTGTTGATCGTCTTCGGAATCTAGCTGGTCAGCACTGGGTAAAAATGAGGAATCAAAACAGTCCTCAGCTTTCACTTTACCAGCCTCGCTGGGGGAAATTGCATCCATCTGCTGGATCAAATTCTCCCATCTCTCCAACGTCATTTTGCCGACTTGCTCGATGGCAACACCTTCGGGCGTTACGAGCGGTCGAAGTTCTTTGACTCCATATTCGAGGGCTTCGGCAGTCATTCCATGCTCATTTGCCTCGAGGATCGCTTGATTACCAAGTTCGGGATTCGTCAGATAGCTTCTCCACCCTGCGCAAGAGGCTTGCACGAAATCCCGAACCAATTGAGGCTGTTCCTTGATGAGTTTCCCCGTCGTGACGATCACGCTCGCATAAGGGTTCCAACCGAGATCACTGAGCATCAAGCGGCGCACTGCAACACCCTGCTGCTCAGCGAGCAGCGGCTCAGCAAAAGAGTAAGCCTGAATCGCAATCCCCTTGTCAGCAACAAGTGAAGCCACGCTGCCTTGATAAGGGACTTCCTTCACTTGATCCAAGATCCCTTGCCCCCTCATGAAGTCCAGAAAAGGTCGCCCAGCTTGTCTCTGCAGTGTCATACCCGCTAAACCGCCGAACGAGTCAACGCCACTCGCTTCTTGCACCAGAATGCAGCGAGGACTGTCCTGCATTGCAGCGGCCACAGCAACCACGTCTAGGCCTTGGCGACGATAGATCACGACATCATCTGCGTTAGCAAAAGCAAACTGAACACGGTCAAGCTGTAACTCTGGAGCTACAGGTGTCGATCTTCCCCCAGGCCGAATTTCAATATCCATACCGACCTGTGCGTAGAGCCCCTCGAGTTTGGCTTGGTACACCCCGCCATGCTCAGCCTCGGGGTACCAATTCAATTGCACGGCAACCTTCTTTGGTGGTCTGGCCGAGTCTTGACCAGTAGTGGATCCAGATTGAGTCGAAACAGCGGTATCCTCACTGCACCCGACAAAGCCAACACACAGGATTGCTAAAGCGACAAAACCAAAATTCTTAAGCATCAACATTCTATTGGCCGTATGAGAGAACATAAGTGTTTCAGGGTAGTGTTCGAACAGGTCCGGCTTTGGGAGCAATTTACCTTACCAGTATATTTCGCTACGTGAGCAAAAATCATCCGTAGCACCAATCAGATGAACTCTTCGAAGCCACGACCAGACCGTAGAAATCAAGACACCACCCAGCGTCTCAAAATCGTAACCGATATCAGATGAACAAATCCAAATAGAAAAAGTCCCAAAAAAGCCGAACAGAAAAGAGCAGCAATCAAAGCGTCTGTCTTTGCCAAGGCCTGCCAACCTGTCATCAATGTACCAAGCCCCGTGAAGTTAGTCGCATCACCGACAAAAAACTCTGCAACGATTGCGCCAATCACCGCGAGGGCTGCACTGGTCTTTGTCCCCACCACCAGATATTGAACCGCCGACGGGATCTGCAACGAACGCAGCGTTTTGAATCTCCCCGCTCGGTACACGCGAAACAGGTCTAACTCATCCTTATCAATGGACAGCAACCCCGTGGTAACGCTGTTAACGATCGGAAACAGGCTTACAATCACCGTTACGATGACGACTGTACGAAATGTGTAGCCGCTCCAAATGATCAACAGCGGAGCGATAGCCACGATCGGCACGGTTTGCAAAAGAATAATATAGGGGAAGAAAGCAAGTCGCAATTTCTTGGACTGGCTGAAAATCATGGCGAGCAAAGACCCGAGAAAGATCGAGGTTGCTAGACCCGCAACCGAAGCTAAACCTGTCGATTTGAAAACAGCATCAAATAAAACCTGCCGATTTTCAAGACCAGCGTCCCAACACTGACGCGGTGACGGAAGCAGAGCTGGCGGCAACTCGAAGTGCCACACAATAAACCACCAGGTAAGCAAGCCCAAAATAGCTACGCTGACAACAAGCAAGAAACTCAGCGCCCAATCTTTTCGATCTGATGACGAAACCACAGTTGATTAACCTTCTTTTGGAGCGTCATGAAGAGAGAGACTAACGCGTCGATACAGGTCACCAAATTCTGGAGTGCCTCGCACATTTTCCAAACGCGGCCAAGGCAGCCGGTTGTCAATCAATTCTTTGATTTTCCCATTTTGGATTGACGCAATCCGGTGAGAAAGCAAGACGGACTCTGAAATATTATGAGTCACCATGACAGCGGTGAACCGTTGCTGCTCCCATCGTTCAAGCAAAAGTTCACCAAGTTGATTCCTGAGAATCTCATCCAATGCTGCAAACGGCTCATCCAACAACAAAACCTTTGGCTGGGTCACCAAAGCCCTAGCAATTGAGACCCTCATTTTCATCCCGCCGGACAACTGACGCGGGTAGAGCCGCAGAGCATCCCCCAAGCCAACCTGACACATCATCTCCACCGCAATCTCTTCACACTGGCGACGCGTCTTTGCGTTGATCTGGGGCGACTCATTTAGCGATCTAGAGTGTCGCAGTAGCTCTAGCGGTAACACCACGTTTTGCAGGGCGGTACGCCACGGAAGCAGCGTTGGTTGCTGAAAAACAAATGCAATCTGGCCGAGGTCACCTCGTATCGCGGGATTCACAATGACGCTGCCCGTAGTGGGCTTATGCAAGTCAGCAAGAACACGAAGTAGTGTGGTCTTACCACATCCGCTTGGACCGACCAAAGAAAGTATCTCACCGGCCGGTATCTCGAGCGACACGCTTTTTAACGCCTCAAAACCACCGCGAAAGCATACCGTGAGATCGCGACATGAGATCGAAGATGCATACTGCGAAGAGTCGTTCAAGGTACCGCTGAAAAACTGGTGGTCATTGACTTCGCTGAATCAAGAAGATTTCCGGACGGCTTCAACTCTAAATCAGATCCTTCAACATTCAAAATGACGCTGCGAGCGTTGACGGACTTGACCGAACCTTTCACCGTTCCGATTTCAAACGAATCGCCTACTTTTAATTTAATCGTCTCATCTTTCGTCCGAACATGTAACCATGCCGTCCAATCGTTTCGACCTTGCACCAATGCTGTGAGTACCGTCTGCGATGCATCGTCAAATCCGATCGGTGCTTCTGGTTCTGGCTCAGGTGGCGGTGGATCGAGCACCTTGACCGAAAGCCTTTGTTCCGACGAGCGATTCGGATATCCATCATCAGTGGCTCGAACCGTCACGTTAAATTCAGTGGTCTCGTCACTCCGAATGCGAAGCGTTCCGCTGCGTTCATCAATGGAGACCAATTCGTATGGCCCATCAACTAACTCATAACGCATTCGATGGCCATCTGGATCGTTAAAGGCCAAAGGTGTTGGCGTGTCACGACCAACAATCGCCTCAAGTTCAGAGCGGCCGCCAAATCGTGGTGGCTGGTTCGGAGGTTCGTAAAGATTACGATTCATGATTGGATCAAGGTAAGCAGCAACATCACCATCGATTCTCCACGAAGGCTCTTCCCTTACTGGCAGTTCATCTGGTGCACCGAGTAACGCAATGGCATCAATAGACAATTCCAACTGAAAACCACCTTGACGGTTCTTACGAAGTGAAAGATCGCGGATGCGATGCAAATAATCCTTTGAGTAAAAGGCATGCATCAAGCGAATGACACCGGGGACGTCAGAATTACCGCGAACCCTAAAATCGAGTAGCTGATAAAGCCCACCAATGGTTCTCGAACTGTTCGCATCAACCAAGGTTTCGGTCAAATCACTGTCATGGACCAAATCAAGTAGCCATTGCTGGTACTGGCTTTGTGCCTGCTCAGGATCACCTGGCAAGGAGCGAAGCATGTACTCTCCCATCTGGCGATTCGCAAACTCACCTTGGAGCCTCTTCTCATTGAGTTGCATCTGTGTTGTAACAAGTTGCTCTAGTTGGTTCTCGCGAGACTTAATAGCGGAATTATATTTTCCGAATCCCCACCAGACTCCCGTTGCAACCAATAGGCCCGCGACCAATATCGACAAGAAACGTTCTCTTTCGTTCATCGCTGAGCCTCCGCGTCTAACACAGCGACTTCTAGGTCTTCGGTCGCTTTGGATTCTTCTTTATCTTTACCTTCAGGAATCGTCTCCGACGCATCTGCTTCCTCAGCAGTCTCATCCACTTCACTGCTGACCTCGGCTTCCGCCGGAGCGGTTTGCTCGGTCGCAGGCTTTGCATCGAGAGTTTCTGCGGCTCCTGTCTGGGCTTCATCACCTTCAGATGTCTCTTCAGACCCAGTGGCTACATCTTCGTCCATTTCGTCTGAACTACCCGCTGAGGCAGGGTCGTCCGCCTCTGCAGCTATGTTATTCGATGAAACATCTGGCGACTCCTCAGCTTCACCACCTACATCAGAACTGTCAGCAAGTGCAGCCATCTGCTCACTGATCCCGATGTAGCGAGAATCTCTTATGGAGTTTGCTGTTACGGCAACTGACTCACTAAACTCCCAACGATAGGCATCCTCGGTTTTCTGCTCGCTTGCCCCAGTGCCGTTGACTTGATGATTCTCATCACGGAGTGACTTTTCAAACTCATCAATAACGGCTGGGTTCACTGCACCCCCCTCAATCTTCAAAACACCTCCACCATTCCGAGCATCCACGCTTGCAGACACACCTCGGATGATCATTTGATCCGATGGAGGCATTTCCATGGCCATTCGACGAATTTCATGCAGCCAGTTGACATCTCCATCGAGAAAAGCATCAACCGTTTCCGTCTTAGCGAGGCTCTGATCTGCGAGCTTCACATCCGCCTGCATCGCAGCATTGCTCTGACGAATCTCTTCAATCTGAGCATCCAACGCAGCCATTCTTTGGTAGACGGTAAAAGCAAGTAATGCACAAGCGGCAACCGGAAGCCCTACCAGCAGGAGTTTTCGGTAGGGGCTGACGGTTTTTACTTCAGGCTTTCGGGGGTTGAGAAAATCGATCAGTCGCTCCGGCGCCACTTCGTCAGCGAGCAGCAAACCGAGCAGCGGCGCGAGGCGTCCCACATGCTCCGGAATATCTAAGTTACGATTCGTATCAACGAGATCAAACGGATTAATCAATTGAACGCTGCACCCTGCAGCCTCTTCTAACCTAGGGATTTCGTCTGCGTGAACCTCTGCAGTGCCCCACAGAATCACGCTTCGAAGCTGGCTTGTTACCCCGCAAGCCAATAAGCTCCGCTTCAGTTCACCAGCGAGTGCCTTTACTCTCGCTGCTTCGGAACTAGGCATTCGTACCGTTCGAACGAAAACCACTTTGCCATCTCGGGCAATCACAATCTCGGCACTTTCAGGGAGCAGATCGATGAGAACCACCTCTCCCCGATCGCTTTCAGCATGCCGAGCGAGATGCAGTGCAGCCGCTGCCAATGGACGAAGCCCGATTCGCTTTAACCTCAAGCCCGATTGTTCCGCGCTCGTTTGAATCGCTTCCAAGTTTGGCGGTGCAACCGCGGCAGCAATGACTTCGATACCCGCATCAAGTTGCTTGGTAACGAGATAATCGACAGTGGAGTTATCGCCGACCGTTGCAAAACTCCGAAGTGCTTGGAATCGCACCATGTCGGGCAATTCTTCCTGAGGTACTGGTGGTAACTGCAATTCGCGAAGCTCGGCCTTACCACGACCAATGGCAACCAATGTCTCCGTATCAGCAAAACCGGCTGATTTAAATTCCTCTCGAAGAGCCTCTTGGGGTGAACGCCCCTGAATCGAAATCACCTTGGCCTCAGTGACCTTAATCGACCGCCCACTGCACTGCGCAGCGACATACCGCAGTTCGTGATCATCCCAATCGATTGCCAGTTTCTTTACCATTTCGTTCCCGATCTGTTACCGCCAACTCACGCGTCCCAGCCCCAAATCCGGTCATTCGAGCGTGTGTAATTCAGGCGGAGCCAAGTATTTTTTGCACCCATCCGAGTCATTCAATTGATGGGCTGTTTGTATGTTAATCACTCAACCAGTGAGAGCGATGAACGAAGTCCCAAGACCGAGAGATCAAACCCTCGCCCAAGATGACTTAAATCCCGCCATGCGAGCACTTTGGGATTAATCGACGTCGCGTCGATCACGACATCTGCTCGGTGCGAAACGCCGGTAGCTTCGAAATAACCGACAATTTGCGCACGGTAGATATCTCCACCCCCCGTCCACAGGGGAGTGAGCAATCGCATCTGCTCCAATGTGACTAACCCCTCAACCAGTGGCCAAGTTTCGTAGAGTCGGTTCGGATCATCCGAATCCACGCTACGAGCCTCAAGTATCCCCTGCACAATCTCCTCAGAGAGAAGCGGAATCCCGTAGAGTAATTCAGCGGGACACTCATTGATATTCAGTCTCCCAGGCATCACCTCGGCCGATTGGGTTGACAATGCATCCATTAAAATTGGAAGAATTGCAGAAAGGGAGATTGGGTCAGAACCAATAGGCGAAGAATAACGCCTCGCTTGATCCCCTTGCCCGATGGTGACGCTAGAACCGACGAGATCCAAGATCTGTGTTAAAGAGGTCCCACCGCCACCGGTGAGGTCCAACTCACCGAGACGATCCGCAGTCCAAACCCCACCGTCCTGAGCCTGAGCGTTATTGTTCGTGTTGCTGCTGAAATTCGTATCGGCGTTACCACCCGCACCGGCGGTCAACAAGGCAGCCGCAGAGTCGCTTTGTCCACCGATCCGATACGCAATGATGTAGCTTGCGAATAGGTCATCACCCAAAGCATCAACGAGTTCGTCGTACAGGACTTCGAGATCATCTTGATTCACATCCACCCGAAGCGACCCGTCCTCTCGACGATTAGCCTCTGCACCGTGAACCGTTAAGTAAGCAGCCCAGCCAAAAGCACCGGGCGTATCCGCAGTCACTCCGAATCGCTGTTGCTCATCAGGATCGATCACCCCGTTTCGGTTAACGTCTGCACCGAAAAGCAAAGTAGGGGTAACCCCACGAACTAGCAACAACTCTTCAACCGTTTGAAGAGGTCCATTAGCGGGGGAGTAAGGTGTTGAGAGAGTATTGTAATACTCGGCCTCAGCACCAAATTCGCGAGCCTCTTCATCCTCGTCGAGCCAGTCCAAAATCGCATCGACGGTGTCCTGCGTCATTCCGGGAAGAGACATCAAAAGCGAATCGGCGATTCCTAAAGCCACTGCCTCTGAATCTTCCGAAAGGTCTTGCCCGGCGAGTGCCAATCCGGCTTCAAATAAGTCGGAGTTGTTTTCGAGAATGGTTAGCGTGTTAATATTTAGTTTTGCAGATTCATCTTGCAATCCAAACCGGATTCCAGAGAAACCCAGCGTGGGACTGAGACCAGCAGCGAGGACACTGTAATTGGCGAGATTCTCCTGCTGACTATCAGCGGCAACGGTGATCGCCTGAAAGAGCTGCGGGTTATTGAAAACTCCACCGAGGTCACGCCTACCCTCGGGAGGTTGAGCAAGAACCAGTCGGATTGCCTCAGATGCTGATTCAACCGTCACACGAGCCTGAACCAAATCACCGGAGAGGTAAGCCGCATCATCGTAAGCCACCATCAGATCTGTGAAGGAATAGACTGCCATCGTTGCAACAACAATGACAATCAGGACCAAGACCAAGAAAAACCCACCGCGTTGCCGTCGTGAACGACCATAACCGGACTTTTGGTGCGAAGAACCCTCGTTGATCCCGCGATTCATAGTCCGACCTCCGACAAATCGTCTTCTTCCGTCTGATCAATCGGTTTGGCAAGTGGCAAGCGAACGATATGCGTGAACACTCGTGGTGAATCAGCTTGCACCTCACCGGTTCCCTCGGGGCGTAGCGTTAATGAAACACTGATTGCAAGCGGCAATTCGTCATAGTCATCACTACTCCATTCGATCTGCCACGTGACGCCATCCCAGTAAGAGAACTCAATCGCTGCGATTTCGGGTGCGAGCAGATCACCGGTCTGATTCAAGAGCGATAAACTTCCGGTGTTGGCCGCTTCTACCGTAGCAGCGCGATCCAGTGATCGCCTGACAAGGCCACCAGTATTCAAATTCGCATCCAAACCCAACTCCGCCTCTGCCACAGCCAAAGAGTCTTGAATGCCGCCGATTGTCTCGGCGCCTTGCACGAAATAAGCAATCGTTTTTATGTCACTCGGAATATCGTCGATGTCCGCGGTATTCGTATCCATCATTGCGACATACTCTTCCAAGCGGGGAAGGCGACTGACATCAATTTGAATTTGTGTCTGATTACCAACCAGACCCGGAGTCGTCAGCACTGACACGCCGCTTGTCAGATCGATCTCTGCGAGTAATTCGTCACTGATCAATTCGCTATCCACCTCAGAATCAATCCCAGCAGCAGTGAGATCCTGGTCGTCCCCAGCATTACTTGAACCACCATTGTCTCCGCCCGAGGTCGCTGCAAGGAGCTCTTCGAGGGCCGCTGTGTCAACAGGCTGGGGATGCAATGTCGCTCGTAGATCATCCTCGATCATTTGCATCACAGCTGCAGCGAGCTGCGTCTGACGGATGTCCATATCACGCACATTCATATCACGTGAATAAAATTGGAGTGCACCTCCAATAAGAACCATCAGCACGACAGACATCGATAGAGCAAGCACTAACTCAAGCAACGTAAAAGCATGTCGTTGCAACTTCCTCAATTGCCTGAAATCAACTGGCTTACCGGTAACAGATGGGGACCCCAAATCAATGAGGGATGGCCGCAGATCAATCATGCTCCCCCCCCCGATGCTAAAGCTGCTTTCTCTTCGAGCATTGCGTCTTCCTCCGCTTCAGCTTCTTCGAGCCCAAGCATCGGGTCAATCATCCAACGCATCAATGAGTAGCTCGTCCTCGCTTCACCAAGATCGCTATCAATCGACTGGACGGACACCTTGATCGAAAGCAAGCCGTCCATTGCTGCAGGCATGACTTCAACGCTGTAAAGAAAGGCCGACGTTGATTGCGAATCAAACAACGTCTCGAAGTCAGCCGAGATCACTGACTGAGGTGTTATGCCGTTTTGAGCTTCCAATAATATTTCAGCCAGCTTGGTTTGACATAAAAGTCTCGCTGCGGATAAATCCCTCGATTCACGTGCGGCAATCATTCCGGTATCAACGACGCGGCTCAAGATCGCTAAGGCTCCACCAAGTATGGCGAGGGCCAAAATGATCTCAAGCAATGAGAAACCACTGCGATGCTTTTGCTGCTGACTCACAGAGGTACTACCTCACTAACGGTGACATCGCCGGTGATTCCCCGCAACCGAATCACCACGCGACCAAGCTCCGGATTGGACAGAGTAATCACCGAAGTGCTCGTTGAGCCGTCCGGGTAAAACAAAATCGGCTGGCTCCACCCCTCCGAACGATCCGATTCAGTAAGCTGCTCAATCTCCATGGAGCGTGCAGCGGAAACAACGCCAACCGACTCGACAAAAATATCCTGTGGTAAATCAATAAGATCTTGAGACTCGATATCCTGCTCCACCACGGTAACCACACCTTGTGTCGCTCCATTGAGAAGACCGGACTGTGAACCGGTCTGATCAAAAGCCTCGGTCGCGTCCGCGGCAGAATTAAAGGGGCGTGAACGGAACTGATTACCCTCAATCAAACCTTCAAGCATTAGGACGCGACCTTGACGCATGGCGTCGACTCTCAGTCGTGTCATCTCTACCCGCACAAGATCGCCACCACGTACCAAACGACGATCACCCGCCAAAAGCCCGATCTGAGGAATCGCCACCGCGGTCAGCGCGGCTAGAACCGCGAGCGTCAGAAGCAACTCTAATAGGGTAAAGGCCTGTCGACGTTCCACAACGTGGTCAACTCCATTGCAACAAATTAGTGGTTACGCTTGTTGAATGGCAGCCGGTTCGCACAACACCGACGTCCACCACGGGCGATGACCAAGCAGCCGGCAGATCAAGCGCCCTCGAGGATGACATCATCATCCGTGTTGACTTGACCGTCGATTCCGGCGCTACGAAGCTCGTAGGTATTCCCGTTCTTGCTGTAAGTCAGGGCATTTTCCCAAGCATCGGTTGGAATCTCAGAGATGATGGGGGCGACCCACTTGGCTTTTCCGGCCGCATCACTCGGTCCATCACGTAGCTCCTCTAGCGTCTCAGGTAACTTGTTCATCCTGACCTGAAATAGATCAATACTTTGCTTCAGTGAGTTCAGCTGAACCTTGGTTGCGTTTGCTTTTGCTTCCTGGCCGGCTCCGAGGAAGTTTGGCAATGCAATTCCTCCGATTACGACGAGGATTGCCAAAACCAGCAAAAGTTCCAAAAGGGTAAAACCGGCTTGTCGTCGGGATAGCGAACGAGAAGATCGGCAACGGCTTGAAAGCATGTTTCTTGGCATTGATCTGGTGATTTGATGGTAAGCGGTGGGAGTTGTGAAGTTCTGAACATTGGAGGAACACGAAACGAACACACCCAAGTGGGGGGATCCGACTCCGTGACCCAGCGGCTATTTCGTAATAACCATCTTTTTCATCGAAGGTTCCGACAGCAATCGGACGAAATCTCTCAAGGATGCCTGTTATTTTGATTGGTGGGATTATGCCATGCGGCATGAAGCCGAACAAATATTCAGGCTAGTCAGCCGGGCAGACGGTATTTCGTCGTCCCGACACATAACCTCGATTCGCACTACTGTATTCGGTAGTAAACGGACCTCGCTTCTGAGCAGAAGACGCAAAAGTCCCAAGAATCTTCGGAGACGGTCGGGAAATCTGCTCGGTGCAAACTAGAATGATAATCTGGTGTAAATAATATACTGAGGCAGTTCTGGCAAAAGATTTGTCAGAATTCGGTTTTACTGCTTCAAACATCCGCCTCCTCGACCGCACTGAATAACTATGGTGGCTCGCGACGATTCCGTCATCCGCGGCAGCTTGATTGCCTGCCTTATCTTCCTCGGACTCTCTCTGGTCGGGAATTTTTTTCTCTGGCGGTCTATGGATACTGCTGTAGCCGATGCTGACGCTGCCGGTGAGAGATTGAGGACCGTCCAGAGTGATGTATCAGATAAAGCCAATCAGATAACGGTTCTAAAGTCGATGCTGGGCGTAGGGGGGAAGACTGGGGCAGAAATAGACAAGTTGAACGAAAGCCTCGACGCAGATGCGGAAATGCAGGAAATTCAGAATCAATTTGCATCCCACATGTCATTCTTCCCTGCTGACTATGACGACAATAACATTAAGGATTACAACCGGCTTCTCGAAGTTCTGATGAAACCAATACGTGATAAGAACGTGTCTTACGCACAGGTGGTTGAGAATCTTAAAACCGTACAAGATGCTGCTGATGCCAAGGTAGCAACTGCCCAGAATGCACAGCAGATCGCCGAAACAAGTTTGGATCAGAAGAACAAGGAAGTTGCAAAGCTAGACACCGATTACCAAACATTTCGCGCGGAGATGAATCAGACCAACGAAGAGAATCGAGACAAGCTAACCAAAACAGCACAGGACTTCGACGCGTTCCGCCAAACCGCTCGCACGGAAGCCAATCAATTGGTGAGCAAAACGAAGCAGATGCAGAGTACCATCGACACACAGAAACTTCAGCTTAACCAACTAAGAGCAGATAAGTTCGAAACAACCCAAGGTGAAATACGCTACGTCGTCGCTGGTGGTAATGTCGTGACCATCAACCTTGGATCTGCGGATGAGTTACGTCCCGGTGTGACCTTTGGCGTCATTGACGGGGATGAGACGAGACTCCAAGACGCGAAGGTGAAAGCAACCATTCAGGTCAGCCAAGTACAAGGTCCTCATCTCGCTCAAGGGCGAGTGGTTGCTCGCCCAGACATTTCAAGTCCAATCATCCCCGGTGACAAAATCTTTTCGCCATTTTGGGCTCCAGGTCGTGTCGTGAAAATTGCCATTGCTGGTAATATCGACATCGACGGTGACGGCCGCAGTGACAACGCTGCCATCAAGGGTCAGATCTTGGCCGCCGGTGCGGAAGTGACAGCTGAAATCTCATCGACCGGTGCAGTCACAGGTCAACTCGATCCAACAATACGCTTCTTGGTGGTGGGGCAAGACCCAGACGCAACGAATGATCAAAATGCTCAGGCGATCGCGACCCTCGGCAATGTCAAAGCAAGGGCTGCCGAACTCGGTCTAACCGTCATCCCAGCTTGGAAGCTCGAGGCTTATCTCAAAACCATCGACGACACCGTAACGACACCGCTCGGTTCTGCTGTTCGCGGAGAAGATTTCCCACCCGAAACCACAATCGATTCTCGGCGTCTCCCTAATGCTCGAGCTCAGATCTATGACACTCAGCGGGAAGGGATGCAGAAGGGAAATAGGGTCTTAGAACCCTAAGAACAGCCCAATCTACTTGTGAATTCTCACTGACGGCTGCCTACTGAAAGAGAAGGCAGCCGTTTTTTATTTGCAGCCCAAACCTCCAATGGCGTCTTGCACCACCATAGAATCCTTGCGACGAAGCGTTGCGCTCCGTAAACTTTTGTCAGTCATTCTTTCTCTCGTGTCGTTATGAATTCATGGCAAGCGGGTGAAGTATCGCAATGCGAGTTTTTTCTTCGACCATGCAACGGTATCCAATGAAACGCGATTTACGTCTCCTTCTGGGTTTTTGTGTTGTTGCTTCTCTCGGACTCATCATGACCGGATGCAACTCATCAGAAACCACTTCAAATGCGAATGGTTCCACAGAGTCGTCCACGGATAAACCGAAGGTGGCCTACGTCACCAATGGTGTCGCGTCTTTCTGGGTGATTGCGGAATCGGGCGTCAAACAAGGAGGTGAAGACTTTGATGCAGACACTCAAGTATTAATGCCTGCAGAAGGAATCAGCGACCAGAAACGAATGATTGAGGACCTAATCACCAAGGGGATCGACGGTATTGCCGTCAGCCCGATTGATCCAGTCAATCAAACGGATTTGCTGAATCAGGCCTCTAAGTACACCAAGCTCATTACCCATGATAGTGATGCACCAGATTCAGATCGGTTGTGCTACATCGGGATGGACAACTACATCGCCGGCAGAATGTGCGGTGAATTGGTGAGAGAAGCAATGCCCGATGGCGGCAAGTTAGCAATCTTCATCGGTCGCCTCGAGCAGGATAATGCCAAACGACGCAGACAGGGAGTGATCGATGCCATTCTAGGTCGCTCCGAAGACCCATCCAGATATGATCTGCCCGACGCAGAAATCAAAGAAGGACCTTGGCACATCGTTGGAACCTACACCGATCAATTCGACCGAGCACAGGGTAAAGCAAACGCGGAAGATGCATTATCAAGGCACCCTGATCTTGGCGGAATGGTTGGACTTTTCGCCTACAATCCTCCGTTGATGCTTGAAGCATTGAAACAAGCTAACAAGCTCAACGATGTGAAAGTTATCGCTTTTGATGAAGCCGACGAAACTCTTCAAGGAATCATCGATGGTCACGTCCACGGTACCGTCGTTCAAAACCCATATGAGTACGGTCGCCAGTCCGTTCGTGTTTTGGCGGGACTTGCCCGCGGAGAATCACTCGCCGACCTAGGTATTCCGGAGGACGGCTTCCTTAACATCTCGGCGAACCAGATTCGTAGTGATAACGTCGAGACATTTTGGGCGGAACTGAAGAAGAATCTCGGAGAGCAGTAACACGGCGATGACCGATCATTCTGCTGTTCCATTCGTGCAAGTCCGGGGTTTGACGAAAAGATTCTCTGGTGTGAGTGCCCTAAAGAACGTCTCGCTTTCGATCGAGCGAGGCGAAGTGCACGCGGTGATTGGTGAGAATGGGGCAGGGAAGAGCACCCTGATGAAGATTCTTGCAGGTGTGCAGCGGCAAGATGAGGGCGAAATCCTACTTGATGGCGTGCCAATTCGACTAAATGGAGTCGAGCAGGCGTTGGAGCAAGGCATTGCTCTCATTCATCAAGAACTCAATCTGGCTGATAATCTTGATGTTGGATCCAACATCTTCTTGGGTCGAGAACCTAAAAAGTTTGGCTTTGTGAAATCCGATCGCATTTATCGCGAGGCGACTCAGTTTCTGAACATGGTGGGACTTGAAATCAGCCCGCGAACCTTAGTGAGCTCACTGACCATTGGTGTTCAACAAATGGTGGAGATTGCCAAAGCACTTTCCGTCAACGCACGTATTCTGATCATGGATGAGCCAACGAGCAGTCTTTCTCAATCGGAAACGGAAGAACTGTTCCGGGTTATCGCGAACTTAAAATCGCAAGGTGTAACGATCATTTATATCTCGCACCGGTTGTTTGAAATAGAAACCATCGCTGATCGAGTCACCATACTGAGAGATGGTGAGAATGCGGGGATTCTTTCGAAGGATGAGATATCGCATGATTCAATGGTTGAAGCGATGGTGGGCCGAGATATCTCGAAGTTCTACGCTCGCAAAAGCTACACCCAAAACAAAACGCAACTGCACGTTAAATCGGTACGAACGCAATCATGGCCCCAGCACACCATTGATTTAAAAGTCAAGGCAGGTGAGATGGTCGGTATTGCCGGACTGGTGGGTGCTGGACGAACGGAACTACTGCGTGCGATTTTTGGTGTCGATAAAGCTCTCTCTGGATCGATCTTCGTCTCGGGCAAAGAACTAACCAGTCTTAACTGCCGAACCGCCATCAACGCTGGGATCGCAATGGTACCCGAGGACCGCAAGAATGAAGGATTGATTCTTGAAACTGGCATGCGGAATAACATCGGCTTACCAGGCTTAGATCAACATCGAAAGGCATGGCTGTTCGCTAACACACGTCGCGAAAAAGCTGATTCGGAACGTTCCACTCAACAGATGCGAATCAAAACCTCGAGTGATTCACAGCAGGTCCGCTACCTGTCAGGTGGTAATCAGCAGAAAGTTGTCATCGGGAAGTGGTTGTCGATGAATCCGACAGTGCTACTCCTCGATGAACCAACACGTGGCGTGGATATCGGTGCAAAACAAGAAATCTACAGGCTGATGGAAGAGTTGGCTGCCAAAGGTGTCGCCATTCTCTTTGTGTCCAGTGAAATGGAAGAAGTGATCAGCATGTCCGATCGGGTGCTCGTTATGCACGAAGGTCGAATTAGCGGCGAATTATCGCGAAACGATGCTTCTGAAGAAGCGATCATGCATCTTGCAACGGGCGGGCGAGCCGCACATCCTATCGAACCAAAAGAAGACCAATGAAGAAAATCCTTGGGATCTTAGGCCTGCTCATTTTTATTTGCTTTGCGACGTGGATGATGGCTGAAGAGTCTTTCATCAGCCCTTTTAATACCCAAAATTTGATTCGTCGTAGCGCAGAATTTGGAATCATTTCCATTGGCGCAGCGTTTGTCATCATCACAGCAGGAATCGACCTGTCGATTGGCTCAGTGATTTGCCTCGTCGGCTGCCTCCTACCGTGGATGCTTGTGGAACATCAAATGCCGGTTCCTGTAGCACTGCTGCTAGTTGCAGGGATCTCCTTGACAATTGGCCTTAGCCACGGACTCCTTATCACCAAAGCAAGGTTACAACCATTCGTTGTCACATTGTGTGGCCTGCTGTTCTATCGAGGTCTTACACGAGGAATCGTGCATGATCAAACACAGGGATTTCAAGGCGGCTTTTCCGGCCTGCGCACGTTAGCGACGGGACAAGTCCCCATACCGAGCACAGATTACAATATTCCTAACCCATGCCTGATCCTTGTGGTTGTCGCGATATTGGCAATCATCTTGCTCAACTGCACCGTCTATGGCCGTTACATGCTCGCCATTGGACGCAACGAAACCGCTGCTAGATTTAGTGGAATCAATACGGATCGAGTAATCATTCTGGCGTATGTGATTTGTGCATTATTGAGCGGACTCGGGGGAATGATTTTTGTTCTCGATGTCGGTAGCGCACAACCGGTCGACTTTGGAAATTTCTATGAGCTCTACGCCATCGCTGGAGCTGTCCTTGGGGGATGTAGTTTACGGGGCGGCGAGGGAACAATTATTGGCGTGGTGATCGGAGCGGCAGTAATGCAAGT
This sequence comes from uncultured Rubripirellula sp., assembly GCA_938045805.1. Taxonomy (GTDB): domain Bacteria; phylum Planctomycetota; class Planctomycetia; order Pirellulales; family Pirellulaceae; genus Rubripirellula. The sequence goes on along the minus strand of CALIBL010000001.1, from coordinate 88,716 downwards.
ACTCAAAAACACCATCACGTTGGTGGACCAGATTCCCACCAACATTGAATATGCAGTAATCGGAGCGGTGATCCTAGGAGGAGTCGTAACCGACGAGATGGTAAAACGCTTTGCCGCAAAAAGGCGCGCCATGATGGCTAAAAATCAAGACTAAGATGTTTAAGGGTCGTTGGTGTCTTCATCACTGATTCAGAGATAAAACCTTCGCATTCAGCTAGCCAAGGGCAATTCGCTACGTGGTGAAAATAGCTGCGGCAAGGTACACTGCGGTGATGAAAAAAGACAGCAACTCGGAATCCATTGATTCTTTCGACGACTTGGACCTATCGCCGGTGATGCGGCGTGCCCTGAGACAAGCAGGCTTTTCAAAGCCATCACCGATACAAGGTCAATTGATCCCTCTCGCATTGGACGGTGAAGATGTGATCGGCCAAGCTAGGACCGGAACGGGTAAAACCGCATCTTTTGCGATTCCAATTTTAGAACAGCTTGATTCGCTAGATGAATGCAGGGACCCACAAGCAATCATCGTCGTACCCACCCGTGAACTTGCAGACCAAGTCGCACGCGAAACGGAGCGTCTTGCGGTCGGAGTGGAAACAGAGATCGCGGTGCTTTCTGGCGGCAAAAATCTGAATAAACAACTGCGACAACTAGAAAACGGCGTTCAGATTGTGGTGGGCACACCGGGTCGAATTCATGACCACCTTCAACGTCGATCTCTCCGTACAGGGAGTGTCTGGTGTGTGGTAATGGATGAAGCGGATCGAATGCTTGATATTGGATTTCGGCCACAAATCGAAAGAATTTTGCGCAAGTGCCCCAAAGACCGTCAAACGTTGCTCCTGTCCGCAACACTGCCCAGCGGTGTCCGACGACTCGCCGAATCGTACATGCAAGATCCCCTGGTGATCGACTGCAGCAAAAACGACATGGCCGTTGAGACGATTGAGCAACACTACTTCACCGTTGCTCAAGATCGAAAATCCGACCTTCTCGATCGAGTGCTTGAACGCGAAAAGCCGGAGCAAACCATTATCTTCTGTCGCACCAAACGGGGCACGGATCGTCTTTACCGACAACTCAGTCACCGACACCCGGACTGTGGAAGCATGCACGGCGACATGGCGCAGAGGGAACGTGACCGAGTGCTTCAACGCCTTCGGGATGGGAAGCTAAAAATTCTGGTCGCCACCGATGTCGTTGGCAGAGGCATCGATATCAGCACCATTTCCCACATCATCAACTACGACGTTCCACAAGACTGTGACGACTATGTACATCGAGTGGGAAGAACAGGTCGAATGGGGCGTGATGGTATCGCATTCACCTTCGTCGTTCCGGGTGAGGGAGAATTTCTGACCAATATTGAACGACGAATCAACAAGGAACTCTTGCGAGACCAAATTGAAGGCTTTGAAGCCGTCGCCCCACCACCGGTAGCCAAAGTAGAACAAGAGGAAGTTGGTCCAGCAAAACGCAAACTCAATCCAATGTTCCGCAAGGTTCGCCGAAGACGTTAGATCCCATCCCCGATCACTGAATCTGCTGCACTCCTCCATGAATCCATTCTTTGATGCTCCTCAACCTGAATCACTAAAAACTCATGCAGAAGGACCGCAGGGAAAGCTACCACTAAGTGATGAAATCCTTAGAAACTGGAGCAGCGGTGACCTATTTGGGCTTACACAAAGTGTGGGAATGGGACTCGATCCCAGTCGTGCCCTAGGAGATCAATACCTGATTCTGAGCACCCAAGGCGGCGTTCGAAATCCCGACGGCAGTCCGGTTGCTTTGGGGTATCACACCGGGCACTGGGAAGTAGGCCTTCTCGTGCAGGCAGCTGCTGAGACAGTTTCTGATCAGTCAGGAGTACCCTTCGCCGCATACGTCAGCGATCCATGCGATGGGCGCAGCCAAGGCACCAAGGGAATGTTCGATTCGCTTCCCTACCGTAACGATGCAGCAATCGTGATGCGGCGACTGATCCGGTCGCTTCCTCGAAGGAAGGGAGTCATCGGGATTGCGACCTGCGACAAGGGCTTACCTGCAATGATGATGGCTTTGGCTGGATGTGGTCAGCTCGCTAACGTCCTTGTTCCCGGTGGTGTGACCCTACCTCCAACCGTTGGAGAAGATGCAGGTAAAGTGCAGACCATCGGAGCTAGATACAGCCGCGGGGAAATGTCATTGGAGCAGGCTTCACTTGAGGGCTGTCGAGCGTGCGGGACGCCCGGGGGCGGATGCCAATTTCTCGGCACAGCGGCGACAAGCCAAGTGGTCGCTGAAGCATTAGGCATGACGGTCCCACACGCTGCTCTAGCCCCAAGCGGACAACCCATCTGGACCAAACTTGCTCGCGATTCGGCATCCGCAGCGATCGAAATGGAAGCGAGAGGCGAAACCTTAAGTGATTATCTCACTGAGGACGCTGTCTACAACGCGATGCTGATCCATGCCGCCGTGGGTGGGAGCACCAACCTTCTCCTGCACATTCCAGCAATCGCAGCGTCAGCAGGACTTCATCGCCCGACCGCTGAAACCTTCAGCGAAATCAATCGATTGGTGCCTCGTTTTGTGGACTGCCTGCCGAACGGGCCAGTTGGTCATCCCACCGTACAACTTTTCCTTGCAGGTGGCGTTCCAGAAGTTGCATGGCACCTGCGCGAACTTGGGCTCCTCAAAGCAGAATCGAAAACCGTTTCAGGGATGACGTGGAATGAGATTCTTGACAAGTGGCATGCATCTGATCGCCGTGCTATCTGTCGAGAGCATCTACGTGAGGTTGATGGCATCAATCCCGATGATGTGATCATGATCCCCGCCGAAGCGAATCGTCGCGGACTCACTAGTACGGTCTGTTTCCCGAAAGGAAATTTATGCCCTGAAGGATCCGTGATCAAATCAACCTCCATTGATCCGTCGGTGATCGATCAAGACGGAATCTACAGGAAACGAGGCCCAGCAAGAGTTTTCACCTCGGAACGGGAAGCTATTGCGGCGATCAAAGGTCAATCCGAACCTGTGATCAAAGCAGGTGATGTCATCGTCCTCATCGGACGGGGACCTCTCGGATGTGGGATGGAAGAAACCTATCAAATCACCTCGGCGTTGAAATACCTTTCGTTCGGGAAAGAGGTTGCGTTGATTACCGATGCGAGGTTTTCCGGAGTGAGTACCGGAGCGTGCATTGGTCACGTTGGACCAGAGGCACTGGCCGGTGGTCCCATTGCAAAAGTTCGAGATGGTGATTTGATTGAAATCGAAATTGATCGAAATCAACTGATTGGGAAGGTAAATCTGATTGGCGATGGAGAAGGGAATCACAATCCGGACGAGATTCTCGCTCGCCGCCAAGCTCACCCCCAACTTCAAGTTGACCCGAGTATGCCCGAAGATACTCGACTATGGTCTGCTTTGCAGCAGGCTGGAGGAGGCACTTGGGGAGGCTGCGTCTACGACGTCGACGCCATCATCGAAAGACTCACTGGCGAAATGAAATCGCCAAAACATGAAAGCTCCCTCTAATCTGGGTCTAGGCACTATCTCAAGTAGGCCGGCGCAAATCTGACCGCTAATTCGCTCGCAAAGGCGACAAAACTTGCGAAGAAGGTTCAGCAAAAGCCCTTCAGAGGGGTTAGTGACCCTCGGTAAAAAAAAACACGAACATTCCCTTTCGCCCATACCCTTGCGATCAGCCGTCACACTGGGATAATCGCGTGAAAACGTAGGTTCATTACTGACAAATTCCTCCCTCTCGCAAGGGTCCCACTATGCCTTTGGTTCCTCTCCGCGTTGTTCTCGATCACGCTGCTGAAAATGATTACGGCGTCGCCGCGTTCAATGTCAACAACATGGAACAAATCCAGTCGATTATGGAAGCGGCTGAAGCCACTGATTCGCCTGTCATCATTCAGGCATCTCGAGGTGCACGCTCTTACTCGCAGGATGCCTACCTGCGACACCTCATGCTTGCCGCCACAGAACTTTACCCTCAAATTCCAATCGTGATGCATCAGGATCACGGCAATAGCCCCGAGACCTGCCAGTCCGCCATCGATAACGGTTTCACCAGCGTTATGATGGACGGATCTCTGATGGAGGATGGTCAGACTCCAGCCGATTACGACTATAACGTTCGAGTCACCGCTGAAGTTGTCAAAATGGCTCACGCACAGGGCGTGAGCGTAGAAGGTGAACTGGGTTGTCTCGGCTCACTCGAGTCAGGTGAAGGCGAGCAAGAAGACGGACACGGTGCGGTTGGTGAACTCTCCCGAGACCAACTTCTCACCGATCCAGAAGAAGCTGCTAGATTCGTAGAAGAGACCGGAGTCGATGCACTCGCCGTTGCAATCGGTACCAGCCATGGCGCTTACAAATTCACCAGTAAGCCAACCGGTGAAGTCCTCGCTATGTCGCGAATCGAAGAGATCCACGCTAAGCTACCCAACACTCATCTGGTCATGCACGGTAGCAGCAGCGTTCCCCAGGACCTGCAGGATATCATCAACCAGTACGGTGGGCAGATGAAGCAGACTTACGGTGTGCCAGTTGAAGAAATCCAACGTGGTATCAAGAGCGGCGTTCGTAAAATCAATGTCGATACCGACTGCCGCATGGCAATCACCGGCGCGATTCGCAAGGTTCTCACTGAAGACCCATCAGCTTTTGACCCCCGCGCCTATTTGAAGCCCGCACGTGCTGCCATGAAGGAAGTTTGCGTTGCACGAATGACTGCATTCGGCCAAGCTGGAAATGGTGCCAAATTGCGACAGCAAATTGGTTAATCCTATCAATCTGCAACCACCCTCATTTGAGAGTGGCGAGTAACGACTCTTGCCCCTGTGCGTCTGATGATGCACGGGGGCATTTTTATATGATTGGCTTTAGAGACGAAGCATGCCACCCATTCAAAAATCCAATCAAGCACAGCTAATCAAGTATTTAATTGATCGCGCAGAAACAAAAGATCTGCGGCCAGCCTTGCTCGCACAAAGTGGTAACAAGACATACGATTGGTTGAACTGGATTGAGTTAGGCGTCGTTGTGGAGCGAGCATCGCGTTGGATTGAAAATCGCCTTAAATCCGATGGATCCGCCGAGCAGCGGGTGGGATATGTAAGTGACAATAGCCCGACGAATGTAATCGTCGCACTTGCATGCATGAACCTGGGAACCATTGAATTCCCGTTTGACCATCGCCTTCCCATTCAGGAAATTCACCGAAGATGGTCTGAAATCGATGGTCTTTGGATTGATCTATCTGAAATCGAATCACACCTAAGCCGAGAAGAAAATGAACCGATAGCCCTTCTTGATCGCAGCGATAACATCAATCCTGACTCCGCTTCGCTCGTGCTTTGGACAAGTGGAACTACTGGCACCCCGAAGGGTGTGACGCTGTCCCATCGCAACCTAGCCGGAAACGCGGCTGCCAAATTGAAGGCAGCTCCCCAGAGCCGTGAAGATCGCCGTCTTTGCGTTCTTCCGCTTTGCCATGGATACGCCAGAACGTGCGACCTTGGCGGTTGGTTGATCAGCGGTTGCTCACTTGCAGTCGCATTGGGATACCGAGGTATCGAGAGATTTGCCCCAATCGTGCAACCGACCCTCATGAACCTTGTCCCAAGCCTCGCATCAAGATTGCTTCGAGACACCAAAACCAAAGGTTTGGGTCACCTCAGAATGATCGGATGTGGAGGAGCTGGCTTGTCAGAAACGGACTATTATTCCTGGACGAGAGACAGGTCCGTGAGCGTGATTCAAGGCTATGGGCTCACCGAAACTTCACCAGTGATTTGCAGTGCTACCCCCGACCGATCCTCTGCTGGACTGGTGGGCGACTTTGTTCAAGACTGGGAACACAAGATCATTTCACAACAACTTTTTGTCCGCGGACCTCACGTTATGCAGGGCTACTGGAACGATCCTGGATCAACAAACGCCAAAATAGACAGCGAAGGGTGGCTTGCGACCGGTGATCTAGCGGAAGTCGATCAAGCGACCGGTCAAATTCGCATCCTTGGTAGAGCGGATGAGGTGATCGTCCTTCCCAATGCGTCCAAAATTCACCCCGAAAGGATCGAACGCATCATCAACACGATCCCATATGTTCGCTACTCGATGCTTATCAAAAGGGAGAAGTTAGAGTTATGGATTGATGCGCAATTCGAGTCACCTTCTCAAGAACTGGAAAAAAAATCGATACTCATTGATGCCGAAGAAATCGTGCGAAGCAACATTCCTTCTAACGATTGCGAAGTCAAGTTTTTCTCGAATTCACTCCAAGGTGACGAACTCACCTCCAAGGGTACAATTCGCCGCAACCAAATCAAGAAGAATCGCTTTTAGCACCTAAGCCGGATCGTAAGCATCGCTTCCCATCCCGCGGCCTCGAGGAATGAATTTGCACATCAAGATCCCTAAGCCGTACAAGAAAACGAGCGGCACAGCCATTGCAAACATACTCGTGACATCGGCCGGGGTCAGGATCATGGAAACCAAGAAAATTACCAGAACGGCCAAACGCCAACTGGAAATATATGCATCCGTTTCAAATAGCCCGATGCGTTGAAGAAACAACATCACCAAGGGCAATTGGAATGCGATCCCGAAGCCGAGGGGAAGCAAAAGCACGAAATTAACGTAGTAGGTCAGACGCGGTTCAATGGCCACATCGAGGCTGCCATTGAAAGCGAGTAGAAAACTAAGCACGTAGTTCAACACCACAAAGAAGGCGAGTACTACCCCAGCAGAGAAAAGCGTCACGCTCAGTGGTAAATACAAATAGACGTAGCGACGCTCATGAGCATGCAAACCAGACGCAACGAAACTCCAAAGATGATAGAAGATCATTGGAGATGCTAAGACAGCTCCGACAATTAAACCGGCCTTAACCCAGATCATGAAAGGCTCTTCCATTTTGAGCGAACTCAATCCGGTCTTATTCTGCCGCAACTGTACTTTTGGCTTGAGTACGCTTGGATCTGGAAGCGACTGAAGCAACTTTGCCATCTCAACTGGCTCGATAGCTCCTTGATTCAAATCAATAGGCAAATTAGAAGCAGGATCGGAAGCCTGAGAGACTTTATCGTCGCTGGGTCCACTCTCTTCGCTCGCGTTGTTCGATTCCTCTTCACCCGCTTTCTCCGAGGTCTCAATATCAGCCTTATCGCGGGAGCCAACAGAATCTTTCTCTGCCAACGGCTTTGCCGCCACGAGAGAATCCATGGTGAGCGTCTGATACTCATCAGGTACGTCGTAAACAATTTCCCAAACAAGTGCGTTGGTCGCGAGAAATTTCTTGAGTGGAGCGTTGGCGGGGTCAGCCGGATCGTACCCGAGACGAAATAAATCGCGATCCGCCATGTAATCTCGAATCGCAGTCTGCAATGGCGTTTGAACAAACAGCACGACTCGATCGGCAAACAGTAAGCCAATTACCAGGCCGGCAGCAAGCCACATGACGGCACGAACCAAACTGTGACGCAACTCGTCGAGATGCTCTCGAAAAGTCATCGTTGAGTTTTCAAACAGATCGTCTTTTGGCTGCGCCAATCGGTCCACAGGGCTTCCTCAAAAATACAAATACAATTCTCGACTCAGACGCCGTATTACCAAATCATTGTTCGAGTGCGAAGAATCATATTCCAAAACGAAACTCGATTGCGGCACAGCGGCTTTTCGGACTTTCGGTTTCGGCAGTCGCTACGATTTAAATCAACGATTCCGATACCAATAAAAATTTAATCTTTGGATACCAAGATCACGACTTCGCGGATTATTCCATCTCGAATTTCAGTATCACGCTTGGGAAGTCAGTTTGGGCTTGCGACATTCCCGGATTCCCTACAGTTTACTATGAGTGAGAGAGTTCGCAGCGTGCAGATACTCGGTTATCGTAGAATCAAATGATAATCCAACCGAACGACAAAACGTATGCCCGCAACCTAGACATCGACTCCGAGTATCTCGGTAAAGGGCAGGGTATTGCCAAACGGTTCGCCCGAGAAGAAACATTAAACGGTAGGGCAGATAGATGAGTCCATATCCCCTTCGATTCAAGCCAATATTCAAACAAACCATTTGGGGAGGGCGTCGACTTGAATCAAAGCTAAATAAGTCGCTTGGACCTGAACCTGACTATGCCGAGAGCTGGGAAATCGCTGATCATGGCGATGAACAGAGCATCATTGAAAACGGCGCACTGAAAGGCCAGACGCTACGGCAAGCCCTGCTTCAGGAAAAATCGTTAATAGTAGGAGAATCCTACCCATCGAACGCGTTCCCGTTGCTGCTCAAATACCTTGACTGCAATAGAGACTTGTCAGTGCAGGTTCACCCGGATGATCATTACGCAAAAAAAATGCAGCCACCTGATCTGGGTAAAACAGAGTCATGGTACATCGTGGAAAGTGATCCCGAGAGCCTTGTTTATGCTGGACTAAAGTCCGGAGTGACCGAGAAGGACCTAAGGGAGGCTGTCGCTGCTGGCCAAACAGAAAAAGCTCTGCACTCCTTCCATCCGACCGCAGGTGATATTCTCTTCATCCCCGCCGGAACCGTTCATGCCCTTGGTGCTGGCCTTTTGGTTGCAGAAATACAGCAGTCAAGCAACACCACGTTTCGACTGTTTGACTGGAACCGCGTCGACCGTGATGGCAAAGCAAGACCACTTCATGTCGAACAGAGTCTCGATGTGACTGATTTTCATCGAGGGCCGATTGTCGCAAAACGGGCCCAACCGAATCTTCTTGGCTGGCAGGCGATGGTTCATTGCGACAAATTTACGTTGCAAGTCCTCAATAGCGGTAGCGGACCCGTTGGCGGAGACAATCGATTTCACATCTTAACTGTCCCCAAGGGGACGGCGATCCTGCAAACCGAAGATGAGAACTATTCGCTATCCACAGGGCAGTCTATTCTCCTACCTGCGGGCATATCAAACTGCACGGTTGTAACTGGCAGTGACAGCGTTGTGTTGGAAATGCATGAGCCAGCGAACCAAAACCTAGCTGATTAGCATCTCATCGTCGGGCCGAAGCCTCCATCAAACTTATAGGGCTTTGGATCAATCTTGGCATGAATAACCACTAAGGGATAGGATCTAAAGGTATCTCGAACTACATGAGAAATGGCTTTTTATGCATCACTCCGCCCACCCATCGATCAAAGTCGCCTCCCTTCTGCTGCTATGCCTTCTGAGCGGCTGCCGAGGTGTGCAATTGCTCCCGCCGGCGGGCCCGCTAAACCAGCAACAGGCCAACGCCGTTGTACACGACCCGTTTCCCCAAAACGATATTGGTCCTTATGAGGCGGGATCGCGACCGCCAAGTTACCAACAACCGCTTCCCGAACCAGTTCGTAATCGGATTGTCCCCGACCAGATGCCTTGGCTCGGGCGATAAGTGCCCAACGAAAAGCAGCTTAAAAAGCATTAAATCCTCCCCGAAGAGACACTAGAATTCTGGCCATGGATTCTGGTAGTCTATTCAGCCCGGTCCGGCACCATCTCAGCCTTCACAGGCACCATCGAGAACACCATGGCTCGCAAGTCTGCATCCAACCGCTCACGCAACCGCCGTGGAACGCCCACTGGGCAACCGCTCCGTCTGCAACGTCTACTCGCCTCGGCTGGTTTTGGCAGCAGACGACAATGCGAAGAACTGATCGAGATGGGCCGAGTTGAAATCGACGGTGCCGTCGTGACACAGCTCGGTACTTCGGTGGATCCCAGTGTCCAGAAGGTCAAGGTAGATGGAACGCTCCTGAAAAAGCAAAAGCTAGTTTATTATGCAGTGAATAAGCCGGTCGGTTTCGTCACCACAAATCGAGACCCTCAAGGTCGTCCGCGGGTTATTGATCTAGTGCCTCCGAGTGAACGAGTCTTCCCAGTCGGTCGACTCGACCGGTCAAGTGAAGGGTTGCTTCTTCTGACCAATGATGGTGAACTCGCGCAAAAACTCACACACCCGAAGTTCGGCGTGCGTAAGGTTTATCGAGTGACAGTCGCTGGTAAAGTCGACTTCGAATCGATGAAGAAGATGCGTCAGGGGATTTATATCGCTGAAGGTTTTGTCAGAGTGGAAGGTGCGAAACTCCTCAAGACTCGCAGTCGAGCAACCGAGATGGAGATCATTCTCCGCGAAGGCAAAAATCGTGAGATACGACGAATCCTTGCTCGCTTAGGACACAAGGTTCAAACGTTACGCAGGATCGCTGTTGGCCCATTGAAACTCGGAGACCTTCCCCATGGAGCGTACCGAGTTCTAACCTCTCAAGAAGTTGATAAATTATGGCATTCGGTTGAGCTCGCAGAGCAAGCTGCAGATCAAGAAGCCAGTCAAGAAAAACGCGGTGCCAAAAAACGTGCGGGCAAAAAGATTGGTGGCAGAAATCAGAGCAATGCGCGAAAGAAGAAAGGTTTCGGCAAAGCAAAGGTCGCAAACTCCTCATCTGGTAAAAAGGGGACCCGTGCAACTTTCTTGCCAGGTGTCACTGAACCTAATGCGCAGGGAACCGTGATTGGTGGTGATTTTAGTTCTCGCTCAAAAACCCAAATCGATAAACCTTCGTCTCGTCGATCGAGTGGTTCCAAGAAAAAAGGTGGAGCGAAAAGATCAGCTTCATCAAAACGAGTCACCCCCGGACAGAGAAAAACTAGCACAAGTCGACCGGGAAGTAATTCGGCAAAACGTGCCTCCAAGCCACGACGCAAATCGTAATGTCAAAATTACATGCAGATTATTACGCGGATTCGATGCAGCAAATTGAATCCCCTCTCGTGCGAAATGAACAAATTGCAGAGGACACTTTCCTGCTTCGGGTCAAAGCGCCTGAAATTGCAAGATGTGTTGTGCCTGGGCAATTTGTGATGATCCGCCTAAGCCAAACAGATGCCCCACTGATTGGACGAGCCCTTGCGGTCTACGACGTTGTGAATGATGAATCGGGAAATCCAAAATGGATTGATCTCGTGTATCTCCGTAAAGGAACAATGACCTCCGCACTTGCAGCATCACCACTGGGTCGCAAGGTCACCGTTTGGGGGCCCCTCGGTAATGGTTTTTCAAATCGTCGCTGTGACCATTTGATCATGGTTGCCGGTGGTATCGGGCAAACGCCCATGCTGTTGCTCGGTCGCGAAGCAATGGGCTCACAACAATTCGGTATTGGTAATCGCGGCAATGGATGGAGCGGGCAAGTTACCCTCATCTATGGCGCGCGTCGAAAAAGCCTACTCGCCGGTGTGAATGACTTCAAAGAGGCCGGATTCGAGGTCGAACTTTGCACAGATGATGGATCAGAAGGACAACAAAAGCTAGTTCCTGACGTACTGAAAGAGCGACTGGAACGCCTCCCCGATCAGACCCGCATCCGAGTGGTAACTTGTGGACCGGAAATCATGATGGAAAAGGTTTCGGAGATCTGTGAGTCAGCCAAGATAGACTGCCAAGTGTCGATGGAAACCCCGATGGCCTGTGGGATTGGAATCTGCTTTTCGTGCGTCGCCCAAGTCAAACAGGATGGCCCTGAAGAATGGGATTACAAGCGAACTTGCGTGGAAGGGCCCATCTTTGACTCTCATAAGATTTGTTGGTCCTGATTCATCCCTGACGAATCATTACCTCCCAGGCGTAATCACTTGAAGATCATCGCCAAGGTTTAATTTCTCGTTCACCTAGCGAAAGTAAGATCCATTAATTGTTGGTGTTGATCCATCAGTTGGATAAGACAGCGCGTTCGCTGTACTACCAGGTGAGTAGCCCGATGAAGTCTGACTTTTTACGACTTCAGCGGGTGGGAGAACGCTCTCAGAACTTGAGATCGTTGCGTCATTCGGCCGACTCGCTGTAGAGTAGTCAGGTTGAGCGGACTGGGATACTTGATCATTCGCGGGCACTTGAACTCCACTCACTGCGGGTTCCAAATTTGCGAAAGACGGCGAATCAGTTGGTAACATAAAGCCTGTGGTGGTTGCACCGGAAACCGAAGGAAGCTGATTTGTGGTTGCGTTTGGCGGTGCAAATCCGTGACCTCCGCTTGAAGCCACATTCATTCCTGTGTCTACAGATGTGGTAGCCTCATATGGTTGCGTCGCTGAATCACCCTTCATCTCAGATTCACTTACAAGGCCCATCGCTGCATTGGGTTTAGGTGTGATTGCTCGATCACCAAAAGTGGCTGAAATTGCTGTGTCCGCCGAAGGCAAAACGCGACTCACTGAGGAATCAGCGTCCGGAGCGGCATATCCATTGGCTCTTGCAGCAGCCAAATTATTTACTGGCTCACCATACCCAGGCACTTCACTGGACGATGCAAAACGTTGTGTGGTCAATTCACCTTCATCAACTTCGAAATCCGGTATCGCCGTCCCACCGGCAACCGAAGCAATACTTTCAGGTGTCGAATTCACGCTCGGTGGTGTCGGATAAGTTACTGCCGGTCCGGCACTCGCCATTAACTCAGTAGAAGGCTTCTGCCCCCAAGTTAAAAGACTGTAGCCTGGCATACTACGACATCCCGTCGTTGCGCACAGAGCTGTCAAGGCCAAGACGAAGATAAGATTCGATCCAACGGTCTGTTTTTGCATCCTGCCAACCTTCAAATAGACTCCATTCCTTGCCGTGCACTCCGACTGCTGCCCCGTGCCACACTTCATCTTGATGACACGTTTCCAACAATCCATTCGGAACGCTGTCCGAGCACTGACTTGAGGGACGTTAGAAGGCGACCGTCACTGGAGTCAATGTCAGGTTAAAAAAAAGCGGCAAACGATAAATCTAGATTGCCATTCGCGAGCGAAAACAAATCCCCAATCGCTGCGAAAAATAGGCAAACCGCGAAACACAGGCAAACCGACAGACACTTGGCGAGACAAAAAAAGCCACGAAAAAAACGTTTCGTGGCCGGTTTTGAAATGACATTGTTCAGTGCCCGCTAGACCGAGGCGACTTCCAAACTTGAGCCTTGCGTGATACCGGGGGCAGGTAGATCACTGGTGCCCTCAAGGTAGGTATCTATCGCTCTCGCTGCACCGCGACCTTCATTGATGGCCCAAACCACGAGACTTTGTCCTCGACGGCAATCGCCCGCCGCAAAAACACCCTCAAGATTGGTCGCAAAGCGGCCATGTTCAGCCTTGAAGTTACTTCTCTCGTCCACCTCGACACCTAGCGACTCCACCAAGTAGTGCTCGGGACCCAGAAAACCCATGGATAATAGAATCAGCTGAGCCGGCCATTCTTTCTCGGAACCAGCAACCTCTGACATTGCCCAGCCGCCGTCCTCTTTTCGTGTCCACTCAACGGTTACCGTTTTGATTCCTCGAACACGCCCAGATTCATCAACAAGGAATTCCTTACTGAGAACTTGGAACTCACGTGGGTCACGTCCATACTTCGCAGAACTCTCCTCGTGCCCGTAATCAACACGAAAAATCCTCGGCCATTCCGGCCATGGGTTGTCTGAAGCTCTTTCTTCGGGTGGTTTTGGCAGAAGTTCAAAGTTCACCAAACTACGGCAACCGTGCCGTAGGCTAGTCGCGATGCAGTCGGTTCCTGTGTCACCACCCCCGATCACAATCACATCTTTTCCTTCTGCACTAATGAACTGATCACTGACCGTGTCGCCGTGCACCATCTGTTTTGTGTTTGCGGTTAGAAATTCCATCGCGAAATGGACACCATCCGCTTCTCGATTAGCGATGGGAAGATCTCTTGGCTTTGTCGCACCACACGCCAACAGAATCGCATCATGATCTTCCTTGAGTTGCTTGGGGTCGACGTTTTCACCGACATTTGCGTTGGTGATGAACTCAACACCTTCTGCGGTCATTTTGTCAACGCGACGCTGAACCGCTTCCTTGGAGAGCTTCATGTTGGGAATCCCGTATTGAAGCAGTCCGCCGATCCGATCAGCTCGTTCGTAAACCGTGACGGCATGACCCACCTGATTAAGCTGATCCGCAGCAGCAAGCCCCGCAGGTCCACTTCCGACAATCGCAACCTTTTTACCGGTTCGTCGCGTAGGCGTCTTTGGCTGAATCCAACCTTCAGCCCAGGCTCGATCGACGATTGCGTTCTCGATATTCTTAATCGTCACGGGAGGGTTGGTGATACCGAGAACACAGGAGCCTTCACAGGGTGCCGGGCATGTACGTCCTGTGAACTCAGGAAAGTTATTGGTCTTGTGGAGTCGTTCAATCGCCTCCTTCCAGCGGTTGTTGTAGACCAGATCATTCCATTCAGGAATCAAATTATCGATTGGACACCCAGTAACGGACTGACAGAATGGAACACCGCAGTCCATACAACGCGCACCTTGCTCGCGCAAGTGAGCTTCTTTGGGTTCGGTGTAGATCTCGTCGTAATCGTTAATACGAACCACCGGCAAACGCCACTCAACTTTCTTTCGTTCAAACTCTTTAAATCCGGTTGGCTTTCCCATGACTCTTGTTCTGTTCTCGTAAGGATGGTTGGTTCAATCGGAGGACGCATGTATCACGGGCCCTCATCAGTTCATCGCATCGCGGACGGCTTCATCAGGCCTGACCTGCTGATTGAGCCGACGCTGCAAGCTCCATCAGAACGCGTTTGTAATCGATTGGCATCACTTTGACGCATTGTGACTTGAAGTTATTCCAATCACCGAGGGCTTCAGCAGCAACATCGCTACCTGTTAGCTGCTGATGTTTTTCAATCAGCTCTCGGACTTCATTTTCTTCTTCGGGAGTTTCAATGGATTCAAGCTCAACCAAAGCGAGGTTACAGTTGAGGTTGAAATCACCCGCTCGATCCCAAACATAAGCGATACCACCGGACATACCGGCCGCAAAGTTCCTTCCGGTTGGACCCAGTACGACCACTCGACCTCCTGTCATGTACTCGCAACCGTGATCTCCCACTCCCTCAACTACAGTCTTTGCACCACTGTTACGCACGCAAAAACGTTCGGCGGCTCGGCCACGGAAATAGGCTTCTCCACCAGTCGCACCGTAGAGGCAGACATTTCCGATCAAAATATTCTGTTCGGCAACGAATGAACTCTGCTTGGGAGGATAGATCACGACGCGACCTCCACTGAGACCTTTACCAACGTAATCGTTAGCATCGCCTTCCAGTCGAATCGTGATTCCGTGAGACAGGAACGCTCCAAGGCTTTGCCCAGCAGATCCGGTTAGGTTGATCTGAATCGTATCTTCAGGAAGTCCCGCCTGACCGTAGCGTTTAGCGACCTCGTTACTGAGAATCGTCCCCACAGTTCTGTTGATATTGATGATCGGTGAATCGATCACAACTGGTGTTCCAGAATCTAATGCAGGCTGAGCTTGGTCGAGAAGCGTGGTGATATCAAGCGACTTATCGAGCCCATGGTCCTGAGCCTGTGAACAGATGACACCCACATTTTCATGTGGCTTGTTGGCCGGCATCAAAACAGAAGTCAAATCCAATCCATCTGACTTCCAATGCTGAATGGCCTTATCCGTTTTCAGCACGTCGCAACGCCCAACCATTTCATCGATGCTCTTAAAGCCCAACTTAGCCATCAGGCGGCGTGCTTCTTCGGCAACCATGAACAGATAGTTGACAACGTGCTCAGGCTTGCCACTAAATTTCTTTCTCAATTCTGGATCTTGAGTCGCAATCCCCACCGGGCAGGTGTTCAAGTGGCATTTACGCATCATGATGCAGCCCATGGTAATCAACGGAGCGGTGGAGAACCCAAATTCTTCAGCTCCCAGCAAAGCCGCGATCACCACATCTCGTCCCGTCTTCAGACCACCATCGGTCTGAAGCACCACACGACTACGAAGATCATTAAGAACTAAAACTTGATGAGTCTCGGCAATCCCTAATTCCCAAGGGAGGCCAGCATGCTTGATGCTCGTCAACGGTGAAGCACCGGTTCCTCCGGTGTCACCCGAGATCAAGATATGATCGGCGTGTGCTTTTGCAACACCCGAGGCGATCACACCGACCCCCACCTCACTGACCAACTTAACGCTAATTCGAGCCGCGCGGTTGGCGTTCTTCAAGTCGTGAATCAGCTGCGCCAGATCCTCAATCGAGTAGATATCGTGATGAGGCGGTGGGCTGATTAATCCAACCCCCGGTGTGCTATAACGGATCCGAGCGATGTTGTTATCCACCTTCTTGCCGGGTAGTTCTCCGCCTTCACCGGGCTTGGCACCCTGAGACACCTTGATCTGAATTTCATCAGCATTGGTCAAGTATTCGATCGTGACCCCAAAACGTCCCGAGGCAACCTGTTTAATCGCAGATCGTTTTGAATCTCCATTCTCGAGGGTTTGAAAACGAATGGGATCTTCACCGCCCTCACCGGTGTTGCTCTTACCACCAAGCCGGTTCATCGCAATTGCGAGAGCCTCGTGTGACTCGGCGCTGATACTCCCAAAACTCATCGCTCCAGTACAGAATCTCTTAACGATTTCTTTGGCGGGCTCGACATCGTCGATCGAAATGGGGCTTGCTTTTTCTTCATCAAATTCCAACAAACCCCGCAACGCGCATCGATTGCGACTGTCCTGATTAATTGTATCCGAGAAACGCCAGTAAGCAGCTTCGTCATTACCGCGAGCTGCACGTTGCAAATTGGAGATCGACTGCGGTGACCAAGCATGCTTTTCACCTTCCGCTCTCCAGTGGTACTCACCCAAGTTTGGCAACTGAGGTAAACGCTTGTCTTGATTTTCCGGATAGCCAAGTCGATGTCGACGCAAAGCCTCCTCTGCAACAATATCAAAGGACACACCTTGTATACGGCTCGCAGTACCCACGAAACATTTGTCAATGATTTCATCGCGTAGACCGAGAGCCTCAAAAATCTGAGCGCCCTTGTAGCTTTGAAGGGTACTGATTCCCATCTTGGCCATCACTTTCAGCATGCCTTTGGCAACACCCTTCCGATATGCAGCGACGATTTTGTCATCGTCCATGCCGTCTTCCATCAAACCATCTCTGCTCGCCTGCCAAAGAGACTCAAATGCAAGGTATGGGTTGATACCGTCAGCGCCATACCCAATTAAAAGGCAATGATGGTGTACTTCTCTCGCCTCACCGGTCTCAACCAACAGACCTATCCGCGTTCGCTTGGCCTGCTTGACTAGGTGATGGTGGACGGCGCCAACGGCCAAAAGAGCACTCACTGGGATACGGTCCTGACCGATTCCGCGATCGGATAGGATCACCAACTGGATACCTTCATCCGCAGCGGCCTCTGATTCAGCCGAAATCCGATCTAACGTGGCCTCCAATCCAGCTTTGCCATCACGACGATCATAAGTGATGTCGATTACGCGACTGGTCCAGCCCTGATGGTCGATCTGCTTCAGGGAGGCCATTTCCTCGTTGGTTAGGATTGGGTGATCAATGAGTAATCGATGGCAGTGTTCAGGTGCTGCATCGAGCAAATTGGCCTCGGGGCCAATGTAACACTCAAGAGACATGATCACTTCTTCGCGGATGGAATCGATCGCTGGGTTGGTAACCTGAGCGAACAACTGCTTGAAGTAGTCGTAGATCATGCGTGGCTTATCACTCAAGCATGCAATTGAACTATCGTTACCCATGGATCCAACGGGATCGCGAAGTTGCTCGACCAATGGACGAAGCATGAAGTTCATTGTCTCACTGGTAAAACCAAAAGCCTGCATGCGAGCCAACAGTGTGTCGCTATCGAAGCCGTGGGAATCTTCCGCGGGTTTGAGATCAGACAGGCGAATCCGTTGCTCACGCAACCAATCACCGTAAGGCATTTTGCGAGCAAAGTCGTCTTTCAATTCCTCATCGGGAATCAAACGCCCCTTCTCAAAATCAACCAAGAACATTTTCCCTGGCTGCAGCCGACCTTTTTCTTTCACGATTGCAGGGTCGACTGGCAAGACACCTACCTCACTCGCCATGATCACTCGATCATCGTGAGTAATGTAATAACGGCTTGGACGCAAACCGTTACGGTCCAGAGTCGCACCAATGTAATGCCCGTCGGTAAATGCAACCGAAGCAGGACCATCCCACGGTTCCATCAGGCATGAGAAATACTCATAGAAGGCTCGCTTGTCTTCCGACATGGTGTCATGCTTCTGCCAAGCTTCTGGCACCATCATCATGATCGCCTCTTGGAGCGTACGACCGTTCATCAACAGGAACTCAAGCACGTTATCAAAGGTACCGGAGTCACTGCAGTCAGGCTCGACGACGGGGAATAGCTTCGGTAAGTCCTCTCCAAACAACTCACTCACTGCGGAACCCTCTCGAGCTCGCATCCAGTTTTTATTGCCTCGAAGCGTATTGATTTCCCCATTGTGACTCATGAATCGCAACGGCTGAGCTCGATCCCAACTCGGGAACGTATTGGTTGAGAAACGACTGTGAACCATCGCCAAATGAGTTTCAAAATCCTCATCTCGCAAATCGGCGTAGTAGGGAAGTAGTTGGGCCGGGGTCAGCATCCCTTTGTAAATGATGACCTTCGTGCTCAGTGAGCAGATGTAAAACATCAAAGCCTGACGTAATGTTTTACTGCCACGCAAACGATGGCTTGCCTGCTTGTGAATCATGTACAGTTTTCTGTCAAACGCATCGCCCTCAAGACCATCAGCGGCCCCAACGAACACTTGCTCAATGACCGGTTCGCTCTTCCTCGCAGTCGGGCCGACGTCTGCCAGATCAGTCATCTGAGGAACCTGACGCCAGCCAATGAGCTTCTGCCCTGCTTCAGCGATCAATTGCTCAAATGTTTCCTTGCACTGGTTTCTCTCTGACTCATCCTGCGGCAAGAAAACCAAACCGGCCGCAAATCGTCCCGGCTCAGGTAGATCCACCCCGAGATCTTGCTTTGCCACCTTCTTGAGAAACTTATGAGGTAAGCCACACATCATACCGGAACCATCTCCGGTATTTGGCTCACAACCGCAAGCACCACGATGGTCCATGGCAATGAGGATTGTGTCTGCGTCGAGAACATTTTGATGGGAAGGCTCACCTTTGATATGGGCAATGAAACCCACTCCGCAGGCGTCTTTCTCCAGTTCAGGGTCGTAAAGGCCTTGCGCTGCAGGGAGGTGGAACAGATTGTTCTTCATTTCGTCTTTCATCAGTTCGGACACTTCTTGCCTGTTAATCGTTAATCTCTATTCTCAAAATTCACCCTCGGCGGAGATTGCGAAAGGCAACGAGTCGCTGAAAGAAATCAAGCCCGCTGGAACTCCCGCGCCGCTCCAAGTCAGGCGACAATTGACGTTCCCAGTTGAGACTCAATCGACTCGCCCTCGGCAGCGATCTTGCCACTGCCACTCCTTACTCTCTTGTCTGATTCAATCGGCCTTCCCAAGAGCAAAGACCCGAATTCATTTGCTGCTCGACTGAGCTTGCCAGACCTGCGGAAAATGATACCCAATGGCCGAGTAATCCTGAGCTCTCGACAAGCTACAACTCGGAGCGACCCGTTGGCTGTTTCTCTTCGCACTGCCGCCTCAGGAACAATCCCAATGCCACGATTGGCTTGGATCGCTCGAACCATGGAATCAGCGTTGTCGAACTCCATCTTCACGTTCACCGAAATGCCGGCCCGAGCCAGACACTGATCAATTTCACGTCTTAGCTTCAACTCGCGATCAAATCCGATCATGTCAAGAAACTGCAATTGCCGCAGCGAGACTTCGTTCTGCTTCGCCAAGGGATGCTCGGACGAACAAACGAGCCGCATTGGCTCCTGTTGCCATGGAACAAACTGCAAGTGCTTGGTGCTCTTGGGATAACTGACCAAACCGAGGTCAACTGACCCGTCACTAACGAGTTCAAAAACGCGATCGTTTACACCAAACTCCGTTCGAACATCCACTTCCGGATGCAACTTTGCAAAAGCTTCGGACGCCTCGGGCATGTAACTGAGCCCGACCGAAACAATCGTCCCGACCTTAATTTGACCACTTAGACGCTCACCAGTGGTTCGCACGTCACGCTGCAATCGCTCATAGCTACGCAGGATAGAGCGGAGACCCGAAAGATAAAGCTTGCCCGCAGGGGTCAAAACAAGTGGTCGCTTTGAGCGATCAATTAGCTGAACGCCGACGGATTCCTCAAGATGCTGAATGGCCTGACTCGCAGCGCTCTGCGTCAATTGATGAACCGCAGCAGCTTGCGAAAAGCTACGACGTTCAGCAATGGTGCAGAACAAATCGAGTGTCCGAAAATTCAACCAACCACCTATTAAAAATACTAATACTATCGAGCCGCTGCAAAAAACGAGCTAATAGAAGGTAAGGAGTGCAATTGAAATCGTCAAGGCGCTGGCTTGTTAGACAGATCAATCTTCATGATCCTAGAGACCAAACTTAGCAGCTCCTTCCTCTCGTTCGCCTTGACACACCGATTGGTTGCGATTGCTCAAGCATATAAGTACCCACGACATCGTGATCTGCTCACGCTATTAGGCGATCTAGCGATTAACCGAACGAAAGAACCCCCTCTACGTGAGGGGTAAAAACGGCAATGGGGTTTGATCGGTCGAAAGTGGGGCGAGAACCTGATTCGGAGGCTAGAATCGCTACCGAAACAATGACATAGAAAATCTAACCGCTTGAGAATAGCGACCAAGATTCCCATGTGAGAATCGATCTATTGAATCGAACGCGCGGATAACTCTTTGACCGATTCCACCAAAGCGATGGCATGATCCACGGGCGTTTCTTTGTGAATACCATGTCCCAAATTGAAGATATGGCCATCCAATCCTTTGACGGAGGAAAGTAACTCAGCAACCTCCTCACGTATGATCTCAGGTTCAGCCAAGAGTATAGCAGGATCGAGATTACCTTGAACGGAACAGTCATGGCCGATCCGTTTCCAGGCGACATCGAGAGGTATTCGCCAATCAACACCGACAACCGTCCGTCGGTCCATGCGCAAGAGCGGCTGCAACTCGGGGTTCCCCGTGGCAAAGTTAATAACCGGAACTCCGGGAGCAATTCCCGAAATGATCTGCTTCATCCAAGGCAGGACATAGCGAACGTAGTCATTCGAAGACAGGCACCCAGCCCAACTATCAAACAATTGAACACATTGAGCACCCGATTCAATTTGAAGGTTAAGGTAAGCGGTGATCGCAAACGAAAGCCTCTCCATGAGTAATTCCCAGGCACCATCGTTTGCGCGCATCAGCTTCTTGGTATTGAGGTACGTTCGGCTTCCCCCACCCTCAATCGCGTAGCTAGCCAGAGTGAATGGTGATCCGGCAAAACCAATTACTGGAATCTCTTCAGGCAAATCCTGCCGCGTCTGCCGCACTGTCTCGTAAACAAAATCTAACTCTTGGGGGTCACTGAGTTCTTTGACACTGTTGACGCCGTCTCGGTCACGTATTGGATTATGAATGACGGGACCATCGCCAGCGGCGAATTCCAGATCAAAGCCGAGCGGAACCAAGATTGGCAGGAGATCGGAGAAGATAATCGCAGCATCAACACCGAGGCGATCCACCGCGGTGCACATCACTTCGCTACACAGCTGAGGGTTATGGCAAAGTTCCAAGAAGGAATGCTTAGCTCGCACTTCTCGGTACTCTTGCATGTACCTACCAGCCTGCCGCATCAACCAGACAGGCGTTCTTTCTGTTTTTTCCCCTCGGCATGCGCGAATGAACAGGCTTTGATCAGAAGGATGCTTCATGGGTTGGGATCGCGGTATCACTTGCTGCCATCGTCGCTTGGATTCAATTAGCGGAACACCAATCTCCGCCGCTTGGACGACCAAATGCCCCATCTTGGGGTGAGTTGGCTCCAAATCAACATGAATCTCGGATTCTTCCAGCATTTGCGATGTGGTTGGTCCGATTGAAGCGATCACCATACCTCGCAGCCCCTCCCGAATCGCGTCAACCATCCCCAGATCCTCGGCCAAACGAAGCAAGTTAACGACTTGGTGCGCGCTGGTAACCAACAAGATATCCCGCTGGCCAGCAGCAATCGCTCGAATATTCTTCTCCAGAGCAGACGAGTCGAGCGGCAAATCCCATCCATAAACCTGTACGCGTTCTACCGTCGCCCCACGAGCCTCGAGCCCCGCAATAAGCGATTTGTTACTGACCCCGTACTCCTGCAACGCGACAACTTGGTTGGAAATTGAGACCTCTGCATCAATTGTTTGCAGTAATTCTCGCCAAGTATTCGGCTCTGGAACACGAAAAGAAGGAGTGAGACCATGTTCCCTCATCGCAGCAACCGGTTTCGGACCTCGACAAATGGTTGTGACATCTGACAAGGCATCCAAGAACCGCTGTTGATCCAAATGAGGTTCAATAGCTTTTAGCAAATACCGAAACCCCACCCCAGTCGTTAGCACCACCACACTGATCTGTCCGGTGATTAATCGATAAGCAAAATCAATCGCGCCACGGTTGGGTTCAATCGGAACCTCGCGCATCGATGGACTCACATACGGATCACCACCGTATCTCTCGATCATTCTTTGCATGTCCGCTGCACGTCGACTTTCCAATGCTGCGACACGACAACCCTTAAATCTAATTTGCTTCGACAAAGCTCAACGTCCCATAGAGAGAAAGTGCGGTCGAATGAGTCTTCACAGATTGTGAACCGAACCGACACCGCTAGGATATCAAAACGATCGATCCCCAGCGGCGAACGTCCGCTAAGATGTAACTTTTTCTCTGGTGTTCAACACCCACTTCTTTGGACAGTGAAGTTGAACCGATGTTTGTGAGATCCGTGTTTGAAATGAACATCACAAACTGAAGACATTTGGGATGTCTTCCGTCGTGACCGTGTTAGATACTAAATTGGTTAACGACCGCCTCGATGCCACCCCGCAACCCTCCGCTACCACAATAGAACCGAGTCATGCCGCGAAGTTCCCTACGTCGACCGGGACAGGAATTAGACCTTTCCAAACACCTCCGTGATTCCGAGCAACTTCCAAGCAATTTGTCTAGCAATACTCTGTTTAGCAATGAGCATCCGCTCGAATTAGAAGTGGGATCTGGAAAGGGGCTTTTTATTGACAACGCATCACTCGCCAATCCCGCACACAACTACGTGGGCGTGGAAATCATCGCTAAGTACGCAAAACACTCGGCTGCAAAACTTGCGAGGAGGCAAGCGACCAATGCCATCATGGTCAGCGGTAATGCTGAACCGTTGCTTGCGGAGTCAATTGCCCAAGGGAGCTTAGAGGCGGTGCACGTCTACTTCCCCGACCCTTGGTGGAAAAAAAGGCATCGAAAACGACGCGTGCTCAATGAACAGAGCATCATCAACCTGACGCGGTGCCTCCGGACAGGTGGACGCTTTCACTTCTGGACCGACGTTTTAGACTACTTTGAAGATACCGTCGAACTCATCGCAGAGATTTCGCCAATCTTGGGCGTACCAATCCCCGAAGATGAGATTACCGCTACGCACGACCTCGATTACCGAACTCACTTCGAACGAAGGAGCCGACAAAACTTCATTCCGGTCTACCGAATACGCTATGAAAAGCGATCTGCTTTGGCTTGACAAAGCGTTTCGGGCGCACCTTGATTCTTGAGCGACGATTCTTGAGCGACCTGAACTCCATTTGATCGAACCAATTTATTGAAGATCGCTAGGGCAAAGGCTCAACCGCGACTTCTTCTACCGGTTGGGTAACCTCTTCTCCTCCTCCAACGCCGTCTTGATCTCCAGCACGACTTGCTGGAATGGTCGACTGGATTTCGGATGGATCAAAAGGTTGGCTCAATGCTTCATCGGTGCCCGTGACTACACTAGCTTTATTTCGAGGCGTAAGATATCGGCCCACCTGATGGGCACTTTGATAAGCCCCCTTTTCCCATTCCCCCTCGGATAACTTGATCTGGTTGTACGCAAGAAGCGATCCTTTCTCACGGTGGAAATTACGAATGGCGAGGTTGTAGTCTGCTAGAGACCGGTAAAAATCACTGGCACTATTAACAACCTGTCGCTGAGCCTGAAGCAGGAAGTTAATGGAATCACTTCCCTGTTCGTAGCGAATGCGTAGCACATCAACCTGATTCAAATCTGACTGAAGACGGTTGTAATTAGTTTCCATCAACTCATGCCGAGTTTCCACGTCGCGTGCCGCATTGGATAAGAGATGACTAACCTGGTACTCAGTCTGATTAAGAACAGCACGTTCACGTCTCAAACTTAACTTAGCATGCGCCACTGCAGAGCCCGCTGCTCTGAAACCAACGGGATAGCTCAACTCAATTCCCGCCTGCCACTCTTGGTAATTACCATCGAACATATTCTCGTAGAAACCGGGGACGAGGTGATCACCAATGCCTTGGTATCGATATTGCCCCAAGAAATCTAAACGGGGTTGATAATTAAGTTTCGCAGCGGTCAGCTCTAACTCGCGACGCTGAACTTGCATCTTCTGTTGGCGGATTTCGACTCGTCTCTGAAGAGCCTGAGCCAGTGCGCTATCCCAATCAAATATCACTCTCGCATCGGTTGGCTCGCTGGTTGGTTTGATCAAAGAGCCATCCGTGGCTGGGAGACCGACCAGATATCTTAGTTGCTGCTCCGATTCGTAAAGTCCGCCTTGGCCCGCTAACGCATTTTTGACTTGAGCATCAAATTGATAGTATTGCGATCTCGCCTGCGCCTCATCATCGGCTCGCCCCGTTCCAACTTCGAGACGAGCTTTCTGAATCTGCCATGTTTGCAGCGCGGCCTCGCGCGCTTTCACGATGGTGTCAAGCAGTCGATAAGAGGTCACCAGATTCCAATAAGCCTGTTCAACATCGGCAACCGTTTGAATCACACCTGTTTCAAAATCGGCTAATGAAACATCTTCGTTAATTCGAGCAATAAGCACACCGCTGTATTGCCCAACGCGAGCGTTAGGTCCGGCAATTCGATTGAAATTGGTACCAGCTCCCTGCATCAATGGCTGGCGCCATTCGGCCTCCAACCAACCCGTGAAAGCACTGGGGAAAAGGCGAAAGTCAAAACCATCACCGACACCTTGATTACTGCGTCGATAATTCGCGACGTGTCTCAGAGCAAAGCTCGACCCAGTAGCAGTCGTTTTACTCAACTCTCCGTTGAAAATTGCTGAATCCGCATCGAGTACCGAAGGTTGGCCAAATGCCTGCTGTTGGTTTCGAGGAGTATCGTTTTTGGACCAACTCAACTGCTGGCGGTACTGAGCGTCAAATGCACTCAATGCAGCCTCTGTGCCTTGTATTGACGCTGCCGTTAACCCAGGATCAAAACGAGTCGTTACGGCTTGAGGAGTGACTCGGGCATTGAAAGTAGAACCCGCCCGACGAAGGACAGGTCGGTTTGTGAGGGCCTGATGAACTGCATCATGAAGCGAAAGATCTAGGGTGGGTAAGGTCGCAGGATCTTCAAAGGAAAACGGCTGGAGAGCTTGAACTGGTTCGTCTCGCTCCTCGGTAGCAATCGCTTCTACTTCGGGATAGCTGATATTCAAGCCGTAATCATCATGAAATGAAGTGCGGGTATCGTTGGGGCCCGCCGGCACTACATCTCTGAGAATTCCACATCCACCTGCACAGACCGACAATGCAGACAAAATCCCCAGTGCGTGGGAAGAGATTGATTTTTTTCTCCGTCGACGCCGTACCTGACAACTCGGGGAATCCACCCTCCTGCGAACCCAATCAGCGTTGGAGCCACGAAAAGATCTCTCGATGGTCGGCATGACAGCATTTTCTTCTTGCGAAATCGGGCTTCTGCGGTCAACCGGACCAACCGGAAGAAACCGTCAATGCAGAACTATCCCGATATTCGCTATCGGCGTTTCATTCGGCAAAATGAGGAAAACGGTGCCTGATCGACACAAAGCGGACAATCGCTACATCTTGCCAAAGCCCTCAATGCACCCATTGAGACAGACTTCAATCCAACACAAAAGGAAGCCATAGCACGCAATGAACGAGAGGAAATCAACAACAAAGATCACTCGCGAAGAAAGCTTACGGTTCCATCAACCGTCAGGGTTTCCCCGACATAGAATGTGGTAGTAGTCCAATCTGCTCCCACCGGGTCTCATCAATATGCATCGCCAAGCTCCACACCGCATCGATTTACCTCTCGGAGCCATGCTAGTTCGTTCATGCATCGCAATATTGAGCCTTTCATTATTAGAGCTTTGTGAACCACAAACGGCAGCAGCACAATCAACGCCCAAACTAGATTCAGCGAGTGGAACGAGTGGCTCAGAGGGGGAAAGAATTGAAACACTGAACCGCTTAGTGCAGCCATCTATCGTCACCATTAGCGTAAAGGGACGGGACGGAGATGAGCTTTCCGTCGGAACCGGATTTGTGATTGCAGCCGAGGGTCGCATCGTGACCAATGCTCACGTCATCGGAGAAGGCAGGGAATTCACGGTTGAATTACCCTCGGGTCGAAAACTGCCGGTGATATCAATTGAATCAATGGATTCAATTGCGGATCTGGCAGTCATCCAAGTTGATATTGGTGATCAGCCTCTCCAGCCAATCCCTTTATCCGATCAGACGCCCGCCCCCGGAGTTAGGGTCGCCGCATTTGGCAATCCACTCGGACTTCGCAACAGTGTTGTTGAAGGCGTTGTCTCGGCAGTGCGAGAAGTTCAGGGCAGGGAGCTCATCCAACTCGCTATGCCGACGCAGCCCGGAAATAGCGGTGGGCCATTGGTTGACCTTCAGGGACAGGTTCGCGGGATCATTAACATGAAATCCGCAATTGATGACAACTTGGGATTTGCCATTCCAGTCGCACAGCTGATCCCAATTCTTAATGCACCCCACCCTGTACAGTACACCCGCTGGGTCACGCTCGGACAACTGGATCCAGAGAATTGGCAGACGCTCTTTGGAGCTACATGGAGACAAACTGGAGGGCTGATATCGGCGGAGGGAGCGGGAAGAGGGTTTGGTGGACGCTCTCTGTGTTTGAATCGCGATCCACTCCCTGAATTGCCGATTGATGTGACTGTCGACGTGCGTCTCGATGATGAATCCGGCGCGGCGGGTCTTGCATTTTTCTCGGATGGAGGCGATCGCCATTACGGTTTCTATCCGAGCAATGGAAACCTGCGTCTCACCTGCTTCAAAGGTCCCTCGGTTTATTCATGGGAGGTGTTAGCCGACCGCCCTTCCAAATACTACCGATCGGGAGAATGGAATCGACTGCGGGTTCGTCTGGAAAAAAATCGATTTCAATGTTTCGTCAACGATGAGTTGGTGGTCGAATCAGCCGATCAGCAGCTCACAAGTGGAGCGGTGGGACTCGTCAAATTCCGTGATACGAACCCTAGTTTTCGAAGATTTGCAATTGGAGCTAACCTTGCCTCACCGAGCCTATCCGAGACCCAAAGGGAATTGATTGATGAACTTCTCCGTGAATCAAAATCGATTGATGACCAGAATCAAGCAACACTCAATGCATTAGCGACTTCCGATCAGGCGGTCAGCCGAGAACTCAGAAAGCAAGCCTCTTTACTTGAAATCAAAATATCTCAAATGAGGCGTCTCGCTGATGACGTCAAACTGCAAAACACACTCAGTTCACTACAGTCGATTCTTTCCAATCCATCCTCAGAAGATCGCCTACTTCGAGGTGCTCTTTGGATTGCGAAGCTAGACAACGAAGAGACGGACCCCGAGTCTTATGTCCATCGAATTGAGAAGATGGCTGAGGAAATTGCTGCTGCGATCCCCGAAAGCTCGAATCCCAGAGAGAAGCGAGAGACGCTCGATCGATATCTATTTGAGGAAAATGGATTCCATGGCGGTCGAACAGAATACTACCACCCCGCTAACAGTCACCTAGATCGAGTGATTGATGATCGCGAAGGCTTACCAATCACACTCTCAATTTTGTACATGGAATTAGCCAAACGAGTTGGACTCGAGTTCGAAGGGGTTGGGCTGCCGGGTCATTTTGTCGTTCGACACGTCATCAGTGACTCGGAAAGCGAGTTAGTCGACGTCTTTGAACAGGGCAGGGTGGTTTCCGAAGAGGAGAGCAAACAGAGAGTCTTTGCAGCGACCAATCGGCCGATGAGACCTGAAGATGTGCGTCCGCAGAGTGATCTTGAAATTTTAACTCGGGTTTTGAATAACCTTCTGGGTTCCGCCCGACGAAATTCGGACACGGAGGCCTTTCGTCGCTATTGTGAAGCCCTTGTGGCTGTGATGCCTGATGAGCCCGAGTATCGGATCATGCGTTCACAGGCTAGAGCGATTACCGAGCGATATAGTGGTGCCATTGATGACGTGAATTGGTTAATCGACCGGATTCCTGAAGGCGCAAATCGGGATCAGGCATTACGACTGAGAGATTCGCTCATCGCAGACCAGGAGCGACGTCGTGCTTCGGAGTGAGACGCTCGAAACACTTGATGATCCTTTCGGTGAATACAGCAACGAGCAGGCGAGGACGCGCAAAAAAAAGGCTCCCTAACGGTTCGCTAGAGAGCCTTTTAAGACACAGCGGAGGGCACGGGACTCGAACCCGCAACCCCTTGCGGGGCAATTGATTTCGAATCAACCTCCTCACCAATTCGGATACCCTCCGGGGACGCGTATTGTTTCTTAGCGATCAACCAATCGTCAAGGTGATTGATGATGCTTGGCCAACGAAAAATTCCCAGAGCAAAGCAAAAGAATTTTACGATTGCCATGGGAAAGCGACTCAACGACTCCAATTGATTGTTCTGAGTGTCAAAATTAGATCTTTTAGTGCTTGTGGATGGTCACAAAACTGAACTCCTTAAGCCACTTCTCCCACTGATGCGCCTGCGCGTGGCTATCGAGTCGTAATTGTCTCCACTGGGGGCATCGATAACGAACGTCGACATGACCGCTGTGTTGTGATTTCTTGACTTCACAACCAAGTTTTGTGAGGGTTTTTACAATCGTATCCGCCTTGGCCACATCATGGACATGCTTGGCTTTCCAGTCGGGCAATTGGTATCTCACGACCTCCTCCGCAAAACACCACGTCGGTAAAGTAACCAATAGTAGAATCATTAAAACACGCTTCATTACAGCTTCTCCCTCATGAAACACTGAAAAACCAGATGCACCGCCATCCCCGACAACAAACTCGTGGCAAAACGAGCCAGGATTGCCCGATGACGAAATCTCACCAGACTCCAAATCTGGCGGCCACCGAAACAGCCTCTTTTGATTGGGTGTTAGCGAAATTCAAAGCGAAGCGTCAACCCATTTAGAACGACAGGCGTTTCTTTGGGTGACAACCATTTCAACTCTCCGCCGGTTGTCAAATAGCGGTCTCAAGCTGACAATACCCGACCTTGAATCAAAGTCTCGGAAAAGTCGTAGCCGGTTAACGCGGGTCGTCTTCGCCATAGGTAAAAGGCCGTCACCCGTAGGGTCCCCACAGCGTCTTGGGACTTGTAACGCCCGAGAGCGGAACTTGAAAGCCACTCAAATGAATCAGAACCCAACCAATTCTCCGAATGAATCTTCCGGCGACCTCGACGCAAAGGATCCTCGTGTGGCCCGTCGAGAGAAGATGCGGCAGATAGCCGATCGAGGCATTGACCCGTTTGGTTGCCGTTATGACGATCGAACCATGATGGAGGAATGCCAAGAGATGGCATCGGAGGTTCGATGGGTTAAAGAAGATGGTACCACCGTTGAACTTCCCGATTTCTCCGACGCTCAGTTGGATTATCGGCAGTGGAAATCCGACCAAAGTCCCGGCGCGGAAACTGGCCCAACCGTTCGAGTCGCAGGCCGGATCATGCTTTCGCGAGGCCAAGGAAAACTTATTTTCCTCACACTCAAAGATTGGACCGGAGAGATCCAAATCTTCGTTGGTAAAAAACAAGTTGGCGATGAAGACTTTGAACTCGCCAAATTATTTGATCTCGGAGATCTGGTCGGTGCAGAGGGTCGTTTGGGTCGTACGAACACCGGCGAGCTTACCGTTTTCGCCGAAAAATTAACCTTCCACACCAAAATGCTTGAACCCCCGCCAGACAAACACGCGGGCCTTACGAATCAAGATCTTCGGCAGCGGATGCGTTACGCTGACCTAGCGTTCAATGACGGCGTACTGGAAACGTTCCTTGACCGCACCAAGATCGTCAAATCAGTGCGAACGACGTTAGACCAGGATGGCTTCTGCGAAGTTGAAGGACCGACATTGCATACTGTTGCCGGCGGGGCAGCGGCACGCCCCTTTGCAACACACCACAACGCGCTCGATATGCCGCTAACCATGCGTATTGCTTTGGAACTACACCTGAAGCGGCTGATGGTCGGTGGAATGGAACGTGTCTACGAACTTGGGCGAGTCTACCGCAACGAAGGAATCAGCCCCAAGCACAACCCTGAATTCACCATGCTCGAGTGTTATCAAGCCTATGGTGACTACAACTCGATGATGGATCTCACTGAGCAGATCATCGTCAACGCGATTGAAGCAATCGGTGGAGGGTTTGTCCGCGAATACGACGGAAACCAAGTTGATTTCACTCCTCCATTCAAACGCGCAACTTACGCTGAGCTATTC
Source organism: uncultured Rubripirellula sp. (assembly GCA_938045805.1). GTDB lineage: Bacteria > Planctomycetota > Planctomycetia > Pirellulales > Pirellulaceae > Rubripirellula. The sequence continues at coordinate 58,169 of CALIBL010000001.1, read as the reverse complement.
CAGCAGGCCACGGGAATCGACCCCAAAGATGACGCTGCTGTGATTCAACTCGCCAAGAACCTCAACTTGGAAACCGAAAATCGACACCTTGATGTAGTCCGCAACGAGATCTTTGAAGAGAAGGTTGAAGATTCACTAACAGGCCCTATCTTCGTAATCGACTACCCTGCAAGCATTTGTCCGCTCACTAAAAGAAAACGTGATAATCCAGAGATAGCCGAGCGATTCGAACTTTTTGTTCTCGGAATGGAGCTCGCGAATGCCTACACCGAACTCAACGATCCAGATCTGCAACAAGAATTGTTTGAGACTCAACTTCAAGGACTTGATGAAGAAGAGTCGATGGCCAAAATGGATCACGATTTCATCCGAGCCTTGCGTTACGCTATGCCACCAGCGGGCGGACTCGGAGTGGGGATTGACCGATTAGTGATGCTTCTTACGGGAAAAAAATCGATTCGAGACATCATTCTTTTCCCACTACAGCGACCCGAATCCTGATCCGAATCTCGAGCTTTACTCCGGCACGAACTTCAAGGCTCCCCGCTTGATAGTGAGGTGTTTCATTTACCAGTGAGTTTCCTTGCTGGTAAGTAAAACGCATAGTTTGCTAGCAAACTATTTTGGGTTCTTAACAGCCAGCATCGGCTGGGGAATCACAGAATTGCCCCAGCAACTTTAAAACTCCACCAAAGTGCGGTTTACGCTGATTCGAGCAGTTTCCTAGACTTCCGGCTTGGAATCTGTTTCACCGAGGCTCACCTCGAGTCTTGGTTTCTGCGAAGGATCGCACTTATGTATCGCTGGCTGCTCTGTTTCCGTTACCTACGAACACGATACATCGCCTTAGCATCGATCATTAGTGTTACCCTCGGTGTCGCTACTCTGATTGTTGTCAACAGCGTGATGGCTGGGTTTTCAGCGGAGATGCACGAACGCCTTCACGGACTTGCATCAGATATCTTGATTGAATGCCACCTCGCTCAAGGCATGGCCGATCCTGAACTTCATATTGAGCAGATCATGGAGGTCGTTGGTGACGATGTCGCAGGACATTCCGCGAGTGTGCATGTTCCGGCGATGCTTGGAATTGACTTCAATGGCCAACTGATCACTCGCCACGTTAATTTTGTTGGCCTAGACCCTGCCTCCTACGACCAAGTGAGTCAATTTGGACGTTACCTTTTGCATCCGGGGAATCAACATCAAGTTAGTTTCAACCTGAGAGACGATGGTTATGCGCCAGATCGCGAAGGTTTCCCGGCGGCAGGATGGGGCTACCGAAGGGCAAGAGTTGCTTACGAAAGAGCATTGGATGAGGAGCGAACCAAGCGACAAGCTGTTGAGAATTCAAACGCTGCCACCTCGAGCAACACGGGTTCGCAAGGGAGTCAACCTGCGTTCCAAATTGCCGCACCCACTGAACTTTTTTCCGAAGATGGCGAGGCTGAAGTTGCGAGCGAATTCGACGCGAGTCAGGAACAGTTTCCCGGGATCGTGCTTGGAATCTCCACTTGCAGCACACGTTTTCGAGACTCAAACAATGAAGTGCAAGACCATTATTACTGCCGTCCTGGAGACGATGTGCGACTGATGTTCCCTAACGCTTCGGACAACGCAAAAGTTGTAAATCAGAAGTTTACGGTCGTTGACTTGTATGAATCAGGGATGAGTGAATACGACAGCACCTTCGCTTTTTGTCGACTTGACCAGCTTCAAGATTTTCGCGGCATGATCGATCCCGCAACAGGTGTCAGAAGTGTTACCACCATCCAGCTAAAACTAGTCGAAGGCGCAGATCTGAATGCGGTACGCGATGCTCTTCGAGCACGTTTCCCAGCAGAAGTTTATGCCTATAACATTCAAACATGGAGGGACATGCAGGGACCGCTTCTGGCGGCAGTCCGCTTGGAAACGACGATCCTCAATATCCTGCTCTTCCTCATTATTGCCGTCGCCGGCTTCGGTATTTTGGCAACATTTTTCATGATTGTCGTCGAGAAAACGCGGGACATCGGAACACTCAAAGCATTGGGGGCATCTGGTCGAGGCGTGATGAGCATCTTTTTGAGCTACGGGCTACTGCTTGGATTTGTCGGCAGTGGCGCAGGCCTCGTTGGTGGTCTGCTATTTGTGCAGAATATCAATTCAATAGCGGCAGTCATTGAAAAGCTAACGGGGCAGGAGGTATTCGACCCCACCGTCTATTACTTCAATGAAATCCCCACCATCATCGATCCATTTACACTCACTTGGGTCATGCTTGGCGCGATGGCAATCGCAGTGATTGCGAGTGTACTACCAGCAGTTCGCGCGGCTCGCATGCACCCAGTCAACGCGCTCAGATTTGAATAACTGATTCATCAATCCACCAAGGCCTTCAGTCCCTATACCGTCAACGGATAAATAGAACCTCCACGCTACAGCACTCGAAGGCTCTCTCACCGCCTCAACGGTGACCACCATCACACTCCACAATTGAACAAGCATGAATTCTGAAATCGTCCTTGAGGCGCAACAACTGAAAAAGAGTTACCACAAGGATCGGATTGAAGTTCCCGTTCTTCGCGGCATCGATCTTTGTGTTCGCCGTGGTTTGGTGACAACGCTTGTGGGGAGAAGCGGGAGTGGAAAAAGCACACTCATGCATTTACTTGCAGCTCTTGACCGTCCGGACCATGGACAAATTCATTTCTGTGGTGAACGCATCGATAATGCGAGTCGAAGCCGACGCGATGCTTATCGCAATCAAAACCTTGGAGTGATCTTTCAATTTTACCATCTCCTTCCAGAACTTTCGGCGATGGAAAATGTTCTTGCTCCACTCATGATCAGCCAGAGCCTGATTCATTATTTTAGCAATCGAAAAGAAGCAAAAAAACGTGCCGAAGCGATGCTCGATCGTGTGGGTCTCTTGCATCGCGCGACCCACAAGCCGAGTGAAATGAGTGGTGGCGAGATGCAACGTGCTGCGATTGCCAGAGCTCTAATGACGAACCCTTCATTACTGCTTGCAGATGAACCAACTGGAAATCTTGATACCGACACGGGTGGAGACATCTTGAGACTGCTCGACACCTTCAACCGAGATGACAACCTGACGATATTGATGATCACCCACGATGATGCAATCGCGAAAAAAGCCGATCAATGCTATCGCATGACAGACGGAAAATTAAATACCGAGTCGATCCATCTCAACGTGGCCTGAACAAGGCACGAGCTCAAGCGGAATCCTCGTAGGTCGTCTCTAAGCCCAACAAAAACCTACGACCAATCGACTGCAAGCAATTGGGTTACATGAGGCAAGCTGCGCAAATCCGACGGCCCTCAAAGTGAGCTTTCCGTGGGAATTTAAGAAAATTGATTATCAAAAGGGTTCGGAGCCACTTAGTCTTAAGGAGGGTCGATGGTGTATCAGATCGGCCTTCAACTCCCGTGACAAACGGCGTTTTGGGTTGGAATCCTACACGGCGAACACTTTCCTCATGACTGCTTGAATGTTTCAAAGAGTCACCTCAACACTATCGATTTTTTTTCTTGCCATGGTTCCTGCGAAAGCACTTCCGGAATCACCGACAAGGGACGGTGTAGCTTCTCACGCTTCAAATCACAATGTCATCGCCACATATCTAACACCTCGGACAACCCAGAGCTACCAAGTGCGGCTCGAAACAGAGTATGTGCCTCGAACTGTGACTCGTTATCGAACCGTGGTTAGAGAAAGGCTTGTTGCCAAAACGGTACCGGTTCCTGCAACCATCTTGCAAACGCAATACAGAGAAGAACGGTACACCATCAACAGACCTGCACTCGCGATCGATGGAAACACCAAATTGCAGACAAACTCGACGACACAAGGATCTACTTCTGGTGGCGTAACATGGACTCGCGTAGGTCAGGTCAGAAAACCTCCAATGCAAGTGAATCAAATCCAATATCAAACCGAAAGGAGATTCATCAGAATCAAACAGCATGAGCTTGAAGCGTACCAAGAAGTCATCTACGAACCGGTCACCAAAGTGATTCACACCAGAGATACCCACACCGTCTACACGGCGAGACGCGTTCAATCGCGATTGTCACCTCAGTATGTTGATCCGTTCAGCCCGGCGATAATTGCTGGATATTCATCTTTCAACCAACCGATCCGCCAACCCGCACATTGATCAGTAGCTCACCCTTATAAATTGGTTGAGCCTTTTCCCCATATGGCAACAGACAACTGAGCAACCAAAGAGATGACTCAGATAAAAATCGTCCCCGCGAGCAACTTTTCGAGAATCACTATTTCTTGTCCACCACTGGCATCAACACCAAGCAATCGAAGCCTACGAACTTAGCTGGTATAGCAGATGCATTTTCACCCGTGACCGAAACCGTCAAATGATGTTTTCCCCGCTTTAGCTGCACTTCACCGAGTGGCACCAGCCCAGTCGTCTTCACATCTGGATAATGGTAGAGATCGAGCGATTCACTGAGCAATCCTTGATCCACCGTTACCGTCACCATCGGGTAATCACGAGCAATTGAAAAAACAGCTGCAATTTTGTAGTCGCCATCACTTGGCACCTCAAAACCAAGACTTAATTCCGCGTCAACCTTACCGGCCCTCCAAAACAGCTGAGCGTCTCCGCTCCATCGCGCAGACGAGAAACCCGCCATGTCCTGCTTAGACCAGGACCCATCGGATGGATTCAAAACCTCCATTGCCTCAGCTTCGATGGCGAGCGGGATGCGCCCTGTTTCGTCGAATATGGGTAACTCTCCGCGATCGCGCCTTAGCCCTTCCGAAACATACCGAGCTGGCTGTGATGCTTCCCACGTCTTCCGATCAACCACCCGTTTTTTCTGAATCAAAACATGTGCCCCCTTCATGCCGCCGATAACAAAATCTGGGAGTGCGTCTTGATTAAGGTCACAGACAGAAAGCTGTCGCCCAATACCCGGTTGGTCACCAGCTAAATGTGGAACCCAGTCGATTTCGCCGTCATCATTTCGAGTCAGGCAAAACCAGTAGACGCTCGGCGGTGCATCCCACATAGGGCTTTGACGATGATGCGACCAGTAGGTCTTGCCTGTTACAAGATCTTTCAATCCATCGCCGTCTACATCCGTTAAAGCAACTGAATGCAGCTCACTCACCACCAAGCCGTAACGGTTCTGATTCGGCTGATCCCCCATGATCAAGTGATGTTCAAACCGAATCTCACCATCCACCTCACCTTGATTTTCATACCAACCGAGCCCAAAGTCGTGAGCTGCGTGGCTTGTGAGCACATCACTGTCCCCATCTCCATCCACATCGTAGGCGTGCATGTCCGCGCCTCCGTAGCTTGTTGAGAACGCTACAGGATGCAACTTCCACCTTGTCAATGCCGGAGCCACTTCTGGCTGCTCAAACCAACCACCCGAGAAAATAATATCCATTCGATCATCACCGTTAACATCTCCCACTCCCAGACCGTGCCCAAATCTTGGTGGTGCAATACGTTCTGAAATGGGATGAAATACCCAAGTTTCAAAAGGATCCTTCGAGTCAAACGTGGCAAAGCCAAAGAATCCATCCCGCGTACAAACTAGCTCTGGGTTTTCATCTCCAACCAAATCTAAAACTTGAGGTGATTCATTCGAAACCCAATCAAGGACTTGATACTTCTGCCAGTGTCCCATGGGGGACGCATTCGCAGTTGAATCCACATCCTCTGAGGCTGAATTCAAATCACTGTCTGGATTTTGGTAGAGATAAGCAGGTGTTCCGGGGAAGCCAACAACGAAAACGTCGCTCTTACCGTTGCCGTCAAAATCATACACCCAAGAGAAAAAGTTATCGGCGTAGCGATTGCGATCTTGCTCGACCGGTGGATAAATCTCGAACCTTTCCGAATAACTGGGGCCTCGATACCAATAAGGTCCATAAACAACGTCGGTGATCCCATCGCCATCAATATCGCCCCCGTTAGCACCCTCAGAGAAATATCGATCGCTTAGTTGCTTTGTCTCAAACTCAATGATCTCAAATTCTTCGGCTATGACCGAAATAAAAAATTGCGAGACGACAAATGCGGACGCAACACGTAAAAACAACCGATGCATGGCTTACCGGAATTTCAAATTTGGACCTTGCGGGATCGACGCGTTCAGAAAAGCAAGACATTGCCCTTGGACAACAAACGCGACGTTCTTAGAAGCCGAAATAACTTCGGCACGGCGTGTAAATCGTAGCAGAAAATGCAGTGAGAGTTGCCTGATTGGCAAAACGAATCAAACAATGAAATCGGCCAAACAAGGAGAGACTAAGACTCCATCATTCTAATTTTCAGTTGTCTCCAAACCATCAACATGCCCGCCATCAAACCGAACATTGCAAGCGAAAACCAAAGTAACAGTGAACCGAGCACCAACAGATTTTCAGCAAGCCACAAACGATACCAATGATCCCAGCCGATGATTGTCAATAAGGTACCGGCACATAAGTACGGCCCGAACGGAGTGTATGCATCCCTCGTGATCAGAAATCGCACGAGAACTATTAGGATTGCCGCAAAGGGTGACAAGAAAAATGCGATCAAGGCCGCTTGCCAACCCACCATGGTTCCGATCATTGCCATCAGTGTTACATCACCAAACCCCATTGCCTCCACGTTCAAGGCCCACGAGGCGATGATTCGTATAGCCCACACCACTCCACCACCGACGGCGAGGCCGTATAAACCGGTCAACAAGCCATGCCAAGCGTCACCCTGCAGAACCCATACTGAAATAACTCCCGATGCGCCAAATAACCAGATCGCAAACAAGATCTTCCAATAGCCGTAATGGAATAAACCGTTCACAAAATGCTTGACCGCACGCGTGATGCCGCGACGCCGACACATAGCGGAACTCCAACGCCAGTCCGCCAACGCAAAACACCAAACGCTCCAAATTGCAATTGCCTTTAGTAATGTCGACACCGAAGCCAACTCTGGGGGCAGCGTGTCAAACCAAGGTGAGTCAAAAGTAGTTGGCTGCCCATGGGGGATACCATTCAGGAAGAGAGTCGTTGGCATGTAGATCTGCTGGGACAATGTTGCGAGAAAAAGTCCCAAACACGTACCAGGTATCGTTATGACATCCGGTATCGTGCGCTCATCGAAGTCAATGAACGTTGCCGCCGTCATCAGGATGATCAACAGCAAGTGAGTGAAGAAAATGGCAATTGCAAAATTGTCGTATCCAGAGATCGGATCGGCGTGCCTAACTTCTGGTGGCCAAAGCCCACGATCTAAAATCTCAAACTGATAAAGCCACAACAATCCCACCGGCATCAACAACTCGATGAACATCGGTCGAATCCAAAAGCCTCGGCCGTGCATGTCAGATTCGCGACGAAGACCCCACCAACCGAGCAGCGGTACTCGATCAAACCACTTGCGTCTCACGCCCTCAGGAAGTGGTCCCCATGGGCTAATCATGCGAGGCTGAAAGTAGGCGAAACGGTAGATCCCGTAATTGGCGAGAGCCCCTCCTAGCAGACCGATTAGGACAATCAGTATTTGCTGAACGGGAAGCGGTGTCTCTGTCCAAAAATCAAGCACTTTCTCTCCATTATCTAAGGATGATGGTACTCATGCTAACGATTTCGCTGCTTCCACCACAGTCCCAGCGGACAATTGTCAAATGATGCTGCGGTGAATCACCAATTCGATTGACCCCCCTAAATGCTGACATTATTCTGTTTCAGGGGTGCAGATTGCTCCCTCAACCGATTTCAGTCGATGATCAAGACAGATCCAACAAATGGACTCTCTGCTGATGCATTTGCAATACGATGATAAACAAGTCCGTCAAGCTCCACCGTTGTGATCGCTCCACTCTCGCATGGCTATCTCCATTGGATGTCGATCGAGAATACGCGGAGACTTAAACGGTGCAAGTTTACACATCAATCGCTCCCGCCCCCATCAAGAAACCACCCTCAAGACGCTGAGAATTTGCAGATGCACCACGCTTCTCGAATCATTTTCGGATGTGTCCTGCTAACCCTTGTCGCTCCGTTCTCGGATCCGATCCATTCAACCGTTGCATGGAGCGCTGAGTCCTCAACCGACGATGTAGGCGGCGAGCAAAAACCTATCAGCTTTCATCAAGATATTAGCCCCATCTTCAGTCGGCATTGCTATGGATGCCACCAAGGAGCCAAGCAACTTGGCTCCTACGTTATGACAGAATTCCAAAGCCTACTTTCAGGTGGGGAGTCTGAGCAGTCGGCCATTGTCCCAGGCAAACCCGACGAAAGCTATCTCGTCGAGCTGATAACACCTGTCGACGGACACGCTGAAATGCCAAATGAACCCTTTCCTCCACTTAGTGAAGTGGAAATCAAACTGATCCGAGATTGGATCGGTGAGGGTGCGGTAAATGATTCGCCTGCCAATGAGCAGACCTACTCTGCGGAGACACCACCACCTTACGCTTCGGCGCCATCCGTCCCCTCGGTAGATACCTCACCAGACGGCAAGCTGTTAGCGATCGCTGGCTACAACGAGGTATTGCTTTTCGAAACAGAAAGCGAGCAACTACAGTCTCGCCTCGTGGGACTAAGCCCGAGAATCAATACCGTGCAATTTTCTCCTGACGGCAAGTTAATCGCTGCCTTGGGGGGAACACCCGGTGAGCGTGGGGAACTTCAAATTTGGGAAACTGCAACAGGCGATCTAAAACTCTCACAAATGATCACTTACGACACCCTCACCGGTGGAAGCTGGTCACCCGATGGAACCAAGATTGCATTTGGCGCTACCGATAATGTGGTGCGGGCGATTGACGCAAACACGGGGCAACAGGTTCTTTTCCAGGGGGCACACGAGGATTGGGTTCGAGATACCACCTTCACTCCCGACAGCGCTCACGTCATCAGCGTTGCCCGCGATATGTCATGCAAGTTGACCGAAGTCGCGACGGAGCGATTCATTGACAACATCACATCAATCACGCCGGGAGCACTTTCGGGTGGCTTGAGCAGTGTCGTCACCCATCCAGAACGAAATGAAATCTTTGTTGGTGGTGCAGATGGAATCGCAAAGGTCTACCGAATCTTTCGTATTACCGCTCGAAAAATCGGTGATGACGCCAACCTGATCCGAAAAATGCCGGAGATGCCTGGACGTATTTTCAGTGTAGCCATCAATCGAGATGGTTCACTCTTGGCAGCCGCATCGACACTCAATGGACAGAGTGAAATCAGAGTTTGGAAATATGACTTTTCGGGTGAGATCGAGGAAGAAATCAAAAAGATCCAAGCAAAACGTGATGCCGATCGCAGCGCAGAAGAGAAGAAGAAACTTGAAGACTATCGGGGTGGGCAAGTTACCGAGTTAGTTAAGTTTGCTATTCCCAGCGGGTCAGTCTACTCGATCGACTTCACTCCAGAGAACGAAGTCATCGCCGCCGCTGACGACGGCATCGTACGACGCATCGGTCAAGACGGGACTTTGATTTCAGAATTTAGTTTAAGAGATCAATTGAGATCTTCCACGGTGCAAACCATGACCTTTGATGCGAAAAAATGGATCTCGAAAAAGGCGTCCAACAACACCTCGATCTCCAATACAGAGACGTTGCCCGTTTCGGAAACGGTCGTTGAAATTAGCGTTGAACCGACGAGTATCGAATTGAACTCGCCCTACCACTACGCCCAAATGATTATCACCGCACGGCATAGTGATGGTAGCCTGACCGACGTCACCCGAGATTCAACATTTGAGCTCCCGCAATGCTTGGTGATGCAATCAGGTGGTTTGATCCGACCCACCGAAGACGGAACGGGCGAGCTAGTGGTTCGATACGCAAATAAAGAGATCATTGTTCCCGTAACGACAAATCACGTCCGTGGCGAAAATCCGGCACTGGGTTCGGTTGACTACCTTCGTGATGTCAACCCGGTCCTAAGTCGTCTCGGTTGCAATCAGGGAACTTGCCATGGTGCTCAGAAGGGCAAGGCTGGGTTTAAGTTATCACTGCGAGGATACGATGCAGTTTTCGATCTCAGGGCACTCACTGATGATTTGGCCGCAAGAAGAATCAACGCGGCGGCACCCGATGCGTCCCTGATGCTACGAAAACCATTAGGGCTCACTCCACACCAAGGTGGTGTCTTGATGTCTGAGGGAGATCCTAACCACAGTATTTTACGACGCTGGATTGCTGACGGAAGCCAAGTGAATCATGAGACGAGCCGAGTCGAGAGAATCGAAGTCCATCCGCTCAACCCAGTGATTCAACTGGTTTCATCAAAGCAACAGGTGCGAGTCATTGCGTTCTATAACGATGGTGAACAAAGAGACGTCACTCGTGAATCTTTTATTGAAAGTGGTAATACCGAGGTTGCAACAACTGACTCGACCGGCCTTCTGACCTCTGTACGACGCGGGGAAGCGCCGATTCTTGCTCGATACGAAGGCGCGTACGCGGCGACGACCCTCACCGTGATGGGTGACCGCGAAGAGTTCACCGCGAAGCCGTTTGATTCGTGGACCAAAATTGACGAACTTGTCGCCCAGAAATGGCAACGAGTCAAAGTTGCTCCGAGCGATTTATGTGACGACGCAACCTTTCTCAGAAGAGTCTACTTGGACCTTACCGGACTTCCTCCAAGTAGCGACCAAGTGCGACAATTCCTAAGTGACACAAGTCCGACTCAAGAAAAGCGAGCAAAGGTCATTGACCAACTAATTGGCAGCGAAGCTTATATCGATTACTGGACAAATAAATGGGCGGATCTTCTGCAGGTAAATCGAAAATTCCTCGGTGTCGATGGTAGCGTCAAGTTTCGGGACTGGATTCGGACTGCGATCAAAGAGAATCGTCCCTACAACCAATTTGCCCACCAAATCCTGACAGCGTCAGGATCAAATAACGATAACCCTCCAGCTTCTTACTTCAAAGTGCTTCGGAATCCCGAAGACACCATGGAGAACACAACCCACCTCTTTTTAGGAATCCGTTTCAACTGCAACAAATGCCATGACCATCCATTCGAAAGATGGACACAGGATCAGTACTACGAGATGGCTTCGTATTTTGCACAATTCTCACTTGAGAAAGACGCAGCCTCGGGTGATCGAAAAATCGGAGGTACGGCAGTTGAATCAGCTAAGCCACTATTCGAGAAAGTCGTCGATAAAAACACTGGCGAGATCACCCACCCAACGACCAAGCAGAACGTTGTTCCCAATTTCCCATTCCAGTTAGTTTCGACTTCTGAGGAAGCGACGACTACGGCACCGGAGAACCCACCGACAAGTCGCAGGGAACAATTAGCAACTTGGATCACCGCCGCAGACAATCCTTACTTTGCCAGGAGTTATGTCAATCGTTTATGGGGCTACCTGTTCGGGGTGGGGCTCATCGAGCCGATTGATGATATCCGAGCTGGCAACCCACCGACGAACCCCGAATTACTCGATCATTTAGAGCGGTCCTTCATTGATTCCAATTTCAATGTTGCTGAAATCCACCGAATGATTTGCAATAGCAAAACCTACCAGTTGAGCGTCGAGAGTAATCAGTGGAACGAAGATGACCAGATCAACTACTCACACGCATTACCGCGTCGACTCCCTGCTGAGGTGATCTATGACACCATTCATGCACTCACTGGCGCGACAAGCTCCATCCCCGGTGTACCCGCTGGGACAAGAGCCGCATCTTTGTCGGATTCCGGCGTAAAGCTACCGGATGGATTTTTACAGAACCTCGGTCGTCCGGTTCGCGAAAGTTCGTGCGAATGCGAGAGATCCTCGGAACTTCAACTTGGACCCGTCATGGCTCTGATCAGCGGACCAACCATTGGAACCGCGATTGCCGACCCAAAGAATGAGCTGGAAAAGATTGTTAACACCTACAGCGACGACCGAGATATGGCGGAGGAAATTTTCCTACGAGCCTTAGGCCGTAAACCCAGCGAAGGTGAACTCGATGCCTTTGTTGGATTCCAAGATGTAATCAGAGAAAATCATGTAGCATTGAGTGAACAACTTGTGGCCGCGGAAGCAGAATGGACGGGACGTCGCGAAGAACTCGAAAAGCAGAGACTTGCTCGGTTAGCGGAACTCGAAAAGGAGATTCAAGCACGAATCGAGGCGATTAAGCCAGAACGAGAAAAGCTTGAACAAGAACGTCTCAACAAGATCATGGCCGCTGAGAAAGTTGTGCAAGATGCGATGACACAACTCGATTCCAAGATTGACGAACTTGCAGCTGCGCAGAGTCAGGCGATTGAATGGCACACTCTGCTTCCCAGCTCTCTTGAAGCTTCCAATCAAGCAACGCTTACCGCACAAGCGGATCGATCCGTTCTCGCGAGCGGAAAAAAGGAAAAAGGCATCTACACATTCTCCACGACAACATCTCTCCAGAACATTACAGGTATACGCCTCGAAGCATTAAGCGATGAGAGTTTACCGGCGAAAGGACCTGGACTGGCCGGTAACGGGAACTTTGTTGTCACTGAGTTTGAAATCTTTACTGCACCCGCGAGTAAGCCAGATGCTCTCACCAAGCAAAAAATTGTCAGCGGTGTGGCTGATTTCCTGCAGGATGGTTTTGCTATTGAGCAGGCTTTTAATGGCCAAACCAACTCTCAACAGGGCTGGGCGATCTCCAATGCAATGGGCCACGACCACTGGGCAACTTTCCGTCTCGAAAAACCAATCCAAAATCAGGAGGGATCGTTAATCACCTTCAAGATCCACCAGTTTCACAATGCTACGGAGCATCGCCTTGGTCGATTCCGAATTAGCCTAACCACCGCGAAGGGTGATATTCCGTTGGGACAACCTGAAACCTTCGCGTCGATTTTGAGAACCCCAAAAGAAATCCGATCCGAGGAAAACCATAAGAAGATTCTCGATTACCTCACAATCACGAATCCTCAAGTTAGAAAAGCAAACCAAGAACTCGCTACCGCTAGACAACCGGTGCCGAAAGACGCTGAATTAGTCAAACTAGAACAACGAAAGCAAACGCTCTCTGAGCCAACAAAAGATGATCCGCAACTGGTGCAACTCAGAGATGATGTCAAGCAAAGTGAAACGCAACTGTCAAAAATTCGACTCACCGCAGCCGAAGACTTAACATGGGCGTTAATTAATAGCCCCGCCTTTCTATTCAACCACTAATCAAGACTTTTGATCATGTTCCGCCGACAATGATTGAACCCTTTGGTTCTCTAATTCGCTGGCACGCAACAAGAACACCCACACAATCCCTAACACGGCACGAAATTCGCTACCGGACAACTGGAGACTACGCAATGCTTTCTTTCAAAGGTTTCAAAGCAAAAGATCTTTGCGACTCGCACCTGAGCCCTGGTCGCCGCACGTTCCTCAGAGTAGGCGGTTGCGGGATGCTTGGACTCTCGTTGCCATCACTGATGCAACTTCAGGCCAAGGCAGCTGAAAGCCAAACAAAAGCAGGCATCGCTTTACCCTCTGGCGGTCCGGGATGGGGAAAGGCGAAGAGTATCATTTTGGTCTACCTTCAAGGTGGTCCGAGTCACCTTGATCTTTGGGATCCAAAAGAGAATGTCCCCGACAATGTGAAGAGCATTTTTAGCAATGTCAGCACAAAGATCCCCGGCATTCAATTCACAGAAAACCTTCCTAAGCTAAGTCAGATCAACGATCGATTTACGATGATTCGATCAATGTCATACACACCGAACGGACTGTTTAACCACACGGCCGCGATCTATCAAATGATGACCGGCTACACCACTGACAAGGTCTCTCCTTCGGGACAACTGGAGCCTCCGAGTCCAAAGGACTTCCCCAACTTTGGTAGTAACCTCATCAAGATGAGACCGGTTGATGAACCGATGCTTCCGTTCGTCATGTTACCTCGACCACTACAAGAATCGAACGTGGTCGGCAAAGGTGGAGCCGCTGGATTTCTTGGCAAATCCTATGATCCGTACACCCTCTATCCGAGTGGCGACGATCTCGACATGAACAAGATGGATCGTATCAAGATCGATGACTTGAAACTTCGCCCCGAAGTCTTCAGCGTTCGGCTACAACGGCGAGCTCGCCTACGAGATCTGCTCAATCAACAAATGCCGTCGATCAACAAGGCTGTTGAATCTTACGCGTTGGATGAATACTACGACCGAGCGCTTTCGCTCATTGTCTCGGGACGTGCCAGAGAAGCCTTCGATCTGAACCTCGAATCAGACACCACAAAAGATTTATACGGCCGTAATACCTTTGGACAAAGTTGTTTGCTCGCCCGACGACTTGTCGAGGCGGGTACTCGCGTGGTGGAAGTGATTTGGCCAAAAGTCGCCAACAGTGACAATCACTCTTGGGATCATCATACTGGCCTGAGTAAACGCATGAAGGATCAGTCTGCACCGATGCTCGACACAGGGCTTTCGGCGCTCATCACTGACCTAGACGAGCGTGGCATGCTTGATGAAACTCTGGTTGTCGCGGTGGGAGAATTCGGCAGAAGCCCGCAGCGTGGCGTGAGCACAAGCGGAAATAATAACTCCGATGATGGACGTGACCATTGGCCATATTGTTATACAGCTGTGATGGCGGGAGCTGGCACGAAGCGTGGATATGTTCACGGGAAAAGTGACAAAACTGCATCGGCGCCACTGGAAGATCCAGTCCATCCTTCAGAACTACTCGCGACGATCTATCATAGTTTTGGGATCCACCCGGAAACTATCGTCTACAACCACCTCAATCAGCCACGTGAGCTTGTCAAAGCAGAAGCGGTGACCCGTTTACTGAGTTAATGATTTGATGCGCTCTTCATGGGGAGCGATCAGAATACACTCAGATAATATCGATCAATCCCAAGAGCCAAACGCAATAGATCTGCTTAACCATTCAATGCATCACGGTAACTGAAATAATGCTTTAGCATTATGCGTCGTTATTTCAGCTAATTCCTGAGGTGATTCACCGCGTGTTTCAGCGAGACAATTCAGAATGTGAACGACCCGCTCAGGCTCATTAGGACGTCGGCCCCTCAATGGCTCTGGACTGAGATAGGGTGAATCCGTCTCAATCAATAATCTTTCAGCGGGAATCATTTTGGCTACTTCGCGTAGTTCCGGACTGTTTTTAAAAGTCACCATTCCTGCAAAACTGATATACAGGCCCATCTCTAAACACTGCTCTGCCAAGTGTGCATCACCAGTGAATGAATGCATCACACCCGCAGGAATAGAAACTTGTGACTTAAGTTGCTCGACGATTTCTTTGCCACTTTCCCGCATATGAATCACCATGGGCAACCCCGTCTTTCGACACAAATCCATATGTTGATCGAAGAAGACGCGTTGTGCGGCCAAAGGAGTATCATCCCAATAGCAATCCAATCCAGTCTCACCAATTGCTCTCACGCCCGGATAAGCCGCCAGTTCTGAAACTCGGTCAAAATCACTCTCTCCAGCTTCGTTGACCGAGTTCGGTTGGATCCCTACGGCAGCAAAAAGAAATCCGGGGTACTGCGCCGCAAGGTCACATGCCAGAACACTGGTCGACAAATCGACCCCAATCACCATCACACCCTCCACGCCGGCATCACGAGATCGTTTTACAACCTCGTCCACCTGCCCGACAAAGTGCTCAGAATTCAAATGTGCGTGCGTGTCAAATAGACGCAATTCTAAACCCAGAAAAATCGAGTGAAGTGATAAAAGACAGGTGCTGCAAAACAAATACTGTCGATTTGATCAAGCAACCCGGCATGCCCTTGCACAAGGGTGCCCGTATCTGTCACTCCGCGATCGCGTTTAATCGCACTCATTGTCATCGTGCCACCACATGCCATGACGGTAACAACAGCCCCCAGCATGCCAGCTTCCCACCAATGGAACGGAGTCGACCAAGAGAGTGTCGCCGCAACAAAGCCTGTTGTCACCATGCTCCCGAGTAAACCCTCCCATGTTCTTGAAGCATTGATCCTTTCAGCGATAACGTGCCTGCCGGCAAGCTTTCCCCAAGCACGCTCGAAAACAGACGCCAACTGGGCAATCAAAACTAGAAACAATAAAACACTAACGGTACTCCCATCCCAAGGTGTCCCGTCGGTCTGAACGAGTTTTAGATCTAGAATCGCGGGTGCGTAGCTTAATGAATAAACACAAATCAACAAACCAAATTGTATTTTAGCGCTCCGCTCGAGAAAACGTTTGTAGTCGCCAGCAAAAGCGGCTCGAGCTGGGACAAACAGACTGGCATAAACCGGAATAACAATGCTGTAATAATCGTAGTAGTCGATACCTCGTTCACCTCCGAGCCACGTGGGAGGATCGCTACCCAACGCAATCAAAAAGTATTGAATCGGAGTGAAGATAAAGAACACCCAAAACAGTGTGCGGTGATCACCTCGACGTGTTGGGGTCATCGTGATGAACTCACGGAGAGCCCAAAAAGAGACCAATCCGAACAAGACAACGACGCCGATGCGGTGAAACAGAAAACCGAATGCAAAGATCGCAACCATCAACCACCAGATTCTGAGCTTGTGATTAAAACGATTGATCAAAGCGGATTCGATACCTACTTTCTCTCTCCTCTTTAAGACAACGCCAACACCAGACGCAATGCTCAAAGCGGCCAAGATCACCGCGAGCAGAACGTAAGTTCGTGCGTCGTGCCAGTCGCCCTCAGCAATGAGGGTCATGGAGGATAGAGTGAGTTCTGTCAACATCGACCCCTTCAGTTGCTAAGCCTTTCAATCACTGCCCGTCCCATGGCTTGTGTACCAATCACATCAGCCCCTCTCGCAATATCAGCAGTACGTAGCCCATCAGCAAGCACTTGGCTCACCGCAGATTCAATCGCTTCTGCTTCTTCATTGAGGCTCAATGAGTGCCGAAGTAACATTGCCGCGGCAAGGATTGTGGCAAGTGGGTTCGCAATATCCTGACCAGCGATATCTGGTGCCGAGCCATGGATCGGTTCGTACAGCCCGGGACCATCTGCCCCAAGGGAAGCACTCGGCAACATGCCCAAGGAACCCGGTAGCATCGAGGCTTCATCGGTGAGAATATCACCAAACATGTTGCTCGTAACGACAACATCAAAATCTCTTGGACGGTTAATCAGATGCATCGCCATTGCATCGACTAGAACAACGTCGTATTGAACGTCAGGAAATTCTTCTGCCATGACGCGTGCGGCTACTTGTCGCCATAGTCGGCTCGGCTCAAGTACATTGGCTTTATCGACGCTGGTTAGACGATTCTGGCGACCGCGAGCTGCCTGAGCGGCCAAACGAACGATCCGCTCAACTTCGGGGACACTGTACACCATGGACTGGTAAGCCGATTCCTCTGTGCCTTCTCCAGACCGGCCGGAGTCACCAAAATAGATGCCTCCTGTTAACTCTCTGAGGAAAAGAATATCGGTCCCCTCAATGATCTCGCGTTTCAAGGGAGACGCGTCAACCAATTCGTCAAAAAGTCGAATTGGGCGTAAGTTGGCAAACAAGCCAAGCTCTTTTCGGATCTGAAGTAGACCAGCCTCGGGCCTAGTCTTTGCTGACGGGTCGTCCCATTTTGGACCACCTACAGCGCCAAGCAGTATCGCATGAGCATCCTTACACGCCGAAACAGTCTCCGGAGGCAATGGTTCTCCGGTGGAATCTATCGCGATTCCACCAATCAGGTGCGAACCGAACTGGAATTCGTGGCCAAAACGCTTCGCAACGACCTCAAGCACGCTGGCTGCTTGCTGAGTGATTTCGGGGCCAATACCATCGCCGGGCAAAAGAACTAGATTCGCTTTCAAGGGACTACAGACTCGATCGGGGATTAGGCGGATTAGAAAAATCACAATGTAGCCGACAAGGGTCGCTTTCCCAATCCTCGGAAATTGATTTAACGACTGAAACCGGATTCTGAGAGAAACGGGCATATCCCCGCTTGCCCTTGGGGTGTGACCGCTCGTTCGGGAAAAGTCATGCACTTCCCCCTTTGCATTCGTTAAACTACTCAGCCTGTCGGGGTCGTAGAATCGAGGACCTCGCGATCATCAACCGCTTTCAAGAGTGTATTCCATGCTTCGGCTAATGCTTACAACGGCTATCTTGGGTGTCTCGCTGGCGTGCCATAGTTTTGCGGCAGATCCCAGCAATCTCTTACTCATTGCGGGCTCACCTTCTCATGGGTATGGCTCTCACGAACACTACGCTGGGCTTAAGATACTTGAAGAATCCCTGCTGAGCATTCAGGAAAATCTTGAAATTCAGGTGGTGCGAGGGTGGCCGGAGGATGACGCTTTGGTCGAAGCTGCTGACTCCATCGTGATCTACTGCGATGGCGGCGGGCGGCATCTCGCCATTCCACATCTTAATCGCTTAAAAGAAAAACTATCTCAAGGCTGCGGCCTGGTGTGCATTCACTACGCCGTTGAAATGACACCGGGCGTAACAGGTGACACTTGGGTGGAATGGCTCGGTGGACATTTCGAGGTGAACTGGAGTGTGAACCCGCACTGGGTTGCAGACTTTCAAACGCTCCCCAATCACCCAATTACGCAGGGTGTCCAGCCATTCAAAGCCAACGATGAGTGGTACTTTCATATGCGATTCAATCCCTCACCCAACGTGACTCCCATTCTTTCCGCAGTCGCCCCCCCAGAGACGATGCGACGGAAAGATGGCCCGCACAGTGGCAACCCCGATGTTAGGAAGAGTGTGGCGAAAGGTGAACCTCAGACCGTCGCTTGGGCATTTGAACGTCCTGATGGAGGAAGATCGTTCGGTTTCACCGGTGGACATTTTCATTGGAATTGGGGCAATGACGACATTCGAAAATTAGTGTCAAACGCCATCTTGTGGACTGGCAAGGCCGACACGAATGAGAAAGTGGCACAAATACCACGAGCAGTAGGAATGGATACCCTGCTGAAAAACCAAGATTACGATCCGCCTCAAAACTTTGATCAGCAACGAATTGAAACAGAATTCCAAATCAAATCACCACGCGTGCAGGTCATTCCCAAGCGGCCAAACCAGAGCAATGGGAAAAAAGGGCCAGATAAATCTGAGGCTAGAAAACTTTACCAGTCACCCGTGGTGACGGTTAAAAATGGTGCATCAGTTTCGATCGATGCCAAAATCGATGGAGTTGAAGACCTGTACCTTCTCGTTGGAGATGCCGGAAATGGCTTCGCCTGTGATTGGGCCAACTGGGTCAATCCTACACTTCACGGGGAAGGAAAAACGCTTTCACTGGTCGACTGTGATTGGGTTTCTGCAACCTCAGGATTTGGAAGTGTTCGCAAAAATGCGAACTGCGTGGGCCAAAAATGTTCTTTAGGTGGTGCCGTCATCGATCAACCCTGTATCGGCACCCATTCTGTGAGTCTGATCCACTTCAAGGTGCCAGCAGGCTTCGATCGATTCACAGCTCAAGGTGTACTCGATACCGGTGGTACTTCTCAGAACAACGGTGATCAGACCAGTGTTCAATTTGCAGTTTACGCGGACGCCGCTCCTCCGACTGCAAGCAGTAGCAATCAAGGTGGCGAAGATCAACGTTTGGCATCAGCTGCTGTTACAGGACTCACCGTAGGCGAAGGCCTTGAAGTCACCCTGTCGGCCAGTGAACCGATACTTAGAAGCCTGACTAACCTCGATGTCGACCATCGTGGGCGAGTGTGGGTGTGCGATGTAATGAACTATCGCCACAACAATGATTCACGCCCCCAGGGTGACCGGATCCTCATTCTTGAAGACACCGATCAAGATGGCGTGATGGATGTGGTGAAAACCTTTTACCAAGGCCGCGACATTGACTCGGCAATGGGGATTTGTGTCCTAGGTAACCAAGTAATCGTATCGGCAACACCTACTATTTGGAAATTTACCGACCTGGATGGAGATGACATCCCTGATCGCAAGGAAGCTCTTTTCACTGACACCGGCCAACCTCAGCACGATCACTCCGCGCACTCCTTTCTTTTTGGCCCAGATGGCCGACTTTATTGGAACTTTGGTAACACCGGTCGCCAAGTCAAAGACGCCAATGGACAAACCGTCATTGATATTCACGGCCGACCGGTCGTTGACAACGGTAAGCCATTTTACGGAGGAATGCCTTTTCGCTGTGATTTAGATGGATCGAACTTTGAGGTGCTTGCTCACAACTTTCGAAATAATTACGAAACAACCGTCGACTCTTTTGGCTCACTCTGGCAGAGTGATAACGACGATGATGGTAACCGCGGAACTAGAATTAACTTTGTCATGGAGCAAGGCAATTACGGCTATCGCGATGAAATTACCGGTGCGGGCTGGCGAGACCACCGCATTACCCTTGAAGACGAGATACCGCTTCGTCATTGGCACCTGAACGATCCCGGCGTGGTGCCAAACGTCCTTCAAACCGGTGCCGGATCCCCATGTGGAATCTGCGTTTACGAAGGTCGACTGCTGCCCGAGCGATTTTGGGATCAAGTGATTCACTGCGACCCAGGTCCAAATGTTGTTCGCGCGTATCCGGTAACTAAGGATGGAGCTGGATACTCCGCAGAAATCGACCCACTGGTGACTGGCTCGGTTGACAAATGGTTTCGACCGGCTGACGTTTGCGTTGCCCCAGATGGCTCTTTATTTGTATCTGACTGGTATGACCCGGGAGTCGGTGGACACCGTCAAGGTGATACGGATCGCGGCAGGCTATTCCGAATCGCTCCGCCAGAAACTAAATATCAGATCCCTGATTACGATTTCCAAACCGCTAAAGGATCGGTAGCTGCACTGACCAGCCCAAATCAGTCGGTACGTTTCCTCGCTTGGACGGCTCTTAACCAAATGGGTGCCAATGCAGAAACAGAACTACTACAGCTCTTTGAATCCGATAACGCGCGGCATCGAGCACGAGCGTTATGGCTCCTGGGAAGAATCCCCGAACGTGGTCAGCACTACGTTCAAATTGGACTCGACGACAAAGACGAAAACATCCGCTGTGTCGCGATTCGCCTTGCCAAACAACTTGGATTTTCTCCCTCTGAGTCATGCGCGGACGCGGCAAACGATCCATCTGAAGCGGTTCGACGTGAACTCGCACTTGCCTTGAGATTCGACTCATCCGACAAAATGCCATCGGTGTGGGCGACGCTTGCGATTCAACATCAAGGCGAAGATCGCTGGTACCTTGAAGCGATCGGTATCGGTAGCGACCTACGCCCCGATGAATGCTATTCCGCATGGATGAAAATCAACGACGGTAAATGGAACACGGCCGGTGGACGTGATATTGCATGGCGAGTGCGAGCAAAGGATGCCGCTAAGACAATCGTAAAGATCATTAGTAACCCCGAACTGACACTTGACGAAACCAATCGGTATTTCCGAAGCCTTGAGTACCACAAGCCTGAGGTGCGAACTGAAGCAATGAAAGATCTCCTAACACTCTGAGTGTCTATTATTGCAAGTCCAAAGATCTCCGAACGATTCTTTCTCCACAACGACATAAGATGTTTAATAAAATCGTAATTGCTTTCGTTTCAGTACTTACAGCCACTAGCATTCCTCACGTCAGTGCTGACGATGATTTGCGTGCCAGAAACGATGCGATCATCGTGCGTGCGATCGAACGAATGGAAGGGTATGACTTTCGCACCGACAACCACGTCATCGCCGCGTTATCTCGTCATCTAGAGCGGGTTGCAGGAACACAGGAATACCTAGACCTAGCAAAGAGATTTCGTCCCGATGGCATGGAAAATCAGTTACTCGAGTTAATTGTTTCGGGTCCTACCGACAGCGTCAAAAGCGAATCGGCAGAACTATTACTTCAAACGGACAATGGACCAAAAAGGATTTCTGACTTACTTCGTTCCGAGAATCAAATCAAAGCGTCAAAGGCTTGCCAAACACTGGGTCTACTGGGAAATGATCTCGCGCGAGGCTTGCTTACCGAACTGATTCAGGTACCGGAAGTGTCTTTCGAAATACGAAAACAGGCAGTTGTCGGTTTATCAAAGAACGGGGCAGGGCAGAATACAATTCTTAAGCTTGTCACTGATGATCAATTCCCCGCTGAAATGCGTTTGCTGGCCGGTGGATTGCTGGCGAGATCCAACAACGAGAACATCCGGGAAAGATCTAGCCGACTGCTACCGCAACCACAGCAAAAAAATGCTGCCCCGATAGCCCCCATCGATCAACTTGCGGGAATGAAGGGAGATATTGTGGCCGGGAAAAAACTTTTTGAGGGTGTAGCAACCTGCTCGAATTGCCACATCATCAATCGGATCGGCAAAGAAGTCGGACCAGATCTCTCCGAAATTGGAAGCAAATTGTCTCGCGAAGCGATGTACACCGCTATCCTCGACCCGAGCGCAGGCATTAGCCACAACTATGAGAACTTCTCCGTGCTGACACTCGACGGCCAAGTCATTAGCGGGTTGAAGGTTTCAGACACCGATAAGGAGGTTGTGATCCGGACTGCAGAAGCGATCGATCGAAAAATATCGCAAGACGAGATTGAACTGGTCAAGAAGTCAGATAAATCAATCATGCCCGAAAATCTGCATCATGCTTTTGACCAACAGGGTCTTGTCAATCTGGTTGAGTACATGGTCTCTCTCACCAAAAAATAGAAACCATCGAAAGATGGATCTCAAATCAACCGCCAACCAGATCTTGAGTATCAACTCTGGTTAATCAAGGTTGCGTTGAAGATCCTCAACTCGACCTAAGATATCCGCACGTCTTAATGGCCCCCAGTCTCGCGAGTCAACAGAAACGGGGACATTGTCGCCTAACACAAAATACTCATCTTCATTTAAGAGTAAAGGATATCGCCTCTGGTCATTCGGTCGTATCCGATACTCCAGTAGTCGCTCGACGATGAGATTGGTCATCGTCACATCTTGCGTCGAGCAGACAATCGCGATGGGATGCTCTCGGTTCACCGCGGATTGATCCTGATCTTGTTCGACTTGGGTACCATCGAAGCACGATACTTGAAAAAACTCACTTGCACCCAAAGAACGATCAACACGGCGGACACCTTCCTCGGTCCAAAAGTAAACGTGGATATCGGTTGCTTTCAAGGTAATCCCGGACAACCTCAAACGATCGGCGGAGAACAGCCGACGACTAATCCCAACGTTGAAAGGAAAATCATCCCACACCGGCGAATTAATTTGTCGCGAGTCGACCAACCCCGGTGAAAAAAGCATTTGATATTTTGAATCTTCCATGCTGACCCAACCCATCTGATGACTGTGCTTTCCGCCCAAGGAGTATGACTCCACAACGGATTCCGCAGACTGCTGAACTTTCGCTGCCGAAAGATCCCCACTTACCAATAGCCAAGGATGTGGGAAACGGATCTGGTGATCAAACAGTTCGTCTTCAATGCGAACGCCATTGATCGTCAAATGCACACCCGCTAGTGCGACCGTATCACCAGGTTTCCCAACAAGCCTTTTAACGTGCAAATCGTTAGCGTTGGAAACAACCACTAAATCACCTCGCTTTATGTGAGCGAGTGCCTCCGCATCCTTGCTGGAATATGAATTGATGTAAATCCGATCCCCAGCGTACTCAGCTTGAATGTCTTGCACTGCAATGACCGCACCACAACCGGAACAAGCAGTTTCACTCTCCGCGACGCCTTCATGTTTGAATAAAAAACATAAATTGACCACTCCGCAATCAATGCAAGACCATCGACTGCATGAACCAAAAAGTGTAGGCGCCATCGATGGACCACTTACTCGAAACCATCCGTTGGCGCGTACAAAATCGTTGCGAATGGAATGTCTCTTTTGCTCTGAAGTGAAAAAGCTTGACTGATTTTTGAGATACTGCCGCGCAAGGAGGATAGCTACAACGGCGGGAATCAATGCCGCCACGTACCACAAAAACAACAATCGTGTCAGTTTATCGCGCAGCACACCGGAACCCTAATAAGAATGACCTTGGGAACCACTCCCGTCGGTAGATCGATCAAGACAACGATCTGCAATCACTTCCGACTAAATCTCCTGATGAATATCAAATCCGCTCGTATTTTACGGTTCAAATATCCGACTACAAAATCCCCCGAAAATACCGATTCAAGGTCTGATCCAACGAATGACGTCTAAGATTGTCTAGTTCGTGGGATCAGAACAGCTCGACCGTCTAATAAACAATCAGTTCAGCATGCTTTTCCCATTTGGTATCCGACGGCATGGTTGGGGGAGAACCACGGCTCTAACAAGATTGGACGGCAATGGCTATACTGTCCGCCCGTGGCACCGGTCATACGGGCAAGTTGGAAATACAAAACCTGCCCGTCCACGCGACCGATCCGTTCGACTGAGCTAGCCGCTCCAGCATGACTCAACTGATTCTCTTGACCAAAATTTATTAGGACACCGCGCTGATGCCGAAGGGAACTCGTGGCCGCATGGGGCAAATCTCAGGAGTCAGAATTGCGGCAACTGGGTCTTATGTACCTGAAGAAATCGTTACCAATGACGACCTTGCGGCTCTCGGGTGCGACAGCGAATGGATTATTCGCCGAACGGGCATACGTGAACGACGTAAAGCGGCGTCCGAGGAGGCAACAAGCGACCTGTGCTACAAAGCAGCCCAAAAGTGTATGGAAAACGCTAATGTTACCCCGGAAGAAATTGACCTAATTCTGGTAGCAACAATCACGCCAGATCATCCAACACCATCAACTGCATGCCATCTGCAGAGGCGACTTGGTGTAGTTGCTCCTGCGATGGATATCAACGCCGCTTGTGCAGGATTCATGTACGCTTTGGTAACTGGGGCGCAGTTTGTTAACTCCGGAAATAGTCAATGCGCTCTGATTATTGGCGCGGACGTGATGAGCAGGACGATCAATCCAGAAGACAAGAAAACCTATCCACTTTTTGGCGATGGCGCTGGCGCTGTCATCCTGAAACCAGACAGTCAATCGAAAGGCATCGCTTCATACCAACTAGGAAGCGAGGGATGCGGTGGTGAAATGCTCTGCATTCCCTCCGGAGGAACACGATCTCCACTTACCCCCGAACACTATGAGGCAGGAAAACAATACCTACTGATGGATGGTCGTAATGTTTTCAAGTGGGCCGTTCGAGTGGTAGACGATAGCGCAAAGCAGGTTTTGCAACATGCTGAGATGTCTGCCAATGAACTCGATCTTGTTATTCTACATCAGGCGAATCAACGAATTATTGACTCGGCTGTTTCCGATCTTGATGTGCCAAGAGAAAAGGTCTTTGTCAACCTAGATCGATACGGCAACACATCCGGCGCTAGTATCCCACTGGCTCTTGATGAAGCGGTTAATAGCAATCAGATCCAAAGAGGAGACCAGATACTGCTGTGTGGGTTTGGAGCGGGGCTTGCATGGGGAACAGCAGTAATCCATTGGTAGAGCATGGATCTGAAAAAATCGTTTAACTAAAGCAGGTGCTTTGCTTTAACTTCCAGATATTGATTGACCAACGGTGCTGAGAGCTCATCAGGAAACGCATCAACAACAAGAACACCGCGATGGGACAAATCATTCAGAACCTGCTGTCTCCATAGCAAAACATCGGCCGCCGCCGCCGCGCGGTAAATGCAGTAATCTTCTCGATCTTCCTTTTCGATTGCTTCGTACATTCTGCGATCCCTCATCAGTACTCCCACCGGCAGGTGCGGTCCCTTGAGGTTACCGAGGTGGTCCACCACCGATTGCGCGTTAACTTCATCGATCACATTGGTCGCTAAAACCACCATCGATCGACGCTTACAATGATTAGCCAAATAGAGAAATGCCTGATCGTACCGTGACTCAACCAACCGAGGAAACTGATCAAAGCCAGCATGAATCAAACGATTGAGCTGACTGCTACCGGATCGCGGAGGCAGATAACTGTGCACCTGGTCGGAAAAGCAAAGCATCCCAACGGAGTCACCTTGAGAGAGTGCAACATAGGCCATCATGAGGATAGAATTGAATGAATGATCCAAGAGCGACATTCCGTCGTGCTCATTCACCATCATCCGTCCACAGTCGAGCAAAAACACAATACGTTGGCTCTGTTCACTCTGAAACTGCTTGACCGTCAAACGCCCTCGCCTTGCGGTGCTCCTCCAGTCGATATGCCTATAGTTATCATCGCGAGTGTAATCTCGCAATCGTTCGAATTCATTATCCTGCCCAATGACCCTTTTCTTTCGCACTCCAATAAGGCTCAGTCGGTCCGTTTTCGCCAACAGTGCGTAATCAGCTAGTTGCTTAAGATTTGGATAGACATTCAATTCATCCTCGACCGAGAACGTAAGATAACGATTCCAAAATCGCATGGGGCTCTGCAAAACTAAATCAAGTCGTTCCATCAGGAAAGCGCCTCGTCGTCTTGGAATCACGCGTCGCTGAAGTGTTATCAGGTCCAATGACTCAAGACGCAGTGGGTGCAATTCAGGATGCGATTCAAAATGTTCTGGCAGATCATCTCGCACAGTGCCGCGAAGTGTTGAGCGTGTTCGATTCTCGATCTGCACCTCCCCGAAAAAAGGCACACCAAGCGAACAAGTTCGAGGTATCTTGCGGGTAACACTGATCCCATGCCTCGTTAGCAGATACCCCCAGACTAGATCTGTCGCTGCGACCACCACTAGGGCTAAGTCCACGAGAAGTGCAACCACAATCACCTTGGGAATAAAAATTGCAACGAGGCTCATCAATAAGGAGCAGGCGATCAGCACAACCCACCACCACGATGGATAGATTCGAAATCGCCAAGCGATCACAACCATCGGGATTGCGACCAACGAGAACAGCAACCAGGGCAAACTCAATTGCAACTGAGGCGAGCCACTGAAGAACTGTTCTATCGTTTCAGGCATGGTGTGTTCTCGGTGAAGCTTAGTAATTGCTTCACTGATGATTCATTCAAAAATATCGGAAATAAATTGACTAGCGATTACAACGCTACCGTTACCGTTTTCGATTCGGTGTAGGCGCGTAGACCTTCCTCCCCGAGTTCTCTTCCATGGCCGCTCATTTTGAAACCACCGAACGGCGCCGCGGCATCAAACACATCGTAACAGTTAACCCAGACGGTTCCGGCGCGAACACGCGCCGCAAACTCATGAGCCAATGCGACATCTCGAGTCCATACGGCAGCCGCGAGTCCATAGAAAGTTTGATTAGCTCTTCTGATGATCTCTTCTTTATCATCAAATGTCAGCACACTTAGCACCGGTCCAAAAATTTCATCCTGTGCGATTGCCATATCATCATGAACCTCGTCAAAGATGGTTGGAGCAATAAAGTAACCCTGATCACCAACACGCGTTCCACCGGTTACGCAACGCGCACCTTGCTCCTTGCCTTTCTCGATGTATGACATGATTTTCTCAAACTGAGGTAAATCAACCTGCGGTCCCTGCTGGGTGTCAGGAGCAAAAGGATCACCAACCTTTCGTTGCTCGGTTAATGCCTGCAACTTTTCAACAAACTCACGATGACGCGACCGGTGCACGAACACACGACTGCCCGCACAGCAGCACTGGCCTTGGTTGAGGAATAATCCGACGTAAGCGCCCTGAACGGCAGAATCAAGGTCGGCATCATCAAAAATGACATTGGGGCTTTTCCCACCGAGCTCAAATGTTAGCCGTTTCAGAGTATCTGCAGATTCTCGGGTAATGATCTGTGCTGTTCGATGCTCTCCTGTAAATGCAACTTTATCAATCATCGGATGCTTCACCACAGCCGCGCCAGCAGTGGGACCAAACCCGGGCACAACATTGATTACCCCATCAGGGATTCCTACCTCCTTCGCCAACTGAGCGAGTCGCAAGCAGGTCAAAGGAGTCTGCTCTGCCGGCTTCATGACGATGGTGCAGCCTGCAGCCAATGCGGGACCCCATTTCCAAGCCACCATCAGAATTGGAAAGTTCCATGGAATGATTTGCCCAGCTACTCCAACTGGCTCGCGTCGGGTGTAACAAAAGTGTTTCCCACGAATCGGGATAGTGCTTCCGTGTATTTTATCCGCGTACCCTGCGTAATAGCGAAGGCAATCGATGGCTAAAGGAAGATCAACATTCAGGCTGTCTTGATATGGTTTTCCATTATCTAGAGTTTCCAAAGCGGCTAACGATTCAATCTCCTGCTCCATGCGATCGGCTAAAAGGTACATGAGCCGACCACGATCTCTCGCATCCATTGTTGACCAAGACCCCTCGTCGAAGGCTTTCCGCGCTGCAACAGCCGCCAGATGAACATCCTCCTGGTCACCCTCAGCTACTCTCGCTATTTCTTTCTCAGTAGCTGGATTAACTGTCGCAAAGGTCTTTCCGCTCTTTGCAGGAACCCAATGCCCGTCGATAAAACATTCCGTGTGCTGAACTTTCACATCCTGCTCGGAAATAGAAACACCCGACATCAGCCTACCCTCACCAAAAACGAGACAAACGGCACCTCCGCGAGTTGCAATGACTCCTCGCAGAGATCAAACCAAAATCCATCAGAACTTTTCAGCACATAGTTTACCGCATGAAGATTCGTAGTGTGGAGTGAGGAAACACAAGCAACCGCGAACACGAAATTTCATACTCAACTCCCCATGTACCGAAAAAGTTACGTGGAATATGATTTTTCGTCCGCAGTGACGTCACTTGCATTTAGACAAAAAATCGGCGGACATGAGCGTCCCCTGCCGAAGACCATCCGATTGAACCCTAACTCGAAGTGCCGGACGTGGAATTATCTTTTCTTGCTTACCTCAGAGGACGCTGTAGATCATTGCCCAGCATCCACTTAGGGATTGGTGACGATGCTGCGGCTATCACACCGAATGAGAAGCTGCAACTTTCTTGCACCGATCAAATTATTGATGGCGTTGACTTCTTATCGTCCGAGCACGCCTTAAAGGATGCCGGATACAAGTCGGTTGCAATCAATGTCAGTGATATTGCCGCGATGGGGGGCATACCTAAAGCGGCTCTTGTGACCCTCACGCTCCCGGTTGAAAATTCTACGAAAATTGCCGGTGAGGTTTATGAAGGGATCCTTGAAGCGTCCAAGAAGTATGACATTGCGATCGCTGGAGGAGACATATCAACCTATGACGGCCCACTAGCGATTAATGTTTGTCTACTTGGAGAAGTGGCTGAGAATAAAATCTGGCGTCGCAGCGGTGCAAGTGAAAATCAAGCGATCATGATAACCGGTGCAGTAGGGGGCAGTCTCCTTAGACGTCACCTGCGACCTGAACCAAGAATTGAATTAGCGCAAGAATTGCAAACTTTGGTGGAGGTTACCGCGGCGATTGACATTAGTGATGGCTTGTCACTCGACCTTGATCGCCTATGTGCTGCAAGCGGTGTGGGTGCGGAACTTTATACCGACAGAATCCCAATACACTCCGACGCAACCAAACTCTCGGAATCCTCGGGACGATCACCTTTTCAGCATGCATGGTCAGATGGTGAGGACTTTGAATTGCTCTTAACCATGAGCCAGCAAGATGCAGACCTTATCGCGCTGCAGAGGCCAGACCTTGGCGTGACCCAAATTGGAACAACGGTGGGGCGAACAGGTCTTTGGAGAAAACACGATCGAAAACTGGAGCGACTTCCACCGCAGGGATACATGCATCAAGGCACCACAAACACTGATAACCAAGCAAACATCAAGCAAAACGAAACGAGTAAGAAATGAGCCGCCAAGAGATTATTGACCTAACTCATGAACTGATTGAATCCGTTGTCAGCAGCAACTGGGAAACTTACACCAGACTGTGCGCGGATGACCTAACGGCATTCGAACCCGAAGCCGAAGGCTATCTGATCGAGGGAATGCAATTCCACAAGCATTATTTCGATCTCGCCAATGACTCACCCTATTCCGGCGTAACGACTACATTGAGTTCCCCGCATGTTCGAATCATGGGTGAAGTAGCGATCATTGCCTACATTCGCGTGTCACAAAGATCAGATAAGTCTGGCAATAGCACTACATCTACAAGCCGAGAGTCGCGAGTATGGCATCGTATTGACGGCGAGTGGAAGCATGTTCACTTCCATCGATCCTAGAAGTATCCTCTGCTAAACCGATCAGCGTGCGACCGCACACCAGTTTGACTAAACTAGGAACTGCGAATTTGTGACTCATTCCGCCTGAATCAAACTGTGTTGCATCCTAAAATGCTGCGTTATTTCTTCGCCATGTTTGCAGTGACCCAGCCAGTTCTGCTGTCTGATCACGCGTTTGCTAATGAAAAAAAAACTGAAGCCATTCAGTTTTTCGAACGGAAGATTCGTCCAGTGCTCGTTGAGCATTGCTATGAATGCCACTCAGCAAATTCGAAAATCATTCAGGGTGGACTTCGTCTAGATAGCTCGGAGGGGATGCTCAATGGTGGCGACTCCGGAGCTGCTGTGACACCAGAAAAGCCGGAAACCAGTCTAATTCTAGATTCCCTTCGGTACGAGGGTCTCGAAATGCCCCCGGCAGGTCAATTGAGCTCGGAGATAATCAAAGATTTTGAACGATGGATCCTGAGCGGGGCGGTAGACCCGCGCATCGGTAATACAACGCCCACAAACGATAGCGAGAAAAATTGGGACTTCTCTGAGGAACGCAAAAAGTGGCAGTATGCACCGCTGATCAAACATCAACCGCCAGAGATTCAGACAGTGCATTGGAGTCGAACATCTATCGACAGCTTCGTTCTATCTCAACTCGAGCAAAATGAGGTGTCCCCCAATCCCCCTGCATCCAAACGTGATTTTGCAAGAAGGGTTGCTTATGACCTTACGGGCTTACCAATCGCAGAAACACTGCTGAATCGTTTCTTAGATGACCATCGACCCAACTCAAAAAATCGATTGGTCGATGAGCTTCTTAGCACACCTCAGCACGCGGAGCATTGGACTCGATTCTGGCTGGACATTTCGAGGTATGCGGAAGACCAGGCGCATCAGGTGGGCAATAATGATTCACTCAATTACCCCAATGCTTACCTGTATCGAGACTGGGTGATTGACGCATTTACGTCAGACATGAGCTACCAAGACTTTATTCGGTATCAACTAGCAGCCGACCTCGTCGCTCCCCATGAACCGCAGCACCAAGCCGCACTTGGGTTTCTCGGCCTTGGCCCAAAGTACTATCGACGCAACAGCCCAGAAGTCATGGCGGACGAGTGGGAAGACCGTGTTGATACGGTAACACGAGGACTGCTGGGGCTTACGGTGGCATGCGCCAGATGCCACGACCATAAGTACGACCCGATCAGCACCAAGGACTACTATTCACTCGCCGGAATCTTTGCGAGCACTGAGCTATTTAATCAACCACTGAGTGAAGCTGTTGAAAAGAAAGGTGATCAAGCCAAGCAACCAAGTGATGGAATGCACATCGTTCGCGAAGGCCCCCCACGAGATCTCGCTGTAATGATTCGTGGTGATGTGAAGAATCAAGGCGAAGTGGTGCAACGACGTTTTCTGGAAATACTCGCCATTGATAACAAGCCTTACACGAATGGAAGCGGAAGAGCAGAACTTGCGGAATCCATCATTCGTGAACAAAACCCACTAACGGCTCGGGTGATCGTAAACCGAGTCTGGAGACAATTCTTCGGAAAAGCTTTGGTCGATACGCCAAGCAATTTTGGAAACTTAGGATCCGATCCATCACACCCAGACCTGCTTGACACGCTATCTGTTGAATTCATGGAACACAACTGGTCACTCAAATGGCTTCATCGAGAAATTGCTTTGTCCGCAACCTATGGACAAAGCAGCCATCGAGAATATTCGAAAACCATCAAGGATCCAGAAAACTGGCTAATCTGGCACGTTCCGCAGAGACGACTCACTATCGAGCAAATGCGAGACACAATGCTAGTGGCCGCTGACCAATTGGATTCAACCGTTAAAGGCAGATCGATTCAACCGGATGACCCCGCATCGAATCGCCGAACGCTCTACAGCGAGATTAGCAGGATGGATCTCAATCCGATGCTGGCGCGGTTTGACTTCCCAGATCCTAATTCGCATAGCGCTCAGCGGTTTGAAACCACAACACCGTTGCAGAAACTATTCTTGCTAAATAGCCCCTTCACAATCAACCAAGCTAGCGCTCTCGCGAAACGAGCAATGAAAACCAACGGTTCTGATGCGTCTCGCATTCGCGAGCTCTACAAAATGGTCTTAGGAAGACTTCCTTCGGAAGATGAGATTAACGCAGGATATGATTTCCTAAAAAACGAAATGAAAGAGAAGTGGCAAGCGTACTCGCATGCCCTTTTGATCAGTAACGAAATGTTCATCCTGGATTGATCTGATGAATCACTTCTTAAATCGACGTGAACTACTAATCCGAAGTGGCGCAGGGTTTGGCTCAGTCGGCTTGGCTGCAGCATTGGGCGAGCAACTTCAGGCTGAAGCATCCCCTCAAGTGGGTTCAGCAAGTCGTGAACCTCGAACGAGTAATGGATTACACCATCAGGCTAGGGCAAAACGTGTCATCTTCCTGTTCATGAATGGCGCCCCTTCCCACGTTGATACGTTTGACCCTAAACCCGCATTAGAAAAATTCGCAGGTAAACCACCGCAGGAAGGCAATGGAAAGAATCGAGAGGGAGGCTTCATGCCTTCACCATTCCAATTTCACCGACATGGTAATAGCGGAATGGAAATGAGCGAGTTATTTCCCAACCTTGCCAAATACGCAGATGATCTCTGCGTGATTCGATCGATGCATACAGATGTTCCCAACCATGAACCGGGACTACTGCTAATGCAGTCGGGACACCAACAACCTACTCGGCCAAGCATTGGTTCTTGGCTCTCATACGGACTTGGATCCGAGAATAAGAATCTCCCCTCGTTCATTGCACTCTGTCCGGGCCTACCGGTTGTAGGCCCGCAACTATGGTCCAACGCTTTCTTGCCCGGCGTCCATCAGGGCATGGAAGTGGATACAAATGAAAAGACGGTGGATCGCCTAATTGCAAACCTGCACCACCCCAACATGGACAGTGAAGCACAGAAAAAACAGATTGCCTTGATCCAGCAATTAAATCAAATGCACAAAGGTGATTTGAGTCACAAGAACTTGCTCGATGCACATATTGACGCGATGCAAACCGCATTCAAAATGCAAACTGATGCATCCGAAGCATTTGACCTTAATCAAGAAACTGCCGCCACACGTGCCAACTACGGTGATTCTGAATTCGCCCGTAGCTGCCTCCTTGGGCGAAGGCTTTTAGAGCGTGGAGTCCGTGTTATTCAAGTTTTCTATGTTCGGAAAGGCCAGAAACAACCTTGGGACACTCACCAGAAAAACAATGAAGGGCATCGTAATCTATGCGAGGATGCCGATCGGGCGACAGCTGCATTGATTGGAGACCTCAAGTCGAGAGGGATGCTTGAAGACACACTCATTGTGTGGGGTGGTGAATTTGGGAGAACACCCTACGCGCAAATGAACAAATCAGACGACCTATCCAAAGCAGGACGAGACCATCATCACACGGGATTTTCGATGTTTCTTGCCGGTGGTGGCATCAAGCAAGGATTTACCTACGGTGAAACAGATGAGCTCGGAATGCATGCCGTTCACAATCGAGTCCACGTGCATGACTTGCATGCAACAATTCTTCATCAGATGGGCATCGACCACACAAGATTAACATTCCGTTACTCCGGACGAGACTACCGCCTCACTGATGTCCATGGACAAGTTGTCAACGACCTTATTTCATGAACGCGTCTAAGTAGTTGTCATCGCTTGCACCACTAAAAAACAAACACACAATCAGACTCGACCATGAATCCCCATCTACTTGCCTCCATCGGTTTCATCTCGTTCTGTTTTTTGCAAGGCATCTTATTTGCCGAGTCAGAAAGGCCGAACATTCTTTGGATTACCAGCGAAGACAATGGCCAAGAACTTGGCTGCTATGGCGATCGTTACGCCCGCACTCCTAACCTAGACAAATTAGCGAGCGAATCACTGAGATATCAAACTTGCTGGTCGAACGCCCCAGTCTGCGCCCCCGCAAGAACCACGATCATTTCCGGAATGTACGCGACAAGCCTTGGTGCACATCACATGCGAAGTGGTGTGACCCTGCCAAAAGAAATCAAGCTTTACCCACAGCTACTACGTGAGGCAGGTTATTACACCACCAATCACACGAAAACAGACTACAACTTCGATGGCGAAAGCGGCGACTGGCATGACAGTGGACGAACCGCCCACTGGAGAAATCGTCCAAACAAGACGACACCTTTTTTTTCGGTCTTCAATTTTACCGTAAGCCACGAAAGTAAAATTCGATCTAAGCCGCACAAACTGCAGCATGACCCATCGCATGCACCTCTACCGGCATACCATCCCGACACGCCAGAGGTTCGCCGTGATTGGGCACAATATTATGACAAAATAACCGAAATGGACACGCAGGTTGGAAACTTGCTCAAGCAATTAAAAGACGACAACCTCACTGAATCGACGATCATTCTGTACTACGGCGACCACGGAAGCGGGATGCCTCGAAGCAAACGCTGGCCATTTGATTCAGGTCTACGAGTCCCGCTCTTGCTCCACGTACCTGAACAGTTCTCTGCATTGGCTCCGCCGAATTACCAAGCAGGCGGAACTTCAGACCGACTTGTTTCATTTGTCGACTTGGCGCCAACA
This sequence comes from uncultured Rubripirellula sp., assembly GCA_938045805.1. Taxonomy (GTDB): domain Bacteria; phylum Planctomycetota; class Planctomycetia; order Pirellulales; family Pirellulaceae; genus Rubripirellula. The sequence goes on along the minus strand of CALIBL010000001.1, from coordinate 23,488 downwards.
ACTTTGAATCTCGCGGGAGTCGAGCAACCATCCTACATGCAAGGATCTCCTTTCGCAGGAAAAGACATCCAACAGGGGTCGCTCTTTCTGTTTGGATTTCGTGGTCGAATGGACGAAAGAATCGACATGGTTCGTTCCTGCACTGATGGTCGCTACGTCTATATGCGTCACTTCTATCCAGAGCGACCCTACCTTAAACATGTGGATTACATGTTTCAAACTCAAACAACTCGCGTTTGGAAACGGTTATTTGATGAAGGTCAACTTAACGAGGCGCAAGCAAAATTCTGGAAATCAAAACCAGTGGAAGAACTGTTTGACTTACAGCAGGACCCGAGTGAGGTAAACAACTTGGCGAAGTCCGAAAAACATGCGGTTAAGCTGAAAGAAATGCGAGATGCGTTGAGAAACTGGATGATTGAAAGTCTTGACCTTGGAGTCGTGCCTGAAGCGGAAATGCACCGACTAGCTACTACAATGTCTCCAAGAACATTTGCCAAGGAAAACGAAAGCAAGATCCAACATTGGATCCGCCTCTCGTTTGATTCTCTTGAAGGTGATACCAAACCCGGGCATCTTCAGGAACTTGCGAAGACCGGTGACTCGGTAGAGAGATTCTGGGCTATCCGTGGTCTCGCGTTGAAAACACCGAACGCCGAGAACCTAAGTAGCGTGTTCCAGTTGATTAACGATGAGTCTCCCAGTGTTGCAATAGCGGCGTGTGACGCGACGATCACACACGGCTCAAAAGATCAAATCAACATGGCGACGGACAGATTAATTGAGCTCGCAAATGTCGAGTCCACGGGCCATTTCGCTGCAATTGCAGCCCTGAACGTGATTGACATGAACAGCACACTTTCCAATGAGCAGCTTGAAAAGCTCAAACAGCTTCCTCGGTCTCTCGCGACCCCTCCCACGCGTGTTGGCAAGTACGTCGGAAAGTTGATTGATCATGCGACTTCAACCTCGGTAAGTCTCAAAAACCCCAATTAAGAGCATTGAGCGTGTTACCTCAAATCGTCACCGCCACGCTCCACATGACTCCTCAAAAACGGCAGAACAACCATCGATTGGTCTCACTGAACGAGAAACTTTAAGGAACGTAGGTTCGCGAAAATAATTTGGGTACTGCTTAAAAACAGAACCGGTTATGCTTGGCGGTGTTCTACGAAATGAAGGCTGATTTAGATATGGAAATACTTGGCGGTCCGTTGTTCGGAGCAGCTGGGGCAGGTGAATCACATGGCCCCGCAGTCACAACCATTGTTTTTGGGTGTCCCGCTGGTCATTACCTGAAACGTGATCAAATCCAAGCCTTCCTCGATCGACGTCGCCCGGGCGGCAATCGACACGGCACCCCGCGAAACGAAAAAGACAAAGTAGTTCTACTTTCGGGGCTTTATCAAGATGACCACGAAAAATTACTCGGCAAGTCCGTCATCTCCGTTGACGCAGATGGTCAAACCTTTCAGACCGAAGGATTCGAAGAGGGATACACGACGGGAGAACCCATTGCCGCAATCGTTCTTTCTACTTCGAAAAAATCTGGTGATTACACTCAGTTCGCGGGACTAGAAGGTGAAGTGCGACCGGGTCACACCGATCTTGTTAAGTTCCATAAATCATTCGGCTTTGTCGACATCCGCGGCGGTGGACGCTCGAGTTACCGAGTAACCATCAGTGACGTAATCGCTGGTTCGATTGCGAGATCTTTTTTGCGTGAAAAATTCGAAACGGTTATCCTCTCCTCAATCTCTCAGGTAGGTCACCTCCGAGCGCAAGAAACGCTTTCGTCAAAACTTGCATCGATCACAACCAACGGATCCCAAGGCAGGTACTTCCGTGAAGATCTTGAATCCATTGAGCAACAGCTATCCAGCTCAGAGATTCACTCCGTTGACGCCTCATTTGCAAAAGAGGCCGGAGAACTTATCAAGCAAACTAGAAAGGCGGGTGATTCGGTCGGAGCGGCCGTTGAAGTTGTTGCGGTCAACGTGCCTCCATTATTAGGTGATCCGCTGTACCAAAGCTTAAAGCTGAAGCTCATGGGATCACTTGGTGGGCTCAACGCTGCTGAATCATGCGAGATTGGGGATGGAATCGATGTCATTAGTCGGTTGGGAAGCGAAAACAACGATGCAATCCGCGAGGATGGTTATATAACTAACTCTCACGGTGGGCTTCTTGGAGGCATCACAACTGGGATGCCGCTCGTTTGCCGTGTGGGATTCAAGCCGACTTCAACAATCAACCAACCTCAACAATCCGTCAAAAAGAATCTGCAAGAAATTGAATTCGAGCTCAACAAAGGAAGGCACGATCCTTGCGTCGGTGTTCGAGCCGGAATCACCCTCGAATCACGCATGGCAATTGAACTTTTAAACGCTGCGATGATGCATCAAGCAAAGAAGCTCGATTCTAATCTCTCCAGCTTGTTCTAGTTCAACTAACCTATGAGACTCAGCGAGAGATCAGATTTCTATTGTTTTGTGAATTGGAAGCAGGTTGTTTTACTTCACCGCTTGTATTCCGAGCCGCTCAATCTCAAGCACCTTTTCTAGTCGCTGAGCGTGACGAGCTTCAGGAACGTATTGGGCGCTGAGGAAGGATTCGACAATTTCAAAAGCTAACTCTGAGCCGATAATCCTGCCGCCAATACATAGAACGTTCATGTCATCATGCTCGACTCCCTGATGAGCGGAGTACGTATCATGACAAATCGCTGCTCGAATTCCAGGAATTTTGTTAGCGGCAACACTGACTCCAACACCGCTACCACAGACAACAATCCCGCGATCTGCGCGGCCAGTAATGATCTCTTTCGCAACCGCTACCGCAAAGTCGGGATAGTCGCATCTCTGATCGCTATCGGTACCGCAATCAATCAATTCAACCACGCGAGATACATATGCCTCAGCGATACATCGCTTGAGTGGAAATCCTGCGTGATCGCCTCCGATGGCAATTCGAATTGGATGTTGATCTGACATTGTCTGAATGGGGGGAGCTAGCATGTGTTAACGTGAATGGTTGTGATACCCTCGATTGCTCCAAATTCCCACGGGGTATTTGGTGAAATTCTGATAACACCCGCTGTTTCAATGTCAAGAACGACGGTTCTAGGAAATCCCATGCCTTTCCTGAAAGCAGAGTGGCGAGATCTGGTGATGGTCAATTGGTCCGTTCCTCAAACGCTTTTGGCTCCTTTAGTCCCCGATGGTTGCCAACTCGACGAGTTTGAACAGAAAACCTACGTGTCCCTCGTTGCGTTCCTCTTCAAAAACACGCGAGTGATGGGGCTAAGCGTTCCCGGACATCGTCATTTTGAAGAAATTAACCTTCGGTTTTATGTCACTCGAACCACTCCGTCGGGGGAGATCCGGCGGGGTGTCGTTTTCATCCGAGAATATGTCCCCAAACCGCTCATCGCGATGATCGCTCGATGGGTTTACCACGAACCCTATTATTCGATCAAAACCTCTTATGAGTCATCGGTAAATCAACAAACCACTCGAAGTATCCGGTACCAATGGGGGGATGCATGGCTATCAGGAGAGGTTGGACAGCAGACCAAAAGCTTAGAGGAAGGATCGTTAGAGCACTTTATCGCGGAGCATTATTGGGGTTACACGCGTACCAAGCGTGGAACCCGAGAGTATCGAGTGGAACATCCACCGTGGAAATGGCGGCAGATCACCGACTATGAGAGTCGTATCGATTACGCGTCGCTTTACGGAGCGAATTGGTCCATTTTGGCCGATCGCCCGCCCGATAGCGTGTTTCTAGCTGAGGGCTCAGAGATCTCCGTTTCACCTTGGGGTCGGCTCAAAGACAGCTAGACGCTGAGAATTGTGGTGAAAGCGGCTGTTAGCTGTTGTGGCCTGAAAGTTGCTTTGCTACCGTTACGCGATACCGCGCGGTTCACGGTGAAACGCGTTGCAGTGACGACCTTTTTTAACCTCTAACCCTCATTTGAGCCATCGAGCGACTGGTTTTTCCCCTGACCTTCTTCATGCGTCCACACGTCGCGGTCAGATTTTTGGAAATCCGGGTCGTCAGTCCTGCTCGGCAGTAGCTCATTTCTGGAACATTTTCTCATGGTGAATCGAAACCTCATTCGAAACCTCGATGACGACGATATCGTAAACGAACTTGCGATTCTGGCCCCTGAACAAGAAGCCGACGAATGGTTGCTTGAGTGGGTGGAAAGAGAACAAACCGACTACGCACAGGGCGAGATCGTTGATGGTCGCATCGTCGAAGTGAATGACGAGTGGGCGTTGATTGACGTCGGCTTCAAAAGTGAAGGCACCGTCAACCTAAACGAGTGGGGAGCAGACGAAGAAACTCCAAAAGTCGGAGACACCGTCAAAGTCCTCATCGAAGAGATGGAAGACGAACTCGGTGCCGCTGATGACCCCTACGGCATGATTTCTCTCAGCAAGACGAAAGCTGAGAAGATCATCGAATGGGAAAAGATCATCGGAGAGATCAGCGAAGGGCAAGTTGTTACCGGTACAGTCATCCGCAAGATCAAGGGCGGCCTACTTGTCGACATCGGCGTCAACGTCTTCCTACCTGGAAGTCAGGTAGATATTCGCCGACCGGGAGACATCGGCGACTTCATCGGTCGTGTGATCCAAGCGGAAGTGCTGAAAATCGATGATACACGCCGTAACATCGTGATCAGCCGACGTTCGTTGATCGAACGCCAACGCGAAGAAGATCGCGCGTACTTGATGAAGGAACTCGAAGTTGGACAAATCCGCAAAGGGATCGTCAAGAACATTGCGGACTTTGGTGCGTTCGTCGATCTTGGTGGGATCGATGGCCTCCTGCACATTACCGATATGGCTTGGGAACGAATCGGTCATCCGACCGAAATGGTTTCTATCGACCAAGAGATCGAAGTCAAAGTCCTGCATATCGATCGAGAAAAACAGAAGATTGCTCTCGGCCTGAAGCAGAAGGACCGAAACCCTTGGGAAAATATCGAAGGCAAGTACCCCGTTGGCTCAGATCACAAAGGCGAAGTCGTCAACGTGATGAGCTACGGTGCATTCGTCAAATTGGAGCCTGGGATTGAAGGTCTAGTCCACATCAGTGAAATGAGCTGGACGAAACGTGTTAATCATCCGAGTGAGTTGGTCAACATCGGCGACGAGATCGAGGTCAAGATCCTTGGTGTGGATGCCGAAGGCCAGCAACTCTCTCTCGGAATGAAGCAGACGCAAAAGAATCCTTGGGATGAAGTGCTTGAGCGGTACCCAGAAGGCCAAGATGTTGTTGGTAAGGTTCGCAACCTCACCAACTATGGCGCTTTCATCGAACTCGAAGAGGGCATCGATGGACTCCTACACGTCAGCGATATGTCTTGGACCCGCAAAATTGGGCACCCGAGCGAATTGCTTGAGAAGGGTCAAGAGCTTAAGTGTCGGGTGCTGAATGTTGATGAATCACGCCGGCGTATCGCTTTAGGTCTCAAACAGCTCGATAGTGATCCTTGGGATGGTGATATTCCAGACAAGTACCAACCTGGTCAACTCGTCAAAGGAAATGTCACCAAAATCACCAACTTTGGTGTCTTCATTGGCCTCGAAGATGGGCTCGAAGGACTTCTGCATATCAGCGAGCTAGCTGAGCATAAAGTCGAGGATCCGGAAGAAGTAGTTAAGGTTGGGGAAGAAATCGAAGTGAAAGTTCTTCGAGTTGACACCGACGAACGTAAGATCGGTCTCTCGCTCAAGCGAGTCGAATGGGGCGAAGAAGAGGAGCGTGCAGCAGCGGAAGCCGAAGCTGCGGAAAACGCTGGTGCCCCAACCGCCGCAGAGGGCGATCTGAAAGGTGGGCTCGGAAGTGGCGAAGGCCCACTGATTCCAACCCAAGAATAACGCTTATGCTGATCCAATCAGCCAGGTTAAATAACAAAGACCGGCGAGATTACCCTCGTCGGTCTTTTTTTGTTTTGCAAATGACTAAGGCTCAGAAATCTGGCGCAGCCGAGGAAATCTCAAAGGACTCTAGACCAAATTTTTGCGAACCGCCCACACCGCAGCCTGTGTACGATCGCTGACTCCAATTTTGCGCAGAATATGCTGTACATGCTCTTTAACGGTCTCGTAACTGATCCCAAGCATTTTCGCTATTTCCTTGTTCGTTAACCCGAGAGCCATCTGCCGGAGCACCTCGCTCTCACGCTGTGTCAGCGGAACCTCGATGTCTTGACTCAATCGAGGGGTCGCCAAAGCACCCGTGACGCGACGTAATTCTTCTCGAGTCCAAGCAGACTCCCCGGAAGCAGCTGTCGTAAGTGCTTCGTGGAGCCGCTGCCGCAAAGCAGATTTCAATACGTAACCTGAAGCCCCTAAAGCAACCGCTCGAGCAATGTATGTGGGATTATCGTAAGCCGAGTATAAAACGATCGGTAAATCTGGATGATCCAATTTCATACGTCCCAACGCATTAAGACCATCGCCGCCGTCCATACGGACATCCATCAGAACCAAGTCTGGACGTAGATTTGTGACTGCTTCAACCGCTTCATTTGCGTTCGTGGCTTCTCCGACAATCTGCAAATCAAGACCTTGAAGCATTAATCGAAGTCCCAGTCGGATGATCTCATGATCGTCTACCACCAACAGTCTTTTAGTCATCGCATCTCCAGACATGTCTGCTGCAAACTCGCTCTAGTTACATATTGATTGGCACTAAATATTTCCGTCAGCGACCGTACGATTCGGTCCTCCCCCAAACGGGTAACCTAATCATAACTAAAGAACGCCGAATACCACCATTGAACTTGAAAAGAAAAAACAGATCCCCCGAAGTAGGTACCGAAAAACACACCATTTTGGTGCTTTTGATGGCGAGTACGGCCGCACTTAGTTAGAAAAGTCGCCCGAAGGACTAGCCGTGATTCGCTATCCTCTTGGTGGTGAGCAAGTCACGAAATTGCGTTCTGAGACGCTTCAGCCAGAAAATTAAATAGATATTCGAGATCAACGAGACCAACAAAAGCCCCGGCAGAAACGATTGCGGTTCCGTCACTCTTCCGGCTTCGTACCCATTTCTGCCACTTTGATTCGCCGCGTCAGCCTCTACCGTATCAACCACAGAATAGCCTGCGTTTTCGGGAAAACGCCTCGCAGTACCTTGTGAATCAATAAATTCACCCTGACTGGGATTGATAGAACCCATGCCTTGAATCCGGCTGTTCGCCAAAGAGTTTGGCTGCCTTGTGATGCTATCAAAATCATTTGATGGGACTTGTTGTTCGCTGAGTCCTAGCGGTTCCCCAGTGGCAGCAAAGACAGATCCTGCTTCCCAAGAGTCGCGAGCACTGCCTTCGGTGTTTTCGGTGGTCACCCTACCGATGCTAATCTCGTCACTTGGAACAATACTCTCACTCTGCATCTTCGGATCCGAAAATGTTTGCGTGATCATCCCTGAGATCACTTCGTCGGCATCTGAGGACCGCTCCAATCGAGGTTGAATCGTTTTTGATGGTAACTGTAACCCTTGTGGGAGTTGTCCAAATCCATCAGTAAACTGATTCGGCGGAACACCTGAACTGCGGCCCTGCAACGAAAGATCAGCTTCCACGCTGTGGAAACCTTCAGATTTGTCTAGTCGAGAATTTGTTGCTGAGCTGGCGTTCAGTTCGCCCAAAGCAGATGGTGTAGAGGAAAAAGGAGATGCCATGGATGAGTCAGTAGAGTCAAACGGGAGAGTACTCCATTGTCCATCTTCGACGCTTGTTGAGTCCGTTGTTGGCCCACCAACTCGAACTCGTGCGTGTCGCCAATTGCCAACATCCTGATTGCCAACTTGTCGCGGCTGCCCAGGAATCCCATCAAACTGATCGCCAGGGGGCGAGATCAAACGATTCTCAACCCGAGCCTCGTCAACCCATTGAAAGTCTGTTGAAACCCCCAAATTACGATTTGGAAGCTCGAGTAGGCTCTCCTGCCGGTCCGATGGATTCATACTTGAAGCCGGAGGATAATTGAATTCGTCCTGTGAATTCACGTTCAATGCAGGCAAGGCAAGAACCGTCGAGTTGGAATCAGCATCATCGCCAGCTGCAGGAAGTGGCGTAGATCCCTCCAGCGGATGATTCAAACGATCCGAATTCATCTCGGGAATAGGAATCGCGGCGGTTGACCGACCTTCGCTAAGACCAACCTCTCCAGAACCGCTCGTCGCGGTTACGCCAACGTTAGCCCCGTCCCATGCGAATGAAAGTGGTTGACCCAAAATGCCAGACAACACCGTGGTCATCAAAAGCATTTTCAGTCCATTCATTTTCCCATTCCCGTGTTGATCGAAACGTCCCACAAATAAGACGCACGGTCTTCACTCATCCTGCATCGATGATACTAACCTAAGTACGTATCGTATCGGTTGAAAGAATAGAGAGTAAAGAGAGATCCCGTAGGCAAAACAGGGGATCCAGAGCACCCAAGGGAAAGGGGCGAGATAGGCCAATCCGATATATTCACCCAGCAATTGGTATCCATACAACTCAGCTGATTAACCTCACGCTGTTAATTCTGCAGTTTAGCGAGGTTGGAGTAAGCCTCGATTAGCTGATCTGCAGCTGCCTCAACTTCTCCGATCTCTGTAAAACGACCGACTCCAAAACGAACACTGCGTCTTGCCTCTGCTTCACTCAAACCCAATGCGGTTAATACGTGGCTGGGCGCCGGCTCGTGGCCGCTGCAAGCGGAACCGCTGCTGAATAGGATTTCTGGTGTCGAGGACATCCAAGCCTGTCCTTCAATATCGGGAAGTTGAAGATTCAGATTGCCGGATAATCGCAGATGCGATTCAAAACAAGGTCCATTCAAAATCAGGCCATCAATACCGGATGACAGCCGAGACCAAAGTCGATCGCGAAGCTGGCTGATTCGATTGGGATCCTGCCGCAAATCGATAACAGAGCGCTGCAGTGCAACGGCCATCCCCACGATTCCGGCTGGATTCATGGTTCCGCTACGAATTCCAAACTGCTGTCCACCACCAATCATCTGCGGACGTAATCGGACACGACGGTCACCACCACCAACCAATAAAAAGCCCGTGCCCTTGGGGCCGTAAAACTTATGAGCCGTCGCGCTTAAGAGATCAATTTTGATGGACTGAAGGTCAACCTCCAATCTCCCCAAAGCCTGAGTCGCATCGCTATGTAGCAAGCAACCATGACGCGAACATAAATCGGAAATCTCTGCCATCGGATTAATTGCTCCGATCTCGTTATTCGCCCACATAACGGACACCAACGCCGTTTCGCTCGTGATTGCCGATTCGAGATAGTTCAGATCAACCGTACCTGCGTTGGGCTGCCCCTGCGGAACGACGGGTACCAGTGTTACAGAATATCCGTCGGCTTGGAGGTCCGTCATGACGTCCAAGACCGCAGGGTGCTCCGATTCCACGGTCACAAGATGCCGACGTCTCTGCCGAGGATGAGTTACCGCACCTCGGATTGCGAGTGCATTACTCTCCGTAGCACCACTGGTTACAACAACATTTTCAACTTGTGTGTGCACGGTGGAAGCGATCGTTTGTAATGCCTCATCAATCGTATTAGCTGCAAGCTGACCACCCTGATGTGAACTGTGTGGATTTGCAAACAACTCGGTAAAGAGTGGTCTCATTTGCTCCACAGCGACAGGGTCGCACGGTGTCGTCGCATGATTATCAAGGTAGATCACGATACATTGATCCTGAGAGAATAATTCGATGCTGTAGAATTCATTGACTCTCTTTACTGAGCACCATAAAGGGCCTTGATGGCCAGCTGACTCCATGTCTCCAAACGATCCATGTCATCAAATAGTTCCTCAACACTCACGAAACCGCCTTCAGCAAGGTCCGACTCGTTACTGCTAACCAGAGGCTTCTCAAGAATGAAGCGATGTACCACACCAAGATGCACTCGACCGACTTCGTTGGATGGATCATAAATCAGTCCATCCATCGTCTCTTGGTAATCAGAGTTCAGCGTCACCTCTTCATCTAGTTCGCGTCTCATCCCATTTCGGTACGTATTAGTACCATCACTAGAATCTTCCTGACTAATATGCCCTCCAACTCCAACACTTCTCTTTGCGTGAAGCCGCGATTCCCCACCCCCTCCACCACGTGTGTAGGTAAAGAGAAAAGTCGTTCCATTGTCGTCCGTCCATTCGAATAGGACATAAGGAATTAGCTGCTTGAACGAGGGATCGGACTCCATCGGCCCCCGCGGCTGAAAAGAGAGTTGCTCACTTTCAAGTATAGGATTGAGGAAGCGATTCACATCGGCTTCAAAACCATCAATCTCGCCAATTGCTTCGATAACTGAAGCAGGCACAACGAGAATATGCTCTTCCGAGCTCGTATTTACTGAACTCAAATCAATTCTCCTTTTTACATCCAGCGATAACAGCCGGATCAATTATTTGCGTTGAACAAACGGCCTTAACCGCTTGAGGAGCCTTATCAAATAAACAATGCTCCTGATCTGACTCTCTCCGCACACGATGTACTTTCTGAGATACCTGCCGAGGGCTACCGACTAACGCGAAAGACTCCTCTCGATACATTGCCGAAAGGCTCCCATCAACCAACAGCGAACGTTAGCTAATACTTTGGCAAATTGAGCATCGACTGTCAGCCCGAGGGTCCGGTGACTTCGCTATGATTTTACCGTCTTTCAATTAAGTTCCAATGAACCCTCCACATGAAGAGATTCCACGAGGCGGGCGGGAATACATCTATTTGTTTGCTGGGACTAAGATCGCGTCACTCCATTGCCGATAGAGCTCTGAACGACATCAACTACATAAGGAAAACATCGAATGAATCAATCAATTTCATCCAAGCTACTTCCTGACGTCCAGGAATTTCTAAGCCAAGGCCGATTTAGCGGATTTGCTGGGGGAGCGGATCTTCGCAGCCCAAGCGGTAACACAATTGATGTCCATGATCCAGGAACTGGTGAAAAGATCGCTGAAATTGATGATCTGACCGCAGTAGAAGTTAGTCAGGCAGTAGAAATTGCCAAAGAAGCATTTCTACAGGAATCATGGTCCAAGCTTCCAGCAGGTGAGCGAGGTGCGCTTTTGCATCGCCTCGCCGACGAAGTGGAAAGAAAAAAGGAAGTCATAGCGCAAATTGAGTCACTCGATGCTGGCAAAGTTGAATCACAAGCCCAAGGCGACGTTCAGAATTTTGTAGACACCTTCAGGTACTTCATTTCTCTGTCGCAGAATCTCCCTAAACGCAAAACCCTCGCGGTAGCAGGACACGAGGCCTGGACGGTTCAGCAGCCTTGGGGAGCTTGTGGCTTTATTTTTCCATGGAACTTTCCTTTCTTGCTCATTGGCTGGGGGATTGCGCCCGCTTTGGCGGCCGGAAACACCGTCGTGATCAAACCGGCGGAGGACACCTCACTATCAGCCATCTATCTAGCGAAACTCGCCAAGCGGGTGGGGATTCCAGATGGAGTCATCAATGTGGTGACCGGTCGAGGTGAAACTGCCGGCGCAGCGCTCAGCCAAAACCCAAAAATCAAACGTATGTCATTCACTGGATCACCCGAAGTCGGTCGCTTAGTCGGCCAAGCTTGCGGCCACAACCTCATCCCGGTGAAACTTGAACTTGGTGGAAAAGGTGCGGCGGTCGTGTTTGACGACGTCGATCTTGAGGACACTGCCGAAAAATTAGTTGGAGCGATCACATTCCACACTGGCCAGGTCTGCTGTGATGCAACTCGCTGGCTAATCCACGAAAAAATCTATGAACAGTTTTCCAGTCTGTGCACGGAAAAACTGAAAAACATACAGGTGGGGCATCAACTAGCGGACACGACACAAATGGGTCCCGTGGTCAATGAAAAACAGAGGCAAAGAATTCTTGGTTACCTTGAGAAAGGACAAGCCGAAGGAGCGACCTGTATCCTTGAGGGAGGTGTAGCCAATGTTGATGGCTGCTCAGGGCATTACGTCAAGCCAGCTTTATTAGCAGGCTCACTCGACAACATTGCGGCACGCGAAGAGATTTTCGGGCCAGTTGCCTACCTTGCCAAGTTTTCATCGGAGGAAGAAGCCATCTCGATGGTTAACCAAACAGATTACGGCCTAGCCAATAGCGTTTGGAGTCAAGACCTCGATCGAGCATCAAGGGTTGCAGAGGCAATGATCGCTGGCAACAGTTGGATCAATGCTCACAACGTCTTTGCTCACGGAGTTCCCTACGGAGGGATCAACAAAAGCGGTATGGGAGGCGGAGTTCTCTCAATCGAAACGTTGCTGGATTACTGGCGAACCACTTCAGTGGTTCGACCGCTCTAAACAGCCCGCGCAACAAAGCTTGCGTAAAAATCAGAATGGGATAGGCAATGGAAGGAATAACGTGCCTTCCATTGCAAGTGAACCTCGAAATCGACTGCACCGGATTAGCCAAAGTTCGCGTTTCATGACCCCAACTGCGTTCGAAGTGTTTTCATACCTCGGTGCATTAAACCCGCGATCGAGCCTGACGTTTTCCCAAGTTGTTCTGCGACTTCGCTTAACTTCAGGCCCTCGATATAGTGAAGACGGATCGCCTCGCCTTGAGACTCAGGCAACCGATCAATTGCATCCGAAAGCCGCATGACGTGCTCTCCGAGCATGACATTTTGGCTGGGAGTTGCTCCGTCTCCCGCAAGTAGATTGCGGATCCTCATCGAGGATGCAGCTAGTTGCTGCTCCATGGAATGCTCACGCCGAATATCTCGTTTATCTCGGTGCAAATCTCGATCTACATGACACAGGTGCCTCGCGAGTATCTGACGTAACCAAGCCATCAACTCTTCTTCCGTTCGTCCTCGAAATTGATCAAACGCTTGAACGGCTTGCAACATTGCTTGCTGCACGAGGTCGGAGGGACCCATCTTCGCTTGGTAGGCGCGTCGCATTCGAGTTCTTGCGAGCATTCGAAGGTAAGGCTCGTACTTCGCAACAATCTCTGGATCATCAGTGGAAATAGGTGTCCCTGTCCAAGCGGATTCTGACTGAGGGTCAGACTGCGTTTCCGAGCTAGAGTCTTCAGGCTGACAACTACCCATCACATCCTCACTCCTGTCTAGCGGAAAGCGTTTCAAGATACTTGCCGTCAAAAAGCTGGTCTTGCAAAGCAATCCTAACTACCGAACATCGGCGCGAATCTTCTTTGAAGTCTGCTTCATGATACAAAAAAATGACTCACAAAGATGTATGAATTTTGATTGCAGGATCAAAACCATTCACAACCTCTTGGATGCTGCTAACAACGACATCAGCAAGCATGTTCAGCTCAGTTTCCTGAATCGACAGAGGCGGCATCAGAATCACAACATCACCGAGGGGACGTATCCAGACACCGAGTTTCGTAGCGAGCTCACAAACCTTACGCCCCAACAAAAGAGCGGGATCAAATGCTGTTTTTGATTCACGGTCCTGAACGAGTTCAATTCCAACCATTAAACCACGTCCTCGGATACTTCCTACATGTGGGCAATCCTTGAGAACATCCAACCTTAAACGCAAATGCTCTGACTTCGGCACTACGTCACTGAGAACACTTTCTTTTTCAAACAGGGATAGCGAAGCCAAGGCTGCTGCTGCTGCGAGCGGATTTCCAGCAAAAGTATGTCCATGAAAGAATTGCTTGGATGCGGCAACGGGCCCCAAGAATACATCATATATCTTGGGACGAGCAATCGTTGCGGCCATCGGCAAATAGCCTCCGGTGAGGCCTTTACCAAGACAAAGAATATCAGGAGTTACTTGCTCCTGCTCACATGCAAACAGCGTTCCCGTTCTACCAAATCCCGTTGCCACCTCATCACACACCAAGAGAACATCGTACCGATCGCAAAGTTCTCTGATTCGACGTAGAAAACCTTTGGGATGCGTGATCATTCCTGCGGCACCCTGAACTAGTGGCTCCATCACCACAGCGGCAAGTTCTTCGTGATGTTGCTTCAGTAATGATTCAACCCTCGAAGCATAATACTGACTCGCATCTTCTTCGCTGACACCTTCAGGCCGACGATAAGAGCAGGGCAGAGGCCCCCGAATCGGTGTAAAAAGGATCGGAGCAAAAAGCTTGTGGAAATATTCAATGCCACCGAGCGACACAGCACCAGTTGTATCGCCGTGGTAGGCGGAATGAAGAGCTAGATACTTTGTCTTGCGTCGAGAGGATTGTCCGGTCTGCTGCCAGTACTGAAATGCCATCTTGATCGCAGCTTCGACAGCGGACGAACCATCGCTGCTAAAAAAAACGTGCGAAAGATCACCGGGGGTGCACCGAACCAACTCTTGTGCTAACAACTCGGTGGTATCGCACGACATTCCAAGCGTCGTGATGTGCGCCACACGGTCTAACTGTTCGACGATAGCTTGATTGATTTCTTTTTTTGCATGCCCATGAACATTGCACCATAGACTTGCAACACCATCCAACAGACGCCGATCGTCGATGGTTGTTAGCCACACACCCTCAGCTTGGCGGATCACCAAAGGTTCGTAACTCGCCATCTGCGTAAAGCCGTGCCAATGGGCTGAAATTTCAGAATATTTGTCGTGCATGGGGAAGTGAAAAAGAACTTTTGCGGTTCGCAGAATTCCGTCGAAAGGAGTACGATGACAGTAACACGCAGCCTCCAAGTGCGGAACCGCACAGCAACACGGCACAGCAACAAAGTCTCAATATGGCCAGAGAAGCAGTCTATCAGCAATCCGACCCTGAAACGACACAAGCTGACGGTATCCCACGTGAGCAAGATCATTCTCTACGTCCAAAGCTGATGGATGAAATGGTCGGTCAGCGTGATGTGATCGAACGACTTAGGATTGCGATCGAAGCAGCGAAACAGAGAGGTGAGCCGTTAGGGCACCTTCTGTTTGATGGCCCCCCGGGACTCGGAAAAACAACCTTTGCAACCGTGATTCCAGCGGAGATGGGAACGACGGTGCAAATGGCGAACGGAGCGGGTCTGAAAGCTCCCAAGGACCTGCTCCCTTACCTAACCAACCTGTCAGAAGGGAGTGTACTTTTCATTGATGAGATTCATCGTGTCCCCAAGACGGTTGAAGAATACTTGTATACCGCAATGGAGGATTTTCGGATCGACATCGTCCTCGGGGAAGGTGTCAACGCAAGAACCTTAAATTATGAAATTCAACCTTTCACTCTGATTGGCGCGACGACCCGCGCCGGAATGCTAAGTGCCCCACTCAGAGATCGCTTTCAAATCCGAGAACATCTCGGCTGGTACACGGTGGAGGAACTAAGAGAAATTGTCCTTCGCAATTCAGTAAAATTGCAAATTGCCGTGGACCACGATTCTGCCAAGGTGATTGCGGCGAGGAGTCGAAGCACACCTCGACTCGCTAACAACCGTTTACTCTGGGTTCGAGATTACGCACAAAGCAAAACCAACAGCAAGGTAGATCAAGAAATCACCGCTGCCGCGTTAGACATGATCGGCATCGACTCATTGGGACTCGACAAGCAAGACCGCAATTATCTCGATACGTTGATGCGGATATTCGCGGGAGGTCCCACGGGTTTGGAGGCGATCGCTCACACGATGAATGTGAGTAGCGATACCCTTGAAGACGAAGTCGAACCGTTTCTGCTCCGTAGCGAATTGATGGTGCGAACGCGACGCGGCCGCATCGCAACAGAAAAAGCCTACCGGCACTTAGGAAAAACCATCCCGAAGCCGTAACCGCTTACCAACCAAACGGTACCCTGTAACAACGCATGGTGGTTGGTGTATCCTCTGCTCACTTAATACTTACTACACCCACTTAGGTCCCAACCGCGATGATTCGCACACGGTTTGCCCCCAGCCCCACTGGCTATCTTCATATTGGCGGTGTTCGTACAGCACTCTTCAATTGGCTCTTGGCAAAACAATCTGGTGGGCAGTTCATTCTGCGAATTGATGATACCGATGCCGGGCGAAACGTCGCCGAAGCGCTCGAACCAATTCTAGAAGGCTTCCGCTGGCTCGGATTGGATTGGGACGAGGGGCCGGGAATCGATGGCCCCCATGCACCCTACTACCAATCACAGCGAGCAGATCGATACACCCAAGCGGTAGAACAATTACTCGGTTCCGGGCACGCCTATCGTGACTATGCCAGGCCTGAAGAACTTCAACAGGAAAGAGAAGCGGCAGAGAAAAGGGGCGAACGATTCTTCTATGATCGGCGCTGGGCCGCGAACACGGACGAACAGGCAGCTGCATACGAAGCAGAAGGTCGACCCCGAACCGTGCGACTCAAGATGCCAAGAGAAGGTGAATGCGTAATACAAGACCTGATACGCGGTGAAGTACGTTTCGAGTGGGCTAAAGAGCAAGACACCGTCATTCAGCGACCTGACGGAAGCTGCCTCTACCACCTAGCGAGTGTCGTTGACGACGCAGACTTCGAAATCACACACGTTGTGCGTGCCGAGGAACACTTATCCAATACGCCTCGTCAAATCTTCATTGTCGAAGCACTTGGTCTCTCGAGACCCCATTACGCTCACCTCCCCTATGTCGCAGAGCCTGGTGGATCAGCAAAACTCAGCAAACGCAAGCTTGCCAAATACCAAAAGAATAAGGACTTCGCTGAACTCTTGGAACGCGGTCTTGAGATCGCCGATCGATGCGGCATCGAAACGGAAGCTGACACCTTCAACCCAGTCATTGTGGATTTCTACCGCGAGGTAGGTTTTTGCGCCGAAGCAGTCCTCAACTACCTACTACTGCTTGGCTGGTCACTGGATGGCGAACGTGAAACATTCACGACAGCGGAAATGATCGAACACTTCTCTCTGGAGCGAGTGAACAAAGCTCCTGCTTCATTTGACCCACGTAAGTTGGTTGCCTTTCAAGCTCGGTCCTTCGCGGCACAACCATTGCAAGATCGCATCAATGCTACCACTCCATACGCCCGATCGGCAGGATTACTTGAATTGGCAGGCTCAGAAGCTACTCTTGCCGAAGTCGTCAAAGAGGCCAATGATCGACTCACCATTGCGGGCGACATTATCGACTACGAATACTTCTTCTCCGACCAATACCCAATCGATGAAACTGCGTTTGAAAAACGAATCCAACAAGACGAATCTGCCCCCACTCGCCTACTCGGCATCGCCGATCGCTTGGAAGGATTAGAAAGCTATGAAGTATCGAACATTGAAGAAACAATTCAAGCTTATTGCGAGTCCCAGGGTATCAAGCTCCGAGCGATCATCCACGCACTAAGGGTTGCGACCACTGGTCGAACTGCAGGGTTTGGCATGTTTGAAACCCTCGCAATTCTTGGGCAACCAAAGACCGTTCAGCGTCTCAGAGACGCCGCGAGCTTGTCTGCCAAGTAATGTCCTGCCCCAGCTTCCTGGCTCAAGAAAGAAGACAGAGCCATTTGCGGGGCTCTCATTCACTTCGCTTCGAGGTACCGTCTGAGCGGTTGAAATGATTTGCCGCTGCTGATTTTGAGCTAGCTGGAAAGGGTTAGGCATTTCAGAAAGATGCCAGTTATCTACAATATCGGGTTCACTGAGTATCCGCCAATGTGGTTCCCTCAGTCGGATAGCGGAGCGTTGTCCGTCCAAAAAAATAATACCGTGCAAGGGCAACAAACTAAGCCAAGTGATTGGCCGAACCCTCGTAGCTTCACATACCTCTTGCTGACATCACTAAAACCATGCGACAACTTCAGTCATTTTGCGGTCCGAAACTGCTACCGGTACTTGCTGTCATAATCCTCACTATTGGATGCTCTAACGAGGAAAACATCCCTGATGAATTGATCCAATTCGAGCCAAATTTGGTGCATTCGACCAAGTATCAAATCCAAAATGATTTACCGATGCAACAGGCATCGAAGGATGCTTTCTGGGTCGTTGAAACCATGTTTGGCACACCAGATAACCCAACGATGCCTCAAGCCATTCTAGACGACGAAGATTTTGCTTCGATTGTCTCGATAGATAACCTTCACCGTGCATCAGGCCCAGCAGACGCTGAAGGCAGAGGTCTGTACCGACTCCTTTGCGCGAACTGCCACGGAGTGTCTGGAAATGGTCGTGGTCCTATTGGCGCAGACCAAATGCCATATCCGAGAGATTATCGCATGGGAGTATTCAAATTCAAATCAACTCAACGCGGATCGAAACCGACGAAGAGCGATCTTCGTAACCTAATAACTCATGGTATCGCCGGAACGAATATGACGAGCGTTCAGGAGTTACTGGATCTTGAAAAACTTAAAAGGGGACCATCCGCAGCGAACTGGTTGCCGGAAAGAATTACAGATCAAGATATTGATGCTCTCGTTGATTACGTAATTTACCTTTCATTTCGTGGTCAACACGAACGCACACAAATCGACATGGGCATGCTGGAAGGCATCATTGAAGGTGGTGACCGGCTGATTAATTCGGATCTCGGAAAACAGCTTGCCTGGACTAATCGAGAGAGTCGCAGTGCACTGGACGAACAAATTGAATCCTTGGACGAAAAAGACGAAATGAGTGAAGAGGAAGAAAGCCAACTCGAAGCGTTAGAACGGTTTCAAGAGGAATGGGAATATACGGAAGAGTACGCAATTGATATTGCCGATGCTTGGCTCAACGCTGAGGACGAAATCATTGAGGTACCAACCCCACCCGAAGACATTCCAGTTCCTTCTTCATATGAAGAAATGGTTCAAATGCGAAAGGGTGAAAAGAGTCTCGCTGATGCGTTGCATGCGTCAATCAATCGCGGCCAGCAAGTTTTTGTTGGGAAAGTCGCAGCTTGTGCAAAATGCCACGGAGAAAAAGGACTCGGAAACGGACAAACAACCGACTACGACGACTGGACAAAAGATTGGACCTCACGAGTTGGACTCAAGCCTGAAAATCTTGATGCATTGGTACCTTTGCTGGCTAGAGGCGCACTCAAACCACAAAATGCTATGCCACGCAACTTCACTGAGGGGATTTTCCGAGGAGGATCACGGCCGGAGGATCTTTACAGACGTATTATTCAGGGAATTGAGGGATCACCCATGCCGGCCGCCACTTTTGTCGAGGGTGAATTCGAAGAAAATGACATTTGGCACCTCATTAATTTCGTTCGTTCCTTAGGTCAACCGAGCGATTCTGAAATCTTGCCTGAACCCACCTCCGACCAAGTCACCACTAACGGTGAGTTGGCAGATCCCTCCAATACCTAAAACCACAAGCGAAAGCCTTCAGCTCTTCGAAATTGCTGCACCCAGGAATTGCGATCAATGAATGACAACGAACCCAAACGCGAAAACAAAAACTTCATTGAGCAAGCAATCGAAGCGGATCTAAAAGAAGGCCGATTTCAAAATGTAAACACTAGGTTTCCTCCCGAACCGAATGGTTACCTGCACATCGGCCACGCAAAAAGCATTTGCCTAAACTTTGGATTAGCAAAGTCACACGGTGGAAAGTGCAACCTTCGTTTTGACGACACAAATCCCGTCAAAGAAGACAACGAATACGTTGAGGCGATTAAGCAGGACATTAAATGGCTCGGCTTTGATTGGGATGCCCTTCATTACGCCAGCGATTACTTTGATCAACTGTATCTCTGGGCCGAGAAACTAATTGCGAGTGGCGACGCATACGTCTGCGATCTTTCTGCTGAGGAAATGCGTGAATACCGCGGAACGCTCACAGAACCAGGGAAAAACAGTCCCTTTCGGGACCGAACGCCCGAGGAAAACCTAGAACTATTTCGCGGCATGAAAGCAGGTGATTTTCCGGATGGTGCCAAATCACTGCGAGCAAAGATCGATATGTCGTCGCCAAATATGAACATGCGCGATCCCGTCATGTATCGAATCCTCAGAGCTAACCACCATCGAACTGGAGACACTTGGTGCATTTACCCAACATACGATTGGACCCATGGGCAAAGTGATTCAATCGAAAACATCAGCTTCTCCATCTGCACCCTTGAATTTGAAAATCATCGCCCACTTTACAACTGGTTTTGCGAGAAACTAAACATCCACCACCCAAGACAAATGGAGTTTGCCAAACTAAAACTTAGCAGCCTACTGGTGGGCAAGAGGTTCATGCTACGCTTAGTCAAAGAAGGGTATGTTAACGGATGGGACGACCCTCGAATGCCAACGCTCAGTGGCTATCGTCGAAGAGGCTACACTCCTGAGTCCATTCGCAATTTTTGCGCTGATGTCGGAGTAGCGAAGTTCAATAGTACCATTGATATCATTCGACTTGAGAATTCAGTACGAGAACATCTCAATAAGATCGCTCCTCGACGGATGGTTGTACTGAATCCCGTGAGACTCACCATCACCAACTGGCCAGAAGGTCAGGTGGAGTACACCGAAGCAATCAACAACCCGGAACGCCCAGAGGATGGACGGCGGAACGTCCCATTCAGTGGAACGCTTCTGATTGACAGAGACGACTTCAAAGAAGAAGCACCGCGTAAGTTTTTCAGGTTGAAAAAAGGTGGTGCCGTACGACTGCGAGCGGGATACATCATTGACTGCCATGACGTTGTCAAAGATGCCGATGGAAATATCACTGAAATTCTTTGCACCTATGATCCAGAAACCCGTAGTGGATCTGATACCTCTGGCCGAAAGGTTAAAGGCACCATTCACTGGGTGAGCGAGGAACACGCGGAAAAAGTCGAAGTGCGACTCTACGATCGTCTTTTCACCACTGAAAATCCAGGATCCTCAGAGGATGGCAAAAGCTATATCGATTGCCTTAACCCGGAGTCGCTCAGCACAGTAACCGGCTATGCTGAGCCAGAAATTCGAAACCATGCCGTTGGTGAACAAGTTCAATACGAACGAATTGGATACTTCGTCGTTGATCAAGACACAACGGACGAAAAAATAGTGATGAATCGAATTGTCCCTCTCAGAGACACCTGGGGAAAAATGGAAGCCAAGGGGACGACAAACTGAGGTTTTCATGAAAAAGGTCGCCGAAGATAAGAATATCTTGGCGACCTATATGATGTGATTCACTGCATCAATTTCGCTGATGCGTTAGCTGTTTGGAATTGCTGCTTTTTCTTCTGCAATCGAATCAGCAGCAGGATTCTCGACTGCTGCGCCCAATCCCCCTGCAATCATCACAGCATCTTTAATCTCTTCAGCAATTTCGGGATTCTCGATCAGGAAGTTACGAGCTTTCTCCTTACCTTGCCCGAGGTAAGTCTCACCGTATTTGAACCATGAACCACTACGAGAAACAACGCTAAAATTCGCACCAAGATCAAGGAGATCACCTTCGTAACTAATTCCATTCGAGTGCATCATGTCGAATTCAGCCACTCGGAAAGGAGGTGCAACCTTATTTTTAACGATCTTCGTTTTCACTCGCTGTCCAACTTGCTCTTCACCATCTTTCAATGCACCAATTCGTCGCACATCGATGCGGCATGAGCAGTAGAACTTGAGGGCTCGACCGCCCGGCGTGGTTTCAGGACTACCAAACATCACACCGACTTTTTCACGTATCTGATTAATGAAGATCACCGCACACTTACTCTTAGCAATCGCCCCGGTAAGCTTTCTCAGAGACTGACTCATCAATCGTGCTTGCAGTCCCACATGACTGTCACCAATTTCACCTTCTAATTCCTTCTTGGGAACTAACGCGGCAACGGAGTCGATAATAATGACATCCACCGCATTGCTTTTGACGAGCATCTCACAAATTTGCATCGCCTCTTCACCACTACTGGGCTGGCTCACTAAGAGCGTGTCGAGCTCCACACCAATCTTTTTCGCCCAACTAGGATCAAACGCATGTTCAGCATCAATGATTGCGGCAATTCCACCTAGCTTTTGTGCTTCTGCACCGATATGAAGAGCAAGCGTTGTCTTACCACTCGACTCAGGCCCGTACACCTCAATCATCCTACCTCGTGGAATTCCTTGACCTCCTAGGGCCATATCCAGACTTAGACTCCCCGTCGGTATCCCATCGATTGTGAGCTGTTGAGACGCTCCGAGCGGCATGATTGCACCGTCACCGAAGGTTTTATCAATCTGCTCAAGTGTTGTTTTTAGACCTGGCTCCCGCTCTAGGATTGCCTTCATTCCTGGGTCGACCTTACTTTTTGTCGATGCTTTTGCCTTCTTTGCCATCACTCAGACCTTTGTCGAAAAATAAATGAAGACCTAAAACGAACGGGAATTTGGCAATCAAAACGACTGCAAACCACCCAGTAGTGAACATCTATATAGTACCGTATCTCGCTGCCTGAGACAACCTGAGATCAGGATACCGTTACGAGCAGACAAGTCAGACGAGGGTGGTCTTCGGTCGCTCCCCCATCACACCAATGAGTCTCGTCCAAGGCTGAGACACCTTTGGTCAAAGCGAACAAACTTTTTTCTCGAAAGATCAATGATGTCGCCGCAAATATTGTGAGAGATACTGCGTGCCAACCTTCCAGATTACCATCGTTCGCCTCCTGCGTTTCCAAAGCCTATCCCGCAGCGCCTTCTTTGATCAACCGAATCAACATTTCTGTGTCCATCTTTGCAGCGAGATCCGTACCATCAAGCACACCGGCCACCAGTTCTCGTTTATCTGCGTGCAATGCCAAGATCTGCTCTTCAATGGTTCCCACGGTCACCAAACGATAAACCGTCACAGGACGCTCTTGACCAATTCGATGAGCTCGATCGGTTGCCTGATCTTCAACAGCAGGGTTCCACCAAGGATCAAGATGAATGACATAGTCTGCACCAGTGAGGTTCAAACCAGTCCCGCCGGCCTTCAGTGAAATCAAAAAGAGATCACCTTCGCCATCTTGAAATGCATCAACTCGCCGCTGGCGCTCTTTCGCAGGGGTTGCTCCATCAAGATATTGATATTGGACATCTCGATCATCCAAAGCCTGTCTGATCAATGACAAGTGCTTAACAAACTGGCTAAAAATCAATGCTCGGTGGTTCCCTTCGCGAAGTTCCTCCACAAGAGAGAGTAAAAGATCCAGTTTTGCCGAACCTTTCTTCCAGCTTTGATCAACTAGCCTCGGGTGACACGCTAGCTGACGCAATTTGGTCAACCAAGCCAAAGTCCGGATTCGCTGCTGCCCAGCACCTTCCTCACCACCAGTGCCGCTCAATTCAGTTAATGCTGCCAATCGTGCATCTTCGTAACGGTTTCTCTCGCCAACGCTCAACTCAGCGTGAAGAGTAATTTCCGTTCTCGGTGGCAACTCTGTCAGCACCCGATCTTTTGTTCGTCTCAAAATGAATGGTCGAACTAGCTGAGCGAGAGACTTACGCTTCTCATCATCCTTCAATCTTTCAATCGGATCAGCAAATCGCTGCCGAAAGCGATCCCAGGAACCCAGAAGCCCCGGACTCAAAGTGCGAAATAGGCTCCATAGCTCACCCAGGTGATTCTCGAGCGGTGTGCCGGAAAGACCAATTCGCCAATCCGCTTC